>NZ_JAULLL010000002.1:0-627236 GCF_041357635.1 Sinorhizobium sp. CB7
ATGATCATATTGCCTCTGCTTGAGGCGTGGTGCGGCATACGCAGGCGCGCGGCCGATCTTGATCGCCAGCTGATCGCAGCAGCACGGGAGAGCCAGGCTACGAAGCGGTTGATGACGATCCCGGGCATTGGCGCCGTCACGGCCGTCTCCTATGTCGCCGCGATTGAAGATCCAGCCAACTTCAAAACGTCGCGCTCGGTGGGCGCCTGGCTCGGGCTGACAACGCGGCGCTACCAGTCAGGCGAGGTCGACTACGACGGCCATATCTCTCGAAGAGGCGACCCCCATCTGCGGGGGCTGCTTTATGAAGCGGCGACGGTGATCCTCACGAGAACCAGTGCCAGGAACGAGAGCAGTCTCAAAAGCTGGGGGCTTAAGCTGCGTGAGCGGCTGGGCTTCAAGCGCGCTGCGGTGGCGCTCGCCCGAAAGCTTGCGGTCATCATGCACACCATGCTCAAGACAGGAGAAGGATTCAACAGATTGGCCGGCGCTGCGGCATAAGCGAAGTGTCAGGTCTTCTTGCCTCCGTGCGTCAAGCCTGATTTGAGGCACTGAGCGTCCCAGCTGCGGGCGTGGGTCGGATCATTCCGCTGTAGCGGCCGCAGCTCATCGAGACTGCGCGCAAAACATAGGAAGGTCCTGCCTGCGGAGACCCATTATGCGGCGACCATCTGTCGACCGCGGAGACAACCCTGCTCCCGGCGCTGGACAGCTTTGAAGACAGCATCGCCCAACCAATCGAAGATGTCGCGTTGCCCCGTTCTCAAAAACGGCCAATGCCGAATGCCAAAACGGCCCTTGACTAAGGCAATGCGATTAGACAACCGCTGCACACTTTTGCGCGAAATGCATTAGGCCGGAATGCGGATCGTCGCCCTCAAGCCGCCCAGCGGGCTGTCGCCAAGGGTGACATTACCCCCGTGACTGCGGGCGATGTCGCGAGCGATCGAAAGCCCCAGCCCGGTTCCAGAATCGTCAAGATTGCGCGCTTCGTCGAGACGGAAGAACGGTTTAAAGACATCCTCGCGTGCGCTTTCGGGAATGCCGGGTCCATCGTCATCGAAAGTCACCGTCAGCCATTTGACGCCATGCTTGGCGTCGATCTTCAGCGTATTCGCATAGCGCCGGGCGTTGGAGGCCAGATTGGTGATGAGGCGTGAGAAGGCGTTCGGGCGCACGAGAATACTGTCGTCACCTTCGATGCTGTAGGTTAGTGACTTATCGTGCAGCTCGAAATCGGCCTCGATCTTCTCAAAGATCTCGCTGAGTTTCAGCGAACCGACATCCTCTTCGATCTCGCCGCGAGCGAAGGCCATATAGCCCTCGAGCATAGTCTGCATGTCTTCAACGTCTTCATTGAGGCTCTGCAGATCGGGATTGTTTCCCACAAGAGCGAGCTGCAGCTTGAAGCGCGTCAGGATGGTGCGCAGGTCATGGCTGACGCCGCTCAACATGGCGGTGCGTTGCTCCATCGCCCGCTCGATGCGTTCGCGCATCAGGATGAAGGCGAGGCCAGCCCGGCGTACTTCATCGGCGCCACGCGGAAGGAAATTATCGGGTTTCTGCCCCTTGCCGAAGCTTTCAGCCGCCTGGGCAAGCGTGAGAATCGGGCGGATCTGGCCGCGAAGGAAGAGGATCGAAATGCCGATCAGCACCAGCGACGTACCGACCATCCAGAGGATGAAGATATGGGTGTTCGATGCATAGGTCTGGCTGCGGCGGGTAAAGACACGCAAAATCTTGTCGGGAAGCTTGATGCGAATCTCGACGAATCTCGAGTCGCCAAGGGTGTCGATCCAGAAGGGGAGGTGAACCTGATCCTTGATCTCGTCGCTCAAAATCCCATCCAGGATGGAGAAGAACGGCTTGGAGCGCGGAGGGGGCAGTTCGCCTCCGGGTTCGATTGAAATGTTTAGATTGAGCTTGTCATGAGCGATGCGGATGATCTCGCTATAATCCGTATCCTCGGGATAAGTCTGTATGATGTCTATGATTGCCGCAATGTCGCGCGTAACGGCCATGGAAAGCCGCTGCGTGACCATCTGCCAGTGCCGCTCCATGAAAACGGCGGCGACAACCGACTGCAGAAGGATCATTGGAATAATGATGATGAGCAGGGAGCGGACGTAAAGCCCTGTCGGCAGCCGACGCCGCAACCACCAGCCCAATCGGCGTAATCTCGGAACTGACGAGTTCTGGTATTCACGCCGTATGGTGTCGAGTATTGCCATCTTGCCGCTGATCCCGCCAGAACCTACGCCATATTAATCGATGCTCAGGCGATATCCTATTCCACGCACCGTCTGAAGCCATACCGGATTGGCCGGATCGTCCTCGATCTTGCGCCGCAGGCGGTTTATCTGGACGTCGATCGTCCGTTCGCCCACTTCCGCGTCATTGCCGATCAGCTCGTGCCTTGGAATGGTGTCGCCGGCGCGCTTGGCAAAGAGCAGCATGATTTCCTGTTCGCGGTCTGTCAGCCGGATGAGTTCGGATGATTTCTTCAACTCCCGACGGACGAGGGAGAAGGTGAAGGGACCGAACATGATCTGCTCGATCTTCGGCGTGTCGGCGGAATTATTGCGCCTCAGGATATTGTTCACGCGCAGCACGAGCTCGCGGGGGTCGAATGGTTTGGCCAGATAGTCGTCCGCTCCGGCCTCCAGTCCCGCTACGCGCGAGTTTGCCTCGGTCAGCGCAGTCAGCATGATGATCGGCACGTTCTTGATGGCGCGCAGACCCTTGGTGAGAGCGAGGCCCGATTCACCAGGCATCATTACGTCCATGATGATGAGATCGAAATCGAGGCCCTGAAGCTTGCGTCGTGCTTCGGCTCCGTCGGCGGCAACGGTGACGCGAAAGCCGTTTTCCGTCAGGTAGCGATTGAGAAGGGCGCGAATGCGCGTGTCGTCATCAACCACAAGCAGGTGAGCCGCATCATCTGAAATGATTGCCATCGTCGTCCTTTTCTCGGTCTAGG
Organism: Sinorhizobium sp. CB7; assembly: GCF_041357635.1. Taxonomy (NCBI): domain Bacteria; kingdom Pseudomonadati; phylum Pseudomonadota; class Alphaproteobacteria; order Hyphomicrobiales; family Rhizobiaceae; genus Sinorhizobium; species Sinorhizobium sp. CB7. Next base: position 2,981 of record NZ_JAULLL010000002.1, read on the forward strand.
TCTCTTTCCGGTTCCGCATCCCCTGGAGGAAATCCCTGACGCTTTCGCGCGCTCCGGGGGTAGCGCCTTCGAATGCGTGTTCAATGCGGCGCGATTGCGGCCCTGCCAAGGCAAGGGCAAGCGCGCGTCCCGATGCCGTCGGATACAACTTGCGCTGTCTGCGATCTTCAGGGCCTGCCACCTGACAAATATAACCTGAATCGATCAACTGTTTGAGCACCCTTGCGAGGCTCTGCTTCGTGATCTTCAATGTATCCAGAAGATCGGCAACTGTCATGCCGGGTTCACGGTTAACAAAATGGACCACCCGATGATGCGCTCGGCCGAAGCCGCTTTTCGCAAGAATCGCATCCGGATCAGAGACGAAATCGCGATAGGCGAAAAAGAAGAGCTCGATGATCTCGAAATCGATGTTCTCTGTGTTCTGCATCGGTGTGGCCAGCGGCTCCGGCTTGGCTGCTTTCGAGCTGGTCTGTCGTGGCACCTGGCATTTCCTTTCTTGATTGCACGCTTGAGCGGGATGCCGAAAAGTGTGCGCGGTTTTCGGGCAACATCCCGCCCCAACTTTTTAATTTAGAGACGGATTCAGATTTCAGGTCGATTCGACCTGAAATCATCCGGCTCTAAGGGAAACGTCTGCAAAAATAGGCCGGCTTCGTTGACGCAAATTTTTGCCACTGATAGGTTCCCCGAACCTTGCGGATCCCGGACGGAGGAGCATTTCTTGTCTGAGAAGCCGGCCCGGTTCTGCAACCCCGCGTCAAACGCGTTTTCCCCTTTGGCATCAGTGGATAAAACGTAACGGGGACAATAATCAACAGTCATGGCGCGTTTGCGCCGGAGGATAGACAGATGGCTTCAGTTCCTTTTGACCAATTGGATGGAGAAATATGGTTCAATGGCACGTTTGTCGCGTGGAAGGACGCCAAGATTCATGTACTGACGCATGGGCTCCACTACGCGAGCGCCGTCTTCGAGGGCGAGCGCGCCTATGGTGGCCGTGTCTTCAAATTGACCGAGCATAATCAGCGACTTCACAAGTCCGCGGAGATCCTCGGCTTCAAGATTCCCTACAGCGTGGAAGAGCTCGACGCGGCAACCATCGAGCTTCTCAAGCGACAGGGTTTTTCCGATGCCTATGTCCGCCCCATCGCCTGGCGCGGCAGCGAGATGATGGGTGTTTCGGCCCAAAACAGCAGGATCAATGTCGCCATCGCCATCTGGCAATGGGGAAGCTATTTCAATCCGGCCGAAAAGCTCAAGGGTATCCGTCTCGATATTGCGGAGTATCGTCGTCCCGACCCAAGGACCGCACCGTGCCTCTCGAAGGCGGCTGGTCTCTATATGATCTGCACCATATCGAAGCATGCCGCCGAAGCCAAAGGCTACGCGGACGCGATGATGCTCGATTACCGCGGCCAAGTGGCGGAAGCGACGGGCGCCAACATCTTCTTCGTCAAGGACGGTGTCATTCATACGCCGACGCCGGATTGCTTCCTCAATGGGATTACGCGCCAGACGGTGATCGAGCTTGCGAAGCGGCGCGGCATTCAGGTCATCGAACGGGCAATCATGCCGGAAGAACTCGCGACTTTCAGTGAATGCTTCCTGACGGGCTCTGCTGCCGAAGTGACACCGGTATCCGAAATCGGGCCGTACAGGTTCACGCCGTCGACGATCTCCGAAACGCTGATGAGCGACTACATCAAGGAGGTCTATCCGGCAGCGGTAGCCGCCGAATAGGAACAGAAAGTCGATGGCAAGCCGGGGCGCAACGCTCTTACAGCGCCGTGCGCTCAAGGTCGCTGTAGCACTCTGATTTGTTGCATGGTTCCTCCTTAAATCGGTCTGATTTCAAGAACCATGCAGCAGCTCATCCGGCTGGCTTTCCGACGCAACTATGCGCGCCGCGCCATAACGGCGCCTACGATGCTCGAGAGAACGCCGCCGCCGATCAGGCCGCCGATACCGTCAGCGATAAGTCCAGTCATCGCGGCTTCACCGCCCATCATGCTCAGAAGGATACCACCGCCGATTCCGCCCACCGCACCTGCAATGGTTCGGGCAACAGCATTGATTGCCTGCTGCTTCAGCGCAGCACTGGCTGCATTGCCGCCAATAGCACCGGCGACGACTTGAGTTATAAGTGGCACCAAGGTTTCCATGACTTCCTCCACCATCGGTTTGCTCTCGGAACCGACCCCTTACAGTTGATATCCACCACCGGGTATCACCTGCAATTTTAGCATATTATTATATTTTGGTAGGGGATGGAATGGGAGGCAACTCATGCGAGAAATTTGCATTTCTCCGTTCATCGAGAGAGGCGGCCATAGGGCCGTCTCTCTCGTCTCTCTTGGAGTCATGCACCAGTTCCTATCACTGGTAGACATAGACTATACGCCGCGTGCCCGGATCGATCAGAACCGGCCGATCGTTGATGCGGACATAGCGGTAGTCATAATCCGGTATCTCGCGCACGACGACGTTGGAGGGAACCTGCGCGCCGACCACGACATCACCGCGCAGGCGCACAGTGTCGACAGGGTTGGTGTCGATATAAGTCCTCACTGTCTCGGGCGGTGTGATGGCGTCAACCGCTTCAACCGGGCCTATCAGTTCGTCGCCCGGAGCGGGTTGCGGCGCCGCAGGAACGACTGCGCCGGTCGTCTCATAGGTTACCACCGGTACGCCGAGATCGGCGCGGTGCTCTTCGACGATCACTGGGCCACCATTCCGGTCAACGCTGAGATACTGCGCATAGACCCAGCCGCGCACACCGTTAGCATCGATGCGGCACCACCGGCTGCCTTCGATGCAGCCATCAAGGAGTGTGGAGGAACCGCGGGTAAGGACGCCCACTGATGGATATTGCGGCCCCGGGCCGGCCCGAACGTTGAGATCGCTGACAACGGTTGCGGTCATTTCTGCCTGGGCGAATCCGGCGCTTACGGCGAGAAAGACACCTGCCAGCAGAATGTTTCTCTTCATGGTCATTTTCTCCACTTATTGCCGATGAAATGAAAACGTCTGCTACATGGGGAGGTTCCCTCACGCTGTGTGTCTGCCTGTAATCCGTAAGGGCAATCCGTCAGCCGATGCAGTATCGAGGCTGTTTTCGCCGACATTTGCCGCTATATCCCATGGACGAGACAAGCAAAGCACGAGGCGCTCCATGGGCATGCTCCAGGCCGGCATCATCCCGGTCACACCGTTCCAGCAGAACTGCACCATTCTCTTCGACCCGGAAACGAAAGAGGGTGTCGTCGTGGATCCGGGCGGCGATGTCGATGTCATTCTGCAAGCAATTCGAGAAAATGGCATCGCCGTAAAGGCGATCTGGCTTACGCATGGCCATCTCGATCATGCAGGCGGCGCAAAGGCGTTGAAGGAGGCGCTCGATATCAAGATCATTGGTCCGCACGAGGACGATCTGCCGCTGCTGCAACGGATCGAGACCCAGGCACAGACCTATGGCATTCCAGCGGGAATGCAGAATGTTGTTCCGGATCAGTGGCTGAAGGACGGCGACAGGGTCTCCTTCGGCAACCATGTCTTCGAGGTCTACCATTGTCCGGGACACGCGCCGGGCCATGTGATCTATTTCAACCGGGAGCAGAACTTCGCGCATCTCGGCGACGTGCTCTTCAACGGTTCGATCGGACGGACAGACCTTCCAGGCGGGAATCACCAGCAGCTTCTGGATTCGATTCGCGATAAGGTGCTGCCGCTCGGCGATACCGTTGGCTTCATCTGCGGTCATGGACCCGGCGGACAGATCGGCGAGGAGCGTCGCACGAACCCCTTCCTGCGCGGCATATGAAACAAAAAAGCGCCGCTACAGAGCGGGATGCCGAAAAGTGTGAGCGGTTTTCGGCTAAAATCCCGCTCTAACTCTTTGATGTAGATCAGGGATTCAAATTTCAAGCCGATTCGGCCTGAAATCATCCTGATCTAATGCATGTCGCGCAAAAGTGTGCAGCGGTTTTGCGGAACGACATGCATAAAAACAATAACCTAAAGCCTGTCGCGTCAATCACGCGACAGGCTTTAGGCGGCGCTATTTATCTTCCAAAAAGGCGTTCCGGTCAGCCGGCCGTGCAGAAACGGCGCTCGCCGTCATACCCGACATAGGTGCCGCTACCCGGATCGAACGAGCGGTAACGATAGGCGCAGTAACGTTCCCATTGAGGAGACCAGGGCTCCAGTCCAACGGCCCGAACTGGTGGCGGGTCGGGATAATAATCGCGCTCGACATAGACGCGCCGCGGAGCGCGATAGACCGGAACAGGCTCATATTCCGGCTCAACATAGACAGGAGCGGGCTCGACGTAGCGAGGGCCACTATTGGCAATCGCCGAGCCGACGATCAGCCCCGTAGCAAGACCGACGGCACCGCCGACAAGCGCGTCATCACCGTGATGATGCCGCCAGTCACCCGCTGACGCCGCGCCGATGGACGACAGGGTAAGCGCAACGGTGGTGGCGGAGAGAAGAATCGTTTTGGCGAGCCTGTTCATGATGTCGTATCCTTGATGGGAACCGGATATCGGCTTCCTATGCATCGATTGCGGTACTTTAGGGGCGACAAGCTGAATGCAGGCTGAATGAGAAAACCCGGCATGTCTGCCGGGCTTCAACTCGGATTGAAAGCCTTTTGGAGACTTCAGCCAGCAATCTGCAGATTGACGGCCTTCGGTCCCTTGCCTCGGCGATCCGGTTCTGTGTCGAAGCTTACCTTCTGATTTTCAGTCAGTCCGGCCAGGCCAGAAGCCTGTACGGCAGAAATGTGGACGAAGATGTCGGCGCCACCCTTGTCCGGTTTGATAAAGCCGAAGCCTTTATCGGTGTTGAAAAACTTTACGGTGCCAGTCTCGGCCATGCGTCAGGTCCTTTTCTCTCTGCCCGCCATCCACACGGGCAGCATTACACTATTGCCCTTGTGGGGCGTGGGCAGGCAGTTCTCGAAATGTGAGGAAAAGGTCCCAGTACCTCGGCGTGATTTTTGACGTGACTCTCGTGCATCATCTTCAAAAATCAGGCTGACCGGAATATTAGCGTTTCCGGCGCGCATTGTTTATAAGGACTTCCCATGCTCGCAAAATGCCCGAACGCGTTCGAGAGTGCTGCGTTTATTCGAAATTAGCAAGCAAAAGTTTTTTAACGTGTCGTTAAGGGCACACTCGATCTCGCCGACCCTGTCGACCATCGCCGCAAAATTCAACTTCTTGCAGCCGCTGGAGGTCATCTTTTATATCGGTTGTAATGCAGTTCTTGGTAGATTTTACCTCAGATGCTCGGCTTTAGCGCGATTTAGCGATACATAAAAAAATTGCGATGGCGCTAACCGGATAGGCTGGTGGCAGCATTAGCCGGCGAGCTGGAGGCGGCGGCGAGTCAATTCCGGGACGAGCTCGACCATTAACATCGCGGTAAACATCAGCGCGCAGCCGACATAACCGAGCGGAGAAATGGTTTCGCCGAGGAGCAGGGCGCCCAGTGTGGCCCCGAAGAGTGCTTCCGATGAGAGAAAGATCGCCGCTTGCGAGGATGTCGTGTAGCGCTGACCGATGACCTGCAGCACGAAGGCGAGGCCAGATGAAAAAATGCCGACATAGAGGATTTCACCGAGGACGGCGCGGACCGCTTCGAGGCTCACGGGTTCCATCAATACGGCGATAGCAAGAGCGGCGACTGCCGTCACGCCAAATTGCGTGGCTGAAAGGGCAAGTGGCCGACCGGTTTCTCTGACAGCGATACCCGCAAAGGTGATTTGGATCGCCCAGAAGCCTGCGCAAATCACGGTCAGAAGATCGCCTGTCGTGAGGCCGGACAGCGCGCCGCCCGAGAGGAGATAGATTCCAGTCAGCGCCATGGCCGAGGCAGGCCATATGATCCAGTGAGGCGGGCGGCGAAGGAATATAACCGCGATCAGCGGCACAAAAACCACGTAGAGCCCGGTGATGAAACTGGAGTTCGTAACAGTCGTCGTCTTCAAGCCGATCTGTTGCGTAACGGCACCACCGAACAGAGCCAATCCGACCGTAACGAACAGGACCATATGCCTGCGAGTAAGCTTGGCAGACGCTCTGCGCGATTCAGTTCGGACGAAGGGCAGGACGACGAGCGTAGCCACGGCAAAGCGTAGCCCGATGAACCAGAGCGGGCCTATCGCCGCCATGGCAGTCGACTGGGCAACGAAGCCGCCGCCCCAGATCGCAGCGGCGAGCAACAGAACGAGATTCGCCTGGATGCGCGTCATTTTCACCCTTGATGTCGGGAAGGAGTATGAACAGATCACGCCCCATCGGACGCGTGGAAACCGCAATAACACCTTTTCTTCTTATACATAAGCCTCGATCGAGCATTGGTGCTGATTTTATGCGTGGTGGTGCCCGCTGCCGATAAGCTTCAGACTGTTGTTTTCATGCATGTCGTACCGCAAAAGCGTTGCACACTTTTGCGCGACATGCATTAGCCTTCCTGGCGGGTAGCGCGCGACACACGCAGCAGCCGGCCGTCATCCTCGTCGGTGACCATGAGCAATGCACCATCGGGCGCAACGATGACATCACGGATGCGGCCATAGTCGCCATTGAACACGCGCTCCTCGGCGACGAACTTTCCGCTTTCGTCGCGCTGCATACGCGACAGGAGCTGGTATTTCAAAGCGGCGATGAGGAAATCGCCATCCCACTCTGGGAACATCTTGCCGCGGTAGACGGCAATGGCGCCTGGCGCGATCGATGGGTCCCAATAATGGAGCGGCTGCTCGAGTCCTTTCTTGGCAGTGCCTTCGCCGATCTCAGCGCCAGAATAGTCGCGACCATAGGTAATGATCGGCCAGCCGTAATTCTTGCCCGGTTCGGGCGCGTTGATCTCATCGCCGCCGCGTGCGCCATGTTCGACGGTGTAGAGCTTGCCGTCGGCGGAATCGAAAGTGATTCCCTGAGGATTGCGGTGGCCCTTGGACCAGATTTCGGGCAGGCCTTTGGAGCCTCCCGGATCTGGGTTGGAGGAAGGGATGCTTCCATCTGTGTTGATGTGAATGATTGAACCGGCATCGTCCTGCCAATCCTGGGAACGATCCCTGTCGCCGCGGTCACCGATACCGATGAATAGGCTGCCATCGTCAGCGATCACGATGCGAGAGCCGTATTGGATATTACCGGAGGTAAAGCGTTTCATCGCGAAGATTTGCTTCAGGTCTTCCAGGCGCCTCTCATTGCCGGAAAGCGTCGCGCTGTAGACAGCGGTTCCGGAGCCGCCAGATTTGGGTACTGAGGCAGTCAGATAGAGCTTCCGCGTGGAGGCGAAATCAGGGGCGAGGGCGACGTCCATGAGGCCGCCCTGTCCGCGGGCATGGATTTTCGGCAGCCCGCCGATCGGATCGCTGACCTTTCCATCGCGGACGATGCGAATGCGACCTACACGCTCGGTCACGATGAAGGCGCCATCGGGCAGCACCTCTACCGCCCAGGGATGATCAAGGCCATCAGCGATCGTTTCCACATGCACCGTGACTTCCTGCGTGCTTACGTCTTCCGGGGGCGCTGCGATAACTGGGGTAAAGGCGGACAGGGCGATTGCCAGCGCCATCGTCGCTGAGCGAGCCGGACCGCAAAAGCCGGTATAATAGAAAGCCATTGTGATGTCCCCCTTTGCGCCGCTTCCCGCATGCAACGTGGCGCGGCGCGTCTTCCGCTTCAAGTCATCCTGGGGGAGGGTGTCGCCGGATAACGCATTTGTGTTTGGCGGTTGATTGGCTGCACCTGCCAGCTAAGCGCAATACCTTCGTTGTCGAACTATAGCGTATCCGCTGAACTGAGCGCCCCGCCGTCGACACTCACTGGCATCACCGCATGTTGCGGACGCAACACCTCCGGCTCAGTCATGAAATCGGTCCGAAATTCGACACCGTCTCTGCGCAGCTCAGGGTCCAAGCCATGATCGAGGATCGCCTGAGAAAGCTCGGTTTCCGCCTTCACGTAGTGACCATTGCTGATGAGGGCGAGGCTTGAAAGAGCAATGGCGGTAATGCCGACTGTGATGATCTTTTCGATCGGAGAAAGCTGGATCAGGGCAGATGGCTTCATTGGCTTCTTCGTTGAGGCCGGCTCCTCCGTCGGTTCGACGTACATGGCGAGCGCGGCCGCTGCCGCCATTTCCAGTTCTAGATAGCTCGGCAGTGCTTCATAGGCTGACGTGTCGGCTTTCCATTCGTCCGTGGAATATCTGTCAGCCATGGCGCTCGATCCTTGCTGGAGGCGCTTGGTCGCAAGTGCATCATCAAAAAACATGGCTCGTCCTCAAATAGCAATTATCTGGCGCTAAAAGAGCACCGCGATGGCGGCTCCATCGCGACCGAATTGCGGCATGGCTCGGTATTTGTTGCGGCTTCTTTGTGGCAATGACATTTTCGTGATGCCTATGATTTGTTAACGAAATTTTGAATGTTCGAGATGTCGATTTGACAGCGGCCGGACCTTGGTGACCAAGCGCCTGTTGAAGCATTGAAGCCGGGCGCAATATGTCGTTTTCTACGGAGCGCGGGCAAGAAAATCGCGTCATGGTTGCGACCTTAGACTTAGGCGCCACGTCCTTGGCAAACCAATCAATAGAAATCATGTCACCATGACAGCTTTGTGCTTGAAATGCCGTCATACATTGGACATAGAGCTAACCGCAGAAATCCGGTCCACAGGCTTTCTGCTGTTTCCAACCAACAGGACCGATCATCATGGCCTTTCTTGCCGACGCCCTTTCCCGTGTGAAGCCTTCCGCCACCATCGCCGTTTCCCAGAAAGCCCGCGATCTGAAAGCAAAGGGACGCGACGTGATCGGACTTGGCGCCGGTGAGCCGGACTTCGACACACCGGATAATATCAAGAAAGCCGCCATCGACGCGATCAACCGTGGCGAGACGAAGTACACGCCGGTCTCGGGCATTCCGGAGTTGCGCAAGGCGATTGCCGCGAAGTTCAAGCGCGAGAACGGTCTCGAATATGCGCCCGAGCAGACGATTGTCGGTACGGGCGGAAAGCAGATTCTTTTCAACGCCTTTATGGCGACGCTCAATCCGGGCGATGAAGTCGTCATCCCTGCGCCGTACTGGGTTTCCTATCCGGAAATGGTGGCACTTTGCGGCGGCACACCTGTCTTCGTCTCGGCAACGCAGGAAAACAATTTCAAGCTCAAGGCCGAGGACCTGGAAAAGGTGATCACGCCGAAGACGAAGTGGTTCGTCTTCAACTCGCCGTCAAACCCCTCAGGCGCCGCTTACAGCCATGCCGAACTCAAGGCGCTGACCGATGTGCTGTTGAAGCATCCGCATGTCTGGATCCTGACGGACGACATGTACGAGCACCTGACCTATGGCGATTTCAGGTTCGTCACACCGGTCGAGGTCGAGCCCAAACTTTATGATCGGACGCTTACGATGAACGGCGTCTCCAAGGCCTATGCAATGACAGGCTGGCGCATCGGCTATGCAGCCGGACCGTTGCAGCTCATCAAGGCGATGGACATGATCCAGGGACAGCAGACCTCGGGCGCCACCTCGATTGCGCAATGGGCCGCCGTCGAAGCGCTCAACGGTCCGCAGGACTTCATCCCGCAGAATAAGAAGATCTTCGAAGGTCGCCGCGATCTCGTCGTTTCCATGCTAAACCAGGCCAAGGGCATCTCCTGCCCAACTCCGGAAGGCGCCTTTTATGTCTATCCGTCCTGCGCTGGCCTGATCGGCAAGATCGCGCCCTCCGGCAAGGTCATCGAGACTGACGAGGACTTCGTTTCGGAGCTTTTGGAAGCGGAAGGCGTTGCTGTCGTTCACGGGTCGGCTTTTGGCCTTGGCCCGAACTTCCGCATCTCCTACGCGACATCGGAAGCGCTCCTCGAAGAGGCTTGCCGCCGCATTCAGCGCTTCTGCGCAGCCTGCAAATAAGCCGCCTCGGATTCTGACCATGATCAAAGCTCGCCGGTGCGGCGGGCTTTTTGTTCGACGCGGCGGCTCGATTCAGTTTTATCTTAGTCCGATTGAGCTTTCTCGCATCATTGGCTGAATTCAAAGTCCAAGGGCGGAGAGCATAAGGAATGTGGCAAAGAGGATGAAATGCGTCATGCCTTCGATGGCGTTGGTTACGCCGTCGTTCAGGTTGATGGCCGCGGCGATCAGCGTGATTGCGACCATCACGGTCTGGACGGGAGACATCGCCATGATGAAGGGCTGGGCGGTATAGAGCGCGATCGCTTCCATAACGGGCACGGTCAGGATCACGGTCGAAAGTGAGGCTCCCATGGCGATGTTGACGGTCGCCTGCATGCGATTGCGCAATGCCGCGCGCAGTGCTGTCAGGATCTCCGGCGCGGCTGAGATTGCGGCCACGACGATCGCGGTAATGGCAACCGGTGCCCCCAGATCCTTGAGGCCGGCATTCATGAAGGCTGACATGAATTCCGCGAGAACGCCGATGATGATTACGCCTGCCAGAATAATTGCGATGGAGACGAAGGCGGAACCGCCCGCGTGCTCTTCGTCTGTGGCGTGCTTCCTCATTTCCGTCTTCGGGTAGCTGTAGCTGAAGAAATAGCTGTGCTGGCCGACCTGCATACGCAAAAACAGCGCGTAGAGCGCGATCATCGCGAAGATCGTGAAGGCGGAATAATAATGCCACTTGGCGCTCGGAATGAACTCCGGCACGACCATGGAGATGCCCATGGCCGTCAGGATCATGACCCCATAGGTCTTTCCGGAATCATCATTATAGGGTTGCTCGCCATGCTTGAGCCCGCCGAGAAGGGCTGCCAGGCCGAGAATGCCGTTGATGTCGAGCATGACCGCTGAATAGATCGTGTCGCGAACGAGCGTCGGCGAGCTTTCTCCACCCATCAAGATCGCCAGAATGATGACCTCGACGGTGACTGCCGACAGCGTCAGGATCATGGTGCCATAAGGATCGCCGACCTTAACTGCCAGGATTTCCGCGTGATGGGCGACGCGCATCGAGACGAGCACGATCGTCACGACTAGCAAGGCGGCGGCAATCAGTGCGGCGCTTCGACCCATTTCGAGGACTGAATGATCCACAGCGTAGGCGATTGTCGCGACCAGGAGCGCCACTAACAGAAATCTTTCCTCTTTCAGCAGTTGCGATGTTCGCAAGTTTCCAGCTCCGGCCTTGAATTGTCGCTTCAGTCTAAGCCAATGATTTTCTGCATCAAGTGCCTGCGGACCCGGCTAAATTTGCAGTCCGGCGCATTTGATGGAATACTGTTCCTATCGGTCAGCCGGAATGATGTCGCGGCGTCCTCTTGAATTCTCGCCAGATGAACCCGCGATCCAACCGGATGAAATCCGGAAGCCGTGGCCTTGAAACGAAGAGGAGGCATATGCATGGTCAAGGTGGTCTACGAGGTCGTGCCGCATGACGGCGGTTGGGCCTACCGGTTTGGAGATGTCTACTCGGAAGCGTTCCCGACCCATGCCGATGCGCTGGAAGCCGCACGTATCGTTGCGGCCGAACAGCAGATCGGTGGTGACGCGGCCGAAATCAGCTGGCAGGACGAGCAGGGCAAGTGGCACGAGGAATATACAGATGGTGGCGACCGGCCGGAAACGGAGGTTGTCGATGGCGGGCGGCACATTCCTCCAGCCGAGATCGCGCCGAGCGTCTGAACGCGATATTCGTTGAGCCAGCTCAAGAGCGTCTCTGATGCGGCCACGCTTCGCCGCCGTTATCATCTCCCACCATCGCTGAAGTTCGTTTCAGGCGGATCTTCGGAAGGGCTTCGTACGCTGCCATCCCGCAGGTCAAATCTATCCTCAATCTGTCCGCCGGCGCGCCGCTCGACGGAGTCTTTCACATAGGCCTGCAGTCCCTCCACCAAAGCATCGAAGGTTACTCGGTATAGCGGCGAGGATTTGAGGTTCTCGTGCATGGCAACCCACGTGCCGAGCGGAATCTCGAAGGAGTCCGGCAGAAGCCTGACGAGATCGGGATTATCTCGGACAAGGCCTATCTGGCAAATGCCTATACCGAGACCGGCGCGGATCGCAGCTAGTTGCGCGAGGTTGCTGTCGGCCTTGAAGGAGAATTTCATGCCGTCGAGAAGCGGGAAGCGTTTCGCCATCGTTCGAATATAGGTCGTCTGGCGGTCGAAGCCGATGATCCTATGTCGCGCGAGATCGGCCATCTTCTCTGGCGTGCCGTGGCGGTCCAGATAGCGGCGGTGAGCATAGAGACCAAGCGGAATATCGCCGATGCGCCGGACGAGCAGTACCGCCTGCGCGGGCTCTATCATGCGAACGGCTATATCTGACTCGCGCCGCAAAAGATCCTCGACCGTGTTGGATGGCGACAACTCGATCACCAAGCCGGGACGGGCCTCCTGCAGCTTCGCCAAAATAGGGGGCAGAACCTCAACAGCGACGATATCGCTGGCGCTTATGCGGACTGTGCCCTGGAGTTCGGCTCGTTGGCTGGAGGCGACGCGCAAGAGCGCTGCCGAAGTCGCCTCCAGCGTTTGCGCATAGGGTTGCAGTTCAAGGGCCGCTTCTTTCGGCAACAAGCCTTGTGGCGAGCGAGTGAAGAGCTCGAGGCCGGCAATCTGCTCCAGGGCATCGATGTGTCGGCCGATGGTCGGTTGCGTCAGCCCAAGCTCGCGGGCGGCAGCTGAAAGTGAACCGTGCCGCAGCACGGCCAGGAAGGTGCGGTAATAGTCCCAACTCGGTTCGATGGAGCTCATATATTTTCGTATATCTGCTGCAAATATTTCGACAATTTTGTTTATCATTTGCAGGTGCCAGAGTCACGCTCACCACACTCAATGGAGATGAGCATGATCGAGGAAATAAATCAGAGGCCGATCGCATTGGTGCTTGGCGCGACCGGCGGCATTGGCGGCGCCGTCGCGCAAAAACTGCACGCGCGTGGCTGGCGGATCCGGGCGCTGAACCGCAACGCAGAAGCCGCTGCCAAGCGGGAGCATGCGTTTCAGTGGATCCAGGGTGACGCCATGAAGCCGGACGACGTGTTGAAGGCGGCAGTGGGGGTAAACCTTATCGTCCATGCCGTCAATCCGCCCGGCTATAGGGACTGGGAGAAGCTGGTGCTGCCGATGCTGGACAACACGATTGCAGCCGCTCGCGCCGCTGGTGCCCGCATCGTTCTGCCGGGAACCGTCTATAATTTCGGGCCCGACGCCTTTCCGATCCTGACCGAGGACAGCCCTCAGCATCCGGTCACGAAGAAAGGTGCGATCCGCGTGGAGATGGAACGGCGCCTCAAGCTCGCCTCCGAAGGCGGAACAGGCGTCGTCATCGTCCGCGCCGGCGACTTCTTTGGACCAGGTGCGCGCAATAGCTGGTTCTCTCAGGGCATCATTACGGAGGGCAAACCGGTGACCTCCGTCAAGAACCCTGCCGCCCGGGACGTCGGTCATCAATGGGCCTATCTGCCGGACGTGGCGGAGATTATGGTTCGCCTGATCGAGCGCGCCGACCAGCTTCCGCCATTCGCGGTCTATCATATGGAAGGTTTCTGGGATGCGGATGGCAGGCAACTGGTCGCAGCCATTCAGCGCGTTGTCGGTCACAACGTTAAGGTGAAGTCGTTTCCGTGGTGGCTGCTTTCGGTCATGGTACCCTTCATCGCCCTAATGCGCGAGCTCCGTGAAATGCGCTATCTATGGCAAGAGCCGCTGCGCATGCGCAATGACCGGCTGGTTGCGACACTTGGCCAGGAGCCGCGCACAGCGATAGACGAGGCAGTGCGCGCTACGCTTGTCGCCCATGGTTGCCTGTCGCCTGCGTGATGTCTTTCAAAGACTAAGCTTCAAGTTCGGCGAGCGCGATCTGTGCTATCGTCAAATCCGAGCCAGCGTTCTCGTTGTCGCCGTCACTGAGGAACCAGGCGGCCGAAAGGCCGGCATAGGCAATGATCCAACGCAGCGTTCGTCGCGGTTCCAGCCTGGCCTCGTCGCAGACGACCGATAATTGTCGCTGCAGTCGTCCTGGTGCTCTGACAATCGGAAGTTCCGGATTGCAGAAAGTGTTGGCATAGTCGAAGCCGCGCTCGCCGTGGATCCGCTTCGGGTCGATGGCGAGCCAGCCGCGTTTGCCGAAATCCAGGATATTGCGGTGATGGACATCGCCATGCAGCACGGTTTGATCTCGAGGTTCGGCAAGGAGATGGCGGGCGATCTCGGCGCAGCGCATGAACACGCCGCCATAGGTGCGCGCGGCCGGCTCCAGCTCCCGGAACCACTGATCGAGCGGAACTAGATGCTCCGGGGGCGTGTCACGCGGAACATGCAGTCTCTCGATGGTGCGACAGATGATGCGGCTCGCCTCGTCGTCCTCGCCATTCATAGCCATATCGAAGAGCGAACGTTGGCCCATGGCACGTTCGAGAAGCACCGCATCGCCTTCGCATTCATAGACGGCGGCGGCACCGTCGCCGTTCCACCATCGCATGAGAAGACCGCCGAACTTTTCCTCGGCGTCGGTCGCGATTTTTAACATCGCCGGCCTCTTCTGCCAGAAAACAGGGAGAAGGTGGCTAGAAGGAGTGATGATGGGAGTGCCGTCCTGGACGAGCGACCAGCGATCTAGATAGGATTCGAACATCGCCGCAGTCTATACAGCGCGCACCAAATGAAAATCCCGTCAGGCGACGGGATTTTCGTGGGAATGGACTTGGAGGCTCAGGCGATCGCCTTCTCCAGCTCAGGGTAGTCGATATAGCCTTTTGCGCCGCCGCCGTAGAACGTTGGCTGGTCGGGCGTGTTGAGCGGGGCATTCTTCTTCAGTCGTTCCACGAGATCCGGATTGGCGAGGAACGGCTTGCCGAAGGCGACGAGGTCGGCCCGGCCGCTTTCGACGGCGTCGAACGCCATGTCGCGATTGTAGCCGTTGTTGACCATCCAGGCAGATTTGCCGCCCGCCTTCTCGTAGGCGAGGCAAAGCGCCTTGTAATCGAACGAGGGATTGCCGCCCTGCCTGTAATCGCGGTCGCCGCCGGTCTGGCCCTCGACGATGTGGACATAGGCGAGATCATATTTCGCCAGACCTTCGACGACGTAGGTGAAGAGTGCCTGCGGATCGGGATCGAAGGAATCACCTGATGGCGTGACCGGCGAAATGCGGATCGCGGTGCGGCCGGCGCCGATTTCCTTGGTCACGGCATCCAGGACTTCGAAGGTGAAGCGGGCGCGATTTTCGATCGAGCCGCCGTATTGGTCGGTGCGGTCGTTGACGCCGCCACGCATGAATTGGTCGAGGAGATAGCCGTTGGCGGCGTGAATCTCAACACCGTCGAAGCCGGCATCGATGGCGGCGCGGGCGGCCTTGCGGTAATCTTCCACGATGCCCGGGATCTCGGAGGTTTCGAGCGCACGCGGTTCCGACGTGTCGACGAAGGCACCTGTGCCATCCGGATTGATGATGTAGGTCTTCGCCTTGGCAGCCTTGTCAGTAGAGGAGACCGGCTTGCCGCCGTTCGGCTGCAGGCTTGTGTGCGAGATACGGCCGACATGCCACATCTGCACCACGATCTTGCTGCCGGCGGCATGCACCGCGTCCGTCACCTTTTTCCAGCCTTCCAGCGCTTCGTTCTTATAGAGGCCGGGAACGTCCGCGTAACCCTGGCCTTGGTGGGTGATCGCGGTCGCCTCGGTGATGATGAGGCCGGCCGTGGCGCGTTGGCGGTAATATTCGACATTGAGATCGTTCGGGATGGCGCCGGGAGAACGATTCCGGGTGAGAGGCGCCATAACGATGCGGTTGGCAACGGTGATATCACCGATCTGCGCGGGCTCGAAAAGCTTTGTCATGTATGATCCCTTTTGCTTTCCTGTGATTGAGGGGATGAGGCGGAGCTGCCTCCTTGGCTCGTTGCGATGAGGGCGTAAGCGTCACCGAGCCAAGCTTAGGTCAGCACGACCGAAGCGAGAGAAATGTCATAAATCCCGTTTGAGGCAGTCGAGGAAGGCGGCGATGGTTTCCTCGTTACGCTTGTAGAAGATCCACTGTCCGACGCGACGCGTCGTGACGAGGCCTGCGCGCTGAAGGGTTCCGAGATGGGCGGACACGGTTGATTGCGAAAGGCCAGAGCATTCGAACTGGCTGGCGCAGACGCCCATTTCCAGGGGATGCGCCTGGGAGCTGAAATGTATCTCGGGGTTCTTCAGCTTGTGCAGAAGCTCCAACCGGGCAGGGTGCGCCAATGCTTTCAGGATCTCGTCTCTATCCATCGTCGTTTGCTGCAGTGCGAAATTCATATCGAGTTTTCTCGATATATGTATCGCCTTTTCTCGATGCGGCAAGTCACAAGGCCGTGAACCCATTTGAGCGCTGAGGAAATTTTAGGCAAAAAAAAAGGGCCGCCGGAGTAAACCAGGGCCCTATAGGTGTGAAGGTCAAAAAACCTCCAGAGGGGAACAGCTGCTGCGGTGGAACTGGGAGGAAAGCCACCATGTGCATCAGCCACGAGCGATATGGTGTTTATTTGTGCAGAGCACAATGCTTTTTTGTGCATGACAGCTATGCATTTGCGAGATCAAAGCTAGAAAGCGGAAATTAAAGGCAAAAAAAGGGGCCGCCGGAGTAAACCAGGGCCCTATAGGTGTGAAGGTCAAAACCTCCAGAGGGGAACAGCTGCTGCGGTGGAACTGGGAGGAAAAGCCACCATGTGCATCAGCTATGTGCGATATGGTGGTTAAATGTGCACCGGACAATGCTCGTTTATGCATGCCAGTTATGCATTTTGCGCATGTCTCTGGTCGCCCCAGCTAAAAAAGGCTTGCTGTTTTCATGCATGTCGTTGCCGCAAAACCGCTGCACACTTTTGCGCGACATGCATTAGAAGTTCCAGTTGCGCGCCTTGCTGACGATGAAATCACGAAATGCCTTCAGCTTGGCGGCATTCTTAATTTCATCGGGATAGCAGAAATAGGTATCGAAAGAGGGCACATCCGCATTGATCGCGAGCTGGATAAGTCCGGGGTCGCGTCCGACGATATAGTCAGGGAGGCAGGCGATGCCGATGCCAAGCAGACAGGCGCGCTTGATCGAAGTCTGGCTGTTGATCTGCAGATGCGGCACGCGCTTGTTGTCGGAAGAGCGCCCGGCGATTTCGAGCCAGTTGACGTCGAGCAGATAACTTGGGGCCGGCTCACCGAAGGTTATAATCCGGTGATTGTCGAGATCCTCCATCGTCTGCGGCTCGCCGTGACGGTTGATATAGGAGGGGGCGGCGTAGACGTGCATGTGCACGGTGAAAAGCTTGCGCTGAATCAGATCCGACTGCAGCGGCTGGCGAAGCCTGATGGCGCAATCGGCATGGCGCATGTTCACATCGACTTCCTCGTTATCGAGGATGAGCTGGATCTGAACATCCGGATAAAGCTGCAGGAACTCCTGTATCTTGTCGGTGAGCCAGCCTTGCCCCAGGCCAACTGTCGTCGTTACGCGTAGTTTCCCGCTCGGCTTCTCCGTCGTCTCGGTCAATTGCATCTTAACCGTCTCGAGCTTCAGCAGAACGTCATGGGCCGTCCGGTAGAGTAGTTCCCCCTGTTCCGTGAGGATCAAGCCACGCGCATGGCGGTGGAAGAGCTTGATACCAACGTCCTGCTCGAGCGCACTTACTTGCCGGCTGATGGCGGATTGGGACAGATGCAGCTTGTCGGCCGCATGCGTGAACGACCCAGCTTCGGCAGCCGCGTGAAAGATACGCAGCTTGTCCCAGTCCAATGGCATACCCCCACCCCTCATCGGCAACATCACTCCGCTGCCATGGCGACGGGCACTTGCCCGGCCAGATAACGTTCGGCCTCAAGTGCGGCCATGCAGCCCATCCCAGCCGCGGTAACCGCCTGGCGGAAGGTATCGTCGGTCACATCGCCTGCGGCGAAGACGCCTTCGACATCGGTCGCCGTCGAATCGGGCGCAGTCCACAAATAGCCATTCGACTTGAGCTTCAGCTGGCCCTTGAACAACTCAGTCGCCGGCGCATGGCCGATCGCCACGAAGACCCCGTCGATCGGCATCTCAGTGATCGCCCCGCTCAATGTGTTGCGCAGCCGGGCGCCGGAAACGGATGGCGGCATCGGCGGCTTGGCCGGAGTTCCGGTGATTTCGGCCACTTCCGTGTTCCAGAGAACCTTGACGTTCTCCTTTGCAAAGAGGCGTTCCTGCAGAATCTTTTCAGCGCGGAAGGAATCGCGGCGGTGCACGACTGTCACGGATTTCGCGATATTGGAAAGATAGAGCGCCTCCTCGACGGCGCTGTTGCCGCCGCCCACCACGATCACGTCCTTGTTGCGATAGAAGAAACCGTCACAGGTCGCGCAGGCGGAAACGCCGAAACCCTGAAAATGCTGCTCGCTTTCGATTCCCAGCCATTTCGCCTTGGCGCCCGTCGAAATGATCAGCGTATCGGCGGTCCAGGTGGTGCCTGAATCCATCTTGATAATGAAAGGACGGATGGAGAGATCGACCTCGGTCACCAGATCGTTGACGATCTCGGCGCCGACATGCTTTGCTTGCTGCAGCATCTGGTCCATCAGCCATGGTCCCTGGATGGGATCGGCAAAGCCCGGATAGTTTTCGACGTCGGTGGTAATCATCAATTGGCCGCCTTGTTCGAGACCGGCGATCAGCACCGGCTTCAGCAGGGCGCGGGCGGCGTAGACCGCAGCTGTGTAGCCGGCGGGGCCGGAACCGATGATCAGCACCTTGGTGTGGCGGGCGGGCATGCTATTTCCTTTCGACAACTGCAGACGGAAGCGGCGCTATGGGGAGATTCAGGCGGTTTCACGATCTGCGACTCATTTATGAACGCTGCATGCATTTATTCAAGGGCAGCCTTGCATTACCAACAGAGCAAATCCCCTTGTCGTAATAATCCATCACTTTGATGAAACTTTCTTGCGGATTCCCATGCTTTATATAGAAGCTGGCGCGGGGAAATTCAAAGAAGGGCAATGAACGTGTTGCGGGCTGAACTTGATGCGATCGACATAAAAATATTGCGGGAACTGCAGCGAGATGGGCGTATGACAAATGTCGAGCTCGCGGATCGTGTCGGCATCTCCGCGCCGCCCTGTCTGCGCAGGGTGCGCAAGCTGGAAGAGGGTGGCATCATCGAGGGCTATCACGCCATGCTGAACAGTCCGAAGCTCGGTTTTGACCTCGTCGCCTTCTGCATGGTCGGCCTCAAGCATCAATCGGAGGCCAATCTCAAGGCATTCGCAACGGCAACGATGGAATGGCCGCTGGTGCGCCAGGCATGGATGGTCTCGGGCGACAG
The DNA here is from genome assembly GCF_041357635.1 of Sinorhizobium sp. CB7. NCBI lineage: Bacteria > Pseudomonadati > Pseudomonadota > Alphaproteobacteria > Hyphomicrobiales > Rhizobiaceae > Sinorhizobium > Sinorhizobium sp. CB7. Next base: position 22,288 of record NZ_JAULLL010000002.1, read on the forward strand.
CGATTTCCTATTGCATTGTGTGGCAGAGAACCTCACCCGGTTCCAGGACTTCGTCATCGAGGTGCTGACGGCGAACGAACACGTGGATACGGTACGCACCATGCTGACCATCCGGCAGGTGAAGAAGCTCGGTCTGGTGGAATTGTAAAAGCCATGGCCCGCGCGAATCGTCCGTTTTCCCGGTCGCTGGTCAAGATCGGCACCCGCCTCTTCCTCGGGAATTCGCGTGCTCATGTTCAGGACTGGTTTCCGGGGCTGAGGCTCATCCTGCCGCCCGCCACCCAACCAGGGCTGATTCGATATCGCCAGGCGGCGATCGCCCCACTCTATAGGGCTGACATGCTCCGACAGGAGGCCGGTCCAGGGATCTATATCGTAGGCTCAGGGCCATCGATTGCCGAAAGCGACGTAACACGCATCGAGTCTTCGAGCGCGATCCTTCTTAATGGCGCCATCCACTTGATCGGCAGCGAGATCCCTGCGCCACTTGCCATCGCCATCGAGGACGAGCGTTTCGTCTGGCGTCATTTCGACCTCATGAAAGAAAAGATCGCACCACAGACCATCTGTCTCTTATCGGTCGCTGTCATCCGGGCAATATGCGAACGCGGCATTGGCTGGCTCTATGACAAGCGGATCGTGCTGATCGACGATATCCGCAAACCCTATGGCGCACGGCGGCGGAGCCTCGCCGAAATCCGTGATTTCTCCTTCATCCGGCTAAATGAGACCGGTTCCGCGGGACTTTCACTTGACCCGGATCGCGGCGTGTTTCAGGGCGGCTCGGTGGCGATCAGCGCTCTTCAGTTCGCATTCTATTGTTCACCGGATCTGATCGGCATTCTCGGCATCGATATTTCCAACGCGTCCCAGCCGCGGTTCTACGAGAGCGGGCAGGACATGGCCTATTCGGGGATCGTGCGTGCTGAAGGGCGTATCCTCGACTACTTCACGCTGGCCCGGACCGTTGCCGCTGAAAAGGGCATCACGCTCAGGAATCATTCGTCCGTATCGGCGCTTGCGAAAATCGGTCTTGCCTATGACAACCGCTTTGCGGGCAAGTCTCACGGCGACCAATGAACGTCGTCAAGCTGCAGCAACATCAAGCTTGGGAACCGGGCTCTCCACCGAGAAGCCGTTCGTAGACCATCCCGATCGCCTTCGCTTCCTTTTCCAGCGCGAAATGCTGCCGGACGTGTTGCAGGGCATCATCTCCCTGCCGCATCGTCATGGCAGGAGCTTGCAGAAAACGTGCTATCGCCCGGGTCAGAGCCTCGCCGTCGCCTGATGGAACGATGGCGCCATTTTCGCCCGGGACGATCAATTCGGCATAGGCTCCGGCGTCGCTGGCAACGACGGCGGTTTTGGAAGCCATTGCTTCGAGCGGCGTAAGCCCAAAACCCTCGTTCCGCGAGGGAGCGACATAGAGCGTCAGCCGGCGGTACCAGACCTTGATGTCAGGCACTTCCCCCAGAAAAACGATGCGTTCGGTAAGCCCCGCCGCGGCGACATCGGCCTTCAGCTTTTCCGCAAAGGCGGTGTGTTCCGCCGTTATGCGGCCGGAGATGACCGCGGTCCACTCGGGGTGTTGCGGCAACAGATCGATCATCGCCTGGACAAAGAGATCTGTCCCTTTTTGATGGCGCACACGTCCGAAGCAGCCGACCAGATAGCGACCGGGCAGTCCGGTAGCCTCGATGGTATCTTCCGGACCCTGCGGTGGATGGAACAGCTCAAGATCGACGCCGTGTTGGATGACGGTGTGCGGCACCCGGAGAAAGGAACCGGAGCGGGCGCTGGTGGCGATTACTTCATCCATGCGGCGGATCAGCCAACGCGTATAGGCGGAGTGGCGCCTTTGAGCAGCGGACGTGAAGAGAAGCTTTACCGGCATGCGCAAGACGTCGCGCAGGAGGATGCCGAACGCCATCTCGATGTTGCGCCGCGCATGCCATACGCGGCAGGGGCGCGCCGAAGGATGTCGCCACAGTCCGCGAAGCTGCCCCCAATCAAGCTTTGGAAGGTGAGGGGGCAGGCCCGGTCCGATCGTCGCAATCTTCATTCCCAGCCTGACCTGGCAAGGGACAAGCTGGACGATCGTCGACGTCACACCGGAGAGGCGGTGCTTGAAATTCGGCGCGATGATCTCGACGTCATGTATATCCGGCACGGGTGGTTTCTACTGTGGTTTTCAGCCCCAGGAAACAGAAAGGATCTCATAGGCCTTTGAGCCGCCGGGCGCATTGACCTCGATCGAATCGCCGACCTCCTTGCCGATCAGCGCGCGAGCGATCGGGGAGGAAATGGAAATGCGGCCGGCCTTCACGTCGGCTTCCTGGTCGCCGACGATCTGATAGATCCGCTCTTCGTCCGTATCCTCGTCGACGAGCTTCACCCGTGCTCCGAACTTGACCTTGGAGCCCGACATCTTGGACAGATCGATGACCTCGGCGCGAGCCACCAAATCTTCCAGCTCGGTGATGCGGCCTTCGTTATGGCTCTGTGCTTCTTTGGCAGCGTGGTACTCCGCGTTTTCGGAGAGATCGCCATGGGCGCGGGCTTCCGATATCGCTTCGATGATTCGCGGGCGCTCTTCCTGCTGACGCCAGCGCAGCTCTTCCTGCAGCTTGACGAACCCGTTGTGTGTCATCGGTACCTTATCAACCATTTTTCTTTCCTTCACTCCCTGCGTCGCTTGCAGCAGACACAAAAGAAAACAGGTTCCGAAGGGGACTTCGGAACCGTGCAATAAACATACTCGGTGATTTATAGCAGAACGCGCAGTTCGATTTCCAGAGAATTCGCATCGAATTTGAAACGGACCAAGCAGGCGTTAGCCGGATTGGTCAATGGTCAGCCAGTAAATGGTTTCCCTCGGCAGGCAAGATTCGCTTTGCGAACGAAAACCGCTGTCGTGCCGCACACCGGTGGAAGTCGTCGCAAGATGGACCGGTGTGCAACGAGAAGGCTTCGTTTTCCACACCTGCTACCTATTGACGCCGTCCTGTCCTGATACAGTTTGTATCGGAAGGAGACCAAATTCCGCCACAGCTTCGGCAATCTTTACAAAGCACTAACTTTAATGAGCGGTAAAAAAGACATCCTTCGGCCGTTGACTAAATTCCGCTGCGATTGAAGTCCCACAGAGGATTCGTAGGATGACAAAGCGGCTGAAATACCTGATTTTGTCCGTGCTGATATCGCTGGCGATGTGGGGCGCGGTGATTGCAGCCGTCATCTGGTTCTGGAAATTCGTCAGCGTCTATATGTGAGCGCGCTATGCGCGGCTCCGCAAATCGGAACGGAGCCAATGGCCGGACGTTGCCGTCCGGTCATCAGGTTCATAAAATGAATTGCCTGTCTCTCAGAAATAGCTCTGCAGCGGCCGCACTTCGAGATTGCCGGCTTTCAGTGCCCTGATTGCCTGGGCAGCGGCTTCGGCGCCGGCCATCGTGGTGTAGTAGGGCACCTTCTGCATCAGCGTCGCCCGTCGCAGCGATTTCGAGTCCGAGATCGCCTTGTTGCCGTCTGTTGTGTTGATGACAAGCTGGACCTGACGGTTGCGGATGGCATCCTCGATATGAGGACGGCCTTCGAGAACCTTGTTGATCTTGGTTGCGGCGATGCCGTTTTCACCGAGAAAGCGTGCGGTGCCGCCCGTTGCCAGTACCTTGAAGCCGAGATCGGTCAGCATGCGGATTGCCGGCAGCACACGCGGCTTGTCTTCATCGCGCACCGAGACGAAAACGGTGCCGTCGCGCGGCAGCTCGACGCCTGCGCCGAGCTGCGACTTGGCAAAGGCGAGGGCAAAATCGGTATCGAGGCCGATAACTTCGCCGGTCGAGCGCATTTCCGGCCCAAGCAGTGTATCGACGCCGGGGAAGCGGGCGAAGGGGAAGACGGCTTCCTTGACAGCGATGTGCTTCAGCCCGCGGGGATCCGGCTTGGCGCCATAGGCGGCGAACGTGGCGTCCAGCTTTTCGCCGGCCATCACGCGGGCGGCGATCTTGGCGATCGGCGCGCCGATGGTCTTGGCGACGAAGGGCACGGTACGCGAGGCGCGCGGGTTGACTTCGAGCACGTAGACCGTGCCGTCCTTGATCGCGAACTGCACGTTCATGAGACCGCCGACATTGAGCGCCTTCGCCATGGCTTTCGCCTGACGCTCCAGTTCATCAAGCAGATCGACGGGCAGCGAGCGTGGCGGCAGCGAGCAGGCCGAATCGCCGGAATGGATCCCGGCCTCCTCGATATGCTCCATGATACCTGCGACATAGACATCGTTGCCGTCGCAGAGGCAGTCGACGTCGACTTCGATAGCGTTGGTCAGGTAGCTGTCGAAGAGCAACGGATTCTTGCCGAGCAGCGTGTTGATCTGGCCGGTCTTGTCGTTCGGATAGCGCTGCTTGATGTCTTCCGGCACCAGTTCCGGCACGGTGTCGAGCAGGTAGGTCTGCAGCATGCTTTCAGAATGGATGATCTGCATGGCGCGGCCGCCCAGGACATAGGAGGGGCGCACGACCAGCGGGAAGCCGATTTCGGCGGCGACGAGACGAGCCTGCTCGACGGAATAGGCGATACCGTTGTTCGGCTGGTTGAGATCGAGCTTCATCAGAAGCTTCTGGAAGCGGTCGCGGTCTTCGGCAAGATCGATTGCGTCCGGCGCCGTGCCAAGGATCGGGATCCCGTTCTTTTCCAGCGCTTCGGCAAGCTTCAGCGGCGTCTGCCCGCCAAACTGGACAATGACGCCGACAAGTTCGCCGTTCTCCTGTTCGGTCTTCAGGATCTCGATGACGTCCTCGGCCGTTAGCGGCTCGAAGTAGAGGCGATCGGATGTGTCGTAGTCGGTCGAAACCGTCTCCGGATTGCAGTTGATCATGATCGCTTCATAGCCGGCGTCCTTCAGCGCGAAGGCCGCGTGGCAGCAGCAATAATCAAACTCGATGCCCTGGCCGATCCGGTTCGGACCACCACCGAGGATGACAACCTTCTTGCGGTCGGAGACCAGAGCTTCCGAGCGTGCGGCGCCGACGAAGGGCGTCTCGTAGGTCGAGTACATATAGGCGGTCGGTGAGGCAAATTCGGCGGCGCAGGTGTCGATGCGCTTGAAAACGGGGCGCACATTGAGGCTGTTGCGCAGTTCGGCGACTTCCTTCGGCCGCTTGCCCGTCAGCGTTGCAAGACGCGCATCGGAAAAGCCCATCGCCTTCAGCATGCGCAGATTGGCGGGATCTGTGGGTAGACCGTGCTCGCGGATGCGGGCTTCCATGTCGATGATGTTCTTCAGCTGCGCAATGAACCAGGGGTCGATCTTGCAACCCTCGTGGACTTCTTCCTCGCTCATGCCAAGGCGCAGCGCCTGGGCGACCATACGCAACCGGTCCGGGGTCGGCGTGCCGATTGCGGCGCGGATGGCGTTCTTGCCGTCGCCGTTTTCATCGAAATCGGGGATTTCAATCTCGTCGAGGCCGGTCAAGCCGGTTTCGAGACCGCGCAATGCCTTCTGCAGCGATTCAGCGAAGGTGCGGCCGATCGCCATGACCTCGCCAACCGATTTCATGGCCGTGGTCAACACCGGCGAGGCGCCCGGAAACTTCTCGAAGGCGAAGCGCGGGATCTTCGTGACGACATAGTCAATGGACGGCTCGAAGGAGGCAGGGGTCGCGCCGCCGGTAATATCGTTCTCCAGCTCATCAAGCGTGTAGCCGATCGCCAGCTTGGCGGCGACCTTGGCGATCGGAAACCCTGTCGCTTTCGACGCGAGAGCCGACGAGCGCGAGACGCGCGGGTTCATTTCGATGACAACAAGGCGACCGTCCTTCGGATTGACGGCGAATTGCACGTTCGAGCCGCCCGTCTCTACGCCGATCTCACGCAACACCGCGATCGAGGCGTTGCGCATGATCTGGTATTCCTTGTCGGTGAGCGTCAATGCCGGGGCAACCGTGATCGAGTCACCGGTATGGACGCCCATTGGATCGATGTTTTCGATCGAGCAGATGATGATGCAGTTGTCCGCCTTGTCGCGGACGACCTCCATCTCGAATTCCTTCCAGCCGAGTACCGATTCCTCGATCAGCACTTCGGTGGTCGGCGAAGCGTCTAGCCCCCCGCCGACGATCTCGAAGAATTCCGAGCGGTTGTAGGCGATGCCGCCGCCGGTGCCGCCGAGCGTGAAGGACGGGCGAATGATGGCGGGCAAGCCGACATGGTCAAGCGCCTGCGCGGCGATTGCCATGGCATGGCTCATGTAGCGCTGCTTGCGGTCGCTCTCGCCGAGGTTCCACTGGTTTTCTAACTCGTCGAGCGCGCTGTCGAGTTCAGGGCCGGAGAGGGATTCCTTGAGCGCGTTGCGCTCGGCCTCATGCGTCTTGCGGTCGAGATCCTTGATGTCGGTGGCATTGGCGAGCATCGAGCGGGGTGTCTCAAGGCCGATCTTTGCCATGGCTTCGCGGAAGAGAGCGCGGTCCTCCGCCTTGTCGATCGCCTCGGGCTTGGCGCCGATCATCTCGACATTGTAGCGGTCGAGCACACCCATGCGGCGGAGCGAGAGTGCAGTGTTAAGCGCCGTCTGGCCACCCATGGTCGGCAACAGCGCGTCCGGCCGCTCCTTGGCGATGATCTTGGCGACGACCTCCGGTGTGATCGGCTCGACATAGGTTGCGTCCGCCAGGCCTGGATCGGTCATGATCGTCGCGGGGTTGGAATTGACGAGGATGACGCGGTAACCTTCCTCTTTCAGGGCCTTGCAGGCCTGGGTACCGGAGTAGTCGAATTCGCAAGCCTGGCCAATGACGATCGGTCCCGCACCGATGATTAGGATCGATTTGATGTCTTGGCGCTTCGGCATGGGTTCTCATCCAATTTTGGCTGCGCGAAAAACCGGCCAGGGTGGGAGGTCACCGGCCGGGGCGTACGCAACGATGGTCTTTTCAGGCTAGAAGCGGCTTATAGGCAAATGTTTTTGCAAACGGAACCCCATAAATGCCGGAATCGACAAGAATTCGACGGCGCCGGAAAAACGGATTTCCGCTGGCGCGCACAGCCGTTTAGCCGAACCGACTGCACACAATATCCGCATCGGTTCAACTGATCCGATTGTCCCGGTGAAAGCCATTTCGGGCACTCGATGCATGGTCGCGCGCAGCGCGTCAAATGACTGGAATTTCTCGCGCTGCTGGATATATAAGAATTTGCTACGGCATTTTAGTAGAGCCAGGGGATCGCTAGATGGAGTGGAGAGGACGGCGTCAGTCCAGCAATATCGAGGATCGCCGCGGCGAGTCCGGAGGCATCGATAGAGGCGGTGGATTCAGCTTTCCGACGGGCGGCGGTGGGATGCGCCGGGCGGGCGGGGGGCTCAGCATCGGCACAATCATTTTCCTCGTCGTCATCTATCTGATCTTCAAGGCGATGGGCATCGATCTCCTGCAGGTGCTGGATACCGGCAGCACGAGCGGCCCGGGTTACGAGCAGAGCCAGTCGACCGACGGCACTTCCGCCAATGACGAAATGACGGCCTTCGTTCGCACGGTGCTGGCTGAGACCGAGGATACCTGGCACGGCATCTTCCAAGCGGAAGGCGGCACCTATCAGGAGCCGACGCTCGTTCTCTTCTCCGGTCAGACACGATCGGCCTGCGGCTTCGCGTCAGCCGCATCCGGGCCATTCTATTGCCCAGGCGACCGCAAGGTCTATCTCGATACGGACTTTTTCCAGGAATTGAGCGAGCGATTTGGAGCTTCCGGCGACTTCGCGGAAGCCTATGTCGTTGCCCACGAAGTTGGACATCATGTCCAGAACCTGCTCGGCATCCTGCCGAAGTTCAACCAGATGCGCCAGTCGATGAGCGAGGTCGATGCCAACAAGATGTCCGTGCGCGTCGAGCTTCAGGCCGACTGCTTTGCCGGCATCTGGGGCAAGTTTACCCAGCAGAAGGGCATTCTCGATTCCGGAGACCTGGAGGAGGCGCTGAACGCCGCCAAGCAGATCGGCGACGACACGCTGCAGAAACGCAGCCAGGGTTATGTGGTCCCGGAGAGCTTCAATCACGGCACGTCTGCCCAGCGCGTCCAATGGTTCAAGCGCGGCTTCGACACGGGCGAGATGAGAGCCTGCGATACATTTTCCAATCCGGTGTAAGGCTCAGGATAGGAACGACCTTCGCCCGATATGGGCGAAGGTGCTTGTTGGTTGACCTTGCTTATTTCTCGCTGTCCAGATGCGCAAGTGCGGCTTCGGCGTAACGGGCGCCGGCAGCCGCGCCTTTCGGGACGGCGCGCTCGATTGCGGTGAAGTCCTCCGCCGAAAACGTGACCGCCTGTGAACCGAGCGCCTCAGCCAGCCGATCCCGACGACGGGCGCCGATAACGGGGACGATATCGTTGCCCTGGGCTGCCACCCAGGCGATGGCGATCTGAGCGACTGTTACGCCCTTCGCGTCGGCGACGCTCCGCAGCGCCTCGACCAGCGCGAGGTTCTTTTCGACATTGCCTTCCTGGAAACGAGGGCTGCCGGCACGGAAATCGCCGGCGCCGGCCGCACCCTTCTGCCAATGGCCGCTGATGAGGCCGCGCGAAAGGACACCATAAGCGGTGATCGAGATGCCCAGTTGCCGGCAGACCGGAAGGATCTTGTCCTCGATACCGCGCGAGATCAGCGAATACTCGATCTGCAGATCGACGATCGGATGGACGGCGGCTGCGCGACGGATCGTGTCGGCGCCAACCTCAGACAAACCGATATGACGGACATAGCCGGCTTTGACCAAGTCAGCGATTGCGCCGACCGTTTCCTCGATCGGTACAGCCGGATCGAGGCGCGCCGGGCGGTAGATGTCGATATAGTCGACGCCAAGACGCTGCAGGCTGTAGGCAAGGAAGTTCTTCACTGCAGCCGGACGTGCGTCGAAGCCGATCCAGCCGGCTGCGGGATCCCGCAGGCCGCCGAACTTGACGCTGATGATGGCCTCCTCGCGCCGACGTCCTTTCAGGGCTTCGCCGATCAGCATCTCGTTGTGACCCATGCCATAGAAATCACCGGTGTCGAGCAGGTTGACGCCGGCATCGAGCGCAGCATGAATGGTGGCTATGCTTTCCGCCCGGTCTGAAGGACCGTACATGCCGGACATGCCCATGCAACCAAGCCCAATGGCCGAAACTTCCGGCCCAGTCTTTCCCAATCGATAGGTTTGCATCTGTCTTCTCCTTCGGCGACGCCCAATCGCGTCCCCCGGTACAGGTTTTATCGCAAAGGCAACTGTGCAATAATCGGGATGCTGTCGAACGAGCCGTGCGGAATTATGTACAATGAATGATTTGCCCTTGAGTGATCTCGATGCCTTCACTGCCGTTGCGCGAGAGCGCAGTTTTCGCGCGGCAGCCCGCAAGCGCGGCGTTTCCGCTTCGTCGCTGAGTGAGGCGTTGAGACGATTGGAAGAGAAGGTTGGCGTTCGGCTTCTTAACCGGACAACGCGGAGCGTCACGGTGACGGAGGCAGGTGAGCGGCTTCTGGAGCGGCTCTCACCGGCACTTGGTGAAGTGGCAGCGGCGCTCGGACAGCTCGACAGTTTTCGTGACAGCCCCGCGGGCACGCTCCGGCTCAACGTGACAACCGTCGCAGCAATCACCTTCCTTCCCGACATGGCCAGCCGGTTCCTGAAGCTTCATCCGCAGGTGACCTTGGAAATCGTCGCGGAGGATAGTTTCATCGACGTGCTCGCAGCCGGCTTCGATGCGGGGATCCGATATGAGGAGCGGCTGGAGCGGGATATGATCGCCGTGCCGATTGGCCCTCGCACTCAGCGCTATGTCACGGCCGCTTCACCCGCATATTTGGAAGCCAATGGTGTTCCGCAACATCCGAAGGATCTGCTGGATCACAACTGCATCCGCCACCGTTTCTTGAGTGGCACGACGCTCGCCTGGGAATTCGAACGAAAGGGTGAGACTGTCGTGATTTCTCCAAACGGATCGCTTCTCGCAAATGCCCCCGAGATCGAGAATTTCGCAGCGGTCGCAGGTCTCGGCGTCATCCGCACTTTTTCGGAGTTCCTGGCGCCGCCGATAGCGAGAGGGGATCTTGTGCCCATACTCTGCGAATGGGAAACCGAATTCTCCGGTCCGTTTCTCTATTATGCCAGCCGTCGCCACATGCCGTCGCCTTTGCGCGCCTTTGTCGATTTCCTGAAGACTGAGCGACGTTCGAGCTAAAGCCTATCGCGTAAAGGTAGGTTCACGCGACAGGCTTTAGCTTGTTGTTTCATGCTGTTTTCGCCGCAAAACCGCTGCACAATTTTGCGCGACATGCATTAAGACGGTCGAGGCTCTCATCAATTTTACTGGTTTGACCCATCAAAAGCTTTGTGATGTTCACGGATTGTTTCTGTATTTGCAATCGTTTATGCAAACCACCCGGCGACCTGTTCGTCTTTTGAGGAACGACAACAGAAGAAAGTTCGCTCATGCTCGATCCCAAATTCGTTCGTCGTGGCCTGTTTCTCGTCTTCATGATCCTGTTTCTCGATATTATCGGGATTGCGATCATCATGCCCGTCTTGCCGGTCTATCTGGAGGAACTGACGGGCGGCAGCATCAGCGAGGCGGCCGTCGACGGCGGGTGGCTGCTGCTGGTCTATTCCGGCATGCAGTTCCTGTTTGCGCCGCTGCTCGGCAATCTCAGCGACCGGTTCGGGCGCCGTCCGATCCTGCTTGCCTCGGTGCTAACCTTCGCCATCGACAATTTCATTTGCGCAATTGCGACCAGTTTCTGGATGCTCTTCGTCGGCCGCATTCTGGCCGGGATCAGCGGCGGCAGCTTTGCCACCTGTTCGGCCTATATCGCCGACATCAGCAATGATGAAAATCGCGCCAAGAATTTCGGGCTTATCGGCATCGCCTTCGGCGTCGGCTTTACGCTCGGGCCTGTAATCGGCGGGTTTCTCGGTGAGTTCGGTCCGCGCGTTCCCTTCTTTGGCGCAGCCCTCCTTTCCTTCGTCAATTTCATCGCTGCCTGCTTTCTGCTTCCGGAAACGCTGGAGGCGAAGAATCGGCGGTTCTTCGAATGGAAACGCGCCAATCCGCTAGGAACGCTGCAGCAGATGCGCAACTATCCGGGTATCGGCTGGGTCTGTCTCGTCCTGTTCCTCTATTGGCTCGCGCATGCGGTTTATCCGGCGGTGTGGTCCTTCGTTTCCGTCTATCGCTACGGCTGGAGTGAAGGCCAGATCGGTCTCTCGCTCGGTCTTTTCGGGATTTGCGCCGCGCTCGTCATGGCGTTTGCCCTGCCGCGGATCGTCGCGGTCCTGGGCGAATGGAAGACAGCCGTTCTCGGTCTTTGTTTTTCCTGTGCCGGTCTGACGGGATATGCCTTTGCCTGGGAGGGCTGGGTCGTCTATGTCGTGATCATCGCGACCACGATCGAGAACGTGGCGGATGCTCCGCTGCGCAGCATCGCCGCGGGCAAGGTGCCGCCCTCCGCGCAGGGCGAGCTTCAGGGGGCCCTGACGAGCCTTACCAGCATTACCACGATCGTCGGACCACTGATCTTCACACGGATGTTCAGCTATTTCACGCGTGAGGACGCGCCCGTTACTTTCGCGGGAGCCCCTTATCTCTTGGCCGCCGCCTTCATCCTTCTGGCAACCTGCGTATTTGTGTGGCGCGTACGGCCGCGAAGGGCTGGGGAGGCTTACGGTGCCGTCGGTTGAACGATCAGATTTTGTGATGCGATGATGAATTTTTCATCATTTGCCCATTTTGGGATGGCTCCCTGCGGGCAATTGATCTAAGGCCGGATTATCTTTGCGTGCATTCTTGCGCCTGAACAAGACCAAGACGGGAACATCGACATGGATACGCCGATCGACGCGCATAGGTATGCGCGTAAAACCGACAATTCCTGGTCCGCGCATTTCCGCGCCACGCTGGCGCTCGGCATCCCCCTGATTGGTGCGCAACTGGCGCAGCTCGGCATTAACACCACAGACGTCATGATCGTTGGTCGGCTTGGGGCCGAACGGCTGGCCGCCATGGTGCTGTCGGCGCAGTTCCTCTTCACGATTCTGGTCTTCGGCTCGGGCTTCGCGATCGCCGTCATCCCGATGGTGGCTCAGGCCTATGGGCGAGGAGACGTCGTCACAGTGCGCCGTTCGCTGCGCATGGGCCTCTGGGTGGTCATTGCCTATTGGGTGTTGATGCTGCCGGCCTTCCTGCATTCGGAGGAGATCCTGCTTGCTGCGGGCCAGAAGCCGGAGGTGGCGCGGCTTGCGCACGGCTATATTATGATCGGCCATTTCGCGGTGCTGCCGGGCCTTCTCTACAACGTGCTGCGCGCCCTCGTCAGTGCGATCGGCAGGGCAGGCGTCATTCTCTATGTCACGCTTGCGATGCTCGTCATGAATGCGCTTTTCGCCTATGCGCTCGTGCTCGGTCATTTCGGCCTGCCGGCGCTTGGTCTGGAGGGAGCGGCAATCGTTTCGGTCGCAGTGCAGACGGCCGGCTTCATCTTCATCGTCGCCTATGTGCAGTCGAGGGAGGAGACGCGCAAATACGAGATCTTCGTGCGCTTTTGGAAGCCGGACTGGCATGCATTCTGGGAGGTGGTACGACTGGGCCTGCCGATCAGCGTCACCGTGCTGGCGGAGGTCAGCCTTTTCACGGCCGCCTCGCTGCTGATGGGACAGATCGGCACGATCGAACTCGCGGCGCATGGTATCGCGCTGCAATGGGCGTCGATCGCCTTCATGATTCCGCTTGGGCTCTCGCAAGCGGCGACGGTTCGCGTCGGCGTCGCCCATGGACAGGGTGATCATCAGGGTCTGGTACGTGCCTCCATCGCCGTTCTGATCATTTCCTGCGTGATTGCAAGCATCGGAAGCGTTCTCTTTGCCGTCATGCCCATATTCCTGGCAGGCTGGTTCCTCGACGTGACCTCGGCCGATGCACCACAGGTGCTGGCCTATGCCGGGCCACTCATCGTCGTGGCAGGATTGTTTCAGCTTGTCGACGGCCTGCAGGCGATCGCCAACGGTCTGTTGCGCGGCCTCAAGGATGCGCGTGTGCCGATGATCATGGCGCTGATTGCGTATTGGCCGATCGGCTTCTTCCTCGCCTGGGCTTTTGCCTTTCCGCTCGGCTTTGGCGGCGTCGGCATCTGGTTCGGATTTCTCGTCGGCCTTGCCGCGGCGGCGGTCATGCTTTGCGGGCGCTTCTATGTGCTCGTCCGCCGCGAGGAGGTGGCTGAGTAGGGCGGTGCGCGTCCGGCAGGCCGCGCCGCCATTCACTCAGCGTATTTGTAATTGGCGATGTCAGCCGTGATGCCGAGCCGGGCGAACATCTCCTGCGGATTGAAGGCTGCTTTCCGGTGCACCTCTGCAACCACTGCCTTTGCTGCTCGGATATGAGTCTCGTTTTCCCATTCGGCGATGGTGACAAAATTGAATTCGCCTGTTCCGGCATCCTGTTCGAGTATGGCGTCCCAGATGAAACCCGGCTGATCTTTTAGTATCTCATGCGTCCTGCGGACGTTCAGCAGAAATTCGTCGCGCGCGGCAGCCGGGACGGCAAATCTATCCAGCCTGTAGATGCTTTCTCTCATTCTCAAAACCTTATCGTGTGCTTCCTTTGACGACGACCGGTCTACTTCCTCAAGTTAGGTTGAGGTCAAGCTTAAATTTCTCAAGTTGTGCCACAAAAACAAAGCCCCGACTGCGTCGAAGCCGGGGCTCGTCTAGTGACGAATTGGCTAACTCAGCGTTCCGCCAAAGCCGGTTCGCCCTTCTTCTCGCGCACCAGATTGATGAAGCGGCGGAAGAGATAGTGGCTGTCCTGGGGGCCAGGAGAAGCTTCCGGATGATGCTGAACGGAGAAGACGGGCTTTCCGACGACCCGTAGACCGCAGTTCGAGCCGTCGAAGAGCGAAACATGAGTTTCCTCAACGCCTTCCGGCAAGGAGTTCGTGTCGACCGCGAAGCCGTGGTTCATCGAGACGATCTCGACCTTGCCGGTCGTGTGGTCCTTCACCGGATGATTGGCGCCATGATGGCCCTGGTGCATCTTGGCCGTCTTCGCCCCGAGAGCGAGACCCAGCATTTGATGTCCGAGGCAGATGCCGAAGACGGGGATATCCGTCTTGATGAGATCCTTGATAACCGGCACGGCATATTCGCCGGTCGCGGCGGGATCACCGGGGCCGTTCGACAGGAAGATGCCATCGGGCTTCAGGCCGAGGACGTCTTCCGTGCTCGCCGTGGCAGGCAGCACAGTGACCTTGCAGTCGAGCCCGGCGAAGAGGCGCAGGATATTGCGCTTCACGCCGTAGTCGAGGCAGACGACGTGGAACTTGGCATTTTCGGGATCGAGCTCGCCATAACCCTCGTTCCAGATCCAGGGTGTTTGTGTCCACTGCGACGACTGGCCCGACGAAGCGACCTTGGCGAGGTCCAGTCCCTCCAATCCACTCCATGCCCGGGCTTCCGCCTTCAGCACATCAAGATCGAAGACGCCCGAAGGGTCATGGGCGATGACGGCATTCGGCATGCCGTTTTCGCGGATCCAGGCGGTGAGGGCGCGGGTGTCGATCCCGCACATGCCGATGATGCCGCGTGCCTTCAGCCACTGGTCGAGATGCTTTGCGGCGCGATAGTTCGAGGGATCGCTGATGTCGGCTTTGAAGATGACGCCGACCGCGCCGTGGCGGGCTGCGGGTGTAAGGTCCTCGATGTCTTCCTCATTCGTTCCGATATTGCCGATGTGGGGGAAGGTAAAGGTGACGATCTGGCCGAGATAGGAGGGATCGGTCAGGATTTCCTCGTAGCCGGTGAGAGCGGTGTTGAAGCAAACTTCGGCCTGGACCTTGCCAGTCGCGCCGATACCCTTTCCTTCGATCACTGTGCCGTCGGCCAGAACGAGCATGGCAGTCGGTTTGTCTGTCGTCCAAGGAGCTGTTGCGGTCATATTCATCCTGTTTCCGGCCGCAGCTCTCCGCCTTGAAAAGGGCGATGGCGCCGGCCATTTATGTCGCAGACGAGAGCGCGCGACAAATGTCGCGGTTCGGGACCTGATGTCGAATTTCGTGCAGGTGTCGGTAAATAGCCAAAGCCGATCCTGCGGTCAATCTATAGCTTGTGAATTCGCAATCGATTCCTGGCCGTACAAGGCCGGGAACAGCATCATTTGTTTGATTGTTCCGATCCTGCTGGTTTATGACACCTGTTCAGGCGAAGGACGGCTGGGACCTGAATCCGCTCGATTTCATTAGGAGTAAAGAAGATGATGCGTGATACGCTCGCCAATGCCCTCAAGGGTGCCTTGAAAGCCAAGGAAACGACCAAGCTTTCGACCATCCGGCTGATACAGGCGGCCATCAAGGATCGCGATATTGCCAATCGCGGCACTGGCAAGGAACCTGCCAGCGACGATGAGATCATGCAGATACTTGCCAAGATGATCAAGCAGCGCGAGGAATCGGCAAAGATCTACGACGAGGCGAAACGCTCCGAACTGGCGGAGCAGGAGCGGGCGGAGATTACCGTCATCCAGAGCTTCATGCCGGAGCAGATTCCGGAAGAGAAAGTCCGCGAGCTCTGTGCGGCCGTTATTTCCGAAATCGGAGCGCAGGGCCTGCGTGACATGGGCAAATGCATGGCTGTGCTTAAGGAACGCTATCCGGGTCAGATGGATTTCGCCAAGGCTTCCGCTGTGCTCAAGGAGTTGTTGAAGTAAAGGTCGAAGACCGACCTTATTAGAGCGGCTCGGCTTCCATCGGAACTGCGGAGCCGCTTGTCACCTCCTACGAACTGCCTAAAAGGCCGGTCCCGCAGCCTGCTGGTACGGTGTTCCCAATACCGCTTCGGCCACGGCGTCAACGACGGCGAATTTTTCCGCCTGATAGCTCCAATATTCCGCGACGAAATCACCGGATATCCAAAGGTTGCTTTTGCCGGCCGTTTCCATCCAGCCCAGGCTTCCCATGCCGACTGCCTGGCTTATCAGCCGTTTCAGGTGCGTATTGGAAATCATGAACCCGTCGCTAATCTCCCGCATGGAAATCGGACCGATAACGATCCTCCTATCGTGCAGCTCGGGTTCTGATGGGTCGATCCGGGACATCAGGTAGTCCATGACGAGGCCCCCGGAGTTGGCCCAGTTGAAGAGATTGAACGCGGCGCCCGGATTCCTGATGGCATCGCTGTCGATGATCTCTTTTGCAATCAGTGGCTGCATTATGCCGAATGTTGCTGGACTGGCCGCTAACGTCTCAGCCCTGTGCCCCTGGTCGAGGCCATCGAGAAGCAAAAGATGCAGATGAAGCCATTTGTGAAAATACTCGACGGCGGTTTCGCTTGGCTCGAGGAGGCGCGTCCGGCGATCCGGTGGATTGGGCATCGGACGCACGAAACGATAGGCCAGCATTTCCTGGAGGAAGGCAGCTCCCGTATTTCGGCTTGCAATCCGGTGTTTAAGGACGAATTCCGCAAAGCGCTCGGAATAAAGCCCCGAGCGCGGATCGTCCGGATAACCGTAATAGAGCGCGAAGCCCGCATGCGCCATCAGCCATCGTTGCTGAGCCGCGAAAATGGAGCCAATGCGTGGACTTTCACGGTAGATGGCGATCAGTTCTTGCGCGCCGCGTAGAAATGTCACGAAAAAACTGCGGCTGTTTCTGAGATCTTTTGCGGCTAAAGGCATTATATTTTCGTCCGAATAAGACAAAATTCATTACTGGGAAAATATAGGCTGTCAATACATCGGCTGACAGGACCGCTGTCCTGTTGCGGTTAGCGCAGGGCGTTATGAAAATACAACTGTGCCGGAAAAAATAAAGAAGGCAGGAGTTGGGGGCACTCCTGCCTTCTTGCACTTTGCTCCGAACGATGACGCAGGGCCGAGCCCAAATCGCACGGTTTGTTGCAAAGGCACCCTTGCAAGGCGGCGCCGGGGGTAGGGATGGTGCCTTGCCAGGGGATCGTCTGTTGAGAAAACCATATTGCGCTGCCGTAGCATTTTCAAATTACAAAAATATAATAATTCGTGATTTCGGGATGCCGCAAATGTGCCACCATCAGTAACAGACTTGCGCGGCTTCAGCTGACTCGGTCTCGCCAGGAAGCTCGGTTCGCCTCGAAAGCAGGGCAATCTGCCCTTTGACAATCGTTATCTGCAATGCCCCTGTGAATAGCGGGCTCAATCGACAAGTTTCGTGGCCAGGAGTTCCTTTCCTGCGTATATGGAGAGGATAGCAGAGGTATTCATGCGCTTTTCCAATTCGTTTCTCGACGAGATCCGTGACCGCGTTCCGATTTCGGACGTGATCGGCCGTCGTGTCACCTGGGACCGCAAGAAGACCAATACGTCACGCGGCGATTACTGGGCCTGCTGCCCGTTTCACGGCGAGAAATCACCGAGTTTTCACTGCGAGGACCGCAAGGGTCGCTATCATTGCTTCGGTTGCGGTGTGACCGGCGATCATTTCCGCTTTTTGACGGATCTCGAAGGACTGAGTTTCCCGGAGGCAGTGCAGCAGATCGCCGACATGGCGGGCGTCGCCATGCCTCAATCCGATCCGGTTGCCGAGAGGCGAGAGAAAGAGCGCACTTCGCTGTTCGACGTCATGGAGCTCGCGACGCGCTTCTTTCAGGATCAACTCCAGACTGCGAGCGGCGCCAAGGCGCGCGCCTATCTTCGCGACCGAGGCCTGACGGGCCGCACAATCGAGACCTTCCGTCTCGGTTACGCGCCCGACAGCCGCAACGCGCTCAAGGAATATTTGGCCGGCAAGGGAATTGCCAAGGAGCAGATCGAGGCCTGCGGCCTCGTCGTGCACGGTCCGGATGTTCCCGTATCCTACGATCGGTTCCGGGACCGCATCATGTTCCCGATCCTGTCCTCACGGGAGAAGGTCATCGCCTTTGGCGGCCGTGCGCTGTCACCCGATGCGCCGGCGAAGTATCTCAACTCCAACGAGACCGAGCTCTTTCACAAGGGCAATGTCCTCTACAATTTCGCTCGCGCGCGTCGGGCTGCGCAGGGAGCAGGTCGCACTGGCAGCACTGGGCATGAAGAAGGTGCCGCGGGGACGATTATTGCCGTCGAAGGCTATATGGACGTGATCGCGCTGCACCAGGCCGGCGTGGAAAATGCGGTCGCGCCACTCGGCACGGCGCTTACGGAAAACCAGCTCGATCTGCTCTGGAAGATGACGCCGCAGCCAACGCTTTGCTTCGATGGTGACGGGGCCGGCATCCGGGCCGCCAACCGAGCCGCGGACCTGGCATTGCCGCATTTGAAACCGGGTCGTTCGGTGCGTTTTGCATTGCTGCCTGATGGCAAGGATCCAGACGATCTTGTCCGCCAGGAGGGGCGAGCACCTTTCGACAGGGTGCTGGCGCAAGCCCGTCCGCTAGCGGAAATGATCTGGAGCCGCGAGATAAATACTGGCAAATTCGATACGCCGGAAAGCCGTGCAGAACTGGAAGCGCGTCTGAAGCAGCTGGTTGCTGTCATTGCGGATGAGAATGTGCGCCGTCATTACCAACAGGACATGCGCGACCGGCTGAACGCTTTTTTCCAGCCGCACTTCCAGAACAGGAATGGCGAACGTCGTGGCTTCGAGCGCGGCGGCCGGTCTTTTGGCCGGCAAACGAACCAGGGACGGGGGCCGCAGGGGGCGGGGCTGGGAGGCGGCGTTTCCGATCGGCTCGCGCGATCCGCCCTCGTGCGCGGTCCTCAGGATCTTCCGGCGCTGCGCGAAAGCGTACTTGCGCTCACGGTCGTCAACCACCCGCAGCTCCTGCGGGATGAGTATGACGAAATCGCCGTCATCGAATATGAAAGCCGCGAGCTTCAGCGGCTGTGGTCGGTCATGCTGGCCGCGGCGGCCGGTCCGCAAGTCTCCCGCGACCAGCTTCTGGAGCTGCTGGAGGGGCAGGGGTTTGGGGTCCTTCTCAAGAATCTTGAGCAGCAGGTCCGCAATGCCCGTCTCTGGACGGCGACGGAGCAAGCCGCCACCGAGGACGCGCGCGAAGGTTACCGACAGGCGCTGGCTCTTCACAAGCGCTCAAAGGCGCTTCGCTGGCAGAAGATCGAGCTCGAACGGGAGATTGCCGACGCGACGGAAGCCGGTGACGGCGAACGGATCGAGCAACTCATGCGGGCCCTGCAGGAGGTGCATCTGGAAGGCCTGCGCCTTGAAAATCAGGAGGCGATCATCGACGGCTTCGGCGTATTGTCCGGTCGTGTAAAGGGGGCGGCGGTAAGCTCGTAACGGGTTGCAGTCAACTGATTTGGGCGGAATTGTCGGTCGAGGTCTTGCAATCCTGCTGCTAACGATGACGATGTCCTGGCGATTCCGACGGAAAGGGCAGGATGTCACAATCGAGCAGAGATGATCGGAGTTTTTCGGTCGAAAACGCCCTCTTTGGCGATCCTTCCGCTTCAAAGGATCCTCTCAATATCCTGAAACAAGTCTACGGCTATCCGGCTTTTCGCGGAAAGCAGCAGGACGTCGTCGATCACGTCGTTTCCGGCGGTGATGCGGTCGTGCTGTTTCCGACCGGTGCCGGCAAATCGCTCTGCTTCCAGATACCGGCCCTTTGCCGGGGCGGCGTCGGCATTGTCGTCTCTCCGCTCATCGCACTGATGCGCGATCAGGTCGAGGCCTTGAAGCAACTCGGCATCCGGGCGGCGGCCCTGAATTCCTCGCTGTCGCGTGAGGAGGCAATCGAGGTTCGCCGCGCGCTTTCCCGGGGCGCGCTCGATCTGCTCTATGTAACCCCCGAACGTATCCTGATGGATGGTTTTCGCGATATGATCGGCAACGCGACAATCGCCCTCTTTGCCATCGACGAGGCCCATTGTGTTTCCCAGTGGGGGCATGATTTCAGGCCGGAATATCGCGAACTCGGCAAGCTTGCCGAATACTATCCGGGGGTGCCCCGCATCGCACTGACGGCGACGGCCGATCCGCACACGCGAGACGACATCATAGAGCGGCTGGCGCTGAACGATGCCAGGGTTTTCACGACCAGCTTCGACCGACCGAACATTAGCTATGAAATCGTCGAACGCGATCAGCCGCGTCAGCAACTGCTCCGTTTCCTATCCGGGCACAAGGGCAATAGCGGCATTGTCTATTGCCTGTCGCGGGCCAAAGTTGAGGATACGGCCGAATGGCTGAGCGGGCAGGGTATTCGGGCACTGCCCTATCACGCGGGCATGGACAGGGCCTTGCGCGACGCCAATCAGGATGCCTTCCTGAAGGAGGATGAACTCTGCCTCGTCGCGACCGTCGCCTTCGGCATGGGGATCGATAAGCCGAATGTGCGGTATGTCGCCCACCTCGATCTGCCCGGTTCCGTCGAGGCCTATTATCAGGAGACCGGGCGGGCCGGACGCGACGGCCTGCCTTCCGAAGTCTGGATGGCCTACGGCATGGCGGATGTCATCCAGCGCCGGCGCATGATCGACGAAGGCGGTGCTGCCGAGGAAATCAAGCGCATCGAGCGCTCGAAGCTCAATGCGTTGCTTGCCATCTGCGAAACGGCGAGCTGCCGCCGCCAGGCGATCCTTGGCCATTTCGGCGAAGCGCATTCGGGCAATTGCGGTAGCTGCGACACCTGCCTGAAACCCGTCGAAACGTGGAACGGCACGGAAGCGGCCATCAAGGCGCTTGCGGCGGTTTATCGGACGGGCGAGCGTTTTGGCACGGGCCATGTCATCGACGTGCTCGTCGGCAACGTCAACGAAAAGACCGAACGCTTCGGCCATACGACCATGCCGGTCTTCGGCGCGGGCAGCGATATTCCTGCGCGCAACTGGCAATCCGTCTTTCGCCAACTGCTTGCCATGTGCCTGGTCCGCGTGGATCACGATGCCTTCGGCGCATTGAAGCTGGAACCGGAGGCCCGTGCTGTCTTCAAGCGTGAGCGGGAGGTTTTCTTCCGTAAGGACCGCCCCAACTCCGAGCGCCGCACGAAGAAGGCGGCGCGCGTGGAGCGACGATCCGGTCTTTCAGGCGCCGATACCGGTCTCTTCGAGGCTTTGCGCGCCGAGCGGATGTCGATTGCAAAATCCCTTAGCGTTCCGCCTTACGTCGTCTTCCCGGATGCGACGTTGATTGCCTTTGCCACCGAACGACCGCGCAGCCGCAAGGAGCTGCTTTCCATTTCCGGAGTCGGGCAGGCAAAGCTGGAGCGCTATGGCGATGCGTTTCTGGAGATCATCCTCGCACATGACTCTTGAGGTCGCGAAAGGGCGATCTATAAAGACTGCCTGAAAGGATGCAGTCATGGCCCAGAATATCTACGACACGCCGGAATTTTTCGAAGGTTACAGCCAGCTCAGCCGTTCGGTGCATGGCCTGGATGGAGCAGCGGAATGGCAATCGATTCGGGCGCTGCTGCCTGATCTTTCCGGCAAGCGCATCGTCGATCTCGGTTGCGGCTTCGGCTGGTTCTGCCGCTTCGCGATGGCGCAAGGCGCGGCTAGCGTGCTGGGACTGGACATATCGGAGAATATGATCGCCAGAGCCAGGGCAGAGACGTCCGATGCGGCAGTTGCCTACGAGATTGCGGATCTCGAACATCTGCGCTTGCCCGAGGAGGCTTTCGATTTCGCCTATAGCTCGCTGGCGTTTCACTACATCGAAGACTTCGGGAAGCTCGTTGCGACAATCCATCGCGCACTCGTGCCCGGGGCCGATTTTGTCTTCACGATCGAACATCCGATCTATATGGCGCCGTCCAATCCGGAATGGACAATCGACGGGCAAGGTCGCAGGGTCTGGCCCCTGGACCACTATTCGGTCGAGGGAAGCCGTAGGACGGACTGGCTCGCCAAGGGCGTCGTCAAGCAGCACCGGACGATCGGCACCACCTTGAACAGCCTGATTGCCGCCGGCTTCACCGTCCGGCATGTCGAGGAGTGGCGCCCGACTGCTGATCAATTGCTGCAAAATCCGGGCTGGGAGGAGGAGCTGGATCGCCCGATGTTTCTCCTGATAGCCGTCCAGCGCTCTTGAGGCGCACTGATACGGACGGCCTGGGTCTGCGGCCGTAACGAGTACTGTAGAGGCGTTTTTCGTCGCGCTGTTTGCAAGACAAGATATCGCCGATGTGATACTCGACAGGCATTCGGGAATATCAAAAAGAAGCGGCCACCCAATGACCTCCAGCTTTCTCTCCCATCTCCGCTCCGAACTCGACGGACTGAAGTCCGCGGGGCTCTATAAATCCGAGCGCGTCATCACGTCCAAGCAGGCCGGCGAGATTGTCGTCGCCGGCGGCGAGCGGGTGCTGAATTTCTGCGCCAACAACTATCTCGGTCTCGCCGACAATGAAGAGCTCGCGGAAGCCGCCAAGAAGGCGCTCGATCGCTATGGCTATGGCATGGCCTCTGTGCGCTTCATCTGTGGTACGCAGGAGGAGCACAAGCAGCTCGAGGCGCGCATCTCTTCCTTCCTCGGAATGGAAGATACGATCCTCTATTCTTCTTGCTTCGACGCCAATGGCGGATTGTTCGAGACGCTGCTCAGTGAAGAGGATGCGATCATATCCGACGCGCTGAACCATGCCTCGATCATCGACGGCGTCCGGCTCTCGAAGGCCAAGCGCTTTCGCTATGCGAACAATGACATGGCAGCGTTGGAAGAAGAGCTGAAAAAGGCCGAAGGCTGCCGTTTCAAGCTAATTGCAACCGACGGCGTCTTCTCGATGGACGGCATCATCGCCAATCTGCGGGGCGTGTGCGATCTCGCGGAGAAATACGGTGCGCTGGTCATGGTGGACGACAGTCATGCGGTCGGCTTCGTCGGCCGGCACGGTCGTGGCTCGGCTGAACATTGCGGCGTCGAAGGCCGGATCGACATCATCACCGGTACGCTCGGCAAGGCGCTCGGCGGCGCTTCCGGCGGATATACTTCGGCCAAGGCGGAAGTGGTCGATTGGCTGCGACAGCGTTCCCGACCCTACCTCTTTTCCAACACTCTGGCGCCGGTGATCGCCAGCGCTTCGCTCAAGATCTTCGATCTGATCGAGCACGGCGACGGATTGCGCCAGCGTCTTTTCGACAATGCCGATCTCTTCCGCTCGGAGATGACGAAACTTGGCTTCACGCTCGCGGGCGAAGGCCATCCGATCATTCCGGTCATGCTTGGCGATGCGAAGCTTGCGCAGGATATGGCAGCGCTGATGCTGAAAAAGGGTGTCTATGTCATTGGCTTTTCCTTCCCTGTCGTTCCGAAGGGGCAGGCGCGTATCCGCACGCAAATGTCGGCGGCGCATTCAAAAGCCGATGTCGAGCGCGCCATCGCCACGTTTGCAGAGGTCGGCCGCGAGCTCGGTGTTATTTAAAGTCATTGGAGAGACTGGATCATGTCGAACATGATGAAGGCGCTGGTCAAATCGAAACCTGAAGTCGGGCTTTGGATGGAGCACGTGCCGGTGCCGGAGGTCGGCCCCAACGATGTCCTGATCCGGGTCAAGAAATCGGCGATCTGCGGTACCGATGTCCACATTTGGAACTGGGACCAGTGGGCGCAGAAGACCATTCCGGTGCCGATGGTCGTCGGTCATGAATTTTGCGGGGAGATCGCAGAGATCGGCTCGGCGGTCACTAAGTATCATGTCGGCGAGCGTGTCTCCGGGGAGGGACATATCGTTTGCGGCAAATGCCGCAATTGCCGCGCGGGCAGGGGGCATTTGTGCCGCAACACGCAAGGGGTCGGCGTTAACCGACCGGGTTCCTTCGGTGAGTTCGTCTGTATCCCTGAGTCCAACGTCGTGCCGATCCCCGCCGATATCCCGGACGAAATCGCGGCAATCTTCGATCCTTTCGGCAATGCCGTCCATACCGCGCTCTCGTTCGACCTCGTCGGTGAAGATGTTCTGGTCACGGGCGCAGGGCCGATCGGTATCATGGGGGCCTTGGTCGCCAAGCGCTCGGGCGCGCGCAAGGTCGTCATCACCGATATCAATCCTCACCGGCTGGCGCTCGCCCGCAAGCTCGGGATCGACTACGTCGTCGACGCGTCGAAGGAAAATCTTGCCGATGTGATGAAGGCAATCGGCATGACCGAGGGTTTCGACGTCGGCCTGGAAATGTCCGGTGCTGCACCCGCCTTTCGCGACATGATCGACAAGATGAACAATGGCGGCAAGATTGCCATTCTCGGGATCGCGCCTGCCGGGTTCGAGATCGACTGGAACAAGGTCATCTTCAAGATGCTGAACCTGAAGGGCATCTACGGCCGCGAGATGTTCGAGACCTGGTACAAGATGATCGCCTTCGTCCAAGGTGGGCTTGACCTTTCTCCCGTCATTACGCATCGCATCGGCATCGACGATTTCCGCGATGGATTCGAAGCGATGCGCTCGGGTAACTCCGGCAAGGTTGTGATGGACTGGATGTAATCATTTCGACGGGAAGAACAGCTGAAGTTCGAAGAATTTAAGCCGCGGGGTCCCGTCATCGTCCGCTTCCTAAGATCGATCCACTGAAAAAATAGTCCCTATGGCATCACTCAGGGATCGCGCGCCCTTGTCATCTGGTAACCCCTTCCTAAATTAGGGGTCAATTGTTGGGCGGGCGAAGCCTGTGGAAAAGGCTTTTTCCGGTTTTTCGCAGGCTTTTTTGCTGGAAAAGCTTGACGAGAACAAAAATTGTGGGAATCACCGTTTGGCTTAAGCGGTGAATTGGGTCAAGGCGGATCGCACAACCATGGCCGGAAATACAATAGCAATCCAGCTTTGCTGTCTTGTGCCGGCAATAGTGGTTAATCGGGCATTAAAGGTCAATCCGTTAGCTGAGTGAAGGTGAGTCGCGGCTGGTGCGCAGATGCGCCGGGCCATAAGGCGACCATTCATCGCATAGTGTTTGAAGCGTCAGGGAAAGCGACGATATAGATGGCAACCAAGGTCAAAGAGAACGAAGAAGCAGAAGTCGAACGCGACGGCGCCACCGACGGCCCCCTTCTCGATCTTTCCGATGACGCGGTCAAGAAGATGATCAAGGCCGCGAAGAAGCGCGGCTACGTGACGATGGACGAGCTCAACGCCGTCCTTCCGTCCGAGGAAGTCACGTCCGAACAGATCGAAGACACGATGGCGATGCTTTCCGATATGGGCATCAACGTCGTTGAGGATGAAGAGGTCGAAGAGGCGGGCGCTGCGGGCGGTGACGAGGACGATGCCGGCGGCGACGAGGACGGTGAAGGCGGCGAGCTCGCCTCCGTTGGCGGTTCCGCACTGGCGACCACCAAGCGCAAGGAGCCGGCCGATCGTACGGACGATCCAGTGCGCATGTATCTGCGCGAGATGGGTTCGGTCGAGCTGCTTTCCCGCGAAGGCGAAATTGCCATCGCAAAGCGCATCGAGGCCGGCCGCGAAACCATGATCGCGGGCCTCTGCGAAAGCCCGCTGACATTCCAGGCGCTGATCATCTGGCGCGACGAACTCAACGAAGGCACGACGCTGCTACGGGAGATTATCGACCTCGAGACGACCTATTCGGGTCCTGAGGCCAAGGCTGCGCCGCAGTTCCAGAGCCCGGAAAAGATCGAGGCTGATCGGAAGGCTGCGGAAGAGAAGGAAAAGGCGCGCCGCACCCGTTCGGGTGATGATGACATCACCGATGTCGGCGGCGAAGGAATGCCGGTCGAGGAAGAGGAGGAGGACGAAGACGAATCCAGCCTCTCGCTCGCTGCCATGGAAGCCGAGCTTCGTCCGCAGGTGATGGTGACGCTCGACAATATCGCCGAGACCTACAAGAAACTGCGCAAGCTGCAGGATCAGCAGGTCGAGCAGCGGCTGTCTGCTTCCGGTACCCTGTCGTCCGCCCAGGAGCGTCGCTACAAGGAGCTCAAGGATGAGCTTATCAAGGCCGTCAAGTCTCTGTCGCTGAACCAGAACCGCATCGATGCGCTGGTCGAGCAGCTCTACGACATCAATAAGCGCCTCGTACAGAACGAAGGCCGTCTGCTGCGTCTGGCGGAATCCTATGGCGTCAAGCGCGACTCGTTCCTTGAACAGTATCAGGGCGCCGAGCTCGATCCGAACTGGATGAAGTCGATCGGCAATCTGGCTGCCCGCGGCTGGAAGGAATTCGCCAAGAGCGAGAACACGACGATCCGGGATATCCGCCAGGAGATCCAGAATCTCGCGACCGAAACCGGTATCTCGATCTCGGAATTCCGCCGTATCGTGCACATGGTGCAGAAGGGCGAGCGCGAGGCGCGCATCGCCAAGAAGGAAATGGTCGAAGCGAACCTTCGCCTCGTCATCTCCATCGCGAAGAAGTACACGAACCGAGGCCTGCAGTTCCTTGATCTTATTCAGGAAGGCAATATCGGCCTGATGAAGGCGGTCGACAAGTTCGAGTACCGCCGCGGGTACAAGTTCTCCACCTATGCGACATGGTGGATCCGGCAGGCGATCACCCGCTCGATCGCCGACCAGGCCCGCACGATCCGCATTCCGGTGCACATGATCGAGACGATCAACAAGATCGTCCGTACCTCGCGCCAGATGCTGCATGAGATCGGCCGCGAACCGACGCCGGAAGAACTGGCCGAAAAGCTGGCGATGCCGCTCGAAAAGGTCCGCAAGGTCCTGAAGATCGCCAAGGAGCCGATCTCGCTCGAGACACCGGTCGGTGACGAAGAAGATTCTCACCTCGGCGATTTCATCGAGGACAAGAATGCGCTGCTGCCGATCGATGCGGCCATCCAGGCGAACCTGCGCGAGACGACGACCCGCGTTCTGGCCTCCCTGACGCCACGTGAGGAGCGTGTTCTGCGCATGCGCTTCGGCATCGGCATGAACACCGACCATACGCTCGAAGAGGTCGGCCAGCAGTTCTCGGTCACGCGCGAGCGCATCCGTCAGATTGAGGCAAAGGCTCTGCGCAAGCTCAAGCATCCGAGCCGGTCGCGCAAGCTCAGAAGCTTCCTCGACAGCTGATCATTCGGCGATGTTACGTCGATTGAAAGCCGGGCCTCGCGCCCGGCTTTTTAGTTTAAGCCGTGCCGCTGTGACCAGTTTACTTGTCCCTTCTCGGTGACAAGTTTATTATGCTTCTTGCAAACGGGGGCGAAGGGAGCGATCGCGGCGCGCGGGGAGACGCCACACACGCCTGCGTGGACCAAGCCCTCCGTTGGGAGGTGTGAAATGGCCACTTATATCCTGCTTATCAATTGGACGGAGCAAGGCATAAAGAGCGTACGGGATTCGCCGAAACGGCTCGACGCGGCCAAGAAGGCGCTGGGAGAGATGGGTGGTTCCTTCAAGGACTTCTATCTTACCATGGGTGATCATGACATGGTTGCCGTCTGCGAGGCGCCGGACGATGCGGTGATGGCGCGTTTCATTCTTTCTCTCAGCACCGCCGGCAATGTGCGCACGCGCACCCTGAAGTCGTTTCCGGAAGCTGCTTATCGTGAAATCATAACATCGCTCGGATAAAGACAAGCCGATAGAACAGCGATGATTATAGCCGTTGCGGAACTCCCGTGACGGTGAGACTGTTGCGGCGCTGAGAAATCTGGCTGTCGGACGTCTGCCTGATCGTGGTCGTCCGACTTTTCATTGGCAAGGGCTATTGATGAAAACGTCTAGGCGTTCGTCACCTGATGTAGGTCATTCAAGGTTCCCGTTCTAGCCAATGGAATTGGCGGAAGAGCAGTTGCGGAGGGAGGTCGGCTGGAGCGTTCCGGCATCGCTGGGACTGCACCTTATTGTCTGCCTGCTTCTTCTGCTCTTCCTTCCGCACCTCGGATCTCAGACGGCGCCGCCGGAAGAGGGCATAACCGTTCAGATCGTGTCGGCGCCCAGCCTTCCTGTCGTTACCCCGGAGCGCGCAACTCCGAAGGAGGTGCTGCAGAAGCCGGAGATCACGCCTAGCGAGCCGCCCCCAAGGGAGCCTAATCCATCCAAAGCGCCGGCGAAGGACGTACCGCCTATTTTGCCTCCCGCTGTAAAAGAAAGGGAATTCACCGAGGCAAAGCAGTTCTTCTCGGAGAAGGTGCTGTCCAATCCACGCAGCAAGCACGCGCGGGAAGCGCTCCGACAGCTTTCCGCTGCGGAGCGGAATCTCCAGCTCTGTGATCTCGAGGCGCTGGAGCAGATCAGCCGTTCCCAATCTGGGCCACCGGCCGATCTGGTCGCCCCTTATGCGATGGCGGCCGAGAAGGTGACGGCAGATGGCGTCGAGGTGAAGGGCGGCGCCTTTCGGGCCGGGAAAAAGTGGTATGGCCTCAAGTTCAAATGCGCGCTCGATGCCCGTTCCGGCAAGGTCGTCTCATTCGCCTTTGCCATTGGCGCTCCTATTCCAGAAGGCGAATGGCAGGCGCATGATCTCGTCGCCGAGGATGGACCGGATGATTAGGTCGGTTGTTGCTCATAGGCGTCATTCCGTCGTTTTCTGGCTTTAAGGCTTGATGCCGGTCGGTTTCGGCCCACATGCGAAGCTGTCATCATGGTCGTGCAGCATGAACCAGGTATCGGAGAAGCGGCGGAAAGGTATCGGCTGGGGCGTTTTTGCCTCGGTTGTGCTGCATGTCGCTGCTGTCGCCTTCTTCCTGGTCAAGTTGCCCGACCTGCAATCGCCGCCTGAGGAAGAGACCGTTAACGTCGATCTCGTGCCCCCTGAAGATAAGCCGGAAGAGAAAGCGGCGGAAGAGAAGCCGAAGGAGGAGGCTCAGAAACCGCCGCCAGCGCCGCCGCCACAAGACACTTCTGCGCCATCGGAAGGGGAGAAGCCTCAGCCTGGAGATCCGGCCGCGCCCAAGCCTGCGCTGAGTACAGCGCGGCCGGTATACGAATTCGGGCCGAAGGACACTGGGTTGCAACAACCGGAGGCAAGGACCCCCCCTGTTGCTATAACGAAGCCGGAAGACAGAAAGCCTGCCGAGCAGCCGCTGACTGAAGCCGAACAGCCGAAATCTGCGGAGAACCAGCCTTCGGCACGTCCCGTCCCTCAGGATGTCAGGCTGCCCGAGGTTGAGGTTGCTGAGGTCCATGCCGAAAAGAATGGCCCGGATGCTGAAGGGACGGATGAGGCCAAGACGCAATTGGAACCGGAAAAGCCGATGAAAGAGATAAAGCCCGAAGAAAAAGAAACATTGGCATCACCGAAATCGCTGGACGCTAAACCCGTGCAGGACGAGAAACTTACCGAAGCCAAGACCCTGTTTTCGCCAGACGCCATCTCTGATCCACGGATCAGAACTGCAATAGGCAAATTGTCACCAGGCAAACGCATCAAACTGCTCTGTGTAACCGAGCTTCGGTCGCAGCTCCAATATGCTGAGTATCAGCCGGACATAGTGCCTTTTCCTCCCGCTGGAGCCGACAACGTAAGGCGCGATGCGTTTCGAGATCGCGGTCGCTGGTACAACCTAAGTTTTAGATGCGACGTGGATGCGGATGCGACAAAAGTGGTTTCCTTCTCATATGCCGTTGGTAATGCGGTGCCGAAAAGCGAGTGGAAAAGCCGCGGCTTTCCTCTGGATTGAGCGCATTTATTATTCAGGCAATATTGGTCGCAGAGCTGACTAATCGGCTATGGATCATTGCTATCGATTATCGGCCTGTGATTTCATATCGAAGGTTGTTCTGCCACTGATCGGCATGCCACTTTCTTGACGTCGGCTTCCTTTGCGCGATGGTGTTTGTCGTCAATCGTCACAATGAAACAACGGGACATTCAATCATGCGGATCCTCGTAGTCGGCGCCGGTGGTATCGGCGGATATTTCGGCGGCAGGCTGACAGCCGCGGGCAGGGACGTGACCTTTCTCGTCCGGCCGAAGCGGGCAGAGCTCCTACGCAAGAGTGGCCTGATCATCCGCAGCCCAACGGGCGACGCGCATATTCCCATGCCGAAGCTTGTGACCACCGACACCCTCAATGAGACCTTCGATCTCGTGCTTCTCAGCTGCAAGGCCTATGACCTCGACGACGCAATGGATTCGTTCGCCCCGGCCGTGGGCTCGCAGACCGCGATCCTGCCGACGCTGAATGGCATGGCGCATATCGAGCGGCTGGAGGCGCGTTTCGGTGCTGAAGCCGTGCTCGGTGGCGCATGCTTCATATCGTCGACGATTGGCCCGGACGGTACGATCCTGCATTTGAACGAAGCGCATCGCATCACCTTCGGCGATCGTCGTGGTGGCATGCCGGCGAGGATCCAGGCGATCACCGAAGTTTTGTCGGGTGCCGGGTTCGATGTCGAGGCAAGCACCAATATTCTTAGGGATATGTGGGCGAAATGGATATTCATCGCCTCCCTTGCCGGGATAACCTGCCTGATGCGTTCTTCGATCGGCGACTATGTCGCGGCCGGCGGCGCCGAGCTTGCCCTGAGGCTGGTTTCGGAATGCCTGGAAATTGCCGCGGTGCGGGGCTTTCCGATGGAGCAGTCGGTCATCGAGCGTTCCAATGGATTCCTGATGCAGGCTGGCTCGCCGATCACGGCGTCGATGTTGCGCGACATCGAAGCCGGCGCCCGCATCGAGGGGGACCAGATCATCGGCGATATGCTCGCGCGCGCCGATCCGCATAAGCGCGCGTCCTATGCCATGCTCAACATCGCCTATACGCATCTGAAAGCCTATGAGGCCCGGCGGCAGCGAGAGGGCGGGCAGGGCTGAGCATTTCGAATGCGGCAGCCTTTTGGTTGGAGCCAGTCTCCACCCTATATTGATCGGGTCGAAGCCTCAAAGCTAAGAGAGGAGACATCCATGACCGCCAAGGCCATCAAGATTCCGGGGCCGGATCATCCGATCACAGTCGATCACAATCCGTCGCGGGTGGTCGTGACCCTCGCGGGCCGCACGATTGCCGACAGCCGCAATGTGCTGACGCTGCGCGAGGCATCCTATCCGCCCGTCCACTACATTCCGCGCAAGGACGTCGACATGTCGCTTCTGGAGCGCACGGACCACGAGACCTATTGCCCTTACAAGGGCGATTGCTCCTATTACAGTATTCCACTTGGTGGCGATCGGTCGAAGAATGCCGTCTGGACCTATGAGACGCCCTATGACTCCGTTAGAGAGATCAAGGATCATCTTGCTTTCTATCCGGACCGCGTTGATGGTATCGAGGAATTGCCGGCGCCTGAGGCGGGACAGTTCTAGACTCCACCGGATAACGAAATGGCGAAAATGACGCGCGGCAGATTCAGGCTATATCGCTGCGCCATCGCCGGAGTGGAGGCGGTGGAGGCGGAGACGCGCCACAGCTTTCCCCGACATACGCATGAGCAATTCGGCATCGGCGTCATCTATCGCGGCGCGCAGAAGTCGCTGAGCGGCCGCGGCATGGTGGAGGCCGGTGCCGGCGATGTCATCACCGTCAATCCCAACGAAGTCCATGACGGCGCGCCGATCGGCGACGATCGTTGGTGGCGTATTCTTTATTTCGAGCCTGGCTTGATTGGTGACGTCGTTTGCGATGTCACCGAGGGGAGAAGTCGGGCCGTCGAGATCCCACGGCCGGTTATCCATGAGGCAGCCATCGCAGCGCGGTTCGACAGCCTTTTCTCCGCCGCAATCGATACAGAGGGCTCCCCGGATTCCCTTCAGCGCGATGAACTGTTCCTGCGGCTTGTCGCTGACGTCATGTGCGATCAGACCGAGGCTGAAGGCGAGACGGGGGTTCCGGAGTCCATAAGGTTGGCGCGAGGCCTGATCGACGATGATCCGACCGCAACCGTGACCCTGTCGGATCTGGCGCGCGTGAGCGGTCTCAACCGATTTCAGGTGCTACGCGCTTTTGCAAGGGTCACCGGACTGACGCCGCATGCCTATCTCGTTCAGCGGCGCGTCCATCTCGCGCGGCGACTTATCGCCAAGGGTACGGCTCTCGCTGAGGCGGCTCTTGTCAGTGGCTTCGCGGACCAGAGCCATATGACGCGCGTCTTCGTCCGCAACTACGGCATCTCGCCGGGCGTCTATGCCGAAGCCGTAAGCTGACCTACTCGATCGCCTGCAATTTCGTTCAAGACCAGGAACTTCTCTTGAGTTCTTCTGGCGCCATCCAATCGAGAAGGCGTCATGTCGAAACGGATTCAGGGATATCTCTATCTTGCGCTGGCGATGGTGCTGGTCGGAAGCACGGTGATTGCCAGCAAGATTATTGCCTCGGGATTGCCGCCCTTCACCGCAACCGCACTGCGCTTCGCTATCGCCCTTCCGATCTTCATCCTGTTGATGCGGCTGAAGGGGACGGAGTTGCCGAAGCTGCCCTTTCGTAGCTGGCTCATCCTGATCGCGCAGGCCGGCGCCGGCAGCGTCGGCTACACGACATTTTTGATTTCCGGGCTGCGGCTGTCATCGGCCGCAGATGCCGGAGTCATTATCGGGACGCTTCCTGCGGTTTCGGCAGCAACGGCCGTTCTTGTCCTCGGCGAGCGGCCGCATCGCTTCCTGCTGATGGCGATTGCCCTTGCCGCAGCCGGTGTTTTCATGATTGCCCTTACTCCCAGCAATGCCGGCGATCATTCCTTAGCGGGCAACGCACTGATCTTCGCCGCCGTCATATGTGAAGCCTTGTTCATTCTGCTGAACAAGCGACTGCAGGCTGAGTTGCAGCCGCTGGCGCTCTCTGCAATCATGACCGGTGTCGGTCTGATAATTGCGGCGATTCCAGCGTTTTTTGAAGCGCCCGGTCGTGATGCGCTTTCTGCCGAGGTCATCTCAGCAATCGTTTATTACGCTCTCGTTCCCACCGTCGGCGGCTTCTTGCTCTGGTATGCAGGCGCGGCGCGCGTGAGCGGCAGCGAAGCCTCGCTTTTCACGGCGTTCGCGCCGGCGTCGGCCGTCACATTCGCCGGTTTGTTTCTTGCGGAGCCGATTGGCACAAATCAGTTGATCGGCATCGGCTGCGTTCTCGCCGCCATTTTGAGCTTGGCTTTTATGGCGCCAGGCAAGGTTCGTACGGTGCCATCGATCAATGGCAGGCACCTCCTCAAGGAGAAGTAGAACTATGCACTTCCGTCACTCGAACGAGATCTGGAGAGAGTTCCCCGAACTGGTTGCAGGGGTGGTCTTTGCCGAAGGCATCGGCAAGAACGTATCGGTTGGTCTCCGGATCGAAGAATTTCAGGCGGCCGCAGCGGCCCGGTTGGCAATGGGACCGGAAGGCGAATTTCCGGAGATCCAGGCGTGGCGGCGGACCTTTGCACGGATGGGGCTGAAGCCTACTCAATATCGCTGCGCCTCAGAGGCGCTCCTGCGGCGTTTCCGGCAGGAAAAATCGCTACCGCAGCTTCATCCGCTCGTCGATCTTTGCAACGCGATTTCACTTGCCTTTGCCATCCCCATTGCCGTTTTCGACGTTTCAAGAATAGCCGACCATCTGGAAGTGCGGCATGCCCAAGGCCATGAGACGTATCTTACCTTTGCCGGCGAAACGGAACATCCGAGCGTCCTTGAGGTGATCTTCGCGGACGGGGAGGGACGGGCGCATGCCCGGCGCTGGACGAACCGGCAGAGCGGCTATTCGGCCGTTGGTGAAGGAACCAGCGCAGCGCTGATTGTCGCCGAAGCAATGCATGCTTCGGCGGCTGAAGACGTCGCCAAGCTCGTTGCGGCTATCAAAGAAGAAATTGGCGAGCTCTGGTCTTCGGCGGCCAAGAGCGGGATATTGAACCAAGCATCGCCGAGATTTGATTTCTGACTAGATGTGAGTTCTCACGAGGTTGTCCGCATGATCCACGAATGAAGCCGGTTCCATGAAAAGCAGCGCAAGGGTGTAGCAGCCCAGCTTAGCGTCAGGACGTAACCGGTGTTTCACTCCCACGTTGTCCTTCATGATCTGATCTGTGATCGGCTTTCCATGGAGAGCAATGGGAGTTTCTCCATGGAGGGTACGGAGCGAACACACGGCTGAGTTCCGCTGTCGACCCATAAGCGGTCATTTCAAAAGCTTTGCCATAAGAGGATTAGGCCGGTGTGCATCGACAATTTCCCAGCCAATTTTGTAATAGAAACCCACTGCGTCGGGCGCTGCGTGGGCTTCTAGCCTGACTGCCTCGTGAGCCATGGCTAGTCTCTCGACGGCGGTCATCATGGCTCGGCCGATACCTTGCCGCTGGCGCTCCGCAACGATTGCAACCGTGCGAACCACCCCATTCCCGTTCCCAGTGAGATCAAGACGGACGGCACCGACGCACTCATTGCCATCGACAAAAATCAGCGGAAGATGCTCCGGCTTTCTGTCGTCAGGATGGTGATCGTCGTATCCAGACAATCCGCGCAGATCGAACAGCACATGCCGTCGAATCTGATGATACGCCTCCCATTCAGATTGGCTCGATACCCGTACCAGCTTCAAATCAGCAGCCTCTCGCAGTAGAACGATTATAGGGGCGGTCCATCGGGGTGCAATGACCGCAATTGGCGCATTTTTGCCATCTCTGTCACAGCGGTATTATTCGAAACGGCAATACGCGCATGGTCAAGATGCGAGGCAACCAGCGCTAACGAAGAACGGAATCCGCCCAAATAATTGGAGACGGAGGAAGCAGGCACGACTTATCGTTTCGAGACAGGTAGCCGTTCTCCGGCTCTCACCGCGC
Source organism: Sinorhizobium sp. CB7 (assembly GCF_041357635.1). Lineage (NCBI taxonomy): Bacteria > Pseudomonadati > Pseudomonadota > Alphaproteobacteria > Hyphomicrobiales > Rhizobiaceae > Sinorhizobium > Sinorhizobium sp. CB7. The sequence goes on from NZ_JAULLL010000002.1 coordinate 56,861, forward strand.
CTTTCAGTCGATTGCCCGATGGCGCTAATGGACAGACATAGCGGGAAGAATAGGCGCACGAAGGAAAATAGGAGAAGTTGAAATCGAGCACCAGTGCGCCGTCTGGACGGACAACTCCGAGATCCGCTCCCTTGATGGTGTCGAGGAGATATCGGCCACCACCATACGTCTCGGTCCCTGAGGTCGCGTCGACAAACGGCAGGAACACGCCACCGCCGTACCCCTCAATCCAGTAAAGGGTTAATTCGCCACCCAATCTGGCCTCCAGCCCCGTTGTACGGGAGAACGCATGCATCGACAGGTCACCATCCACTCCTGTTGCGACGGTGATCCGTTCCGGCGTTACCGGGACAAGCTGTACCGTCAAGCGCAACGAGGGATCATAAGAAAATGTCGTCGGCCCTTCGAACGTCTTGCGGTCCGCCGATTCAATTGGCGACTGAGGATGGTCGCGAAACAGGGTCGAACGGGTGTCGCACCAAAGCCCCCAGGCAGCAACCACGTCCGGGCTAGAACGTACCTCGTAGTAGAGATTTGCGATCTTCTCGCGCCATTCCCACAGTTGTTGAGTCTCGTTCAAATAATTTCCTCCCATGTCGGAAATTTCGCCGCTCTTGTTCATCGAAACGCTCGCCCAATCATCGCGGCGCAACTTTAATCAATCACGCACTGATCCGAAAGGTGCGGTCTAAACACCGCTTACGTCAGGACTAAGACCGGGATGACACGGTAGGTGCGAGTGCTAACCGCTGCACGAAGCGCGGCAACCAACGTCTCTCCGCGGTCACCACTGGGATACGCCTCTCTCTCCTCATTCTTGTGCCTGTCACAGGAATCCAGCAGCGCTGTGTCCACGGCGCGGAAGACTCGCTTTTCGCGATGCCGGGCAGATAGATGGAGGAAGCTCGTCGTTGAGATAGCCCTGTCCTTAGATCGAGAGGGGCGGACTTTGCCCACGCTATCCCGCACACTCCGTCATCCTCGCCCTTGAGCGAGGATCCATGTCTTCGGCCGCTTGTGCTTGGATCCTCGGGTCGGGCCCCGAGGATGGCGGAGTGGGGTGGATACCGAGGCCAAACGAAACCTCTCGAAGAGGTCAGCTGACAGGAGTCCTTTCGCCGTGCCGACGCACGGCGCCTGGGTTCCTGTGACGGGCACAAAAATGAGGGAAGGTGGGCGACGGCGGCGCCAAACAACCTACAAAGAGACCGTGGATTGGCGGGATTGCCCTGTAGGCTAGGCTTTGCTTGTCAGCAAGTGAAGGCGTCTACTTCCTCGGCCTGCTCTCTACGGTCTCGATGCCGATGTCACGTTTGAGATGGGCACTCAGCTCCGCGGCGCTTTGCCTTTTCTCCGGCTTTGCTTTTCTCCATGTCCGCAAAATGAAATTCGATAGCCGGACAAGGGAGTAGTTTTCAATATTTTCATGCGGCCTATTCATCCGGTGTGTCCATCATATCACCCTTTATGAGGAGATACAGGACCAAGCGGATGATGTATAATGAAGCATCTGCCTCATTATCATGAAGGATTTTCATGGGAAAGAGACCGCTCCCGCCGCTTCCCACGCTGCAGGCGTTTTGTGCCATCGTTGAAACGGGTGGGTTCGGTCGCGCGGCCGAGCGCGTTGGCCTCACGCAAACGGCCATCAGCCATCAGATCTCGCAACTTGAGGGCTGGATAGGAGGCAAGCTTTTCGAGCGCGGCCGAACCGGCGCGCAGTTGACAGTGCTCGGCGCCCGACTGCATCCGGCCATCTCACAAGCGGTATCGCAGCTCGAGGCATCACTGTATCAGGCGCGAGCGAGCCTCTCGAACCGTGCCTTGACACTCTCGGCGATGCCTGAATTCTCCAGCCAATGGCTCGCTCCGAGGCTACAGGATTTCTGCCGGCGTAATCCCGATGTGGAAGTGAAGATGGTGGTGGGTTATCGGCGGCCGGATTTCGCGGCGGGAGGCGTCGATCTGGCGATCTGGCTCGGGGAGGGCGGAGCGGGTCTCATTTCCGAGAAGTTGCTGGTGGAGGAAGAGTTCGTCGTCTGCGCGCCTGAAATCGTGGAGCGGTTGCCAAGCAGGGGTGCGATAAAGGCGGCGCCGCTTCTGCGCTATGCCGGAATGCGTCACACCGTGCTGGACTGGCAGCGATGGTACGAGCAGATTACAATACCGGGTGACCCACACGTGAAGGATTTTGATATAACCCAGGCGGTCGAGAACAGTCTTGTCTACTCTTCCCTCGAGGAAATGCTGGATGCCTGCCGCTCGGGCCAGGGCTTCGCGTTAGTGCGGAGCTCTCTCGTGGCATCGGATCTTGCTGCGCGCAGGCTGGTTCGTTGCTTCGTGGAAGTTCAGCCTGCGACGGTGAGCTACAATTTGATCTTTCCGCGAGGTGCTTTGCAGAACCGCGCGGCCGCACTCTTTAGAAATTGGCTGATGTCCGAGGCCGGAAAGCGTGATGAGGACTCCCGGCGCTATCGTTAGTTTAGCCGCGCCGCGCGATCAATATTCCAGTTAAAACGATGATGCCGCCGATTGCCTGCATGGTCCCGATTGTCTCGCCGAGCAGAAGCCAGGCCAGAACTGCCGCGACGACCGGTTGCAGGAGCAGCGTCAGGGAGGAGAAAGCGGCCGGCAGATAGGCCAGCGCATAGGTGATCGCCACCTGTCCGCCCGCATGGCTGATGAATGCGAGGCCGAAGAGGACGGCCCAACCGTGGAGCGTGGCCGGAAACAGATTCCCTTCGAAAGCAATCACGATCGGGAAGATGCAGACAGCCGCGGCCGCTGAGCTCCACAGCATGATCCGAAGCGTGTCGAAGCGGCTGCGCAGGCGCCCGATCGCAAGGATGTATCCGGCGTAGCATGCGGCTGCGAGCACTGCGAGGCCGTCTCCACGCATGTCGCCGTTTCCAAGCGCCAAGGGACCACCCTTCAGGATCACCACGCCCGCGATCGCAATCATGAGTCCAGACAGGAATATCTTTGTCACCGCGGAACGGAACAGCAGCCAGCCGATCAATGTCACGAATACCGGCGCGAGATTGGCGAGCAGGGTTGCATTCGCCACGGACGTGAGGCCGATTGCGAGATGCCAGGTCGCAAGGTCGACGGCAAGAAAGACTCCGGGCAGAACAAGCATGGCGTAGTCGGCAAGACGCGTCGGTCGAGCCACAGACTGCCGCCGCTGCGCGACCGAGACGATGAAAAGAGGGATCAATGCGAGAGTTACGCGCCAGAAGGCCGTCGCCAGGGGGCCGACTTCCGACAATCTGACGAAAATCGGCGACCCACCGATTGCGACGCCGCCGAGCAGCAATGCCAGGAGGGCGAGACGGCTTTGGATGGTTGGACCGGAGACGGAGGAAATGGTTTGGGACACGGGGAGGGCCTGATGCAGGTTTCGACTGCCGGCGGGGCGGCGTTCATCCCTTGCACGTAACAGAAGAATCTTTCCCGAGACAATCGCCGATCGAGAAAATTATCAGAATTGATGAGCCGGATGGCAGAGCGAGCGCATTGGCGCTCGCCTTAGAGCCGGATGACTTGAGGTCGAATCGACCTGAAATCGAGAGCGGGATGTCGCCCGAATACCGCGCAGGCTTTTTTCGGCATTCCGCTCCACGTTGAGAGCCAAACATTATCCGGCGTAGGCTCTGTCAAGCGCGGCGATATCGAACTTGACCATCTGCATCATCGCCTGCTGCACCCGGTTGGCCTTTTCCCGGTCAGGATCGGTCATATAGCGCATCAGCGCATCAGGGACAATCTGCCAGGACAGGCCGAAGCGGTCCTTGAGCCAGCCGCATTTTTGCGCCTTGCCGCCGTCAAGGAGGCGATCCCAATAGTAGTCGACTTCGGCCTGATCCGCGCAACTGACGAAGAAGGACACGGCTTCGTTGAAGGTGAAATGCGGGCCGCCATTGAGCCCCATGAATTTCTGGCCTTCCAGTTCAAAGCTTGCAGTGAACAGTTTCCCATCCGGATGCCGCATCGTCTCAGAGATCTTCGAGTTCTTGAAGATGGACCTGTAGAAATTGACGGCGTCTTCGAGCTGATTGTCAAACCAAAGGCACGGCTTAATCTTCTGCATGTTCTATCCTCCGTTGGCGAGCCATCGAAGGACGAGCAAAAGCATACCGTTCCGACATGGCCTTGAATTTTTTTATCCGGCGCGCCAGGGATTCGGTTGTCCGATAAAATTTTATCTGGTATGCAAGATTGCATTAATTGTTCGGTGGGCTGGTGGTGGCGCATTGACCATGGATCCTATCTTCCCTTCTTCGCAGAAGAATTTAGTCGCGCGTGTCTATCCGCATGAGCTCGATACGCATGCAGTCCGCAAGGATTCACTTGTCGAGGATGCCTATCGGGCACTCAAGGCGAGCATCCTGGACGGCACGCTGCCTGCCGGATATCAGGCGGTGGAGCATCGCATCGCCGATCAGCTCAATATGAGCCGCACACCGGTCCACGAGGCGGTGATCCGTCTTCAACATGAGGGTCTGGTGCAAGTGCTTCCGCGGCGTGGGGTTCGGGTTCTGCCGATTTCTGCCGCCGACATGGCCGAGGTTTATCAGCTGCTTGTTGCGATGGAAGGCATGGCGGCGATTCTTCTCGCGCAGAAGCTGTTGCGCTCCGGGGAGACGGTGCGGAAGATGGAGGATGCGACTGACGAGATGGAGCGGGCGCTGAGGGCCGAGGATCTGCTCCGTTGGGCGCAGGCGGATGATCAGTTTCACCGGCTGCTTGTCAATGAATGTGGAAATGCCCGTCTGGCGCGCGTGGCCGCGACGATGGTTGATCAAGCCCAGCGCGCCCGTGCTGTTACGCTTCGCTTCCGGCCACTCCCGCATGCCTCGACGGAAGAGCACAGGCGGTTGACTGCGGCAATCCGCGCGGGTGATGCGGTCGGCGCGCGTGAGGCTGCCGAAAGCCACCGGGCTCGCGCAAGCAATGAGATTATCAGAGCGATCGAACGGCTGTAACCCCTGTGCAAGGGTCCTCGTCAGCCTCGGTGCTATTTGATCAGGCAGGAGATGAAGGGGGTTCCGTGAACGACAAGGCTATTTCCATCCAAGCTACCGCTGCTCCGCGGCGCAGATATCGGATTGCTTCAGTGCCAGGCGACGGTATCGGCCCGGAGGTGATTGCTGCCGGTCTCGAAGTGCTGGGTGTTCTTTCCGATCGCAGCGGCACCTTCGCTCTCGATGTCGACCACTACGACTGGGGCAGCGACCGCTACAGGAAGACGGGTGCTTTCATGCCGACAGACGCGCTCGCGCGCCTGAAGGAGGCGGATGCCATCTATTTCGGCGCGGTCGGCGCGCCGGATGTGCCGGATCACATCACGCTCTGGGGCTTGCGCCTACCGATCTGCCAGCGCCTGGACCAATATGCAAATGTCCGACCGACCCGGATCTTCCCGGGTGTCAAAAGCCCGCTTCGCGATGTCGAGCGAGGCGATCTCGACTGGCTCATCGTACGCGAGAACTCCGAGGGCGAATATTCCGGGCATGGCGGCCGCGCCCATATCGGCCTGCCTGAGGAAGTGGCGACCGAAACCTCGATTTTCACGCGCCGCGGCGTCGAGCGCATCATGCGCTTCGCCTTCCGGGAGGCGCAGAAACGGCCGCGGAAGCTGCTGACGGTGGTGACGAAATCCAACGCGCAGCGCCACGGCCTCGTCCTCTGGGATGAGATCGCTGCGGAGGTCTCGAGGGAGTTCCCTGATGTGACGTGGGACAAGGAACTCGTGGACGCGATGACTTTTCGCATGGTGAGCCGCCCGAAGAGCATCGACACGGTGGTTGCGACAAATCTCCATGCCGATATTCTTTCCGATCTCGCGGCGGCACTCGCGGGCTCCCTCGGCATAGCGCCGACCGGCAACATCGATCCGGAGCGGCGTTTTCCGTCGATGTTCGAGCCGATCCATGGCTCTGCCTTCGACATCACCGGCAAGGGTATTGCCAATCCGGTGGCGAGCTTCTGGACCGCATCGATGATGCTCGATCATCTGGGCGAGGCCGATGCAGCGCGTATATTGTTGACGGCGGTGGAACAGGTCTGCGCCGAAGGCATTCTAACTCCGGACCTTGGTGGCAAGGCGACGACCGCCGAGGTCACCCGCGCCGTCTGCGAGGCGCTGCGCGGCTCGAATTTCGGACCGCAGGATGCGGGCATCCCGGCCGCCTGAATCCGGCCGGCTTCCATTTCGACAGAAGGCAGGACCGCCATGACACAGCTTCTTTCCGGCTACAAACTTCGACGCTCGGAGCTTTTCCGCGAGGCGAACCACATTAATGGCAAATGGGTGGGGGCCGACAGCGGCCGCACCTATGATGTCCGCAATCCCGCAACCGGCGAGGTGATCGGACGCGTGCCGGCAATGGGGGCGGCTGAGACGACACGGGCAATCGAGGCAGCCTTTCGGGCGCAGAAAGCCTGGGCGGCGCTGACGGCGGAACAGCGGTCAAGCCATTTGAAGAAGCTCGCGGCGCTGATGATCGAAAATACCGAGGACCTGGCGGCGATCATGACGATCGAGCAGGGCAAGCCGCTCAGCGAAAGTCGCGGCGAAATTGCCTATTCCGCGAGCTTCATCGAATGGTTCGCCGAGGAGGCAAGGCGCATCTACGGCGATATAGTCCCAACACCCGTACCCGGTCGCCGTCTGATCGTTCAGAAACAGCCCGTCGGGGTTTTTGCGGCGATTACGCCATGGAACTTTCCCTCGGCAATGATCACGCGCAAGGCGGGCCCGGGATGGGCCGCGGGTTGCACCGGTGTTATCCGGCCGGCGAGCCAGACACCTTATTCGGCGCTAGCTTTGGCCGTGCTTGCTGAGGAGGCTGGGTTCCCGGCAGGTGTCTGCAACATCATCACCGGGCCGTCTTCCGAGACGGGACCGGCGATCACGGGCAGTCCGCTGGTGCGCAAGCTCACCTTCACGGGCAGCACGGCAGTCGGTGCCAAATTGCTCGCGGAATGCGCGCCGACCATCAAGAAGACCAGCATGGAACTCGGCGGCAATGCGCCTTTCATCGTCTTCGACGACGCCGATCTTGATGAGGCGGTCAAGGGAGCCATCGGCTCAAAATTCCGCAATACCGGGCAGACCTGTGTCTGCGCCAATCGCATCCTGGTGCAGGATGGCGTCCATGATGCCTTTGCCGCGAAGCTTTCGGCGGCCGTGGCCGAGATGAAGCTCGGCAACGGCATGGAGGAAGGCGTTTCGCTCGGACCGCTGATCGACGAGGCCGCAGTGAAGAAGGTCGAGTCCCATGTCGGTGACGCGGTCGGGCGCGGCGCAAAGATCCTGCTCGGCGGCAGGCGTGATGACCGCGGCGGCAATTTCTTTTTAGCGACCATTCTTTCCGATGTTTCCCCTGAGGCCGACATTTTCAGTGAGGAGACTTTCGGTCCAGTCGCGCCGCTATTCCGCTTTAAGACCGAGGAGGAAGCCATTGAAATGGCGAATGATACGCCATTTGGGCTGGCGGCCTACTTCTATGCACGTGATGTCGGCCGCATCTTCCGGGTTGGCGAGGCGCTGGAGTTTGGCATCATCGGCGTCAACGAGGGGCTGATCTCGACAGCAGTCGCGCCCTTTGGGGGTATGAAACAATCGGGGATCGGCCGTGAGGGTGGCAAATACGGTATCGATGAATTCCTCGAGATCAAATATCTTGCGATCGGTGGACTTTCGAAGTGAGGAGAAACGACATGGCAGATGCGTCGGCAATCGATGAATTTTCCAGCAGGTTGAAGCGGCGCGAGACTGCCGGTGTGATCTCGGCCTGGATCGGCATTCCCGATCCGTTGCTGGCAAACCATCTGGCGCAGGAGGCCTTCGACGCGGTCGTGCTCGACATGCAGCACGGCATGTGGGACATGGGGTCGGCATCGAATGCCGTCGGTCAGGTGCGTCTTGCCGGAAAGCCGGCGCTGGCGCGCATTCCTGTCGGCGATTTCGCGTCCGCCTCACGTCTGCTGGATGCCGGCGCTTCCGGCATTATCGCGCCCATGGTCAATTCAGCAGAAGACGCGAGAGGGCTTGTCAGGGCGACAAAATATCCGCCGCTCGGCGAACGAAGCTGGGGACCCTCCCTGGCGCTCAACCATACGGGCCTTTCGGCCGATGCTTATCTTGAGAGTGCCAACGATCTGACAGTCGCAATCGCCATGATCGAAACGCGTGCGGCGCTCGATGCCATCGATGCGATCCTTGTGGTAGACGGCATCGACGGTATTTTCATCGGTCCCGCCGATCTTTCGATTGCGCTCTCCAACGGTGCGCATGTGGCACCGGACACGCCTGAGATCGACAGGGTCATGTCCCATGCGATCGGCCGCTGCCGCGCCCACGGTAAATTTGCCGGCGCTTTCGGCAGCGATGGTCAAAGAGCAGGACAGTTGCTGCGGCTTGGTTTCGACCTCGTCATCGCCGGTGGCGAGACCGGCCAATTGCGCGCCGGCGCCCGCGCTGCGATCACCACGGCCCACGCTATCGCGGCTGAGACCTGATTTTCTCCGTCCGGTTGCGTGAGGGCAGCTGACTCTTAATCAGCGGCTTGTCTCCGGAAAGATCAGTTCGCCGGCTTCACTTGCGCCCATGTCGCTGTCTCCGTCGACTCCAGACAGGCGTCGATGAAGGCGAGACCATCGACGCCTGTCCAGGCGTCGGGCGTCAGACGAGCCAGCGGATCGGCCTCCGCGCCGGCAATGCGGGCAGCGACCAGTTCGGCGAAATCCATATAGAGATTTGCAAAGGCCCCCAAGAAAGCTTCTGGATGGCCGACCGGGAGGCGCGTGCCGCGCTGGGCAAGCGGATGCAGGTTCGGAAGACCACGGGTGCGTATTTCGTCGGCTTTGTTCAGCCGCATGACGCGCAGGTCGTTCGCCTTCGCCTGGCTCCAGGAGATGCCGCCGTCCTCGCCATAGGCTTCGATGCTGATGTCGTTCTGCGCGCCGGTTGCGACCTTGCTCACCAGCATTTGCCCCCGCGTGCCGTCATCGAGCTTCAGGATCACCTGCGCGGTATCGTGGGCGGTACGTCCCGGCAAAGAGGGGCCGACATCGGCGAGCACCGCGACGATGCGGCGGCCGCAGACGAAGCTCATCAGTTGATGGGCATGGGTGCCGATATCGCCGAGGACATGGCTCTTGCCGCCTTTTGCCGCATCGAGACGCCATTTGACGCGGGCGGACATCTTCTCGGGCTCGGCTTCGATGTGCTTGCTGAGCGAACCTTGCACGTAGCGAACATTCACGAGCCGCAGCGGGCCGATCTCGCCCGCGGCGATCGCGGAGCGGGCCTCGCGCACCATCGGATAGCCGGAGTAGTTATGGGTCAGCGAGAGGATGCGACGGCTTTCTCTTTCCTTGCGGGCGAGTGCCAGCGCGCTCTCGTAATCATTCGTCAGCGGCTTATCGCAGATGACATCGAGGCCGGCGTCGAGTGCTGCCATGGCATAATCGAAATGGCTATCGTTCGGCGTCATGATTGCGACGGCGTCGATACCATCGGGGCGTGACGCCTCCTGCGCTATCATCGTGCCGACATCAGGATAACCGCGGGAGATGCCGAAGTTGCTTGCAGCCCTCAGCGAGCGGTCGGCGTCGGAGGAAAACACGCCGGCACACAGTTCGAAGCAATCGTCGAGCCGTGCTGCCGTGCGATGGACGGGGCCGATCAATGAGCCCTGTGCGCCGCCTACAAGGCCGAGCCGAACGCGGCGCCCGAGATGTTTGAAAACCGCAGCCTGAGACATGGCTTCACCTTTGCTGGTTGCCGGAAGGATCCGTGAGGAGTCCGAACCAGACTAGCACAGCAATAGAAGTCATGCTCAGTGGGCAGCTGCCTGATTGTCCCCAATGCTACCTCGCAGCGTCGGTTTTGCCGATGATCTTGCCGCGCAGCCAGGCGGAAGAAAGGTCGATGCAATAAACCACGATGACGATGAGGAAGATGATCGTCCAGGCTTCCGGCCAGCGATAGGCGGCGATGCGATCGGCCAAAAGGAAGCCGATGCCGCCGGCTCCGACAATGCCGAGGATCGTCCCGGAGCGCGTGTTCGATTCGAATTCATAGAGCATGATCGACAGAATAACCGGCATCGCCTGGGGCATGATCGCGAGACGAATGGTCTGCAGCGGGCCGCCGCCCGAAGCCAATACTCCGTCGACGGGTTTGCGCGAAGTATTCTCAATCGCTTCGGAGAAAAGTTTCGCGAAGGTACCTATTTCGGAAACAGCAATGGCAAAAACGCCGGGAAGGGGGCCAAGGCCGAAGGCGCGGATGAAGACCAGCGCCAGAACGATCTGTTCAACAGCGCGCAGCGCATCGAAGCCGCGGCGCGTCGAGAGGCGGAGCCAGTTGAAGGGTATGATGTTCTTGGCGCCCAGAAAGGCCAGCGGGAAGGCGACTATGGCGCCGAGCAAGGTTCCAAGGAAGGCCATCGCGATCGTCTCGCCGAGACCAAGGAGAACGTCGCTCCACTCCCGCCAGGTCGTCCAGATATAGGGCGGGAACATGAAGGAGAAGATGAGCCCGAGCCGCGTTGTGCCATTCAGAATGCGAATGGGAGAAAAATTGAAAAGGTAGAGGGCCCCAAGCAACGGGACGATGAGGGCGATGAAGACGACATAGCGTATCATTCGTTTGCGCGCCGGGATCGAGAACGGTCCGGGGACGCGCAGGCGGAGTTCCGCAAGAGAGGATGCATCTTTCACGGATCAGTTCCTCCGGTTCTCGATGTCAATTATGTGGTGACGCAGCTTCTCGCTGATGAAATCGATGACGACCACCGTCATGAGGATAATCACGAACAGTGCCGACAGGTCGGTGTATTCTTGCAGCGACATGGCGGTTCGGATCTCCTGGCCGAGGCCGCCGGCGCCGACATATCCGATGATTGAGGACGAGCGAACGTTGATCTCGAAACGGAGAAGCGTGTAGCTGATGATGTTCGGTATCACCTGAGGCACAACGCCATAGCGCATCTGCTGGAACCAGGTACCTCCGGAGGCTTTGACACCTTCCAGCGGCCGCATGTCGATATTCTCATTTACTTCCGAATAGAGCTTGCCGAGGGAGCCTGTGGCATGCGTGCAGATCGCGAGCACGCCGGCAAGTGGCCCGACTCCGAAGCAGAACACGAAGATCAGCGCCCAGACGATATCGGGGACGGTGCGGATGATTTCCAGATAGCGCCGGCTGAGAAGCAGCAGCCACCGGTTCGGGCTCAGATTACGCGAGGCCGGGAAACTCAGGATGAAGGCCCCTATCACGGCGAACAATGTCGCTACGTAAGCGATCATGATCGTCTCACCAAGGAGTTCGAGCCAGACGGGCCATCGCCAGAACCATTCGGCGATATCCGGGCCGAGTGTCTCGAGCCGTAGATGCGGCAGGGTCTTGTAGAGGTATTCGCCGAGCCGGGGCAGGGAGGCCACGAGTTTCCACGTGGTGATGCGTTCGCCGGTGGGCAGACTGACCTCGGTCGTGTCGAAGAAGCCACTTGTCCAGGCCGTGACGAAGACGGCCAGGGCAAACAGCGTGACCGAGACGAGCTGCGCTTTTCGCGCCTTGCTTCGCGTGCGCCGGTATTCGGCCTCGAACTGCCGGACGGCGATGGATGAGGAAACGATTGTCATGTTGTATCCGGATCGTGGCGTGTTTTTATCCTTAGATCGAACCCGGCCTTCGGATTCGCGGAGTTTGCCCCCGCAAGCAGGGAGAGAGGGAACGGGCGAGCAAACCGCGGTCTCCCCCTTCTCCCCAGCGGGGAGAAGGTGGCCCGAAGGGTCGGATGAGGGGGCGCCGCACGGCACAGACTGTCCTTCGCTTGCGCTGCGGACGCTCGTCGCATTCGCTCCTCGCCCCCCTCATCGCCTCGCGCTGCTCGGCACTTCTCCCCCGCTGGGGAGAAGGGGGTGTTCGCGGCAATCCTCACCCGAACCCTCTGCCCGCGTGGGGTAAAGGTACCCGGAGGGCGCTTCAGCAGTTCATGGAAGCGCAGAACCGCTCTCAGGGGATCAGCCGTTGCGGCGCTGCTTCTTCAGCCATTCGCGCATGTCGACGATCCACTGGTAGCGCTGGTGATCGACATCGACATAGCCCTTATCCGTCGAGACGTCTCCGCCAGTCATTTCCTTGTAGACCTCGGGCGCCTTTTCCGGCGTCGCCTTGACGGTCGCCTTCATGTCCTGGATCAGATCGGCCGGCAGATTCTTGCGCGCCGTGAACGGACCATTGGTGATCTCCGGTGACTGCCAGATCCGGCAGATTTCGCCCTTGGGGATCATGCCCTTGGATTCCATGCGCTGCGGAACGCCGTCGGTTTCGTTGTCAATATTGGTCGCAGAAGCATCGTACTGCTTGTTGGCGACGCCCATGACGCCGGTTTCGTGCGAGCCGGAGAAGGGAATGGCGGAGAAGAAGGTCTTGGGATCGTAGCCCTGCTTGACCAGGTTGTAGTAAGGCACCGCGTAGCCGGAGGTCGAATCCGGATCGGCGAAGGCGAGAACCTTGCCTTTCAGGTCGTCGATCGACTTATAGCCGGAATCGCAACGGACGGTGATGACCGAATAGTAGCCGGTCGCGCCGTTGATGCTCTGGCTGGCAAGGAGAGGCTCGACGCCGCCGTTGGTCTCGGTATAGGGCGCGGCATAGGCCGAGGAACCGAGGAAGGCAAACTCGATCTGGTCTGAGGCAAGTGCCTGGATGACGCCGTCATAGTTGCCGGCAGTGAAGATCTCGACCTTCACGCCGAGCTGCTTTTCCAGATATTGCTGGAAAGGCGTCCAGCGGGCGATGCGATCCTTCTCGTTTTCGCCCGACAGGATTCCGAAGCGGACGGTCTTGTACTGATCTTTCCAGCCATCTGCGTAGGCTTGTCCCGAAAGGGCAAGCGTCGCCGATACGGCCACAAGCGTGAGGACGTTCTTCATTCAACTCTCCTGTTTTATAAAAAAAAGTCCGCGGCATGGCGGCGCCGCGGGCGAAAAAATTCAAACGGCTTCGTAGAGCCTTGGCTTCGTTGATCTGGCGATCCCAAATGAAGTCGAGGTGACTGCCTCATCGATCTCCGCGTCGAGCCCTTCGGCGCCGTAGATCTCGCGAATGCGCTCCTGGGTCAGTTCTTCCGGTGTATCGTCGAAACGGACCTGCCCGTTGCGCATGGCAATGATGCGGTCGCAATAGGCACGCGCCGTGTCGAGTGTGTGAAGATTGACGAGGATCGTAATTCCGTCCTCGCGATTGATCGAGCGCAGCGCCTCCATCACGCGCGTTGCATTTGCCGGGTCGAGCGAGGCGATCGGCTCGTCGGCGAGCATGATCTTGGGGTTTTGCACGAGCGCCTTGGCGATTGCGACGCGTTGCTGCTGACCGCCCGAAAGCGTGCCGGCGCGCTGCAGTGCCTGTGGCACGAGATCGAGGCGATCAAGCGCCCGGATCGCCATGGCCTTTTCCTCATCGCTGAAGCGACGTGCCATGGATGATAGAAACCCATGCTGGGCGATGCGGCCGATCAAAACATTGGTCAGCACGTCCATGCGCTCGACAAGATTGAACTGCTGGAACACCATGGCACATGAAGCACGCCAGAGACGCAACTCGCGGCCTCGAAGCTTTGTGATGTCCTGGCCGTTGAACGTGATCGTTCCCGAAGTCGGATCGATCAGGCGGTTGATCAGGCGCAGCAATGTGGATTTGCCTGCGCCGCTCCGTCCGATAATTCCCACCATCTGTCCCGCTTCGATCGACAGATCCACCCCATCTACGGCGTGTGTCTGGCCGAATGTTTTCTTGAGAGAATAGAGTTCAAGCACCGGAAAACCTCTGCTTGCTGACGACAACATTGATGAAGTTTAGCGATAAACAGGCATCAGCCTTTACAATGCATCACTAGCATCGATGTGTGACATTTTTATTATAAATACATCAATGATTGCAGTATCTTATGGGAATTTTATGAAGTAAAACATTCGATATTTTCGGATGTATTTCGCTTGTGTTCTGAATTCATTCAAAAAAAGACCGGCCTGAAGCCGGTCTTGATCATTCAGCGGATGGTTCGCTCTTTTGGATGGGCGGCATTCGCGCATAACCCGAAAATCGGAAACGATTTTCGGAAAGGCTTATGCGCTGATTCAAAGTGGTAGAGCGTCCTTTGCGCGTCCTATCGGACGCGCGGCGCTCTATTAGTCAGGCGGCTTGCCGAAGTCGGCCAAGTGCCCCGTCGGAGTAAACCTGCAGCCCACGGCTGAAGGTCGCCCGGAGCCGCGGGATGCTACCCTTTTCGGCGATCACAAGATCCGCCCTCAGCCCGGTTTCGATCGCGCCGCGGTCGTTCAGTCCCAGGGCAGCGGCAGGATTGGCGCTCACCAGCGCCACTGCACCCGGCAACCCTCCCTGACCGACTTCCGCGAGCGCCAGCACCGCCGGAAGCATTGCAGAGGGATGGTAATCGCTCGCTAGCATATCGAGGACGCCATTCTCGTAGGCTTCGCGGGCGGAGAGATTACCGGAATAGGAAAGCCCGCGAAGGGCGTTTGGCGCGCCCATTGCCGTCGCAAGCCCCAGCCGACGCGCCTCGGCTGCGGCCGCCATGGTGACGGGAAATTCACTGATGCGCGCGCCGAGGCCCTCCACCAAGGCTATCTTCTCGACGGTGTCGCCGTCGTGAGAGGCGATCGTAACGCCATGTTCGCGAGCGGCCGAAGCGATCCCCTGGAGATTGTCGACCGCATCGCTGCTCTGTGCACGGTTTTCCATGCGTTCGCGAACGCGCTCGGCCGCCTGTTCCAGTGTCATCTTGTGGTTACGGGCCAAGGTCGCGATATGCCTTTCGACGTCGCGATACTGTCCCTGTCCGGGCGTGTGATCCATCAAGGATATAAGATCGAGCGCGCCGTTGCGGAGCAGGTCCTCGATGACCGTGCGGGCCTTGGTGAAAGTGATCTCGAAGCGGGCGTGGATCCGATGATCGACAAGCAGCTCATTTTTTCTGAGGCTGGTGATCGTCTCGATGATTGCACGGGAGTGCTCCTCGGAACGAAGATGACCGTAACTGCTGGTCGCATGGAAGGAGAGGGCCGCATAAGCCGTCGTGATGCCGCTGCTCGCGAGTTTCTTGTCGAGCTCGAAAATGCCGAGCTCCAGCGGAAAGCGAACGTTCGGGCGCGGCTCGACCTCGCGTTCGACCATGTCGCCATGCATGTCGATGAAGCCGGGCAGGAGCAGCCTGCCGCCACCGGAAATGTCCGCATCCTCTACCGGTTCTTCCCGTATTTCGGCAATCAATCCATCTTCGATCCGGAGGGCGCCGCGCGGCAGGACCCGGTCGCGCAATACAATTTCGAAATCACTCAGCCACATCATCAGCTCCATCGGCAATTCTTTTGACTTCAAGGCTAATTTCACGGTCGATAAGGTCGGCGACGTCGTCCGGATGGTGGAATACGCCGATCATTGCTACCCCGGTTGCCTTCAGCTCGGCAAGCCTGGCGACAAGCGCGCTCCGGGCGTTACGATCGAGCGAGGCAGTCGGCTCGTCGAGGAAGAGGAGCCGCTGCGGCAGAATGAGGGCGCGGGCCAGATTGACCTTCTGCTGCTCGCCGCCGGAAAAGGTCGAGGGATAGGCGGCCCACAGCTCGCGCTTCACCCCGAAAGCGGCAAGCCAGCGTCTGGCCTCCTCGATCGCCTCGGCATAGGGCGTGGCGGCGAGACGCAGTGGCTCGGCGACCAGTTCCTCCGCCGCCACGCGCGGGCGGGCCTGCAGGAATTGCGTTACGAAGCCGATTTCGCGACGGCGCAACAATGCGATGTCGACATCGGCGGCGACCGCCAGATCGATGACGCCTTCCCTGGTGTGATAGAAGGCGTGGCCGGCCCGCGGGAGGTAGGAGCGATAGAGCGTGCGCAGCAATGTCGATTTGCCGGCGCCGTTTTCGCCCTTCAACAGGATGAATTCCCCTTCGCGAAGTTCGAAGCCGATATTCTCGAAGGCAAAGAGCGTTCGCTTCAGGTGGTGCATCTCGAATTGTTTGGCGAGGCCCTCGACGGAAAGGACGACCGGAGCGGCAAGCATCGAAGGTGTATGCATGTTCATGATGACGATCTTCCCTCAGAGTTTCGCGTGAACGAGCTGTTGCGTGTATTCATGTTGCGGATCCTGGAAGATCTGATCGGCGAGGCCCTCTTCAACGACGTCTCCGCCACGCATCACCATGACGCGGTCCGCCATGGTGCGAATGACGCCGAGGTCATGCGAGACGATGACCATCGTTATCCGCCGGTCGCGCTGCAGCCGCTTCAGCGTGTCGAGCACGAGGGCCTGCACGCTGACGTCGAGGCCGGTCGTCGGCTCGTCGAGCAGCAGGAGTGCCGGTTCGAGCGCGATGGCCTTGGCAAGCTGCACGCGCTGCTGCATGCCGCCCGAAAGTTCGGACGGACGGGCATCCATGCGGGTGATGGGGAATTCGGACGCATCGAGCGACTCCTTTGCTCGGCGCCGGAGCTCGGCAAAATTCCGCTCACCGGCGACAAGGAGCCTTTCGGCGACGTTGCCGCTGCTCGTATGGTTCATCAGAAGCCCGAGGTGCGGGTTCTGGTAGACGATGCCGATATGGCGTGCGCGCAACATGCGGCGGTCGAAGCGGTCGAGCGTGAAGAGATCGGTTTCCTCTCGACCGGGAAGCGCCAGGTGGTAGCTGCCGCGATCGGGTGTGTCCTCAAGGTTCATCATGCGCAGCAGTGTCGATTTGCCCGAGCCGGATTCACCGACGATGCCGAGCACTTCGCCTGGATAGGCAACGGCATCGACGCCGCGTAAGGCCTGCACGTCGCCGAATTTTTTTTCTACGCCCTTCATTGTGAGGATGGGCTGTGTCAGCATTAGCCGCGGCGGCTGGCGGCCGGGCGCGAAGGATGTGGTTGCGGCTGTCGAGATCATTGTTCCATCCTTCCGTCGCGATAGTAGGTGTTGCCGATCGTGACAGCCTCGCCTTCATCCTTGCGGATATGCTTGACGCCGAAATGACTGTCGGAGAGCTCGAATGTGGATGAACCGTCATCCTGCGGCAGTTCGTTCATGAAATAGCCCCGGACGCCGCTGCGATAGCAGGTCTTGTCGGCATGATCCTCGACGCGGTAGGGCACGTCGTCGAAGACCAGCGGTTCGACCCGCGTATAGGGTGGAACGGCATAGATGCGCTTTTCGCGGCCGGCCGAAAGGATCGTCAGATGTGCGGCCTGATTGAGCTTCGGCACATCCCAGCGCGGGACCGGGGAGGGGGTCATGACATGGCGGCCATTGACCATGCTTGGATAGCTCGATCCCTGCATGATGCGGCCGGAGCGGACGAGCTGTTCATAGAGTGTCAGCCAGAGCTGGCCATAGTCGGCGTCGCCATGCATGACGCGTGCCTGCGACATGTCCGGCTGCACCGAGCGCAACGGCTCCGGATTGGGTACCTGCAGCACGAGGATCTGGTCCTCGCGCAGCTTCTCCTCAGGAATGCGATGGCGTGACTGAATGATGCTGGCTTCCATCGTATCCAGCGTTTCCCTGGCGGAGCTGACGCGCTGCAAGAATTTGCGGATGCTGCTGGCATTGACGGAGTCGTCGGCGCCCTGGTCAATGACCTTGACGACAGAAGTTGGCTTCAGGAGCGTGAGTGTCACTTGAAGGCCGCCGGTTCCCCAGCCGCGGGCGATCGGCACCTCGCGGCTGGCATAGGGCACCTGATAGCCGGGAATGGCAATGGCCTTCAGGATGCGGCGGCGCATTTCGCGCTTGGCGGATTCGTCGAGAAAGCCATAGCTGAAGGCCGCCCAAGGTTTCGTCAGTTGATCGAGTTTCACGGGGTGACCTCTTCGAGTTCGGCTTGCTTGATGGGAGCGGTATTGCCGGCGGCTTTGTCCGCCTTTATCCGTCTCAGCGCGTCGAGGCTGGACTGGAAGGTGACGTAGTGCGGCAACTTGAAGTGAATGCAGAAGCCCGAGCCTTCGACCGGTTCGGTGTGGTAGAGCACGAACTCTTCGTTGGAGGCCGGATGCGGATTGGGCTGGTTAGAGGCAAGGTCGAGGGTTGCGGCAGAGATCACCTTGACTTCGTTCCAGCCGAAAGTGGCGGAGAAGCCGAGCGACATACCTTCCTTTTTGCTGGCCCCCTTGGAGATCACTTCCGTCTGGCTGACGCGGACGCGGCCGGCGCTGAAGATCGTACCGCGCGGATGGCGAATCCGAACTTCAGCTTCCGCCAGGCGCAGTTCGTTCACGGTCGGATGGGCGTTGCCATAGCCGCGCATGGTGGAATAGCCAAGCGCGAGCAATCCGCCGGTATCGCCGCGGGCAAGGGTCTGGAGCTTGTGGGCGCGGCTTGCCGGGAAAAGCAGCGGTTCGCGGGTGACATCGGGAATCTCATCCAGCGGAATGTCCTGAGGCTCGCTCTTGGCGACCAAACCCTGCGCTTTCTGCCACTCGGTCAGCGACGGTTGTGTCGACGGAGCTGGGTCGGCTGCCGCCTCGACGGGCTCGGGCGTGAAATCCCTCCCGTTCAGAACATCCACGTTCAAAAGCCGGTGCGAATAGTCGAGTGTCGGCCCGAGGATCTGTCCGCCGGGAATGTCCTTGAAGGCGGCGGAGATGCGCCGCACCGTGAAGAGATCTTCCTGGCGGACCGGCTCGGCAATCGTCAGGCGCGGCTGGGTCGTGCGATAGGCTCGCAGCAGCAATACCGCTTCGTAAAGGTCGCCGCCGGATTGGGCGAGTGCAAGAGCGGCAAGCTCTGGCTCGTAGAGGGAGGCTTCGCCCATCACGCGATCGACGAGATAGGGTAGGCTTTCGCCGATCGCATCAACACGCGCCTTGTCGATCCGGCCGAGATCTTCGCGGTAGAGACGTTCGGACTGTTCGATGGCGTGTTCGCCGCCACGCGTCGCAACATAGCCCATTACAGCACCTCTATTTTGATTGAACGGGGAATGCCGATCAGGCGGTCGCCATCAGCAAGATAGATATCCCAGCCGAGCGGATAACGGATCGCCTCGTTACGCAGGGTCCAGAAGGTCCGATCGACACCGTCGACCGCGATATCGACGGATCCGTTGATCCCCGGGCCTGAAAGCCGCAACGGCGTCCCGGAACCAATCACCGCCGGAGCGAAGATGGTCGCCGAAGCATCGGGATAGAGCAGATTGCCCGAGAGAAGACTTGAGAGCGCCGAAATCTGGCGCGGATCTTCCAGAGACGTGAAGACATATTCAGCCTCCGCGAGCGAGACGGCATCGGCGCCGGTCCTGATGATTTGCGCTGCCAGTTTTACGTCGGAGCAGAAGAAGCTGCACTCCCGGTCAAGCAGGCTTTCGGCCAGCGGAAGAACACCTGGAACGGGCAGGGGTTGGATGAGGCCAGGGCGGGCGAGCGCCCACATCAGGGCATCGAAGGTCGCGTTGGTGCGTAGGTCTTCCGCTGTTGGAACGAGCATGGTCTGCATCATCAGAAGGTCTCCATGCGCACGCGGGTCGCTTCGACCTTGCGCAGCCGGCCATCGTCCGCCTGGTTTTGGTGGCGATACTCATCTGCCAGGAACGATTCGATTTCGACGGTCGCGACTTTGGCGGCGAGGCTGGCATCGGTGATGGCCATCGCCATGGCCTGTTCAAGATCCCGGCCGATCACGGCGCCATAGCCTTCCACCGCGTGTTGGGGAAGACGGATGTGGGCTTCCGCCATCAGCACTTCGCCGAGATGGAAGGCGGTGGCCTGAACGGTGTCCACATAAGGCAGCATCGCAAGACCGGTTCGACTGGCGAGAACCTGCACCGGTCCTAGTTCATCGAGCAATTTCTCGGCGAATGCCTTGATCCTTTCGGCATCGGCGCGCGCGAGAATGTCGAGCGCGTCCGCGTGGCTGAAGCTGGCAACGGCCGCCGCAGCCTGCGTTCTTTCATTCATGATGTCATCCTTTCGCCGGCGGGGTCTCGTTTCGATTTTCCGGCTCGTTTTCGATGGTGAATTGCACACGTTCGCCCGCCCAGACCGTTTCGGAATAGGCGATCGGTCGACCGTCCATATCGACGTCTGTCTTCTGCACCACGAGCACCGGCTGCTGCGGCAGTTGGGCAAGAAGCTGCGCTTCTTCGCCGATCGCGCGACGGGTCAGGATCGTGGTGGACTGGCGCAGGTAGTCGGGGATGCCGAAGGCCGCGTAGATCTCTGTGACGGACTCGCCCGCCCGGCGGCGCAGATGCATGTTTGGAAAGCGCTCGACCGGGTGGTAGGAATGGCTGAAGCTGATGGGAACGTCATCGGCGAAACTGCGCCGGACGATCATGTAGACGCGCGCACCTTCGGCAAGCTTGAGCGCGGCGGCGATCGCGGGTGGAGCCTCGATTTCCTCTTCCGTTATCGGCTGTCCGGAAGGAAGGCGCCCCTGTTCGAGCAGGTTCTTTCGGAAACGGGTCCGGCGGGCAATATTGTAGGTGATGATGGACTGTTCCTCGACGAAAGTGCCGCGGCCCTGTTCGACCCGCACCTTACCGGCTGACGCCAGTTCCGCGATCGCACGCCGGACGCTGTGGCGGCCGACGTTGAATTGTCCCATGATCTCAGTTTCGGTCGGCAATCTATCGCCGGGCGAAAGCGCGCCTGAAGCGATATCACGGCTGATGCGCTCTTCGACGAGCTGCCATTGCCCGGATCGCGATCTGCTAGGGAGTGAGTTCTGCGTTGTCATTCGGATGAACCAGAAATTCATTCGGATGACATCCCTATAGCAACGATCCGTGACAATTTCGTGTAGGGTTCGGAAGTTTTACAGCAATAAAAAAGCCGGGCCGCGAGGCGGCCCGGCTGATACAAGTAGAGCAGTAACTATTATTCGGCCGATACGATCTTGCCGTTTTCCCACTTGAAGAGTGAGAAGCTCTTGGAGGTGAGGTCGCCGGTTTCCCCATAGGTGAGTTTGCCAATGGCGGTCTGGATCGGCTGACCGTCCTTCAGGGCCTTGGTAACGGCTTCCGCGTCTTCGGCGCTTCCGGCTTTCTCGATACCTGCCTTCAGGACTTCGACTGCAGCATAGGCATTCAGCGTAAAGGCTTCCGCCGGAATCTTGCGCTCCTGCAGCGCCTTTGCGGCGGGCTGGGAATCCGGGCTCTTCGTCGCGTCGGAAGCGTTGGTGAAGAGCGTTCCGGCAGCCGCGTCGGTGCCGATCGTCCAGAATTCCGTGTTGGAGAGACCGTCACCGCCGATGATGGTGGCCTTGACGGAGAGATCATGGAGCTGGCGTGCCAGCAAACCCCCCTCCGGATGATAGCCGCCGAAATAGACGACATCCACATTCTCTGCCTTCAGGCGCGTGGTAAGCGCACTGAAATCCTTGTCGCCGGGGGTGATGGCGTCATCGAGGACTTCCTTCATGCCGCCGGCATTGATCCCTGCCTTAAAGGCGTCCGCCAGGCCTTTGCCGTAAGCGCCCTTGTCGTTGACGATCGCCACGCGCTTATCCTTGAACTGCTTCAGCACATACTCTGCGGAAACCTGGGCCTGCTGGTCGTCACGGCCGCAGGTGCGCAGCACGTTCGACAGGCCGCGCTTCGTCAGGTCTGGGGCAGTGGCTGTTGGCGTTACCATCAGCACACCGTTTTCAGCCAGCACGTCAGAGACCGGAATGGCAACGCCTGATGTCACCGGTCCAACCACGAAGCGGATGCCTTCGCCGACGATCTGGTTCGCGGCGGAAACGCCCTGTTTCGGCTCGCCGGCGTCGTCTGCGAGCTTCAGGACGACCTTCTGGCCGAGAATGCCGCCCGCCTTGTTGATTTCGTCGACAGCCGTCTGCGCACCATTCTTCACCTGGTCCCCATAGGCGGCGACAGGCCCGGTCAGCGGCGCGATCAGGCCGATGACGATATCCGCATGCGCCCCTTGCGCAAAGGCCAGCGAAGCGACGAGGGTCGCACCCGTCAGTGTCTTCAGATTCATTTTTCTTTCTCCTTGGATGGCTCGGCAGAGCCCCTCTCGTTGATCCCACGACTTCTGATACGCCTGCTGCCGAAAGGCGCCCCGTAAGATTGGATATCGGTATTTTGACCGACGAAAGCACTCAAGACCTTTTTTATGTCCCAAGGGCCTCCCTGAAGTATTTTCTGTAAAAAAGCAGCGACGATTCCGCAAGATGATAACATAAGTCGCGCGATTTTTACTTGTTTTCGGCCCGGCGCGAGAGATCCGGTTTTTGCGTTCTGCTACGACCTATGCGCGTTTTCCGGCTGCCGATGCCTCGGATCCATTTCCGCAGCCTGGCATGAGACGATTTGCACGGCGGCACTCTGAACTTTGATTGTTCGGGCTGATTCCCATGGAGTACAGTGAAGATCGAGGCGCAGTCGATCCTGTTGCAATGAATGGTCGATGCCGGCAGGCCGGCCGATCCGTCAAACGAAGATAGCAAGAAAGCGATCCCATCGATGCCGCAGACAGTTCTCACCCTTTCCACCCATGGTCAGGGACTTTACGAATTCACCGATCAGGCGGCGGATTTCGTCCGCAGGTCGGGCGCAGAGGAGGGGCTGCTGACCATTTTCGTGCGCCATACCTCCTGCTCTCTGCTAATCCAGGAGAATGCCGATCCCGACGTGAAGACAGATCTTGCCGCTTTCTTCCGCCGGCTCGTGCCGCCGTCATCCGACCCGTCGATGCGCTGGATCGTGCATACGACCGAGGGACCTGACGACATGCCGGCTCATATCAAAGCGGCATTGACACAGGTTTCCCTCAGCATTCCGGTCTCGCGCGGCCGCCTGCTGCTCGGCACGTGGCAGGGGCTCTATCTCTTCGAACATCGCGACCGGCCGCACAGGCGCGAGATTGTGCTGCATCTGGGCGCCTGATTTTCTCCATTAACCGTTGTGAATGGAAACTGAATGTGCAGTTCGAACCGCATTCAGGTTGATGGATTTATGGTCGCATCATCCCATTGCGGGATGCAGCCCGTAAACTCGAAAGGACGGAGACATTTCATGACCAGCATCTTTGCAAAAGCCGGCATCGCAGCGCTCATTGCCTTTTGCGCCATCCCGGCCACCGTATCGACCGCCGCCGCAGCAGGCCCGCACGGCGCCTTCGTCGAGGCTCAGTATGGCGGCGACCGGCATTATCGCCCGCACCGGACCTGCTCGCCGATCCAGGCCGTTCAGAAGGCCCGCATGCACGGCCTGCGTGACGTCCGTGTCACCGGCATTTCGCCGCGCCGTGTCGTCGTTGCCGGCCATAGCCGCCACTACGGCCGTGACCGTATTGTTTTCGCCAATGTCCGCGGTTGCCCGATCATCCGCCGTTAAGGTGGCGATTCCAATTGCAGCGTTGTCTGCTCCAATTGTGCCACTTTTCTCACTGAACTAAACAGGTGATTCTGAAGACAGGTGATTCCGATGACGTCGGAATCACCTGTTCTTTGTTATCAATTGCCGAATATGTGCTTCAACTCTCGCTTCACGGAGAAGAATATGATGAGCTTTCTGGCAAGGGCGGGCTTCGCCACGCTGCTTGCGATGGGCACACTCGCAGGGACCATCGTGCCTGCCTCCGCCCAAGTCGGTGTGGATATCTATGTCGACAGCCCGCGTCACCGTCCGCCACCGCCTCCTCCTCCGGGCTATTACCGTCCGCCACCGCCACCAGCCTATGGGCGGCCTCCGCGTGGCTGCGATCCGCGGCTGGCCGAGGATATTGCCCGTGATTATGGTCTGCGTCGCACCCGTGTGGTCGATATTTCGCCGCGCGTGATCACGGTAGAGGGTTTTGGGCGTCGTGGTCCCGACCGTATTTTCTTCGGCAACGTCCGCGGCTGCCCGGTCATGCGTCGTTAGTTGACGATCGTCCCGATTTCGCTCGCCTCTCATGGACCTGCGGGCGAGGCAGGGCAGCGTTTTGAATTCCCCGGCCAGCCCGGGCTGGCCGGGGATTTTCTTTATTGCTCGAGAGCGAAGGTCACGTTGATGGTGACGTTGTAGGAATTTTCGCCGCCTGCAACCGGGACGGAAGCATCCGATGCTTCTTTCATCATTGCGGCCCGATAGACCGGCTGCGGCACCGGACGGACCGTGTTTTCGTTGATTTCGACGATCCGGCCAAGCTTGACGCCCGCCGCTTCCGTGAGCGTCTTCGCCTTAGCGATTGCATTGGTGACGGCGATTTTGCGCGCTTCGTCGATAGCGCCTTCCGGCTTGTCGTTGGTGAACTGGATGTCGCCACCCTGATTGACGCCAAGGCTGACCGACTGGTCAATGATCGCGCCGAGCTTCGTCAGGTCGCGCACCCGGACAGTCAGAGAATTCGTCGCCAGATAGCCGATGAGCTGCGGCTGCTGCGGTTCGCCCTCCTTCGGCTGAGGATAGCTGTATTGCGGCTGGATCGAGAAGCCGGAGGTCTGCAGATCGCGTTCGGCAATGCCGCCCGCCTTCAGCGCCGCGAGCACCTCGCCCATCGCCTTGTTGTTCTCGGTGAGTGCTTCGCCGGCGGTCTTGGCCTGTTTGACAACAGCAAGGGTGATAACTGCCATGTCGGGCGCCATGACCGATTCGCCTTCGCCGGTCACCGTAATGATGGCTTCGCGGGGCTTTGCCTCCTGGGCAAGCGAGATGGCGGGCGCAGCAGCCGCAATCGCGGCGCCGAAAAGTGCCGCCAGGGCAAAATCCTTAGGTTTTGTCATGGGCATTGGTTCATTCCTTGGTTGATGTTTCCGCAATGCTTTTGTCGATGGATTGTGAAGCTATTACGGCAGTGTCTTGTAGCCTACGGCAAATTGCGTTAGAGCGAAACGCGTGCCGGCGGACCATTGCGCCAGCGCGACGTGCGTGGCCCCGTGCCCGCCGGGGCCTGTAGCTCAATGGTTAGAGCCGGCGGCTCATAACCGCTTGGTTGGGGGTTCGAGTCCCTCCGGGCCCACCAATGTCTTCCAACTGACAGAGTTGCCACCCGAAGGAAGGCTATTGATGGTAGCGTGACGAAACAGCGATGTAGCACGAGATCACATTGCAGAACCGGAACCGGGACGCCTGCCTTCGAAGCCCCGCAATCCGCCATCTGGCGCCGTAGCTTAGAGATAAATGACGTGCTTAACAGCGATCGCTACCAGGTGAGGCAATATCAAGTAGCGTTGGCAAGAGATTGCCGCTGCCTACTGTAGATCCGTAGCGATCCTTTGTCGTATTTGATTTGGGATCATACGTCCCTCGACTACTGCCGTATCTGTCTTTGATGGTCTGAACTCCGGAGGAGCTAGTTGAGATTCTGCCGATCTGAGCTCCGTACCTATCTTTAAGAATCTCGTCTGCAACAGTAATCGCAGGAAGGCTGCAAACGACAATAAGTGCCGCTATGCTGGTTTTGAAAATAATCCGGCTCACGATGAACAACTCCGCCCTTTGAGTGAAATTTTGCTCCCACAGTGGGATTACATGACATTGGTCTGATCAACCTGAACGGCGGCAGAACTTCGCATTCAGCTTCTATTCACAACGATTGCGCGAAAAAATCATGCGCTCGGAGGCGACGCCATGTCGCGCCGCAGTGCTACAGCCTTCATCCGGGACAGGTTTCGGGGGCCATGAGGAAAGCAGCGATCAAACTTGCGGTTTTGTAACCTCAGGTAGACGGTTTGCTTGCAGCTTCTGTCGGCCCCTGAGCTCAGCAGGGAGCGCTAACCCCCAACCGGAGCCATCACAAGCCATCACAACGGTTCCTTTGCTACAGCCGAAACATCATTGCTTCGGTTTGAAATCACTACACAGCTTTGCCACCCCAAAGTTCTCACGCGCGCCCCAACAAATCGCGAGAAGAAAATGGCAGAGAACGTCGTCAACGCAAATAACTCGATGAAGCCAGTCTACTGGTTGGCCGTGGGAATGTTCGGCATTGGTACCGAGAGCTTCATGATCGTCCCCCTTTTGCCGCGGATGTCCGCCGATCTATCCGTACCCCTCGTGGATGTTGGGGTGCTGGTGACAGTGTTCACCCTGACATTGGCCCTGAGTTCACCGATACTGACGACACTGCTGGGCAATCTCAACCGCAGGAAGCTCCTCATCATCGCTCTAGCAGCGTTTGCTCTGGCGAACGGATTTGCGTGGGCGTCATCCAATTATTGGCAACTCCTCATGGCGCGTATCCTTCTGGCGTTATCGGCCGGACTCTATACACCGAATGCCAATGCTCTTGCTGGGAGCATCGTACCACCCGCGAAACGCGGGCGTGCAATTTCGATCGTCAATACCGGTCTCACAATCGCTGTCGCCTTCGGGCTTCCTCTCGGGTCTTTGGTCGGCCTGACATTTGGCTGGCGGATGACGTTTCTTGGGGTCGGTCTGATATCGCTTCTCGCCATCGTTGGTCTGCTTGTTGGCATCCACAGCAAAGCCGGTGACCACATGAAGGTCGCGAGCCTCAGGGATCGTCTGCAGGTGGCCGGCCAACCAAACATACTGATCGTGCTTGTCATTACGCTGACGTGGGCGGCAGGTGCCTATGTCCTCTGGACTTACTTTGCCCCTTATCTCAATCAGACGATCGGCGCATCGGGTGGGGAGATAAGCGCCGCGGTGTTCCTTTGGGGCATCTCGGCGGCGGCGGGCGTCATTCTCGGCGGGCATCTCAGTGACCGCTTTGGACATCGCGCAGTGATGGTTCCGCTGCTCAGCCTGCTCCTGCTGACACTGCTGATATTTTCCGGCAGCGCGCTATTCCTGACCCAGCGTGAGGCGATCGTGCCCGTTGGAATATCAGTTTTTCTATGGGGCATCGCAGGCTGGGGTTTCTACCCGGCGCAGCTCTCGCGCCTTGTTGGCTTGGCAGGCCATGCCCACGCGCCCATCGCTCTGTCCCTCAATCATTCATTCATGTATCTCGGCTTTTCGATAGGCGCGTCCGTCGGTTCATTGGTGATGCTTCACGCGTCCGTGGCGGATCTCGGATGGCTAGGCGCAATCTTCGAAGTCGTCGCTCTCCTCTTGCTCTTGTCGACAACCCGAAGGGAAACAAGCAGCACGATTGCTCAAAACCCTTGAATCCGTCGCCAAACTTCAGGCAACAACCGATATATGCGAAATCCGCTCCTCATCAGCCGCTCGGATTAGCGCCTCCCGGACGACTTCCGGGGGAACTTCATCGTGCAACGCGCGAAGACAAAGCCTCACCGCGATAACGTATTCTTCACCATCATCGCTCGGCCAATAGTTGATAAGCGTTTCAGCTGCGTCTCTTACGGTTCTGATAACTTTGTACTTTTCTCTGCCACGCACGGCGAGCCTTACGGCAGGAAACTGATGAGAGGTGTGCCATTTCATTACGCAATCCCTCCAGAAGATAAGTATGTCCGTAACCATGCAATAACTGTTCCGAATTCGCAGGCGGGGATTTTGGCGGCCGTGGTCAGGGGTGGAACGTGCCAAGGTGAAGATTGCGGCCTTCGTGGCATAAAATGAGATGTCCGACCCGATGCTTCGACCGAGATCACTGGATGACACCGGATGCAAGGTCTATACTTCAGTTCGGAGTTGACCGCTCTCAAGTCAGCGGCTCGAAGAAGCACGGACGGCGCGTGCGAGGAGCGATAGGGGTCAAGCTTCAGATGGAAGCAGGGGAGACTCAGCCAGCCGGAACAATCGCATATCCTTTTCTGTTTCCCTGCTATCTTCAGAAAGGATGGTCGCCATGGAACAGATATCCCCACTAGATCTGGCAACGGAATACATGCGGCTCGGCGGACACAGGCGTGCAAAGGTCGACGATAATCACGTAACAACGCGGCAATGGGAACGGGACACTCCTGAAGCCGAGGCGTTTTGGAACGTGAATATCGAGCCTCTCGATGACAGGCGCCGGCGGGAAGTCGTGACGCATCTGCCTTCGATCTGAGACGTCTAGCCGTTGGCTGACCGAAGCGACGACGGAAGTCTATGCGCTATCTACATGCTATAGCTTGGTGGTCCGAATCACGCGACGCTTGCCCACTCTTGCGATCGCTGCATCCAGCAATTGAAGCGCATACTCCACGGCCGCGTCAGTGTCCTCAGTGCAGAGTTTCGTTCTCTTGCAATGGACATGCAAGGTTCGCCTGATCCGCCGTCTGATATCAGCCAAGGCCTTTGGATCAGCGAGGAACTGATGCAGGCAGCAACTCGCCACGACCTCGGAGGCAATCAGTCGTCCCTCAACTTCGCCAAGCGTCGGAATAGCGAAGCGTTCTCCCCCTCTTTGGCATCCTCGATCCGTTGTCAGCATGTCTATCTCCTTAGTTCTACCTCAGGAGGCAAAATATCCGAACCACGATTGCTCCAGGACAGAAAGGCCTTCTGTCCGCGACATGTTTCTCAGCGTTAGTGCCATGCGCAGCTCCCGGATTCTCAGTGTTCAATCTACCGCACATATCCGATCCACGCGTTGATGGAACGCAATGACGCGTGGTCCGAAAGGCGTTGATGCTGGCGTTCTCGACAGGCTGGCATATGATCCAAGTTTAACGCGGTCAGCATCGCTGTTTCGATCGACAATGGGACCGTCTTTGGAGCATGTAAAGGGCCATGCATCCCCGTGAGAGGGGGTGCCGGCTTCAGCGAGTGCGATCTAGCCGGTTCCACAGTTTAATAGTAATTCAGAAATTTCTAATACATAATTGTGCTGCGCCGGATCGTTCAATTCGGAGCAATTTGGCTGCTCGGTCAGATGATGCAGGACAGGGGATCCATGGTATCAAATGCCAGGCTTCACATTACGGGCGTGGCCGATCGCAGCGACGGGTCCGGCGAGGTTCTTTTTGGGCGGACGGCGCGCACTGCCATGATCGGCTCGCGCCTTATCTCCGGAGAAGCTGCGCTGACAGGCTGGAACGCCGTGCGATGCTGACCGGCTGGAGGAAGAAAAAGGACATCCTCTCCACCTGGGCTGCGCCACTGCGGTTGCATCTGAGCGTCATTATTCTGGGGCTGTTGGCCTGTATTGCCCTTCCGCTCGTATGGATGACATACGCGCAGGGCAAGTTCACGGCTTTATCGACCGGCGAAGCCCAGATGCGCCAACTCGGGCTTCGCACGATCGAGGATTACCGCAACGTCTTCAACAGTGGATACGCTGCGATCGTCACCGGGGCGGTTGTACCGGAGATGCTGACTGCGCCGCCTAATGATCTCAACGCAAAGCAGGACTTTCTCCTGAAGGTCCTGCAGTCGTCTTTTCGTATCGACGGCATATATGCGGGTTATCCCGGCGGTGATTTCGTGCAGGCTGTCGACGTCGCAGCAAATCCCCAATGGCGTGACAACCTCAACGCTCCCGCGGATACTGCATTTGCCTTCCGCGTCGTCAGAAAGCTTGCCGGCGGGTCCGATACGACCTGGACGTTCTACGACAAGAGTGCGCGTCCGCTTAATCGACGTGCCGATCGTGATGACATCTTCGACCCTCGTATTCGGCCCTGGTACCTTGCTGCTGTTGGCGAAGGCAAGACGGTGTCAGTCGGCCCCTATGTCTCTGCGTCGACCAATTCGCTGACGATGACACTGGCGACACCCGCAGGCGAGGGCAATCGCGTGGTGATCGGAGCGGACGTGCTGCTGATTACCTTGGGGGAAATCGTCGATGTCAGCACGCTCTCGCAGCATGCGCGTGGCTATGTCTTTGACCAGAGGGGCCGTCTGATCGTCCACTCCGACAAGAATGTCATGAATGAA
Source organism: Sinorhizobium sp. CB7 (assembly GCF_041357635.1). Taxonomy (NCBI): domain Bacteria; kingdom Pseudomonadati; phylum Pseudomonadota; class Alphaproteobacteria; order Hyphomicrobiales; family Rhizobiaceae; genus Sinorhizobium; species Sinorhizobium sp. CB7. Next base: position 86,597 of record NZ_JAULLL010000002.1, read on the forward strand.
ATCAGGGGCCAGCTCCGCCGTGGGCGGGAGCCGTCGCCTGTAGCCTTGGCGCAAGCGGATCCTGCACTTCCGGCAATCGCAAATCTGTTCGCACCTGCCGGCGGTCCACCGACGGGCGAGATCGTCCATTTCCCGGTAAATGGGAGTGAATACCTGGCACAGATCTTTCGGGAGGAGGTCGCCGGACTGCTTGGCGGATATACAGTCGTCATCGCTGCCCCGCTCGATGAACTTGTGGCTCCCGTCGCGCGCACGCTGCAGCGCAATCTTGCCATCGCGGCGGCTTTCCTGGCCGCAGGCGTGCTGGCAGCAATCATCATCTCCCGGTTGATCAGCAGGTCGCTGTATGCGCTCGCCGACGAGGCGAGACACATGGGCAAGCTCGAATTCGGTGAAAGCCGCGTCTCGCATTCCTGGATTTCCGAGGTCAACTCGCTGGCAAAGGCGCTGAGCTCCGCGCGCAACGCCATCAGGAATTTTTCACTCTATGTCCCGCGGGAACTCGTCCGCAGGATCGTCATCGCCGGTCAGTCTGCCGCGGCGGCCAGGCAGGACATTACTGTGCTTTTCACCGACATAAGGGATTTCACTACTATTTCCGAACGGCATTCGCCGGAGGAAGTGGTAGCCTTGCTCTCGAGCTATTTTCAAACCCTTAACGATATCATAGAGCGCCACGGCGGCACCATCGTGCAGTACATCGGGGATTCCGTTCTTGCCATGTGGAACGCTCCGGTTCGTGATGACCGGCATGTCGAGAATGCTTGCCGCTGCGCGCTCGCCATGAAGGCCGCAATAGACGCCATGAATACCGCCAACTCAGCGGACGGTCGGCCCGAGCTCTTCACTCGCTTCGGCCTGCACACGGGACCTGCTGTGGTGGGCAGCGTCGGTGCGGAGACACGCCGGCAATATACCGCCATTGGGGACACTGTTAACATCGCCTCGCGTCTGGAGGGCCTCAATAGACAGTATGGGACTTCGATCCTCGTCAGTGGCGCAGTCCGAGATGTGGTCGGCGACGTGTTTGAGTTCGTTCCTATCGGGATCGTCAGTGTCAAGGGACGAACGGGGCAGACGGAACTGTTTGAGCTTAGAGCATAGGGGCACTTCGGAGCACTTAGTCCTGAGATTCGCCGGCACTTATCTGCGCTAATGCGGGAACCTCCCGTGCTGCCAGGTGTTTCCTGATGACAGTCAGGAGACGCACATGTCCGAAAATGACGATATTGAGCGGGTGTGGGACCTCATCGAGAAAATCGGCTTCTGCATGCTCGTAACGAAGAACGGTGAGGAGATCAGGGCTCGGCCGATGTCGGCCTACGCCGAGCGTTTGGAAAACGCGATCTATTTTCTCACGGATGTCCACAGCCATAAGGATGACGAGATCCAGCAATCGCCGAATGTCTGCCTCGCTTTCTCGGATCCGAGAGGGCAAAAATATGTATCCCTGTCAGGTACCGCATCCGTTTCGAACGATCGTGAGCGCATAGACGAACTTTGGGCGACGCCGGCCAAGGCGTGGTGGCACAGTCCTGACGATCCATCTATTCGCATCCTGAGGGTGGCTCCTTCCTCCGCGGAATATTGGGATAGTCCTGGCACGGTCTTCAGCTACATAAAGATGGCCGCAGCGGCGGTCTCCAACACAAAGCCTGACATGGGCGACAGCGCCAAGGTAAGGCTGTGATCGGGAGAGTGTGACCGGCAGGGAAAGCTGCAAGGAGGAATGGGATGGTCGAGAAAGTGCAGCCCACGGGAACGTCTGGCGTGGGAGCAAGCGGTTATTCCGTCGCGGAAGCCGATTCCATGGTCGAAGACGAGCTGCCTCCCACAGCGCTCGAGATGGCCCGCGCCAAAGCGGAAGCTGATCTAGAAGATCTTCGCGATGAGATATTCGCCCTGCGCGAGCACGTCGCCGAGCTACGACGTCAAATGCGCAGGGTCGTGCAGGCTGAGCGAACATCTCTCAACGCCAGCGCGCACGCTCAACTCGGCGAATATCCCTGGATCAAGTTGGCGGCGGCTTTCGGCGCGACGTTCGTTCTCGCGCGGACCATACGTGGCCTGCCCATCGCGTCATTGATTGCCATTCTGGCCCAGCGCAGACCTGACTGATGGTTCATGTATCGGACACGAGCTGGATCCATGCCGGCGCGTGGTCGCTCGCATGTTCCCAACTTCGAACATGCCTGTCCACCTCGGCTTCTTCCAGGCGGTCCGCCAGGGAAGGGCTGAGAAGGAAATGGTCGATGCGCAGGCCGGCATCCCGTGCGAAGGCGTTTCGAAGATATTTCCAGAAGGTGTAGACACGTTCGCCCGGATGGCATTCGCGCAGGGCATCCGTCCAGCCCTGGGCAAGCAACTCGGTATAGGCTTTGCGAACCTCGGGCCGGAATAGTGCATCATCTCGCCAGCGGTCCGGCGCATAGACATCGAGATCTGTCGGCATAACGTTGTAGTCGCCCACCAACGCTGCGGGGATGCCTAGCTCCATGAGCTCCGCCGCATAACGCCTCAACCGCTCGAACCAACGAAGCTTATAGTCGAATTTGGGGCCTGGGGCAGGATTGCCGTTCGGAACATAGAGGCACCCGACGATCATGCCATCGATCGCTGCCTCTATATAGCGAGACTGGGTGTCGTCAGGGTCACCTGGCAAGCCTCGGCGGGTTTGGACAGGCTGTTTGCCCCGGGTAAGGATCGCGACGCCATTCCATGTCTGCTGACCGTGCCAGATGGCGCCATAGCCTGCGCGTTCGAGCTCCCTACGCGGAAATCGGTCGTCCGACGCTTTCAGTTCTTGAAGGCATACCACGTCCGGTTCAGCTTCCTGGAGCCAGCGCAGGAGGACCGCCAGGCGGCCGTTGATACCGTTGACGTTATAGGTGGCAATCTTCATCGCTGATGTCATTGCCCACGATTGCCGCCCTCGCCACGTTGGGGCAGGTCACGAGGAAGAGTTTCAGAGCCATGGCGTTATCTCAGATATCCGAATTGAACGGCGGGCCTGTCGGACTGTGCCGGCTTCTGTCAGGCGAGGACTCAGCGCCGGAAGACGCCTTTCTGAATTCGCGCAGCTTTTCATTCCGAGACGTCCGCCAGTCGGCAAATTCATGCTAGGCTTACTTACATAGCAACTGCAAGAGGCAACCCAGAATGTCCGATTCCGATGGCAGCATTCTCGATTATATCGGGATTCTTGCCGTTTTCTTCCTTGTCGCTGCAAACGGTTTCTTCGTGGCGGCCGAGTTCTCGCTGGTGTCTGTGCGGCGCAGCCGTGTCGCTGAACTCGTTTCGGCTAGGCGCATGAACGCGACAGCTCTCCAGCGGGCAGTCGACAATCTTGATGCCAATCTCGCAGCCACTCAGCTCGGGATTACCATATCGTCTCTCGGGCTCGGCTGGGTCGGCGAGCCGGCGCTTGCCCATCTCATTGAGCCGCTGCTGACCATATTGCCGGCCGGCTGGGCGTCGGCCGGTTCGCATGCGATCGCTGTCGTCGTCGCCTTCATCATCATAACCGCGCTCCACATCGTGCTCGGAGAACTGGCTCCCAAGAGCCTTGCCCTGCAACGCAGCGAAGGCACCGCACTTGGCGTCGTGCGGCCGCTGGCTGTTTTCCTTTTTCTTCTGAAGCCTGCGATCCTAATCCTGAACGGGCTTGGAAATCTGGTGCTGCGCGCCGTCGGCCTTCATGCGGGGACGGGCGAAGCCTCATTGCATTCGCCGGCCGAACTCAAGCTGCTGGTTGCCGAAAGCCAGGAGGCGGGGCTGCTCGATCAGGCACAGCAACAACTCGTCGAGCGGGTCTTCAACATCGGGGACAGGCCGATCTCGGATATCATGACGCCGCGCCTCGAGGTCGACTGGATCGACGCCGACGACAGCATCGCGGATATGCTGAAGACGATCCGCGAATGCCGGCATGAACAGCTCATCGTCGGGCGCGGCTCGATTGACGAGCCGATCGGCATGCTGCTCAAGAGAGATCTTCTCGATCAGATCCTCGATGGCGGGCAGCCGAATCCGATGGCAGTCGTCAAGCAGCCACTCGTTGTCCACGAGAACACCTCCGTGTTTCGCGTTCTCGATCGCTTCAAGGCGACCCCCGTGCATCTGGCGATCGTCATCGATGAATATGGAAGCCTCGAAGGCATTGTGACCCAGACAGACCTTCTGGAGGCGATCGCAGGTGACCTGCCGGGGTCGACCGGAAAGGAGCCCGATATCGTCGTCAGAGCGGATGGATCGCTTCTTGTCGAAGGTATGATGCCTGCATTCGAAGCCTTCGAGAGGATCGGCATGCGCGACCGCCCGGAGGACGCCGGCTTTCACACCTTTGCCGGCTTCGCCCTCCACCAGCTTCAGCACATTCCGGAGGCCGGAGAGACCTTCGAGTTCGGCGGCTGGCGCTTCGAAATCGTGGACATGGACGGTATGCGCATCGACAAGATTCTGGCTTCACGGCAGCCTGAAGAGTAATTTGAACGCATTCCGCTTGCAGCGAAAATTCTCCTTTACTTTACGGTACAGGACGAGGATCTTCGCCGCCACTGAGAGTAGCAGGAGGGAGGGCCATGGTGATCGAGGATGATCTTTGCCGTATTGCCAAACAGGAGGAGGAGCTGCGTTTCGATAGCTTCGATCTTGCGACCGCGTGGCGGCTCGGGGAGCTCCTGCAGGAGCTGGCGGCCGAGCGGAGGCTTGGGATTGCTATCGATATCACCCTGCATTCGATGCCGGTTTTTTACGTGGCAATGCCAGGGTCGACACCCGACAATTCCCATTGGGTACGTCGCAAGCGCAACATGGTTCTGCGTTACCTGACGAGCAGCTATGCCTCGACCCTTGCATTGCAGAAGAAAGGCAAGTCCATCGAAGACAACGGTCTTGCGAGCGCAGATTATGCGGCGAGCGGCGGGAGTTTTCCGATCACTGTCAAGGGCACCGGCTGTATCGGCGCAGTCACAGTGTCCGGCCTGCCGCAAAGGGACGATCACAATCTCGTCGTAGAGGCCCTGGCATTGTTGCTCGGCAAGGTGCCGGACGATCTGCTTCTTCCGTCCGTCGTGGGCCCGGCCATCGTGTGACGGGCGTGCCATAATTTAGACAAAGAAAAGCCATGGAAAACGCAAAATCGGGCCGCCGGACAGGTGACGCGATGCTTCTGTTCGAGTAAGAGAAGTTATCGCCTTTCGCTCATCGGAAATCCATGACCCGCCTTTTGTTCGCGCTTGCCGCCATCGTCGGTTCGACGCTGCTTCTTGCCTCGTGCAACACGCTTTCAAAGGAGGAATGCGTGGCTGCCGATTGGCGCGTCATCGGGGAAACAGACGGTGCTGCCGGCTACGATCCGCAGCAGCGGTTCGCCTCGCACGCAAAGTCCTGCGAGCGCGTGAAGATCGTCCCGGATCAGACGGTCTGGTACCAGGGATACCAAGCAGGACTGGTGCGCTATTGCACGCCGCTCAGCGGACTGTCGCACGGACAGGCGGGTGATGGCTACAGCAACGTCTGCCCGCCGCAAACGGCGGCAGGTTTCCTGCGCGGCTACAATCTCGGCAACAAGCAGCATTCGCTGCAAGCCCGGCTCAGTTCGCTGCAGTCGGATTATGCCTTCAAGGAAGCCGACGTTGATCAGCTTTCCGACAGGCTGAAAGAGGCAAAAGCCGACGACAAGCGCGACATGCGCGACCGGATTGACGAGCAGGAGAGGGAGATGCGGCGCATCCGCCGCGAACAGCACGAGGTCGAATTCGAACTCGATCGTGTCGGCCGCGACATCGAACTGTTCCAGGCGAATCCCGACGCGCCCCTGCCGATGCCTGGCTACTAGATCCTATTCCTGCGGATGTCTGGCGCGACGCGTCTCCTCTACCTGCTGTGACAAGCACAGGCGAGGGCGAAGGCGCGGCGCTCCAAGTCATTGCCTGCCTCAGATCTTGCCGCCCGCCTCGGCAATTACCTTGGTCAGGCTGCCGGTTGCCGGGAAGAGGGGGATGAGGCAGGCCTGCAGCGCATGGTAGATATCGCCCTTGCCGGGGAAGATGGAATGGGCCGGTGCAAGGTCTTCCGTCAGTTCCTCATGCCAGCCGCCGTTCGCATGATCGATGAAGAAGCGGGCGATCACGCCCCATATCTTGCGATAGCTTTCCTCGTGGAAGCTGCTCGGCAGATGCTCATTGAGGTAATGGGCAGCACCGGCGCCTTCGCAGGCCGGCCACCAGAGCTTGTTGCGTTTGGCAGGCACATCGTCCCAATCAAGCGTATAGAAGAATCCGCCCTTATCGTTGTCCCAGCCTAGTGACATCGACTGGGAAAAGAGGTCACTTGCAGCGGTCGGCATCCAGGCGTGGCGTTTGCCGCCGCGCGACCAGAGCTGCAGGACAAGGCGCGCCCATTCCAGCCAATGGCCCGGCGTGGTGCCGGAAGGACGGAACATCTCATTGCCACGGTAATTCTTGTCGAGCGTCCATTCGGCATCGAAATGCTCTGCGACTCGCCAGCCGACGGAGCCGGCGGAACGGCGGATGACCAGGTCCGCGATGCTTTCCGCTTTGTCGAGATAGGCCCTGTCTCCGGTCGTCTCGAAGGCCGCCATTAGCGCTTCGGTCAGGTGCATATTGGAGTTCTGGCCGCGATAGGTGCCGCCATCAATCGGCGACCAATCCTGATTGAATTCTTCGGCAATGGCGCCGTGCCGCTTTTCCCAGAATTTCGTATTGAGGATCTCCGTGACGTCGGCGAGCATGTCATCGGCAAGCGGATGGCCGATCGTTCGGGCGGAAGAGGCGGCAAGCAGCACGAAAGCATGGCCGTAGCCCTGTTTGCTGGCGTCTACCGGGCCATCATTGTTGAGCGACCAGACATACCCGCCATATTTCTGGTCGCGGTGATGGTTCCAGAGATAATTCATCCCGTGGTCGACGATGTCTTCTGAACCGGGGCGACCAAGCAGGGCACCAATCGAGAAGCAATGAATCATGCGGGCGGTCGAATGGATGCCGCGCACCGGATTGACGGAATCGAGCGGTTTGCCGGTATCATCCATATCGTGGAAACCGCCCTTCGGATTGACGGCACGATATTGGAAGAAATCCAAAAGGCCATTGGCCTGGTTCAGAAGCCAGTTGCGGTGATAGCCGCGCTTGCTCCAGTTGCCAAGTTTCGCCGTTTCATCCGGTGCGCTCATAAAAACTCCTCCGATTCCGTGCAAAATCCAGTTCAAGGGCTATATAGCGCACATGCTTTTCTGTCACCGGCGAAACGCCTGATAACCTGCACGCATTGCAGTCAGGCGGAGAGATATGTTGACATAAACATATCTTTATGTGATTGAGAGTGTCGCAATCTGGCCAAAGGAGTCCGTTCATGCTTGATCTTTTCGGTCGCGAGGCAGCCAACCGTGACGGCAGCGAGATTTTCGCCGCCCTGCGCAAAGCTGCAAGTGAACGCATTCTCATTCTCGATGGCGCGATGGGCACGCAGATTCAGGGGCTCGGCTTCGATGAAGATCATTTTAGAGGCGCACGATTCATCGGATGCGCCTGTCATCAGAAGGGCAACAACGACCTGTTGATCCTGACGCAGCCCAATGCGATCGAGGAGATCCACTATCGCTACGCCATGGCAGGCGCCGATATCCTGGAAACGAACACCTTTTCGTCCACCCGCATTGCTCAGGCCGATTACCAGATGGAAGGTGCGGTCTACGATCTCAACAAGGAAGGCGCCGAGGTCGCTCGCCGTGCGGCGATCCGCGCCCAGCGCGAAGATGGCAAGCGCCGTTTCGTGGCCGGCGCCATCGGTCCGACCAACCGCACCGCTTCGATTTCGCCGGATGTCAATAATCCCGGTTACCGCGCGGTGACATTCGACGATCTGCGCCTCGCCTATGGCGAGCAGATCGACGGTTTGATCGACGGCGGCGCCGATATCATCCTCATCGAGACGATTTTCGACACGCTGAACGCAAAAGCAGCGATCTTCGCCTGCGAGGAGCGTTTCGAGGCGAAGGGCATCCGCCTGCCGGTGATGATATCAGGTACGATCACCGACCTTTCCGGCCGCACGCTGTCCGGCCAGACGCCGACCGCATTCTGGAATTCCGTGCGTCACGCCAGGCCATTCACGGTCGGCCTCAACTGCGCGCTTGGCGCCAATGCAATGCGGCCGCATCTGCAGGAGCTTTCCGGTGCCGCAGACACCTTCATCTGCGCCTATCCGAACGCCGGTCTGCCGAATGAATTCGGACAGTATGATGAAACGCCGGAGCTGATGGCAAAGCAGGTCGAGGGCTTTGCTCGCGACGGCCTCGTCAACATCGTCGGCGGCTGCTGCGGCTCGACGCCGGAACATATCGCGGCGATCGCCGAAGTCGTCGCCAATTATAAACCCCGCGAGATCCCAGAGCATCGTCCATTCATGTCGCTGTCCGGGCTCGAGCCTTTCGAGCTGACGAAGGATATCCCGTTCGTGAACGTCGGCGAGCGCACCAATGTCACCGGCTCGGCGAAGTTCCGCAAGCTGATCACCAATGCCGACTACACCACGGCTCTCGACGTGGCGCGCGACCAGGTCGAGAACGGTGCACAGGTCATCGACATCAACATGGACGAGGGGCTGATCGATTCCGAAAAGGCGATGGTGGAATTCCTCAACCTGATCGCCGCCGAGCCGGATATCGCCCGCGTGCCTGTCATGATCGACTCGTCGAAATTTTCGATCATCGAAGCCGGCCTCAAATGCGTGCAGGGCAAGCCGATCGTCAACTCGATCTCGCTGAAAGAAGGCGAGGAGACTTTCCTGAAACAGGCGAGGCTGTTGCGCAATTACGGCGCGGCTGTCGTTGTCATGGCTTTCGACGAAAAGGGGCAGGCCGACAGCTATCAGCGCAAGGTCGAGATCTGCACACGCGCCTACAAGCTTCTGACGGAAGAGGCAGGTCTGGCGCCGGAAGACATCATCTTCGATCCGAACATTTTCGCGGTCGCGACCGGCATCGAGGACCACAACAATTACGGTGTCGACTTCATCGAGGCCACGCGCACGATCCGGCAGACCATGCCGCTCGTCCACATCTCGGGCGGGGTCTCGAATCTCTCGTTTTCCTTCCGCGGCAATGAACCGGTTCGCGAAGCAATGCACGCCGTCTTCCTTTACCACGCCATTCAAGCCGGCATGGACATGGGCATCGTCAATGCCGGCCAGCTGGCCGTCTACGACAATATCGATCCAGAGCTCCGCGAAGCCTGCGAGGACGTGGTGCTCAATCGTCGCCCCGATGCGACCGAACGCTTGCTGGAGGTTGCCGAGCGCTTCCGCGGTGCGGGCGCGAGGGAAAGCAAGGCGCAGGATCTTTCCTGGCGTGAATGGACGGTCGAGAAGCGGCTGGAGCATGCGCTCGTCAACGGCATCACCGAATATATCGAGGCAGATACCGAGGAGGCGCGGCAGAAGGCCGAGCGGCCTCTGCATGTCATCGAAGGCCCACTGATGGCCGGCATGAATGTCGTCGGCGATCTCTTCGGCTCGGGAAAGATGTTCCTGCCGCAGGTGGTGAAGTCGGCCCGCGTCATGAAGCAAGCGGTTGCAGTGCTGCTGCCTTACATGGAGGCGGAAAAGCTCGCCAATGGAACCGCAGATCGCAAATCCGCCGGTAAGGTGGTGATGGCGACGGTCAAGGGCGACGTGCATGATATCGGCAAAAACATTGTCGGCGTCGTACTCGCCTGCAACAATTACGAGATCATCGATCTCGGCGTCATGGTGCCGGCGACGAAGATCCTGGAGACAGCCGTCAACGAGAAGGCCGATATCATCGGGCTCTCGGGCCTCATCACGCCTTCGCTCGATGAGATGGTGCATGTCGCCTCGGAAATGGAGCGGCAGGGTTTCGACATTCCACTCCTGATCGGCGGTGCGACCACCAGCCGGGTGCATACGGCGGTGAAGATCCATCCGGGCTACAGCAAGGGTCAGGCCGTTTATGTAACCGATGCGTCGCGCGCCGTCGGCGTCGTTTCATCGCTGCTGTCGCCCGACACGCGGCAGTCCTACGTCGAAACCGTGCGCACCGAATATGCCAAGGTGGCTGCGGCACATGCCCGCAATGAGGCGGAGAAAGTCCGTCTGCCGATCGCACGCGCTCGTGAAAATGCACAGAAGATCGACTGGGCGAATTACCGGCCGGTAGAGCCGCAATTCCTCGGCACCAAGGTCTTCGAGGATTACGATCTGGCCGAATTGGCGCGATACATTGACTGGACGCCTTTCTTCCAGACCTGGGAACTCAAAGGTCGTTATCCAGCGATCCTCGAGGACGAGGCACAGGGGGAGGCTGCACGCCAACTTTACGCGGATGCGCAGGCCATGCTCGACAAGATCATCACCGAGAAATGGTTCCGCCCGCGCGCCGTCATCGGCTTCTGGCCGGCGGGCAGCGTCGGCGACGATATCCGGCTGTTCAAGGATGAAGCGCGCAAGGACGAGCTTGCGACTTTCTATACCTTGCGGCAGCAGCTATCCAAGCGCGACGGCCGTCCGAATGTGGCGCTGTCGGACTTCGTGGCGCCAGTAGCAAGCGGTGCCCAGGACTATGTCGGCGGATTCGTCGTCACGGCCGGTATCGAGGAGATCGCGATTGCCGAACGTTTCGAACGCGCCAATGATGATTATTCCTCGATCCTGGTGAAGGCACTGGCCGACCGTTTTGCCGAAGCTTTTGCCGAGCGCATTCACGAGCGGGTTCGTCGCGAATTTTGGGGCTATGCGCCGGATGAGAATCTCAGCTACGACCAGATCTTGACAGAGGAATATGCGGGCATTCGTCCGGCGCCCGGCTATCCTGCGCAGCCTGACCATACCGAGAAGAAGACGTTGTTCCGCCTGCTCGACGCGGAAGCGGCGACCGGTGTAAAGCTGACGGAGAGCTATGCTATGTGGCCCGGCTCATCCGTTTCCGGTCTCTATATCGGCCACTCCGATTCCTATTATTTCGGAGTGGCGAAGGTGGAGCGGGATCAGGTGCAGGATTATGCCGTTCGCAAGAACATGCCGATCGCCGAGGTTGAACGTTGGCTCGGGCCGGTCCTCAATTATGTGCCACAGCGAGAGGATGACAAGATCGAAGACGCTGCTTGAAAATGCATCAGCCGTAAGGCCTTGGAGCCTTTTATTCGCAGATTGGTTCAGGTAGTCTCTCGTTGGTGAATTGCCCGCCGGCCGCAACGGCTGAGGCGTCCAGCCTTGCCGGAGCGGAGGCGGCGATCCTCCGGCTCTAAATTAAGTCAGATCGGGATGTCGCCCGAAAAATCGCACACGGCATCTCGCTCTAGTCGGTTAGCCTTTCTCGCGCTCGAAGAATCGCGCCAGCAAGACACCTGTGACCAGGACACCGGCAGCCACGAAAATCGTGTCGCCGGGAGTCCCGATGTAAAAGGGGCCGATATTTGCGAAAAGCAGAAAGGCGATCAGGATATTCGCCCAGCCCCAGACAACATTGACGACAGGAGAGCTGCGCCCTTCGCCATGGAGGCGGACGAACGGTGTCGGAAATGAGCGACCGCTCACGCCGTTGACGAAATGCGGGATGCCGTTTGTAAGGAAAGCGGCTGCGATGAAATGAACGATATAGGCGATCCAGGGCAAAGGAATCTCCAATAGCTACCGTCATAACGTTTCCTGACGGGACTGAATGGAAACTCATTCATTGGGTGGCAGGTTCCCCGAGTAGACAGCACTTAGGACGCTGCGATTGTCAGTTCGGCAACGAAATCATAGGCGTCGCCGCGATAGAGCGAACGGGTGAATTCGACCGCCCGCCCGGAGCCGAGATACGAGATGCGCTCAATCGAAAGTCCCGCCGCGCCGACCGGCACTCCGAGCAGACCGGCATCGGCTTCCTTCATATTGGTCGCTGAAATCCTTTGTACGGCACGGACCGGTCGGACCTGACGCCTTTCAAGCTCCGCATAGAGAGAAGTCGTAACGGCCGACGGATCGGGCAGGAACTCGCCGGAGACACTGGCATGTTCTATCGCGAGCGGCTGATCGTCGGCGATGCGGAGGCGACTGAGGCGCGAAACCTTGGTTCCGGCCGCAAGGCCCAGGATCATCATCTCATCGGGCGAGGGCGTATGCACGCCTTTATGTAGCCATTCCGAACGAGCTTTCATGCCGCGTCGGGCCATGTCTTCGGTGAAGGAGGTGAGTTGCGACAGGCGCTGCTCCACCTTCGAAACCGGCCGCGCGACGAAAGTCCCAGAGCCGTGGCGGCGCACCAGAAGACCATCGGCCACCAGTTCGTCGATCGCCCTGCGCACCGTGACCCGGCTGACGGCGGCATATTCGGCGATGTCGCGCTCGGGCGGCAACGCATCTCCCTGGCGAAGCGTCCCCGCCTTCATTGCCTCTTCCAGTGTCCGGCGCAGCTTGACGTAGAGGGGACCGGTGCCACCGGCCGACATCCGCTCGGGTGAGAATATGACGGTCAGATCCTCGGTCATGCGTCGGGCCTTTCGCCATCTCTCGCCATATGGAGAGCAAAGGCCACCGCACCCTCCAGGGCATCGCCCTTAGGTTCCGCAAGCATGCCTCTGTAGGTGGGGTTCAGCCACGGGCGGTAGGCTGCAGCAAGGCCTCCGAGCAGGCAGATGGTCGGGCATTCCGGCCAGAGAAGCCTGTCCAGATTTTCCTCGATGGCGCGAACGGCGGTACGCATGATGGCCACGGCGATTGGATCGCGGAGATCGGCATGCGCCACCACTTCCGGTGCAAAACGGGCAAAGTCCTTCGGTTTCGATTTATGCGCGAATTCGACGACGCGCTCCGGATCATTGCCGAATTCGAGCATGATCTTATCGGTGAGGGGCGAGGCGGGACGAACGCCGTCATGGGCAAGCAGCGCTCGTTCCAAGAGGTCGCGACCGAGCCGGGCGCCGCTCGCCTGATCGCCGACGACAAATCCCCAGCCGCCGATCTCCGTCACGACGCCGCCACGGCGCGCGCTATAGACCGAGCCGGTGCCGAAAGCGCCGACAACGCCGTCCGCGTCGCCGACTGCACCCTGGAGAGAAATCAGCGCATCCGTCAGGATCCGGCTGTGGGCGAAGGGAAGGGCCTGCTGGATACGGCTTCCGTAGTCGCCGACATTGGCGCCAGCTACCCCAACCGCGGCGGACGCGCTCTCAACGCCGGCCGGGTCAAGCCCCGCGTCACGGAAAGCCTTGCGTGCGGAGGCTGCTATGTTGGTCAACGATGTATCGAGATCGGAAAGAATATTCGCCGCACCGGCTTTGCCGCGGCCGATAATCTTGCCGGTCCTGTCGGCGACAGCCGCGCGGCAGCTCGTGCCGCCGCCGTCAATGCCGATCGCAAATTCCGTCATCGGACCCCTCCAGGCAGTTTCATTGTTATGTTTTTCAGTACAATACCAAAAAAATACCATTTACCAAGAGGCAAAATATTCAATTTGTCATATTTTTATATCATTGAAATTGTTTGATGATTTTTTGCACGGAAAATTTTTTGCGCTCGAAGATTAATTTCGACTGGACAATTGGTATTTTTTTGGCCTTAATTCCTGAAAAGGGAACAGCAGGCAGCTCCAGCAAAAGCGGCAACGGAAGAATTGCCGGACGTATGGTGGCTTTCGCCATTGCAGATGAGCATATGCAGGGCATCCATGCCTATGGCGCTGGCCACGCCCGTTCCTCTTTAAAAGTTGTGATCATTCGGGGCGGACGTTCTGCACCGGATATCCGTCAAGCTTTCTGGGCCGGCAGTCCTGGCGGCCCTCCAAGTGGCTGTTGGGTGTTTCCTCAGGCACGCCAATTGCTTGTTTCAGACCATAACAGCGCTTCACCAGCGCCTAAAACAGGAGAGGGAAATGAAAAAGAGTGCTCTGAAAGGCTTGCTGCTTGCCTCCAGCCTGCTTGCATCGGCGGGGCTCGGCCATGCAGCGGATGTAACGCTCACGGTCGAAAGCTGGCGTAACGACGATCTGCAGATCTGGCAGGAGAAGATCATCCCGGCTTTCGAAGCCAAGAACCCGGGCATCAAGATCGTCTTCTCGCCGACCGCGCCGACGGAATATAACGCTGCTCTGAATGCCAAGCTCGACGCCAGCTCCGCGGGAGACATCATCACATGCCGTCCGTTCGACGCCTCGCGCGAGCTCTTCAACAAGAAGCAGCTTGCCGACCTGACGACGTTGCCGGGCATGGAGAATTTCTCCGCTGTCGCCAGGTCCGCCTGGACCACCGATGACGGCAAGTCGACCTTCTGCGTACCGATGGCTTCGGTCATTCACGGCTTCATCTACAACAAGGATGCCTTCGACAAGCTTGGCATCAAGGTTCCGCAGACGGAGGACGAGTTCTTTGCGGCCCTCGACAAGATCAAGGCCGACGGAACCTATATTCCGATGGCCATGGGCACCAAGGATCTCTGGGAAGCCGCGACCATGGGCTATCAGAATATCGGCCCGAACTATTGGAAGGGTGAGGAGGGTCGTCTGGCCCTGATAAAGGGCACGCAGAAGCTGACGGATGATGCCTGGGTCGAACCTTACAAGGTTCTCGCCAAGTGGAAGGACTATCTTGGTGACGGCTTCGAGGCGCAGACCTATTCCGACAGCCAGAACCTCTTCACTCTTGGCCGCGCCGCCATCTATCCGGCCGGTTCGTGGGAGATTCCGCTCTTCAACAGCCAGGCACAGTTCAAGATGGGCGCCTTCCCGCCGCCGGTGAAGAAGGCCGGCGACACCTGCTACATCTCCGACCACAACGATATCGGTGTCGGGCTGAACACCAAGAGCACGCATAGCGAGGAAGCCAAGAAGTTCCTGAGCTGGGTCGCCTCTCCGGAATTCGCGGATATCTATGCAAACGCGCTTCCGGGCTTCTTCAGCCTGAACTCCACGCCGGTGAAGATGACTGATCCGCTTGCTCAGGAATTCGTCTCCTGGCGTGACAAGTGCAAGTCGACGATCCGCTCGACCTATCAAATCCTGTCGCGCGGCACGCCGAACCTGGAAAACGAGACCTGGGTCGAATCCGCAAACGTCATCAACGGCACGGATACGCCGGAGGCAGCCGCCAAGAAGCTGCAGGACGGCCTCGACGGCTGGTACAAGCCGGCGAAGTAAGAGGGTAGGCTCGCGTGGGGCTGGGCCTGTGCTCGGCCCCTCATCCGCCCTGTCGGGCACCTTCTCCCCGTCTCAACGGGGAGAAGGGACAAGCCGCACCCTCCGTCGTCCCCTCTCCCCGCAGGCGGGGAGAGGGTTAGGGTGAGGGGCTTTTCCACTCTATCATTCCGCGCTGCTCCGCAGCCAATAAGAACGGGCAAGAGCCATGAACCAAGCCGACAATGCCGCAATCGACGTGGTTCCGATCAAGCGTTCGATACGCTGGCATATCTTCGTCTTTCTGCTGCCTGCCTTCCTCGTCTATTCGGCGGTCATGATCCTGCCCTTGATCGAAACGCTCCGGTTGTCGCTCTATAATACGGTCGAAGGGCAATCCGTCTTCGTGGGGCTTGCGAATTTCAAGGTGCTGTTCGGCGATGCGCGCTGGGCGCATGATTTCTGGAACGCCTTCCGCAACAACCTGATTTTCTTCGTCATTCACATGTGCGTGCAGAATCCGATCGGTATTGCGCTGGCGGCGCTGCTTTCGATCCCGAAGCTGCGCTTCGTCGCCTTCTATCGTACGGCGATCTTCCTGCCGACCCTGCTTTCCTTCGTCATCGTCGGCTTCATCTGGAAGCTGATCCTGTCGCCGATCTGGGGAGTCGCTCCCTGGATGATGGATCTCGTCGGGCTCAAGTCGTTCTTTACACCTTGGCTCGGGAAACCCGGCAGCGCGCTGATCGCCGTCTCGCTGATTTCCGTCTGGCAATATATCGGCATTCCAATGATGCTGATTTATGCGGCGCTCCTGAACATTCCGGAAGAGGTGATTGAAGCTGCCGAATGCGACGGCGTCACCGGCTGGAGCCAGTTCTGGAAAATCAAGCTGCCGCTGGTGCTGCCGGCGATCGGCATCATCTCGATCCTGACCTTCGTCGGCAATTTCAACGCTTTCGACCTGATCTATACGGTGCAGGGTGCGCTTGCGGGGCCAGATGGTTCCACAGATATTCTCGGCACGCTCCTTTACCGTACCTTCTTCGGCTTCCAGCTTCAGCTCGGAGACCGGTCCATGGGCGCGACGATCGCAACGGTCATGTTCCTGATCATCCTTGCCGGCGTCTCGCTCTACCTGTTCGTCATCCAGCGGCGGATCCGCCGCTACCAGTTCTGAGGCGAGGCGGATCATGTCCAAGGCGCGCACTTCCCCGATCCGTACCGGCCTCGTGCATCTGGCGTTGATCGCCTACACGCTGGTCGCCATTTTCCCGGTGTTCCTGACGATCATCAACTCGTTCAAGGATCGCAACTCGATCTTCCGCACCCCGCTTACGGTGCCGACACCATCTTCCTTCAGCCTGATCGGCTATCAGACCGTTCTGGGGCAGGGCGATTTTGCGACCTATTTCCAGAACAGCTTCATCGTGACGGTCGCTTCGATCGTCCTGGTGCTGCTGTTTGGCGCCATGGCCGCCTTCGCGCTTTCGGAATATCGTTTCCGCGGCAATACGCTGATGGGCCTTTATCTCGCGATCGGAATCATGATCCCGATCCGGCTCGGCACGGTCGCGATCCTGCAGGGCATGGTGGCCGCCAACTTGGTCAATACGCTGACGGCGCTCATCCTCGTCTATACCGCACAGGGCATTCCGCTTGCCATCTTCATCCTGTCGGAATTCATGCGAACCGTTTCCGACGACTTGAAGAACGCCGGACGCATCGACGGCCTTTCGGAGTATGCCATCTTCTTTCGCCTCGTGCTGCCGCTGGTGCGGCCCGCCATGGCGACGGTCGCCGTCTTCACCATGATCCCGATCTGGAATGATCTCTGGTTCCCGCTGATCCTGGCGCCGAGCGAGGTTACAAAGACCGTGACGCTCGGTTCGCAGATCTTCATCGGCCAGTTCGTGACCAATTGGAACGCGGTGCTTGCGGCGCTGTCGTTCGCCATCCTGCCGGTTCTGATCCTCTATGTCATCTTCTCGCGGCAGCTCATCCGCGGCATTACCTCAGGAGCGGTCAAGTGAGTTCAACC
Source organism: Sinorhizobium sp. CB7 (assembly GCF_041357635.1). NCBI lineage: Bacteria > Pseudomonadati > Pseudomonadota > Alphaproteobacteria > Hyphomicrobiales > Rhizobiaceae > Sinorhizobium > Sinorhizobium sp. CB7. Next base: position 103,765 of record NZ_JAULLL010000002.1, read on the forward strand.
GATAAGCCAATCCGCGTGCTTGTGGCCGGTCTCGGCAATATGGGCAGGAGCCATGCGTTCGCCTATCACAGAAATCCCGGCTTTGAGATCGTCGGTCTCGTCAACCGCTCCCGGCCTGCCTTGCCTGAGGAACTGAGGAGCTATGACATCCACCCCGATTTCAAGGCGGCGCTCGCCGCACTGAAGCCTGATCTCTGCTCGATCAACACTTATTCCGATAGTCATGCGGATTATGCCGTTGCAGCTTTCGAGGCGGGTTGCGATGTCTTCCTCGAGAAACCGCTGGCGACGACAGTTGCCGATGCGGAGCGCGTCGTGGCAGCTGCCAAGGCGAGCGGACGCAAGCTCGTGATCGGCTATATTCTGCGTCATCACCCATCATGGATGCGGCTGATCGCAGAAGCCCGCAAACTCGGGGGACCCTATGTCTTCCGCATGAACCTGAACCAGCAGTCAAGTGGCCCGACCTGGGAGACGCACAAGTCGCTGATGCAGACGACGTCGCCTATCGTCGACTGCGGCGTCCACTATGTCGACGTCATGTGCCAGATCACTGATGCCAAGCCGGTCGAAGTGCGTGGCATGGGCCTGCGCATGTCGAACGAGGTCGCGCCAGACATGTACAATTACGGGCATCTTCAGGTGATATTCGAGGATGGTTCCGTCGGCTGGTACGAGGCGGGCTGGGGACCGATGATCTCGGAGACAGCGTTCTTCGTGAAGGACGTGATGTCACCGAACGGTGCGGTCTCGATCGTCATGGACCCCCATGCGAAATCGGACGACATCGACACGCATACCAAGACATCCGTCATCCGGCTTCACACCGCCGAGACCGGCCCGGACGGAAGGTTCATCCGGCCTGACCAGGATATGCGGATGGACGGTGAACCCGGCCATCAGGAGCTGTGCGAACTGGAGCAGGCCTTCATGCTCAAGGTTATTCGCGAAGATCTCGATCTCGACCGCCATATGAGCGACGCCGTGCAGTCACTGCGCATCTGCCTTGCCGCCGATGAAAGCGTGCGCACCGGCAAGCCTGTCAAACTGTAAGGAATAGATAGTGGGATCGCTTCAACTCAAATCCATCCGCAAGGCCTACGGTACGCACGAAGTGCTCAAGGGCATCGATCTGGAAGTGAAGGATGGCGAATTCGTCATTTTCGTTGGCCCTTCCGGCTGCGGCAAGTCGACCCTCCTTCGCAGCATAGCTGGGCTGGAGGACGTCACATCCGGCGCCGTCGTCATCAACGGCAGGAACGTGACGGTGACCCCGCCCGCCAAGCGCGGCATCGCCATGGTTTTCCAATCCTATGCCCTCTATCCGCATCTGACCGTGAAGGACAATATGGGCCTCGGTCTCAAGCAGGCGGGCAAGGCGAAGGACGAGATCGATACGCGCGTCGCCAAGGCTTCCGGCATGCTGTCGCTCGACCCCTACCTAGCGCGGCGGCCGGCTGAGCTTTCGGGTGGTCAGCGCCAGCGCGTGGCGATCGGTCGTGCGATCGTCCGCGAGCCGGAACTCTTCCTGTTCGACGAACCTCTGTCGAATCTCGACGCTGCATTGCGCGTGCAGACCCGTCTCGAAATCGCGCAGCTCCACCGTCGCCTGAAAGCAACGATGATCTACGTGACCCACGACCAGGTCGAGGCGATGACGCTCGCCGACAAGATCGTGGTGCTGAACGCTGGCGCGATCGAGCAGGTCGGCTCGCCGATGGAGCTTTACAACCGCCCGGCCAACATCTTTGTTGCCGGTTTCATCGGTTCGCCGCAGATGAATTTCATTCCGGCAGAGAGGCTGGGAAACAAGGGTGCCAAGACGATCGGCATTCGCCCTGAACATATCACGCTGTCGCGCGAGCAGGGCACATGGCAAGCCAAAGTCATCCATGTTGAGCATCTGGGCGCCGACACGATCATCTACCTCGAGACCGAACAGACCGGCCTGCTGACGGCGCGGCTTTTCGGCGAACATAAATATGCGCCGGACGAGATCGTTCATGCGACGCCCGATCAGGATCACATGCATCGGTTCGATGCAAACGATCGGGCGATCAGGGCCTGAAAGATCAGTCAGGACGCCCGCAGATTGGTGTGGGAAACCGGCCTGAAGGCGGAGCGGATGACCTCCGCCATACTCTCGACCGCGGGGCTCGAATGATAGGCGTTTCGCCTGAGAACCACCCGCGATGAATCGACGGGCGGGAATCCGTCGTCCATCGTGAGTTCCCGGCAATCGGGCGGGATGTTGCTGCGTGACAGCGGCGCGATGCCGAGACCGGCGGTCACGGCGATCTTGAGGCCGCCGCTGGTGTCGCAGCTGTAGGCGATGCGATAGGGCAGGCCATGCTGTTCTAGTGAACGGATGGCAAAATCCGTGCACCAGGTTGATCTGCCATAGACCGCGATCGGCATCGGATTGCGTTCGTGCAATCGATGAACGGTCGAGGTCACCCAAACGGTCGGATCGATGAAGAGCACTTCGCCGTGAACCTGGGTGCTCCAGTCAAACACAACGGCGAGGTCGAGCGCGTCATTTTCGAGCGCCGCCATTTGTTGCGCCGTATATCCGCACATTACAGTGACGTCGACGGATGGATGGCTTTCAGCGAAGGCCGCCAGGGCACGCGGCAGCACGGTGTGGAGGTATTCCTCGGGAATGCCTATCCGCACCGGCCCGTCCAGCGGTCTGCGCCGCATGGCGGCAGTCGTCTCGTCCATCAACCCGACGATACGACGCGCATAGGGGAGGAGTTGCCGACCAACTTCCGTCAGAGCGACACCGCGCGGCCCGCGCTCGAAGAGCGGCTTGCCGATACTCTCTTCAAGCTTCTTGAGCTGCAGGCTCACGGCGGATTGCGTGCGTCCGATGTCGTTTGCCGCGTGCGTTACATTTCCCGCCTCGGCGACAATCAGAAATACACGCAACAGATCGCTTTCAAGAGGTGCCTGCATACAATCCGCCATGAGGTTTTCCAATGGCAGGCATTGTCACTATTCGTTTGTGCCATGTCAAATGGCGCATCAGCATGTCTGCTGTTAGAGAAGGGAGAAGAGGTGATGATGTCTGTCGGAAGCGAGAGGTTGCGGCTGACTTCAAGCCTTCAGGCGAGATGGCGCTGCTACCGCCAATGGCTCCAGGAGCGGCGTGCGTTGACGGAGATCGTTCAGCGTAAGGACAGCCATCTATTGCGGGACGCAGGGTTGTCCGAAGCGGATGTGCGTGAGAGTTTGAGGGTGCTGCCTTTTCTCAAGTCCCTTATCTCGGCAACGAATGGACGCGAGCCAATGGCAAACCGCATCGTCAATTTCTCGACGCCGTCGGCTTCGATCGTGTGGCTGCATACGAGAGAAATTGCGGGAAGAGCAGGCCCGCCTGAGCGCACAGTGGATAGTTGCCCGCAGGTAGGCGCGTCAGTCACAACGCTGCGTTCGCTTCAAGGCCCGAGAGGATTGTCTTGAGCCCGAATTCGAACGCATGGTCGAAATTCCATTGGGACTCGATCGAGCCAGTTCCGGAAAACTCTTCTCGACTTCGCGGATCCAGGCCCTTCGATGGCCCGCGCGCTTCGTAGGAGGCTTGGCCAAGCGTAAAATTCATCAGGAGGTAAAAAGCACGCAGGGCATTTTCTCCGCGTATGCCGATTTCCTCCATGGCACTGAGAGTGATTTCGATCGGGCGGAAAACCTTGGATGGAGGCTTTTCCAGCGTTTCGAGCAGCCGAACCGCTTCGGGATGGGTGCGGCATAGCAGTCGCAATTCCCGGAAGCAAATCATGATGCGGTCGCGCCAGTCCGATCCCGCCCCGGAGAACTCCGCATGATCAAGCAAGATCTCTGTCACGCCTTGCAATAGATCCTCCTTGCTCGAGACGTGATTGTAGAGAGCCATCGGGCTCACGTTGAGGCGATCAGCAAGCCTTCGCATGGTCATCGAACCAAGGCCGTCTTTTTCCAGCATGAGGAGAGCTTCGGCAAAGACCTGCTTTCGGTCGAGGCCGATCTCACCGGCTTTCGGCCGTCCCCGTTGCCGGCTCTCCTTTAATGTCCCGGTTCTCGTCATAATAGGCCCTTGACCCAGCAAATCCGTGAGCCATTTTTAAATATACACTGTAAATTAACAAGGTGAGTTCAGATGCTGACGATACTTCAGTTGGTGTCGGTCTGCCTGACAACCGTCGCGCTGGTGACGTCGCTCGCCCACGTGCTGGAACTGCCGGGGAAAATGCGCCTCGAACGCGAGGCTTACGTGACGACACAGTCGATCTACTATCCGGGTTTTACGATCGCTGGTTTCGGCGAGATACTGGCGATCGTGGCGACACTGGCACTCATCATCGCTACCCCTCGTGGGGACCCGTCCTTTCGGTGGATAATGCTGGCTCTGATCGCGCTGATAGCCATGCATGGCTGCTACTGGCTGCTGACCCATCCGGTGAACAGCTTCTGGCTCAGGGATCAAAGACTGGAGGGTCTCGGACAGCGTTTCTTCTCCGCTGGCTCGGTTGATCCGGCTGCCGAGACGACAGAAGGTGACGACAAGCTTTGGCGCCGCTACCGCGATCGCTGGGAATATTCACATGCCATTCGGGCGATCTTCGCCGTGGTTGCCTTCCTCTCACTTCTGATAGCATTGGCTTTCTGAGACGTGAACAGAGCTACGATTACCCACTTTGTACGAGAGGATGCGACGTCAGGATTCCCCGGCAAGTCGGGCCGTCAGTTCTTCGACACCGACGTCAGCCTCGACGGCGTCACCACGGACCAGAAGATAGAGGCCGAGCACGAGGGTCAGAGCCGCAATGAAGAGCAGGTAGTAAGCGTGGGCCATTGGATTGAAGGGCAGCAGTGATGTGACTGCAAGCGGCGTCAGCCCGCCAAAAATGGCGTAAGAGACGTTGTAGGAGAAGGAGAGCCCCGTAAAGCGGACACGCGCCGGAAATGCGCGGACCATGACATAGGGAGCCGCGCCAACCATGCCAACAGCGAGCCCCATAATGGCGTAGAGCACGAAGAGGGCGGTTATCGACGCAGCGGCGTAGCTGTAGAACGCCCATGTCGCAATAGCGAAAAAGAGGCTGGCGGAAGAGAAAAACCTTCCTGACCCGATCCGGTCGACGATGACGCCTGCGCCAGCTGTGCCGACGATCAGAAAAAGCGTGCCGAAGCTTGTGGCAGCGAGGGACTCTTGTGCCGTGTAACCATAAAGCGTCTGCAGGAATGTTGCGGTCATCAATGTGGTGACAACGACGCCGGCGGAAAGGATCCAGGTCAAAAGCATCGAAATGACGACGCCGCGCCAGTGATCCCGCAGCACCACCTTCAGCGGCAGCTCCGGGACCAATGAATGGGTCTGCTTCATCTCCGAAAAGATTGGCGTCTCCTGCAGCCACCGCCGGAGAAAAACAGCGATAAGACCAAAAATACTCCCGATGAAGAAAGGAATGCGCCAGGCGTAGGCGGCAATATCATTTGGGGAGAAGAGGAAATTGACGAGGGCGGCGATGAAGGAGCCGAGCAGGATACCAAGCGTCAGACCGGAACAGAGGAAACCGCAGGCGAAGCCGACGTGACGAAACGGCACATGCTCCGCAACGAAGGTCCAGGCGCCCGGCACTTCGCCGCCGATCGCCGCGCCTTGCAGGATGCGCATGAGGACAAGCAGGATAGGGGCAGCAAAGCCTATGGACGCGTAGGTCGGCATCAGCGCCATGCCAAGCGTTGCGAGCGCCATTAGCAGGATCGAAAAAGCGAAGACGCGCTTGCGACCGAAGAGATCGCCGAAATGGGCGAGAACAATGCCGCCGAGCGGGCGGACGACATAGCCGGTGGCGAAGATGCCGAAGGTCTGAAGCAGCACCAACCAATCAGGCATCTCCGGCGGGAAGAAGAGCTTGCCAATGACGGTCGCAAAGAAAACGAAGATGATGAAATCGTAAAATTCGAGCGCCCCGCCGAGGGCGGAAAGGCCGAGAGTTCGAAAATCCCGAGAGGTCAGGCGCCGAGGGGCAACGGGCGCTGTGGGGGACATGGCACCAAGCTCGCTGAACGATAGATCGCTTCGTCCTTGCGATATCGGGTTGCGCAATTCAAGTGCTTTTTGCCGCGGCGGATAGCTCGGTCGTTGATCGCGACGCGGAAGGATGATGGCAAAAAAAGAGAAAGGCGCCACGATATCGCGGCGCCTTGGAGAGATATCTTTAGTCAGCGATGACAAGGAGATCAGACGAGGAGAAGCGCAGCGTTACCTTCTCGCCTGTCGCAGGCGGCATGAGGCCCGGATTGTTGAACATGTCGAAGGATATGACGTTGCCGCCGACATTCATGCGCGTACGGATGACCGAGCCCAGGAAGTGGGCGGAGACGACGTCGCCGGTCAGTGCCGTATCGCCGCGGGCGCTCTCAGCCAGTGATCCAGCCTCCGGACGCAGCGCCAGCGAGACGGTGTCTCCGGCCTTGAAGGCGTTGACCGACTGCTTCAGCGTCACGCCCTGATCGCCGATGGCGATGCGGTTGGCGGCGGGATCAACGACCTTGGCCTCGATCATGTTCAGGGTACCGACGAAGGAGGCGACGAAGCGTGTCGCCGGGTTGTTGTAGATCTCGTAGGGGGTACCGATCTGATCGGCCTTGCCGGCATTCATCACGACGATGCGGTCAGAGATCGAGAGCGCCTCCTCCTGATCGTGCGTGACGAAGACCGTGGTGATGCCGAGTTGCTGCTGGATGGCGCGGATCTCCTCGCGCAAGGACACGCGGATCTTGGCGTCGAGAGCCGACAGCGGCTCGTCGAGCAGCAGCACCTGAGGTTTTACGGCGAGCGCGCGGGCAAGCGCCACGCGCTGCTGTTGGCCGCCGGACATCTGGAACGGATAACGATCGGCAAGATGGTCAAGCTTGATGAGGCTGAGCATTTCCTTGACCCTGGCATCGATCTCCGGCTTGGTGAGGCCGGCGATCTTGAGGCCGAAGGCGACGTTGTCATGGACGGTCATGTTCGGGAACAACGCATAGGCCTGGAACACCATGCCGATGTTACGCTGGTTCGGCTTCAGCGCTCGCTGATCCTTGCCGTTGATGGTCAAAGTGCCACCGGTCGGTGTTTCGAAGCCGGCAATCATGCGCAGGACCGTGGTCTTGCCGCAGCCCGACGGGCCGAGGAAGGAGATGAATTCTCCCTTCTCGATAGTCATGTTGAAGTTCTTCACCACCTGAACGGGGCCGAAGGATTTCTGGATGTTGGTCAGCGTTAGAAAGGACATGAGCCAATACCTTAAGCTTTTGCCGGTGCGGCTTTATGGAATCGCGAGACGAGTTGCAGAAGGCCCATGCTGAGCCAGGTGATCGCGAAGGCGATGACTGCAAGCGCCGAAGGCTCATAAGCCTTGTTGGCGCCGACGAGCTGCAGATAGGGACCAAAGGCCGGACGGTTGAGCAGTGCGGCCATGGTGAATTCTCCCATGACGATCGCGAGCGTGATGAAGGCGCCGGAAAGAACGCCACTCATGACATTCGGAAAAATGCACTTGAACATGATCGTTGTCCAGTTCGCTCCCAGACTTTCGGCAGCCTCCGTCAATGTACGGACGTCGATCGCCCGCATGGCGGTATCAACGGCGCGGTACATATAGGGGAGTGAAAGGGTGATATAGGAGAAGACGAGGAGGATATTGGTACCCAGCGAATTGGCAGTCAGCGGCAGGATCGATGAAGAGTTGTAAAGGCGGAGATAGCCGAACACGATCACGATCGCGGGAATGACGAGCGGCAGAAGCGTGATGAACTCGACGATCTGGCGCATCTGCGGCAGGCGCAGCCGTACCCAGTAAGCCGTGGGTACGACCAGGAGCATGCCAAAGACGATGGTCAGCAGCGCCATCAGCATCGAATAGCCGAAGGTTTCTCGGAACTGGATTTCCGAAAAGACCGACTGATAGGCATCGAAGCTGTAAGTACCCCGACGCATGCGCAGCGAGAATTCGATCGTGCCGATCAACGGAATGATGAAATAGGATGCGCCCAGAATAATGGCGATCCAGGCACCGAGACGTTGAGCTTTCATTTCTGCCACCGTTCAGCGCGCATGCGCAGCATGAGGTAAAGAACATTTGAAACGCCGGTGATGACGATCATGCCAAGCGCGATCGCATAGCCGAGATTGGGATTGTGCAGCACGTCGCCGCGGATCTGTGCATAGAGCAGGATCGGTACGATGTTCAGCGAGCTGCCGGTCAATGCATAGGCCGTCGCGATGGCGCCGAAGGCGTTTGCAAACAGAAGCAGCGTCGTACCGAGCAGGCTCGGCCAAAGGATTGGCAGGGCGACCATGGACCAATATTGGCGATTGGATGCACCAAGCATTTCCGCAGCTTCACGCCATTCCCTCTTCATGCCGTCGAGAGCCGGAGTCAGGATCAGCACCATCAGCGGAATCTGGAAATACATGTAAGTAATGGTAAGGCCGAAGAAGCTCAGGAGATTGAATCCGGTCCCGTAGAGATTGAAACCGAACCAGTCGCGCAGAAAGACGGTGACAAGGCCGGTGCGGCCGAGAGTTGCGAGAAAGGCGAAGGCGAGGGGCACGCCCGCGAAGTTGGAGGCGACGCCGGAAAAAGTCAGAAGGCTTGACCTTATCCAACTCGGCAGACCGCCAAGCACGACAGCCCAGGCAAGGAAGAAACCGATCAACGCGCCACCCAGCGCGGATGCGACGGAAACACGGATACTGATCCAATAAGCGCTCAGAATGGAGGGAGTGAAAAGATCGGCGATATTCTTCAGCGTAAAAGCACCATCCGGTGTCAGAAACGCGCCTGCTACAAGATACAAGGTGGGAATAATCAGAAACAGCAGTGCAAAAATTATGAAAGGTGCAATGCCCAGCCAGTCGATCACCTTGTCTCTGGTGATCATTGGGGCCGCGCTCACCGCGGGCGTTGAAACAGTGCTCATCGAACTCATCCAGGGGGCGTTGGAGTGAGAGAAGCCTCCCCGCCGGTATGACGGGGGGGCTGGATCGGCCAATTACTGAACGTTGGCGCCTACGACGCTGTCCCACTGCTTGGAGATGACGCCGGCACCGGCCTTCTGCTCTTCGACGCTCGGGAAGACAGCCTTGGCATAGTTTTCAGCCGGCGGCAGCTTGTCGAGAAGCTCCTTCGGAACCTTGCCGTTCTTGGCGAGGTCGTTGAAACGGATCGGGTGGCAGTAGCCCTTCAGCCAAGCGAGCTGACCTTCGTCGGAATAGAGATATTCCATCCAGAGCTTCGCGGCATTCGGATGCGGAGCAAAGGCGGAGATCGCCTGGACGTAAACGCCGGCGACGACGCCCGTCGACGGGACGACGACTTCCACCGGCGGGTTGCCCTTCAGGCTGTCGCGCCATGCGAGGCCATTGTAATCCCATGCAATGACGATCGGCGTGGAGCCTTGAGCGAGCGAAGCGGACTTGCCGATAACCGGAACGAGATTACCGGCTTTGTTGAGTTCGCCGAAGAACTTGAGACCGGCGTCGGCGGCCTTGGCAGCATCCTTTTCGCCCGCGCCGAGACCTGCCGCGTAAACAGCCTGATAGGCCTGGTTGGAAACGCGAGGGTCGCCGGCGAGCGAAACAGCGTTGGCGTAATCGGACTTCTTGAGGTCAGCCCAATCCTTCGGAACCTCCTTGACGATGTCTGTGTTCACAACAAAGGAGAGAACGCCGTAGTAGTCGCCGTACCAGTAGCCATCGGCATCCTTGGCGCTATCCGGAATGGAGTCCCAGGTGGAAACCTTGTAGGGCATCAACAGGTTTTCAGCCTTGGCCGACGGGCCGAAGGCGAGACCAACGTCGATAACGTCCGGTGCCTGCGGGCCGGTGTTGCCCTTGTTGGCCTTGATCGCTTCGACTTCGTCGCCCGAACCGGCATCAGGATTCAGTTCGTTGACCTCGATGCCGTACTTGGCCTTGAAAGCAGCGATCATGTCGCCATAGCCACACCAGTTGTGCGGAAGAGCGATCGTGGTCAGCGTACCTTCCTTCTTGGCGGCGTCGATCAGCTCCTGGCTCGGCTCAGCGGCGGCGATCGCGGTCGATGCCACGATCATCGCAGTAGAAAGCGAAAGCAGTCGAGAAACGTTAGAGATCACTGTTGTTCTCCTTTGGGTTTTCAGTGTCTAGGCGATGCTGTTACTGACGTTACGTGAAGCTTGTGTGACGGTTCCGTGACGATAATTCTCCATATGCTGCAGGGCTTCGCACGAAATGTTTCATTTGCGACGCACTGTTCAGATTAGGACAAACGCCATTGCTAATATTCTCTGGCAAATGGCATCGGTTCTTCTTTAGCCGGGCCTGCTGAAAAGCTTGCTCTGCTCAAACAGACCTTCCAGCGTCTTCATACGCTCCTTGGTCTCGTCCCATGTCGAATTCTGAACCGCCTCTATCAGTGCTTCGACGATGAACAGGGTCACGACCGATGAATCCCAGGCGGAGGGCGCTTCGATCTGTACGCGAAAGGCATGACGCGCGTATTTCACGACAGGCGAGGCCCATTGGTCCGTGAAGACGATGATCTCGGCTTCGCGTTTGCGGGCCGCGGCCGCCAGGTTGACCATTTCCTGTTCATAGCGCCTGATATCGAAGATGATCAGCAGATCACCGGCGTTCATGTTCAGAACGTATTGCGGCCATGAGCTCGAATTGGAGGAGAGCAGGGTGGTGGCCGGGCGGATAACCTGCATGTGGGTGAAGAAATATTCGGCCAAAGCGCCGGTGATGCGCCCGCCGACGAAATAGAGGCCGCGTTTGCGCTCTGAAAGCAGGGCTGCGACGCTGTCGAAGGTACCGCTATCCAGATCAGACAACGTCTGGCGCAGGTTCCCCATGATGGCGTCGGCGAACCGGTTCAGGATATGTGTGCCGGGCGCATTGGATGCCCAGCGATCGTGCTTGGTGATCGGATTGGAGATCGTTGCCTCGACCTCCTGATGCAGGCGAGCCTGAAAGTCTGGATATCCTTTGAAACCAAGCTTCTGCATCATGCGGGCGACGGTCGGTGTCGAGACGCCAGCATTTTCTGCAATCGCCGTAATGCTTCCAAGGCCGGAAACTGGATAGTTGTCCAGCAGGCTTTCCGCAAGCTGCTTCTCCGCACGCGTCAGTGTGCCGAACTGCGATCGGATGACGTCCGAAACTGTCCTCGACACAATGGTCACGTGCTCTTTGCTCCCCGGACTGGTCTTCGCCAGTCTTCGCTCAGATTTAACAACCTTGACCCTGCGGGTGTCAATTGTGACTCTGAAAAGAAATTTTCAGTATTTGCTTGACAGAGCCGGCAAGCTGAAGAATTCTTTTCTTATAAAGAATTTATTAAGGGTGCAGGTGGGGGCGCCTCCGGTGCTGGCTCAGTTCACGATCTTGACGGAAGCGGATGGCAAATGTGTCGAGGTTGAAAGGCCTGACGGCAAAAGCTCCGTCTTTATCATCTGCGAGCATGCTTCCCGCGCATTGCCTGAGCGGTTCGGCGATCTCGGCCTTTCCGAGGAGGCCCTCCGCAGCCATATAGCCTGGGATCCCGGCGCGCTCGCGGTCGCCAGAGGCATGTCGTCTGCGCTTGATGCGACGCTTGCCTATCAGCGCTTTTCGCGCCTGATCTACGATTGCAACAGGCCGCCGGAGTCTCCGGGTGCCATGCCGGAGGTCAGCGAGGTTTACGCCATTCCGGGAAACCTGGGCCTCAGCGCCGAGGAGCGCCAGGCGCGGACGCATGCGCTCTATATCCCTTTTCACGACAGCATCCGCGCCCTGCTCAGGGATCGCAGGGCACGGGGGCAGGACAGCATTATCGTCACCATCCATAGTTTCACGCCGGTCTACAACGGTGAACCGCGAGCTGTCGAACTGGGCATCCTTCACGACGAGGATGCACGGTTCGCGGACCGGATGCTGGAAGCGGCGGCAGATGCACCGCTCTACAGAACCGAGCGCAACGCGCCTTACGGTCCGAAGGACGGCGTCACCCATACGCTGAAGCTGCACGGGCTCGCGAACGGCCTGCGCAACGTAATGATCGAGGTCCGCAACGACCTCATCGCAGACGAGGTCGGCCAAGGGGTCATGGCCGACTATCTGACAGGGCTCATCCAGAAAAGCCTGGAAGCCTGACAATTTAAAAAAGACCCCAGGGAGCAGTTCAACTGCGATCGGGCCGACGGCAAAGCCGACGGCCGAATTGGCACAGGATCGTCGGCAATTCCGCTGGCGATCAGATTTAGGGGGAAGTCATGTCTGACTATACCGAATCGGACAAAAAGCAGGATATGCAGGTCCTGCATTCGATGGGCTATGCCCAGGAACTCGAACGGCGCATGAGCCAGTTTTCGAACTTCGCGGTGTCGTTCTCAATCATTTGCATTCTTTCAGGCGGCATCAACTCGCTGGCACAGGCGACGTCCGGCGCCGGCGGGGCGGCAATCGGCATCGGCTGGCCGCTCGGTTGCTTCATTTCGCTCGTCTTTGCAGTCGCCATGGCGCAGATCGGCTCCGCCTATCCGACAGCCGGTGGTCTCTATCACTGGGGTTCTATCCTCGGTAACCGCTTTACCGGCTGGCTCACGGCCTGGTTCAATCTTCTTGGCCTCGTCACCGTTCTCGGAGCCATCAACGTTGGAACCTATTACTTCTTCATGGGCTCCTTCGGCACCAGATATCTGGGGCTCGTCGACACCACGACAACGCGTATTGTGTTCCTGGCTGTCATCACCGGCCTGCAGGCGCTGGTAAACCATATGGGGATCGGCTTGACCGCGAAGCTGACCGACTTCTCGGGCTATCTCATTTTCGCAACGTCGATCGCTCTTGCGGCCGTCTGCCTGATTGCAGCCCCGTCCTATGATTTCGCCCGTCTCTTCACTTTTGCCAATTTTTCGGGCGAGGCGGGCGGCAACGTCTGGCCGGCGAACTCCGGGCTTTGGGTCTTTCTGCTCGGCTTGCTGCTGCCGATCTACACCATCACCGGCTATGACGCATCCGCCCACACATCCGAGGAAACAGTAAAGGCGGCTCATTCGGTGCCGCGCGGCATGGTTTCATCGGTGCTTTGGTCGGCGCTTTTCGGCTACATCATGCTGTGCGCCTTCGTGCTGATGATCCCCAACATGGAGGAAGCAGCCAAGCAGGGTTGGAACGTCTTCTTCTGGGCGATGGATTCACAGGTCAATCCGGTCGTCAAGGATCTGCTCTATCTCGCTATCTTCATCAGCCAATGGCTGTGCGGACTTGCAACCGTTACCTCGGTTTCGCGCATGATCTTCGCTTTCTCGCGAGATGGTGGACTTCCTGCCTCCAAGGCACTGTCTCGGGTCAGCCCGATCCATCGTACGCCGGTGGCAGCGATCTGGACCGGTTCGATCCTGTCGGTCCTCTTTGTCTGGGGTTCGTCGCTGGTTTCGATCGGAGACACGCCGGTCTACACGATCGTTGTGTCCTGCACCGTCATCTTCCTCTTCTTCTCCTTCGCCATTCCGATCACCCTCGGCCTCTTCGCCTGGGGAACGCCGAAGTGGGACAAGATGGGACCGTGGAACCTCGGCGAGGGCGTGTTCAAGCTGTTCGCCGTTCTGTCGATCGTCGCGATGATCCTGATCTTTATCCTCGGCATTCAGCCGCCGAACGATTGGGCGCTCTACATCACCGTGGGCTTCCTTATCCTGACCGGCATCGTCTGGTTCGGCTTTGAAAGCCGTCGTTTCAAGGGACCGCCGATCGGTGATGAAATAGCAAAGCGCCGGGCGGAGATCGCCGCAGCGGAAGCGGCGGTCGGCGAGACCGATGTCGATAATGTCATACCCGGCAAAGCATAACCACGTGTGGAAAGATTATGGGGCCGCGCAATGGCGGCCTCATTCGCCCCGGCGTGCGGCAAATGATCTTCCGATCCATCGCAGCGTATTGCCGGTCATCCTTTCGAAATTCAGGCGGATCAACCATGAGCACCAGCTATTCATTTGACGAACTCAAGAAGGATGTTGCCGAGGGGCGCATCGACACGGTTGTTGCATGCCAGGTGGACATGCAGGGCCGGCTGATGGGCAAACGCTTCCAGGCCGAATACTTCGTTGAACACGCCTGGAAGGAGACCCATAGCTGCAACTATCTCCAGGCGACCGACATGGAGATGGAGACCGTCTCCGGCTACAAGTCGACGAGCTGGGAAAAGGGCTATGGCGACTATACGATGCGGCCGGACCTTGCGACGCTACGGCGTATTCCCTGGATCGAAGGCACGGCTCTCGTGCTCTGCGACGTGCTCGATCATCATGGCCATGAGGAAGTAGCGCATTCGCCGAGGGCTGTGCTGAAGAAACAGATCAAGCGATTGGAGGCAATGGGCATGAAAGCCTACATGGCCTCCGAGCTCGAATTCTTCCTGTTCAATCAAAGCTATGAAGAGGCGCACGGCTCCGGCTATCGCAACCTCAAGCTCGCCAGCCCCTATAACGAGGACTATCACATCTTCCAGACGACCAAGGAAGAGGATGTGATGCGGGCGATACGCACGGGGCTTCAGGGTGCGGGCATTCCCGTCGAGAATTCCAAGGGTGAAGCATCTGCGGGGCAGGAAGAGATCAATGTCCGCTACGCTGATGCGCTGACGATGGCCGACCGTCATGCAATCATCAAGAATGGCTGCAAGGAGATTGCCTGGTCGAAGGGAAAGGCCGTTACGTTCCTAGCCAAGTGGAGCTATACCTCGGCCGGCAGCTCGGCGCATATCCATCAATCGCTCTGGAGCGCCGATGGCAAGACACCGCTCTTCTTTGAGGAAGGTGCAAAATACGGCATGTCCACGACAATGAAGCACTATGTCGCCGGCCTGCTGACGCATGCGAGCGAGATCACCTATTTCCTGGCGCCCTATATCAATTCCTACAAGCGCTTCATGGCAGGCACATTCGCGCCGACCAAGGCGATCTGGAGCAAGGACAACCGAACGGCCGGCTATCGGCTCTGCGGTGACGAAAGCAAGGCAATTCGCATCGAATGCCGCGTCGGCGGTTCCGATCTCAATCCCTATCTGGCCTTCGCGGCATTGCTTGCTGCGGGCATCGACGGCATCGAGAACAAGCTTGAACTGGAAGCGCCCTTCGTCGGGGACGCCTATGGCGCGCGTGAGATTCGCGAAATTCCGCGCACGTTGCGCCATGCCGCCAGCGCCATGACCGGATCGGAGATGCTGCGCGCCGCCTTCGGCGACGACGTCATCGATCACTATACGCGCGCCGCCGAATGGGAGCAGGAGGAATATGACCGGCGCGTCACCGACTGGGAGGTGGCTCGAGGATTCGAGCGGGCGTGATTGCCTTTCGCAGTCCCGGCCCGTGCCCAGGGGCCTCGCATAGGAAAATCTGTCTGTCTCCTTCGCTGTTTCTTTCCTGCATATGAGGAAGAAGCTAGAGTGGGTGCAGCGTAATCAGCAAGAGCATTTGCTCGAAAAGATAGAGACAGGAATTCGATCGTGACGATGATCACATGTATTTCTCCCGTGAACGGGGAAGTCTACGCGGAGCGCGCTGCGTTTTCGCTGGAAGCCGCCAAAGAAGCCGTCGCGCGGGCGCGCAAGGCGCAGAGGGTCTGGGCGCGCCGGCCGCTGGAAGATCGCGTGCAACTCGTCCTGAAAGGGGTCGCGCGACTGAACGAGATGTCGGACGTCGTCGTGCCGGAGCTCGCCTGGCAGATGGGGCGGCCGGTCAAATATGGCGGCGAATATCGCGGCTTCAACGAGCGTTCCAACTACGTCGCCTCAATCGCCGCCGATGCGCTGGCGCCCATGGTTGTCGAGGAGAGCGATCGTTTCGAGCGCCGCATCGAGCGTGAGCCCCATGGTGTCGTCTTCGTCATCGCGCCCTGGAACTATCCTTACATGACTGCGATCAACACGGTCGCACCGGCCTTGATGGCGGGCAATACCGTCGTTCTAAAGCATGCCAGCCAGACGCTTCTCGTGGGCGAGCGGATGGTACAGGCTTTCGTCGAGGCGGGTGTTCCGGAAGACGTCTTCCAGAATGTCTTTCTTGACCATGATACAACCTCGGCATTGATCGCCGCCGGCAGCTTCAACTTCATCAATTTCACGGGTTCCGTCGAAGGCGGCCGTTCGATCGAACGTGCTGCGGCTGGCACCTTCACCGGTCTCGGTCTCGAACTCGGCGGCAAGGATCCTGGATATGTCATGGAGGATGCCGATCTTGATGCCGCCGTCGATACGCTGATGGATGGTGCGACCTATAATTCCGGTCAATGCTGCTGCGGCATCGAGCGCATCTATGTGCATGAGTCGCTTTATGATTCGTTCGTCGAGAAATCCGTCGCCTGGGTTTCGAACTACAAGCTCGGCAATCCGCTCGATCAGGAGACCTCGCTAGGGCCGATGGCAAACAAACGTTTCGCCAAAGTCGTGCGTGAACAGCTTGCCGATGCGGTGGCCAAGGGCGCGAAGGCCCTGGTGGATCCAAAGCTCTTTCCCCAAGACGATGGCGGAGCCTATCTCGCGCCGCAGATCCTTGTGGATGTCGACCATTCCATGACCTTCATGCGCGAAGAGACCTTTGGGCCAGCGGTCGGCATCATGAAGGTCAAGAGCGACGAGGAAGCGTTGGCGCTGATGAATGACAGCCAATATGGGTTGACAGTCTCGCTCTGGACGAAGGTTGCAGAACGAGCTGGGCGGCTTGGACGCGAGATCGAGACGGGTACCGTCTTTATGAACCGCGCCGATTATCTCGATCCGGCGCTCTGCTGGACCGGCGTCAAGGAGACCGGTCGCGGCGGCTCGCTTTCCGTCCTCGGCTTTCATAATCTGACACGTCCGAAATCCTACCATCTCAAGAAAGTCACCGCATGAACATCACAGCCAATTGGAGCTACCCGACCGCCGTCAAGCTCGGCCGCGGCCGCATCAAGGAACTCGCGGAGGCATGCAAGTCGCTCGGCATCAGGAAGCCGTTGCTGGTGACCGACAGGGGGCTTGCCTCCATGGCCATCACCGGGGCCGCGCTCGATATTCTGGAAGATGCGGGCCTCGGTCGCGCCATTTTCTCGGAGGTCGATCCGAACCCCAACGACAGGAATCTGGATGCCGGCGTCAAGGCTTTTAAGGATGGCGGTCATGATGGTGTCGTCGCTTTCGGCGGCGGCTCCGGTCTGGATCTCGGCAAATGCGTCGCCTTCATGGTGGGCCAGACCCGCCCGGTCTGGGATTTCGAGGATGTCGGCGACTGGTGGACACGTGCAAGTCTTGAGAACATAGCGCCGATCGTCGCTGTGCCGACGACCGCCGGAACCGGCTCGGAGGTGGGGCGAGCAAGCGTCATCACCAATTCCGCCACGCATGTGAAGAAGATCATCTTCCATCCGAAGTTCTTGCCGGGCGTCGTTATCTGCGACCCGGAACTGACCGTCGGAATGCCCAAGATCATCACCGCCGGCACGGGCATGGACGCCTTTGCGCACTGCCTCGAAGCCTATTGCTCGCCCTTCTACCATCCGATGTCGGCCGGCATCGCGCTCGAAGGCATGCGGCTCGTCAAGGAGTTCCTGCCGCGCGCCTACAGGGAAGGGACTGATCTCGAAGCGCGTACCAACATGATGAGCGCCGCCGCGATGGGGGCTGTCGCCTTCCAGAAGGGGCTCGGCGCCATCCACGCGCTATCGCATCCGATCGGGGCCATCTACAACACGCATCACGGCATGACCAATGCCGTCGTCATGCCGGCTGTTCTGCGCTTCAACCGCAAGGCCATCGAAGAAAAGATCATGCGAGCAGCCGCCTATCTCGGTATTTCCGGCGGTTTCGACGGTTTCTACGACTACGTCCTGAAGCTTCGCTCGGAACTCGGCGTTCCGGATAATCTGACCGCTATGGGAATCACGCCGGACCGGATCGATGAGCTATCGGCCATGGCGATCGAGGATCCGAGTGCCGGCGGCAATCCGGTGACCATGACGTTAGAAAACACGAAGGCGCTTTTCGAGGCGTGCTTCTGATCAATAGAGGCGGACCTTCGACTCGCCCGGAAGGCCTTGCGCTTTCCGGGCCTTTTTGTTCAGAGGGTCCACCATCCGTGCTCGGGCATTAACATTCTGCGGGGGCTGCTTCCTCAAAACCGGAATCGATTTTTTGGGAACAAAAACATGTGGCAATTCAATATGCTACAGCCATCGTCGAGTGGCTGAAGGGACGCACGGCGCTGTCAGCATGAGAAATCCGTACTGCAATTTAGCGAGGCGCGTTTAGGATTTATTAACCATGATTGGAAAGGATGGGTTAATCGCACGATGTTCTCGACAGTGCGTTTTTTGAGCGATACCGGCTCGCGATACTTCCCGGCGAGGATTGAAAATGCCAGTCATCACATTTGCAAACACGAAGGGCGGCGCCGGCAAGACGACAGCCGTTCTCCTTCTTGCGACTGAACTCGCCCGCAAGGGCTATCGTGTCACCGTCCTTGACGCCGATCCTCAGCACTGGATTACACGGTGGTACGAAATATCCGGGCATGTGCCGAATGTTTCGGTCATCGATTTCGTGACGTCAGCGTCATTGCCGCAGCATCTCTCAGAATGCAGGGACGGCACGGATTATTTCATCATCGATCTGCCAGGCGCACGCACGCCCTTGCTGGCAACGGCGATCGGTCTTTCCAATCACGTGCTGATACCGATCCAGGGCTGCGCGATGGACGCGCGCGGTGGCGCACAGGTGCTGGAACTGCTGCAATATCTCGAAGACAAGGCCAAGATCCGCATCGCCCATTCCGTGGTATTGACGCGTGTCAATTCACTAGTGACGACCCGTGCTCTTCAGACGGTCAAGGCGCTGCTTCACGAGCGGCAGGTCCCGGTCCTCGATACGCCGATCATCGAGCGCTCGGCTTTCCGCGATATCTTCGACTGTGGCGGCACGCTCTACACGATGGATCCGAACCGCGTCAGTAATCTCGACAAGGCCCAGGAGAATGCCCGCCTCTTCGCAGAAGAGATGATGGAGAAGCTGCCGGCGCGTTTGCCTGTGGCAATTCGTGCGCGCGAAGCCATCAGAAGCGCTGCCTGAAGAACCGAGTGAATACGAAAATGATAGAGCCGCCGGATCGTTCCGGCGGCTTCATTCATTTCTGTGGTGTGGGTCAGTCGACGAATTCGACCGTGACGCCGGGCGTGACCATTTTGGCCAGCTCGGTCGCGTCCCAGTTGGTCAGTCTTATGCAACCGTGGCTCTGGGTGCGGCCAATCCTTGTGGGATCCGGCGTGCCGTGGATCCCGTATGTCGGCTTTGAAAGGGCCATCCAGACCGTGCCGACCGGCCCGTTAGGGCCTGGCGGAATGTTCAGGATCTTGTCGTTGCTGCCCTGCTGGAAATTGATCTTCGGATTGTAGGTGTAGCCCGGATTGAAAGCGACACGCTCGACCGTAACTATGCCGGAGGGCGAGGGGGTGTCGGTTGAGCCGATCGAGGCTGGATAGGCGGCAATGAGGGCACCGGTGGCGTCATAAGCGAAGACCTGCTTGCGACCCTTGTCGGCGATGATACGGGCGACACTGCCGGACTTGGGAGAGCCCGGATTGACGACCTTGATGACTGTGCCCGGTACCGTAAAATCAGCTCCAGGGTTCATTTCCTTGAGGAAATTTTCGTCCATGTGGAAACGCTCGGCGAGCATTTCGGTTGTCGACGTGTAGCCAAGCGAGGAAAGCTGCGCTTTCTGGGAATAATCCTCGGGGATTTCAGCGACGTAAGGGCCTGCCGCATCGGCGGGCGTAATCGTGTAGTTGATGACCGGCAGGCCGCCGGACATCCGCAACTGTTCCAGAATGCTGTCGGTGTTGTTCGGATCGAGTTTCTCGCCCGTCATCTGCTGATAGGCATAGATCGCCTTCGAGACGTTGGAGCCCATATGGCCGTCGATCACGCCCGGCGAAACACCCTGGCGGTCGAGAAACACCTGAAGAGCGACGATCTCGGGCTTAGATTTGTTATTGAGTGTAATGACCGGCTCTTCAGGCGCGCTCCTCTCGGTCGCGGGGGGCACCTGTTCGATCGAGGCATAGTCGTTTTCGCCCTGTGGATAGGAGCGACCGTACCCATCCGGCATCGGCTGATCGTCGAGCGGTTCGCGCTCGACCGATCCATATTCCTGGATGGAGCCGGTTACAGGGCCGCGTTCGGCATAGCGGTCGTCGCCATATCCGTCGTCGGGATAGCGCTGGTCGGCATAGCCGCCGTCGGCGTAATAGCCGTCATTGGCCCGGCGGGAAGGACGTCGCGGAAAATAGCGATCCGAACGCATTTCAGTTGCCACGACGTTCCCGTAACGGTCGATCAGTACCCTTTTGCCGCGCTGATCGCGCGCATACATGATGTTACGTGGCAGGTAGTCGAGTATCCGGCCATCAGGGGTGACGAAAACGACATCGCGGCCGCCCCAGCCGTATCCTTCCTGGGCCTGAGCGTCGGGCATAGCAAAGGGGAGGGCCGTCATGAGGGCGACTAGGAAAAGGCTGAATTTGAAGTAGCGATTCACCGTTTGACGTCCTCAATCAGAAACCTGGCTCACACACCTAGGAATTTTGACGCTATTGTGGAATTTATGAATTCGTACTGAATAAATTGTAAAAATTTCTGTGATTTACTTTCTGCATTAACGCCTTATCGGCAGTCTGGTTTCCTTTCAAGATGTCGACAGCCTTCCGGCATGTCTGCTTGGCAATTGACTGATATTCCAAGCGACCCTAATCCATATGGCCGGTCGTTTTGAGGCGGACTCTGGCAGGACGGGCACCGGGGAGGATGAATTTTTATGATGGAATTTGCTGCTGCGAAGGGTCCCCGGCTGATGCTGGATCCGGCTTCGGTAATGGACATCGGGGCATGTGTGGTCGAGGGGGTCGATCTTTCTCCAAAGCGCGCCATTCCGGATGACGGCGACCCGCGTATTGACCACTCCCTGGAAGGATTTCTGTTTACCTGTGGTCCTGACCATATCCGTCACAGGGAGCCGATACCCGGCAGGGAGGCCGTCTATCCCTTGCACGGGTCGTTTTCCTCCCATCCGGCGGATGTTCTCTGGGCGCGATTTGAGGATGGCAATGCGGAGTGCCGGGCCGATGTTTCTCTTGTAACGGTCGACGGGCAGCCGGTAAAACTGGAACGCCATTGGCTGATAGACGGCGCGACCGGTGAAATCCGGCTCGAGGACAGAGTCGTCAACGTGAGTGACGCGGCGATGCCCGTCTTTCAAATGTATCATATGAATATCGGTGGCAAGTGGCTCGACCGCGGTGTACGGCTGGCTGGCCATATGCTTGAAAATGGCGGCTTCCCCTGGATGTTCGGAGAAGAGCCCGGCGGCATCTTTTGCGTGCCGGCGCCTGCAGCGAGCGATGGATGGGCGGAAATCCGGCTGGGGCCGATTGCAGCAATCGGCGGCAGAACATTGCGGGTGCGGTTCCGTGCCGCCACGCTTCCTTTCCTGCAGGTCTGGCGTAATCAGGGCGCGCCGGCCAATGTATTGGGCCTGGAGCCGGTGTCGCATCGATGGGTATCGCGCGGCGAACTCGAACGGGCGGGGGAGTTCAATATCCTGCAGCCGGGCGAGAGCCGCAGCTATGCGCTGAGCTTCGCCTTCGTCGCCGAAGCGCAAGGTTGACGCTGGCACGCCTGCGGCGTAGACCAGCAGCCAGCAGTTTGAAGAGGACAAGCCATGGACATTCGCCAGATCGATGACGAATACGCTGTTTCAGGTCAGATCACCGTCGAAGATCTCGACGAGATCAAGGCCATGGGCTTCAAGTCGATCGTCTGCCACCGTCCGGATCACGAGAGCCCCGATCAGCCGCTCTTTGCCGATATCGAAGCGCGGGCCAAAGAGCTCGGGCTGGAGATCACGCATGTACCGGTCGGCCCGATGGGCGTGACGGAGGAAGCCGTTCGGGGGATGGTCGATGCGCTCGACGAATTCCCGCGTCCGATGCTCGGCTATTGCCGTTCCGGGGCGCGCTCGACGGCGATCTATCAGAAGACCCATCACATCCGCACCTGAATTCCATATCCCGGCGCCCAGCTTCTGAAAATCGTGATCGATTTTCGGAACGCCATGCATCGCTCAAAGCAAATAGGACGTTCTTGGCGCGCAGCATCTCGGGAGCGCTGTCTCCAGCGGCGCTTTTGTTTTTACTATCCAACCTACCGATTCAGGAGAGAAATATGAGCATCAAGCGTATCGACGTCGGCCCGCGCATGAGTGGCGCCGTTATCCACGGCAACACGGTCTATCTCGCCGGCCAAGTAGGCGAAGGTGAGAGCGTCACCGAACAGTGCAAGTCGGCGCTGGGCGAGGTCGACCGTCTTCTCGCCGCCGCTGGCACGAACAAGTCGAAAATCCTGCAGACGCTGATCTACCTCTCGGACATCGCCTATTTCGCCGAGATGAACGCTGCCTGGGAAGCCTGGGTCGATCCGGCCAATACGCCGGCCCGCGCCACCAGCGAAGCCAAGCTCGCAGCACCGAAATACAAGGTCGAGTTCATCATTACGGCTGCGCTAGACTAAGTTCAGCGCACCTTCGCCTGACGAAGCCGATGGGTTCGCTCACCGGCTTTTTGTTTGGGCGATTTCGGAAAGCGTGCGTGACGGCGTAATGGCCTCCGGATCAAGCTTTATCTCGATGATGGCGGGCTTGCGGCTTTCGCGCGCACGCGCAAAGGCGAGTGCGAATTCCTGCGTCGTCTCGACCGTTTCGCCATGACCGCCAAAGGCGCGGGCAAGTGCGGCAAAATCCGGATTGGTAAGATCTGTGGCACTCACCCGTCCGGGATACTCGCGCTCCTGGTGCATTCGGATCGTGCCGTAGATGCCGTTGTTCACCACGACCGCAATGATCGGCAGATTGTAGCGGACGGCGGTCGCAAATTCCTGACCATGCATGAGGAAGCAGCCGTCGCCGGCAAAGCAGATGACCTCGCGTTCCGGAAACAGCCGTTTCGCTGCAACAGCGGCCGGCAGACCATAGCCCATGGATCCGGAAGCCGGCGCCGCTTGCGTGTTGAATTTCCTGAAGCGGTGAAAGCGATGCAGCCAAGTGGCGTAATTCCCTGCACCATTGGTGAAGATCGCATCCGGCGCGGTGTTGGCCTCCAGCCACTCCATGATCGGCCCCATCTGCACGGCACCGGGGCCTGTCTGCGGCGGCTTCGACCAGGTGAGATAGGCCTCATGCATGCTTCCGGTGCGATCCGCCCAGCGCGGTTCGGATGGCGCTTCAAGGTCTCTAAGGGCGGCAACGAAGTCGTCGGGGCTGGCGCAGATTGCGAGATCGGGTCTGTAGACGCGGCCTAGTTCCGATGGATCCGGGTGAATATGGACAAACGCCTGCGACGGGTAGGGGATATCGACCAGCGTGTAGCCGGAGGAAGGCATTTCCGAAAGGCGGCCACCAAGCAGGATGAGTAGATCGCTTTCCTTGATTTGTCGTGCGAGCGCCGGATTGATGCCGATGCCGACATCGCCGGCATAGCAGGGATTGAGATGATCGAAGAGCATCTGGCGACGGAACGAGCAGCCCACAGGCAACTTGAAGCGCTCGGCAAAGGCGGCAAAATCCGCGACGGCATCCTCGCTCCAGCGCGTGCCGCCGAGGATCACCATCGGGCGTTCTGCAGCGATAAGGCGCAGGTAGAAATCATCAATCTGGCTGCGGCCCGGATGCGCTTCGACCTTCGTGTAGTGCTTGGCACGCGGCGCTTCAACCTCGTCGCGCAGCATATCCTCCGGCAGGGTGAGAACGACAGGCCCTGGGCGGCCGGAGGTCGCAATCGAGAAGGCGCGGGTGACGAATTCCGGAATGCGCGCGGCATCGTCGATCTCACCGACCCATTTGGCGAATTCGGTGAAGGCACGGCGGAATTCGACCTCCTGGAAGGCCTCCCGTTCGCGCGCGTCACGCTGTACCTGGCCGATGAAGAGAATCATCGGGATCGAGTCCTGTCTGGAGATGTGCAGACCTGCGGAGGCGTTGGTGGCACCCGGTCCGCGTGTGACCATGCAGATGCCGGGTTCACCGGTCAGCCGGCCCCATGCGTCAGCCATCATGGCGGCGCCGCCTTCCTGCCGGCAGACGATAACGTCGATGTCGCTGTCGTGCAGTGCATCGAGCACCGCGAGGAAGCTTTCGCCGGGCACGCAGGAAATGCGCTTTACGCCGTTTGCTTCAAGGGCCTCAACGATGAGCTGGCCGCCACTTTTCTTCATGACTTCGTTTTCCTCTCCAATTCCTCGAGCTCGGCGAGAACCTCCTGCTGATGCTCGCCCAAGCGGGGGCTGGGCTGCCGGTAGTCCAGCGGCGTTTCCGAGAGCAGGATCGGAGTCCGAACACCTGGGATTACCGTTCCCGCATTATCCGTCAAATCGATGCGTAGTCCGCGCGTCTGAATCTGCGGATCGGCGAACATTTCTTCGATCGTGTTGATGGCGCCCGCCGGCACTGCATTCTGCTCACAAGCCTTCAACAGCTCAGCTTTTGGCCATTTTGCCGTTGCCGCGGAGACAAGACGGCGGACATCGTCGCGATGGGCAACGCGCGCCTTGTTGGTCGCATAGCGATCTTCGCCGGCGACCGATTCGATGCCAAGGATCGCGCACAACCTGCGGAACTGACCGTCATTGCCGATCGCAAGGATGAGATAACCATCGGCGGTAGGCACGACCTCGTAGGGCGAGATATTGGGATGGGCATTGCCGAGACGCTGCGGGGCGCGGCCGGAGATCAGGTAATTCATATTCTGGTTGGCCAGCACCGCAGACTGCACGTCAAGCAGGGCCATGTCGATAAATTGGCCCTCGCCGGTCTTCAGAGCGTGAATCAGCGCGGCTTCGATCGCTGAGACCGCGTAGATGCCCGTGAAGATATCGGCGATGGCGACGCCGGCCTTCATCGGCTGGCCCTCCGGATCCCCGGTAATCGACATGAAGCCCGACATGCCTTGCACGATGTAGTCGTAGCCGGCGAGATTGGCGTAGGGGCCGGTTTGGCCGAAACCGGTGATGGAGCAATAGACGAGCTTGGGGTTGGTCTTTCGCAGGCTTTCATAATCCAGCCCGTATTTTACCAATCCCCCGACCTTGAAGTTCTCGATGAGAACGTCGGCCGTCTGGACGAGCCGGCGAACAAACGCCTGGCCTTCCTCGGTCTTGAGGTCCGCTACGACCGATCGCTTGCCGCGATTGGTGGAATGATAGTAGGCGGCGGAAAGAGCTTCGCCATCGCTGCCCTCGACAAAGGGAGGCCCCCAGTGGCGTGTATCGTCGCCGCCTTCCGGGTTCTCGATCTTGATAACGTCGGCGCCAAGATCAGCGAGCATCTGGCCTGCCCAAGGACCCGCCAGAACCCGAGCGAGTTCGATGACCCGAATACCGGCAAGCGGCGGTTTCTTTTTCGTTATTTCCGTCATGATCTCCCCGCGGACGGATTTCAGGGCGCCCGCGCCTGTTCAGATGTATCGGATACGGGACGCGATGCAAAGCGGCGCTCGCGCCAGAGAATGTAGAGACCGGATGCAATGATAATGAGGATGCCGATCCATTTCAGGAGATCGGGGAAATCCCCGAAGACCAGCCATGCAAAGATGGTGGCAGAAACGATCTCGAAATATTGCAGTGGCGCGAGTGTGGAAGCGGGCGCGGCACGATAGGCATAGACGCCAAGGATACCGGCGACCGCAGCCGTTAGACCGGTGCCGAAGAGATGGAAAAGGGCGGCGGTATCCGGAACGACCGGACCGAAGGTCTCGGAACCTGTGCCCTCTCCGAAAGTCAACAGCAGGCCACAAATGACGATGCCCCAAACACCTGTCTGGAACTGCATGGACCAGGGATCTTCGCCGTGCGCCAGCGCGCGCGTCATCAGGGCGTAGATGGCGATACAGAAAGCGGTGACGACCGGCAGGAGCGCTATGAAGCCCACTTCTTGGAAACTTGGCTGAATGATGAGCATCGCACCGAAGAAGCCGACCGCACAGGCCGTATAGCGTCTCCAGCCGATTATCTCTTTGAGGAAGATGCTGCCGAGGATCGTCAGGATGATCGGCTCGACGAAGAAGATGGCGATGGCATCGGCCACCTCCATGACCTTCAATGTGGTCACAAAGCAGATCATCGAAAGTGTCAGCACGCCGCCACGGATTGCATGAAAACCGCTCTGGCGCCAGGAGAACTCGCTCCAGATGCGACGGTGCAAGAGCATCGGCAGCATGAACAGAGACTGGACAATGAAACGAGCCGCCGTGACTTCGGCGGGCGGCACCGTCGCCGTTGCAAGTTTGGAGAAGATGTCGATAAGCGGCGAAGCGAGCACCGACAGGAACATCAGGAGCAAGCCAGTGGTGATCTCGGAGGAGGGGGAGGCGAGATTCAGCTTACCGGCAGCGCCGCGCATTCAAAAGATCCCTTTCGCTCAGGACCTTGAGCTTATTCGATCGCACCAGTCCGCAAACTGCGAAATGGCGGTCTCGGCGCTGATTTCGTTTAAAGTCTCGTGCCGCATGTCCTGATATATTTTCGTGGTGATATGGGAGAAGCCGAGTTTTTTCAAATGATTTGACAGCCAGAGGACTGCTTTCCCGTTGTCGGTTCCCGGATCCTGTCCGCCACCGACGATGTGGAACGGCATGTGTCTCGGGAGACTTGCGAGATGCGTCCTTTGAGGGGCGCGGAACGTGAGCGCAAAAACGTCAAGCCAGAGCGAGACGGAACAATCAAAGCCGCAGAGCGGATCGCCAATGTATTTGTCGACCTCCGCCGTATCGCGCGACAGCCAGTCGAATTCCGTACGACGATCAGTGATGGATTGTCCCCAGGCTCCAAAGGTAAGCCTGGGCAGAAAACCGCTCGGAACGTCGGATCCTTTTAACATCCTCTCGGCGAGAAGAATTGCCTGCGCTGCGCGTCCCGCAATTCCCGGATTGAAATTTGCGTTCCAGACTGCGGCTGCGTCGAATCTCTCCGGCGCGGTGACTGCGGTATTCAGGCTGATCAGCCCGCCCATGGAGTGGCCGAAGATGATGATCGGCAGGCCCGGATGCAAAGATGCCGCAAGGTTGCGCACGGCAATCGTGTCCCTGATCACTAGGTCGACGCCATTGTGACGCGCGAACTGCCCGATGGGGGCATCCGGCGCGATAGTCTCGCCATGACCACGATGGTCATGGACATAGACATGATAGCCGCGCACGGCCATCGCGGCTGCGAAGCGTTCATAGCGCCGTGCGTGTTCGGCAAGACCGTGGCAGACAAGGAGAATTCCATGGGCCGGCGTGCTCGCCTCCATGTGATGGTAGGCAAGCGTTGCGCCGGTCTTGCTTTCTAGCCATCGCGTCTGTCTAAACACGCTCGCCCCTTGCCCATGGCAGTGCAGCCGAAGCGAGGCGATGCAGTAAAGAACAGGTCCGATTCTGCCAGATGAAATATTTGCTGGAATTACGATTCATGGTTGCAATGTTTTCTCATTGATGCTTATTTGTTCTCGCATTGTTCTTATTGGGGAGCGGCATGAGAAAGAGCACCTTTAGTTTCGCGGTAGTAATCGCCGCAATCGTATTTAGCACGCAGGGCCTCCAGGCACAGGAGAAAAACGAAACTGGTAAAACCCGATTCATTCTTGCTGCAAGCTGGCAACCGGCGTTTTGCGCAACGAACCAGCGCAAGCCGGAATGCGGCAGCCAGACGAAGGATCGTCACGATGCGACGAATTTCTCGCTGCACGGCCTCTGGCCGATGCGGCGGAATTATTGCAACGTTACGGCCGACCAGCGTGCTGCCGACAAGGACGGCGACTGGAACAAACTGCCCGAGGTAAAGCTGTCCGCGGATACACAGACGGCCCTTGCGAAAGCGATGCCGGGCACGCAATCGGGCCTTGAACGCCACGAATGGATAAAACACGGCACTTGCATGGGACTGGCGGCAGATGAATATTTCAATCTTTCGTTGCGACTTATGGGTGAACTGAATGCCTCGGCGGTGCGCGATCTTTTCGCCGCCAATATCGGCAAATCGCTGAAGGTCGAGGAAATCAAACAGGCTTTCGACAAGAGCTTTGGCGCTGGAGCCGGGGACCGCGTCAAAATGAGCTGCCGGCGCGTGGGCAATCTGCGCATGATTTCGGAGCTGACGATCGGCCTCTCAGAGGATGCCGTTTCGAAGGAAGGTGGAACACCACAACTTGGAAAGTTGATCCAGAACGCCGGAAGTACGACGGCTGGCTGCAACGAGGGTGTCGTCGACGCGGTCGGCTCCTGAAATCGACAGATGATGCATCAGTAAATTCTTAGCAGATCCCGATTAGGATCGGTTGTAGTTCAACAGCCGGTTCAATCGGGATCTTTTGTAGTGTGCGATACGGTCTCAATGCCGGCGCGTGATTTTGGGGCCGTCGCCGAAAGTGCCTTCCCGTGGCGTCTTCTGCCATTGGTCATCCTGACGGCTTTACTGCTGGTGGGTTTGGACTGGGTTGATGGAAGAGCCTATCTGATGGATGTGGATGGCGCGCTATTGGCCGCCGAGATTTGCCGGCCGCTGTTTTGGGCCTTTGGAAACTTAGATCGCGTGATCGCCGATGTCTAATATATTGCCGGCCGAGGCTGATACTTCAGCTGTTGCAGATGTTTCTCCGATACGCAGCTTTCTAATGATCTACGGCGTCGGATTGATATTGGTTCTAATTGATCTCGCCGATGGGCGGCCGTTTATGGCTGATGTCGATGACCAGATGCGGGAATTGCAGATCCGCTATTTGATGTCTGCGTACGGCAACTGGTACGATCTGCGCTTGCCGTTTGTCTCGATGCCAGACGTCTATACCTCGCCCTGGTCGCGGCTGGTTGACCTGCCATATGTGGCGGTCGCCAAAATGCTCATGCCTTTCGTAAGCCCACAGCGAGCCGTAGGACTCGCTTTTCATATTTGGCCGCCGTTGATGTTGGCGATTTTCAGCCTTCTCGCGGCGTCGATCGTACAGAGGCTGATGGTAGGCTTCGAGCTGCGGAAGCTGTCTTACCAGATTTCGCTTGCTATCATGACCTTCGCTATGACCATGGCCGTGCTGGAGTTTGCGCCCGGACGTATCGACCACCATAATGCTCAGATCATCACGATGCTGATGGTCATCGACGGTTTGGCTCGCTGGGACCGCAGGGGAGGCATGATGATCGGAGCGGGTAGTGCGCTTTCCGTTGTCATTGGTCTCGAATGCCTTCCCTTCGTTGTGGTCGCCTACGGTGGGCTTGTGCTTTGCTATATCCAGGGAGCGCGCGGCGTTCGGGAGCTACTTATTGCGGCTTCAGTGTCAATGGTCGCTGTCACGGCCTTTTCGGCGCTGGCTTTCATCGGTCCGGGTGGTATCGTCTCGACGCAATGCGATGCGTTTTCCGCTCCCTATATCGCGCTAATGTGCGGATTTTCTCTCATTCTGGGGCTCTGCGCGGCCATTCAATGGGCGACGCTGTTGCGGAGGGCGATTGTCCTGACCTTTCTGTCAGTTGCACTGCTCGTCACTGCAGGGATGCTCTTTCCGTCCTGTTTGGCAGGTCCCTACAGCATTATTGATCCGCTATCGCGGGAGCTCTGGTTTGATCGCATCTGGCAGGAACACAGTTTCTTGTATTTCTACGGGAACGGTCAATATGACGTTTTGGTACTTCTTGCGTTGTTGACCGCTGCGACAATTTTGGCATTTCCAATCGCCCTGGCAAAAGTTCAGGCGCGGGAGCCCGGTTTAGCTATCATCTATGGCGTAGCTCTAAGTTCAATACTCGTAACTCTACTGCTTACCCGTTATATCCGCTTTCCCGCGGCTTTCTTATCGCTCTTTCTGCCCCCTACGATTGCTTGGTTGATAGATCGGCATCGATTTCCGAGAGCGCGCCGCCTTGCTGCCAGTTGTGCCGCCGCGGGGGGTGTGGGTTTTGGCGTGTTGTATTTTGTGATCCCTCCCAGGAATTGGAACTTCGATGCGGTCGACTACATGGCGTTCAGTGAATGCAAGGGACAGGATTTTTCCGTCTTTTTGAAGGTCCCGCCCGGCCGGATCGCCGTCCCTCAAGGCCTTTCATTGCCTGTTCTGTTCGCCGCTCCTCCAGGTTTTTCCGTTGGCGCGGTTCCATTTCATCGCTCTTCGCCCGGTATGAGACGGATGTTTGAGGCTTTCCGCTCTAGTGACGCTGAGGTTCGGCGCAGCGCACTCGCCCCGTTCGATTATGTGGCCGTTTGCAGATTTCCCTTAAAGGCTGATCCGAAGGACGCGCCGCTTTATGCTGCCCTTGCCGCCGGCAAGTCCTGGCCGGGCTTGCAGCGCATTGAGCCGCCTGCGAAAACAGACTTCCAGCTTTTCAGCATCGATCATCTAAAGCTTCAGTAGCGTCATCGATTGCTTCTGCCGGATCTGAGATGTAGTGCGACAAAAGCTCTGGTTTTTGGGCTTCGTGCGTTGCTCCTTCGTGCTAATTCGCCTACATAGCGGCAAAATCAAAATTCCCTTGCGGAGCAGTTCATCCATGGCACGTCAGTTCATTTATCATATGGCCGGTCTTAACAAGGCCTATGGCAACAAGAAGGTTTTGGAGAATATCCACCTTTCGTTTTATCCCAACGCCAAGATCGGCATTCTCGGTCCGAACGGTGCCGGTAAGTCGACGGTACTGCGCATCATGGCCGGTCTGGACAAGGAATATACGGGCGAAGCATGGCTCGCCGAGGGTGCGACGCTTGGTTATCTGGCGCAGGAACCGCAACTCGATCTATCCAAATCCGTGCTCGAGAATGTCATGGAAGGCGTCGCATCCAAGAAGGCGATCCTCGACCGTTACAACGAGCTGATGATGAACTATTCCGACGAGACGGCGGAAGAGGGCGCGAAGCTCCAGGACATCATCGACAGCCAGAATCTCTGGGACCTGGAAAGCCAGGTGGAGATGGCGATGGATGCGTTGCGCTGCCCGCCGGGCGACTCGGAGGTTACGAGCCTTTCGGGTGGTGAGAAGCGTCGTGTCGCGCTCTGCCAGCTGCTGCTGTCGCAGCCCGACCTGCTTCTGCTCGACGAACCGACCAACCATCTGGACGCCGAGACCATTGCCTGGCTCGAAAAGCATCTGCGCGAATATCCGGGTGCGGTCCTGATGATTACCCACGACCGCTACTTCCTCGACAATGTTACCGGCTGGATCCTCGAGCTCGACCGTGGCCGTGGTATCCCTTACGAGGGCAACTACTCGGCCTATCTTCAGGCCAAGGCCAAGCGCATGCAGCAGGAAGGCCGCGAGGAGGCATCCCGTCAGAAGGCGCTCTCGCGTGAACAGGAATGGATCGCCTCCAGCCCGAAGGCTCGGCAGGCGAAATCAAAGGCGCGTATCCGCGCCTATGACGAACTGGTCAAGGCAGCCGCCGACCGTCGCCCCGGCGATGCACAGATCGTCATCCCGGTCGGCGAGCGTCTCGGCCAGGTGGTAATCGAGGCCGAGAACCTGACAAAGTCCTACGGCGATCGGGTACTGATCGAAAACCTGTCCTTCAAGCTGCCCCCGGGTGGCATCGTCGGTGTCATCGGGCCGAACGGCGCCGGCAAGACGACGCTGTTCCGCATGATCACGGGGCAGGAAAAGCCGGACAGCGGCGATATCCGCGTGGGCGAAACGGTCGACCTCGGCTATGTCGATCAGAGCCGCGACGCGCTCGCCGGCGACAAGACCGTGTGGGAGGAGATCTCCGGCGGCAACGATATCATCAAGCTTGGCAAGCATGAGGTCAATTCCCGCGCCTATTGCGGCGCTTTTAACTTCAAGGGCGGCGATCAGCAGCAGAAGGTCGGCACGCTCTCCGGTGGTCAGCGCAACCGCGTGCATCTTGCCAAGATGCTGAAGGCCGGCGGCAACGTGATCCTGCTCGACGAACCGACCAACGACCTCGACACCGAGACGCTGTCTGCGCTGGAAGATGCGCTCGAAAACTTCGCCGGTTGTGCGGTCATCATCAGCCACGATCGCATGTTCCTCGATCGGCTCGCGACGCATATCCTCGCCTTTGAAGGCGACAGCCATGTCGAATGGTTCGAGGGGAATTTCGAGGATTACGAGCAGGACAAGATTCGTCGTCTCGGCGCCGATTCCGTCAATCCCAAGCGTGTCACCTACAAGCGGCTGACCCGATAGACCGCATTTACGGTCGCGGATCCGGCGGAGTACCGCCGGATTCTTTTCCTCCGCCTGCCTTGGTTCTTCGTCGAAGTCGTTTGCTTCTTGCAGAGCGGCGTTGCACGAAGGTCGCGCCTCATCGATTTCGCTTTGGATTCCCGTATCTTGCGGATTGCATGTCCATCTTGTTGCCGTAATCCTTAATATCTGCTCGCATCAGCTTTGAACGGAGATCCCGCGATTCATGATAAAGAAATTTGCCCTCCTGGCGCTCGCCGCCACGTATCTCAGTGCATGCACGACGACCGACCCCTATACAGGTGAGCAGAAAATGTCGAATACGGCCGGTGGCGCTATGCTCGGCGCGGCTGTCGGTGCGCTCGGAGGACTTGCAGTTGGCCATTCTGCCGATTCACGGCGCAACGCCGCGTTGATCGGCGCCGGCATCGGCGCTCTCGCAGGCGGGGCGATCGGCAACTATATGGACCAGCAGGAGGCCGAACTTCGCGCTCAGCTCGAAGGAACCGGCATCTCGGTCACACGCCAAGGCGATCGTATCATTCTCAACATGCCGTCGAACATTACCTTCGACGTCGATCAGGATGCGGTGAAGTCCGGATTCTATCCGACGCTGAATTCGGTCGCTATCGTGTTGCGTAAGTTCAACCGCACGCTAATCGACATCAACGGCCATACCGATTCGACCGGAAGCCTCGCTCATAACCAGGATCTCTCACAGCGTCGCGCCTATTCGGTGGCGAACTATCTCGGCGGTCAGGGTATCGATCAGCGTCGCATTTCAGCCCAAGGCTTCGGCCCGTCACAGCCTGTTGCCTCGAACGCTACGGAGGCGGGGCGAGCGCAGAACCGCCGCGTCGAAATCCAGATCGCCCCAATCACCCAGAGCTAGTTGCCAAGGCGATTCGTTTTCACAGCGGCCGGGTAACGCCCGGCCGCTTTTATTTGGGACATCAATGTCCTTTCACGGCGCATTAATGATTCATGTTGGCGCCCTTGGTGATCTTGTCGACGATCTTCTTGTCCGCATGCAATGCGATGCCGACGACCTTCGCGTCCTCGGGCGCAAATTCGGCGAAGACGGCGCGATTTGCAGCATCGTGTCCCGTCGCGAACATCTCCTCTATGAAGAGCGAGGTTGCGACGCCCCGTTCCAGTGCGCGGCGATGGATTGCAGAAATCGCGGCGTCGTCGGCCGAAAGTACGATGATCGGCTGCCTGGACAGAGCATTGTAGAGGTTGCCGGCGCGGTCACGATAGGGCTCACCGATGATGTCGGGCGATTGCGCGGCGATCCCGCTCATCAAAAATGCGGTCACATTCAGCTTCTGCCAGGGCGCAAGATTGCTTCGCAGCACGATCGCAATTTTGGTATCAAACATTGCAGTTTCTTTCACATGGGATTTCCGAGGTGGTTTTGCAGAACGATCTTGGCGCGCCGGTCTTCGAAGGTCTTGAACGTTTGTGCGAGGCACCGGATGTAAACCGGATCACGACCGCGCCAACCTATCCCGGCATCGAGCGCATTCAGGCGCAGTTTTCCGGCAATGCGTTCGAACCGCATCGTCACGACACCTACGCGCTTGGGGTGACGTTGAGAGGCGTCCAGACCTTCGCATATCGTGGCGAGCGCCGCTTCAGCTTGCCGGGACGGGTCATCATACTGCATCCGGACGAAATTCATGACGGCGGCGCGGCTACCGACGACGGGCTGCGCTATCGCATGCTTTATCTCGAGCCATCACTCCTGCTGCAATGTCTGAGGGGAAGTGCGGCAGGACTGCCTTTCGTGAGCGACCCGGTGGTGAAGGACGCGAGGTTGGCGTCATTGCTGCTCGGCGCACTTGGCCAACTCGATCGAAAACTAGATGATCTTTTTGTCGACGACTTCGTCGCAAATGTCGCGCGCGGTCTTGCCCGGCATGCGAGGTTGCCGATAAAGCCCCTTGGCAACGTTGCGTGGCGTCAGGTGAATGCCGCACGGGAATATCTGGAGGCGAATGCCGTGCGTGGCGTAAGTTCGACGGAATTGGAGGCGGTCACCGGCCTTGATCGCTTCGCTCTTTCTCGTCATTTTCGCGTCGCATTTGCGACCAGCCCGCACCGCTATCTGCTGATGCGCCGCCTACAAAAAGCGCGGACGATGATAGATGCGGGAGAGGACTTGGCAGGAGCTGCTGCGGCAGCCGGATTCGCCGATCAGAGCCATTTCAGCCGCCATTTCAAGAAGGCTTACGGCATGACACCAGGCCAATGGGCGACGTTTACGATGCCGCAGAACAATCCGGTCAGGCGGTAGTTGAATGGTCCGCCGGTCTGCTTCGGCGCGCAATGAAGCGCGCGAGCGAGGGGCCGATCAAGATGATGAGGAAGAAGCGCGCGGTCTGCATTGCCATAACGAAGGGAAGATCGACGTCGCTCGACGCGGCGATGATCGCCACCGAATCTGCGCCGCCCGGACTGGTGGCGAGATAGGCCGTCAGCGGGTCAACGCCTGCAAATATGTGAAGCGCGAAAGCCATGCAACCGCACAGCGCCATCAGCGTCAGGATCGAGCCCGTGACGCGGGGAAGGGCGCGGGTGGCGTGCATGATGATGTCGCGGGTGAACCTGAGTCCGATACTCCAGCCGACAAAGGCATAACTGGCGGCGAGCAGCCACATGGGCAGTTCGATGGTGAGGATGCCAAATCCCTGCAGCAACGAACCGACGATGAGCGGCAGGATGATCGTGCCACCCGCTATGCGAAACCGCGTCGCAATATAGGCGCAAAGGGCGGTAAGGCCGACGGTCGCCGCGAGGGAATCCCAATGCACTGGAGGAAAAAGGATAAGTGGCGGCGGTTCACCGCCATCGGCCGCCATCCACAGCCTTGAAACAGCGGAAGCCGCGACGGCGACAAAGACGACGCGCAGATATTGCATGAAAGCAACGAGGCGCGAGTCCGCGCCGTAGGCCTCCGACATGATGACCATTGCCGAAGCGGCACCGGGAGAGGAGCCCCATACGGCCGTCGTACCGGGCAGGACCTGCCAGCGTGTGAGCAGCCAGCCGAGAAGGCCGCTCGCTGCGATAACTGCCATGATCATCGTCAGGAAGAGGGGAGCCTCCGAACTCATGGTGTCGATGATGTCCGGCGTGATACTGCGTGCCATCATGAAACCGACAAGGCACTGGGAAAAGAGGAGCGGACGCTGAGGCACCTTAATCGCTCCCTTTCCTGTCGCGAGCGAGAGGATGATGGCCGCGACCATCGGGCCGATCAGCAGCGACGCAGGAAGGCCGGTCAGTTCCAGGAGAACAACCAGCAGGAGGGACAGGCCAAGCAGAATTCCCCACTGCAACAGACCCGCACCGAAGGCAAAGGTGAAACGGGGGCTGTCATTCTTTTTGAGCATTTGGCTTTTTGAGCATTTGGCCTGTCTCGTCTTTCCGCCAATGCCTTCCTTTCATGGACGGCAACGATCATGGAACTACTGAAAACGAGCATCGGCAGCAAACAAGGAAACTGGATGGACTAGTCGAGCGGAATTAGAGAAGTGAGGGTACGCTCATGAAACGAATATAGATGTCCATCACCGGCGGTCAACGTCAAATCTGCGTCTAAGACGCACAACGGTGGCCATAACGTTTTGAATTGCCGCATGGTTTTAAGGAACCATGCGGGAGGAAAAGCGGACATTCTCCGCCAGGAAATCGAGGAGTGCCCGGATCCGTGCCGGCAGCGGACCGCCCTGGCCGAGATAGACTGCGTGAAACTCTTCGAGGTCGCCCGGATTAAAATTCTCCATGACCGGCAGGAGACGGCCGGACTCGAGATCGCCGCGTACGGTGAACGCTGCAAGGCGCGCAAGACCGGCGCCGGTAAGCGCCATATGGCGCATCGCCTCGCCGTCTGAAACCTCGACAGCAATTGGCGCTTCAACTGCGGCTCTGCCCGGAGCCTCCAGAAACGGCCAGGTTTCGACCGCTCGCGCATAGGAAAAAGCGATGCGCCGGTGACGGTCCAGATCGGCAGGGGACTCGGGCATCCCGAATTGTTTCAGATATGCAGGCGAGGCGACGATCGTCATCCGTGTCGCGCCCAGCTTGCGCGCCATCAGGCTTGAACTCTTCATGGGACCGGCGCGGATAGCGACATCGGCACGCTCGCCCAGAAGATCGATAACTCTGTCGGTATGGGCGATATCGAGTGTCACAGCCGGATAATCGGATAGAAATCGCGGCACGAGCGGGGCCAGCATGTGGTAGCCGAAGGAGGCGCTGGTATTGATACGGATGCGCCCGGCGGGCTGTTCTCCGGCCGAGGCATGACGCTCGGCTTCCGCAATATCGGCGAGAATGCGAAGGCTACGTTCATAGAAGGAGCAGCCTTCCGGTGTCAGCTGCAGCTTGCGCGTCGAGCGATTCACCAGCCTTGCACCCAGGCGGGCTTCCAACCTGGCAATAAGCTTGCTGACAGCCGATGGCGTCATCCGGCATGCGGCAGCCGCGGTCGAGAAACCTTCGAGTTCCACGACCCTGACAAACACTTCCATTTCACCCGAACGGTTGATTTCCTGTCGGCTCATGATGAATTCAACTCACAAATCTTTTTCTTTCGGTAATCTATATCACGATCTCTGCTGCGTCTATTGAAGATGGACGACAGAAGGAGATGGATGAATGGACTACAGAAATCTTGGCGCGTCCGGCCTCAAGGTGCCGGTTCTAAGCTTCGGTGCGGGCACATTCGGCGGTAGCGGACCGCTGTTTGGCGCATGGGGCAATACCGAGGCCACAGAAGCGCGGCGACTGGTGGACATTTGCCTGGAAGCGGGCGTCAATCTGTTCGATACCGCCGATGTCTATTCATTCGGCGCTTCGGAGGAGGTGCTGGGCCAGGCCATCAAGGGACGCCGCGCTGAGGTGATGATCTCAACCAAGACTGCGCTGCCGATGGGCGATGGCCCGAACGACGCCGGCACCTCGCGTTCCCGATTGATAAAGGCAACAGAGGATGCCTTGCGGCGCCTCGGTACGGATTATATCGATCTTCTGCAATTGCATGCCTTCGACGCAGCGACGCCGGTCGAGGAGGTGCTCTCGACACTCGACGCCCTTATTTCCGCGGGCAAGATCCGCTATGCCGGTGTCTCGAATTTCTCGGGCTGGCAGTTGATGAAATCGCTCGCAATCGCCGAGAAATATGGCTACGCCCGCTACATAGCGCATCAAGTCTATTATTCATTGGTAGGCCGCGATTACGAGTGGGAGTTGATGCCGCTTGCCGCCGATCAAGGGGTGGGAGCGCTCGTCTGGAGCCCGCTGGGATGGGGCAGACTGACAGGCAAGATCCGCCGCGGTCAACCCTTGCCGGAGGAAAGCCGGCTACAGCAGACGGCGTCGTTCGGTCCTCCGGTCGATGATGAAAAGCTGTTCGACATCATCGACGTAATCGATGTGATCGCGAAGGAAACCGGCAGAAGTGTGCCGCAGATTGCGCTCAACTGGCTAGCCGGTCGTCCGACGGTTGCGAGCGTCATCATCGGCGCGCGCAGTGAAGAGCAACTGCGCCAGAATCTTGGTGCGCTCGGATGGTCCCTGACAGCGGAGCAGGTGGCGCGACTTGATGCGGCCAGCGCGGTAACGGCGCCATATCCCTATTTCCCCTACCGCCGACAAGAGGGATTTGCCCGGCTTAATCCGCCATTGATCTGAAGGGTGCACCTTCGACGCCATCGCGTCCCCAGGAGTTCGGGCAACCGAAATTCTCCCACTGGACAGCGCAGCCCCCTTGCCCCATAGAACCGGGGCGGGGCGGTGCGCCGCTGGAATAAAATGATGGGAGATCAGTGGCATGCCCTTATCGGATGCGAAGGTCGGCAAGCGCAACGAAGCTGGCGTCGCGGCGGTGCTTGGCGTCCTCAAGCAGACGTTCGGCGAAAGGTTTCAGACGGGTGAATCCTTTCGCGCCCAGCATGCGCACACGACAACCTATATTCCCGCACAACTGCCTGATGGCGTGATCTTCGCCGAGAGCGGCGAGGATGTGAAGGCGGTCGTCAAGCTCTGTGCAGAGCACAAGGTTCCGGTTATTCCCTTCGGGACCGGCTCGTCGCTCGAAGGCCACACCAACGCTCCAAGCGGCGGAATTTCAATTGATTTCAGTCGGATGAACCGGATTCTCGAAGTCAATGTCGAGGATCTCGACTGTATCGTCGAGCCGGGCGTTACGCGTGAACAATTGAATACCTATTTGCGCGACACCGGCCTGTTCTTTCCGATTGACCCCGGCGCCAACGCTTCCATCGGCGGAATGGCTTCGACGCGGGCCTCCGGCACCAATGCGGTCCGCTACGGCACAATGAAGGATAACGTGCTGGCCGTGACGGCGGTGACGGCGAATGGTGAGGAGATCCGAACTGGGCGTCGTGCGCGTAAATCATCGGCGGGATATGATCTCACGCGGCTTTTCGTAGGGGCGGAAGGAACATTGGGCGTCCTGACTTCGGTTACGCTCAGGCTTCAGGGCATTCCCCAGAAGATCGCCGGCGGTGTCTGCGCCTTTCCGAGTGTCAAGGCGGCGTGTGACGCAGTCATCCTGACGATCCAGATGGGTGTCCCCGTGGCGCGCATCGAACTGCTGGACGCCGTGCAGATGCGGGCCTGCAACGAATATTCCGGGCTGACCTATGACGTGCAGCCGACACTTTTTCTGGAATTTCATGGAACGGACGAAACGGTTGCCCTTCAATCGGCACAGTTCGCCGATATAGCGGCCGAATGCGGTGGCGGGAATTTTCTCTGGACCACCAATGCTGAGGAGCGCAGCAGACTCTGGAAGGCACGCCACGACGCCTATTGGGCGTCGCGAGCGCTGGCTCCGGATCTTGCAGCGCTTTCGACGGATGTCTGTGTGCCGATATCGCAGCTTGCCGAGTGCGTGGCCGAAACACAGGCCGATATCGAGACGCATGGGCTGCTGGCGCCTATCGTGGGCCATGCCGGCGACGGCAATTTCCATGTGTTACTGCTGTTCGACGACAAGACGCCGGAGGGTGTTGCGACGGCCGAAGCGTTCGTCAGCCGCCTGAATGCGAGGGCGCTGGCGATGGAAGGAACCTGCACGGGTGAGCATGGCATCGGTCAAGGCAAGATATCGTTTCTGGAGCAAGAGCTCGGCGACGCCGTCGATCTGATGCGCCAGGTGAAGAAGGCACTCGATCCAGACGGAATATTCAATCCAGGCAAGATCTTCCGGATGAGCTGAAAAATGAATATTGCCATGATCTTGGCTTGCTACGCACACGAATAGAGGTAGTGTCGTCACGGGACGGCGAAAGGAGAATACACGGGTTGTTAGGACGATTTCTGGTCTTTCTGGGCGGACTGCTGGTTGTGGTGCTCTTTGTGGCGCTGCTTGCCCCGCTTTTCATCGACTGGACTGACTTCCGCAAGAATTTCGAGGATCAGGCGAGCCGCATCATCGGCAAAAAGGTGATGGTGCACGGCACAGTGGATGCCCGATTGCTTCCCTTTCCGTCGGTCACACTCCATGACGTGCGTGTCGGCCAGGAGCCGGATGGAACGCCGCTGGTCAAGATCGAGCAATTCTCGATGGATGCCGAGCTGGCGCCTTTCCTGAGTGGCGAGGCCCTTATCTTCGACATGCGGATCGTCAACCCGAAGGTGCGCCTGAGGCTGCTGAAGGACGGTACGCTCGACTGGACCCGCGGTAGCCGCGCGGAGATCCCCGCCAAGACCGTGGTGCTGGAAAATGTGCATGTCAGCGGCGGTGAGGTGCAGTTCATCGATGAGCAATCAGGACGTAGCCGCCGTGTGACGGGGCTGAATGCCGAGATGTCGGCAAAATCGCTGGCAGGTCCCTGGCGGATCGACGGGGATGCGGCCCTTGACGGAGAGCATGGCAATTTCACCATTTCCAGCGGCCAGCCCGACGAGAAGGGCGTCTTGCGCGTTCGCACCCGGCTCGTTCCCGACAGCCATCCGCTCAATATCGATCTCGATGGCGAACTGAAGCTGGTCGACAGCAGACCGAACTATCAGGGCCTGTTCACGGCGAACATGGTCAATAAGGACGGGCAAGACAAATCCTCGGAGCAGAAGGCAGCCGAGCCCCGTGTGAAGGGTCGGTTCGAGCTTACCAACGACCGGATACGCGTTCCCGAGTATAGGCTCGAGGTCGGCGCGGCGGAGGACCCCTACGTGGTCACCGGTGAAGCGACACTCGATACCGGCAGTCAGCAGGAATTCCTTTTGACCGCCGAGGGACAGCAGATCGATGTCAATCGAATTGGCAATCAGGGGGCAAACGGCAAGACGACGCGTGACCCGGCTGTCTCGGCACGCCAGCGGCTGAATTCTCTGATCTCGATCGCGGCCACCATTCCAATCCCGCAGGTGCCGGGCAGGGCGAGCCTTAAGCTGCCTGCTATCGTTGCCGGCGATACCACAATCCGTGACGTCCGGCTCGATCTGCAACCTGCAGGGACAGGATGGGCCATCGACAATGCGGTCGGCACATTACCGGGACGAACCCAGGTCGAGGCCACCGGCAAACTGAACCTCAAGGGTGATCCCTCGTTTGCCGGCAATATCGTGGTGGCGTCCAACCAGCCATCCGGCTTGGCCTCCTGGCTTGCCGGTTCCGTCGATCCCGCGATCCGCAAACTGAACGCTGCCGGCTTCTCTGCGAGTGTGAACCTGACGCATGATCTGCAGCGGTTCGAAAACCTGGAGGTTGCCGTCGGCGCAGCGACCTTGAAAGGCCGGCTCGAGCGGCAGTCGGTCTCGAACCAGACGCCAACCTTGTCGGTCGATCTCAGCGGAGACGAGCTGGAGCTCGATGCGCTGCGGGCACTGGCGGGGCTTGTTACCGGCCAGGAAGCGGGCGACAATATTCTCGACCATAAGATCGCCGCGCAATTCAGGGCGGGTAAGTTCACGGCCTTCGGCGTCGAGGCCGAAAATGTCGAAACCGCTTTCTCGATCACGGACGGAGGATTGTCGATCGACCGGCTATCCATCCGCAACCTCGCTGGCGCTGAGTTGACGGCGACAGGGCGGACGGAAGGTTCATTGCTCGATTACCGGGGCTCGGGCGAAATCACATTCAAATCGGCAGACCCGGGATCGTTCTTCACCATGCTTCGCGAGCATCTGCCCCATCATCCTGTCATAGACAGGCTGGTGCGTAATGCGGCCTGGTACGGCAACACGGCGCTGCGCGGCGCTCTGACGATCGGGGGCGATCAGGGTAATGGGCTGAGCGTTACACTCGCAGGCGTTTCCAATGGCAGTCGCGTCAACCTCGACTACCGGATGTCGGATCTCTTTGGTCTCATGGACAAGGGGACTGTCAGCCTCGAGGCGACACTCGAAAATTCCGTCACATCAATTCTGTTCGGCCAGGCAGGTCTCGATCCTCTGCCCGTGTCGGCCGATGCCAATGGCCGTCTGACGCTGAAGGTCCAGGCGGACGGATCGGATCCGGCCGATGCCGCGCTGACTTTTGCAACCGATCGCACTTCATTTACCGCGAACGGCAAGGTGGATGTAAGACCCGATGCCTTCATGAACGGGCAGATCGCTCTTTCGCTGGAGAGCGCCGATCTCAACCCTTATCTTGTCATGAACGGGATTGGATTGCCGCAGGAGGGGACGGGGCTGCCGGTGAAACTGCAGGCCAATGCGGCCGTGGATGCCGGCAAGATCGTTCTTAGCGACATCAAGGGGCAGGCCGCCGACGATCCGTTCTCCGGAGAACTCACCGTTGATCGTCTGGCGCCCAATATTAAGGCTGCCGGCGAACTGACGCTCGGAAAGGCGGATCTCGGTTGGGTCGGCGAGGCGATTTATGGACCGATAACCGATGCGGGGACGGGTCATTTCACCACCGCGGCGCTAGGTCTGCCGGTCTTCAAGGACATAGATGTCAACCTCAAGCTTTCGGCGAAGGAATTCTGGCCGGTAATCTCCGGTCCGGTTTCGGATTTCGCGGCCAATGTCGTCTACAGGGGTGAGGAACTGCAGCTCAACGACATGAGCGGCGGCTGGGACGGCGGCAAGCTCAGCGGCAACCTCCTGCTGAGTAACGCGGATGGAACAGGATTTTTCCAGACAAAGCTTGCATTGACCGATGCTGATATTGCGGCGATTTCCTGGCAGCGTGACGGCGCGCCAATTGCCGGCGGGCGTTTCGGGCTCTCGCTGTCTGCGGAAGCGAGCGGCAAGACCATGAGCGAGATTGCTGGAGTGCTGAACGGCTCCGGTGAATTGCAGTTCGGGCAGACGAATGTTCGCGGGCTCAATCTGGCTGTGCTGATGCCGCTGCTGGCGGCAACGGACCAGATGGAGGGGGAGATTACCGCACAGAAAGTGCGGCCGATCATAGAGACGCTCCTCAACAACGGCGAGGCGGCGTTAGGCCCGCTTACAATCCCGTTCAACATCGCCGACGGCGAGCTGCGGATGCAGAACATCAGCACCGGTAATGATCTCGCGAGTCTTTCCGGCAATGCGGTGATAGATCTGCCGAACCAGCGGCTGCAAGGATCGCTTGGAGTGAGCCTGATACCAGGCAAGGAAGCGCTTGCAGGTGCCGAACCGGCTTTGCGCCTGGATTTCAAAGGGCCGCTCAAGACGCCGGGCAGGACCATGGACGTAGCTGATATCACCAGCTTCCTGTCATTGCGGGCATTTGAGCGGGAACGGCGTCGCGTCGAGCGACTTCAGTCGAGTGTTCTGGAGAAGCAGCGTCTTCGCCGGGAGGTGGCACTCTACAAGTTCAATGACGCCCAACGTCAGGCCGCGCGTCTGAGTGCAGCAGAGATCGAGCGTCAGCGTGAGGCCGAGGAATTGCGTCTGAGGGCGCTCGCCATCCAAGCCGCGGAACAGAGAAAGGCCGAAGCGGAGGCAAGGGCAAAAGCCCAAGCTGAGGCGGAGGCAAGAGCAAAAGCTCAGGCCGAGGCGGAGGCACGTCGCCAGGAGCAGCAGCGCGATATTGGCAACAATCC
This sequence comes from Sinorhizobium sp. CB7, assembly GCF_041357635.1. Classification (NCBI taxonomy): domain Bacteria; kingdom Pseudomonadati; phylum Pseudomonadota; class Alphaproteobacteria; order Hyphomicrobiales; family Rhizobiaceae; genus Sinorhizobium; species Sinorhizobium sp. CB7. The sequence continues at coordinate 147,016 of NZ_JAULLL010000002.1, forward strand.
GCCTGCCGGACGCCGTGATGAAGTCATACGTGGCGATCTGCCGCCGCCCTCCGGCGGTGGGTTGAATTTCGATCTCCTACCGAGGGGGATACAGTAGAAGGGCTACTGCATGTTTCCTTAGGTCGGAACCGATTTAAGGATAAGAACATGCAGCAATTCAAAGTACTACAGCGTCCTTTGTGCGTCTGAAAAGACGCACGGCGCTGTAGGTGTCCGGATAGGGCGAGCGCTCAGGACGGCTGACGCTGATCCTTGATCCATGCCAGCACGTGCAGCCTTAGCGCCGAAGAAAGATTGCTTCCCGGCCCACGCCCGTCGTCAATTTCAGAAATCAGCGCGGCGAGCGAAATGCGCCGCGCCTCGGCAATTGCTTTCAACTCGTCCCAGAACGCGTCTTCCAGCGAAAAGCTGGTGCGATGTCCATGTAATGTGGCGGAATGTTTACGGATCATCGCAAACGGCTTGGATGGATCTCAGGTGAGGCGGCAATGCCGTCACTCATTGTCCTTCTTGTCTTCGCCGATCCGACCCTGGTCGAGCGCTTTCTTCGCCTTCTCGTTCAACGTCCTGGTCAGCTTCTTTTCAACCTTGGTGCGGCCAAAGCTGATGCGATTTTGTTCCGCCAGTTTTTCCTTCTCGGCACGCGCCTGTTTCTTGCGGAATTCGCGCAGATTGACGATGTCGGCGGTCATGATTCCTCCCACGAATTAAGAAGGAAGCGATGCTTCCTTCATGTCACTGCTTCTTGCGGAAAGCGTCCAGAGAAACGACCGAACCAGCCTTCTTGTCATCGCCGTCGGTCTTCTTGTCTTCTGCGGGTTCGTCGGACACGGCGACCGGATAGGCGGTAATCTCCGCGGCGGGAATTTCTTCGTCGCTGGCGAGCGGCACGTCGAATTCAAGTTCGAAATTTACGGACGGATCGTAGAATCCACGAATGGCGTTGAAGGGAATAACCAGCTTTTCAGGAACATCCGAGAAGGAGAGGCCGATCTCGAAATGGGTCTCGGTGATTTTCAGGTCCCAGAACTGATGCTGGATGACGATGGTCATCTGCTCCGGATATTTCGATTTCAGGTGCTGCGATATTCGCACGCCGGGTGCGCCCGTCAGGAAGGTGATGAAGAAATGGTGATCACCGGGCAGGCGGCCGGTGGTAGCAACCTCGGTCAAAACCTTACGGATAACCCCGCGTAGCGCGTCCTGTGCCAAAATATCGTAGCGGATATGGTCTTGCGCCATGCTTTCCTGTCTTTCGTTGGCCTTGTATTTACAAGGTTATATGCCATGCAGTCCGGCTCAGGGAAACCCCTGTCGCACGAGTCACGATAGGCGATCATACATGATTTATGAAAGAGGGAGAAGGTGAAGGCTTCTGTTGCCAGGTGCCTTCGAACCCCGCCTGCCGGTGCGAACCGTCAGGACTTTGATTGAAGCATCACACCGCCATTAGGCAGCGAGACGAGCTTCCGCATAGTTGTCGTTTGCAACTACAATTTTAGCCCGATAACGGTGGTACAATGCCGAGCAAAAAGTCGATCTTTACACCCTTGTCGATCCTGTTTCGCCCCCATCAAAAGCCGATCAGACAGATCGGTTTTTGGTGGAGGCGCCGGGTACCGCCCCCGGGTCCAATAGGTTTATTTCATCGCCCGTTTATTGCCATAGCCGCTCCGAGGACCGGCAGTGCTGATATAGTGTTTTCCAATTGTAATGAAAAGGGCATTCGTCATAAAAGCGCTGGCCGGACGGGTCAATTGCGACAGAATTCGGCAACGCTCCCCAGAAAGCCCGGGATTACCCGTTCGTTCGGTTGGTTTTAAGTTTTTCCGGCCTTAAATATCTGATGGATCAGAATCAGCGGTGGATGCGATGAAGCAATATCTGGACCTTTTGAACCATGTGATGGAAAACGGGAGCGACCGTGGTGACCGCACGGGCACCGGGACGCGCTCGGTTTTCGGTTATCAAATGCGCTTCGATCTGGATGATGGCTTTCCCGTTCTGACCACAAAGAAGCTGCATCTCAGGTCCATCATTCATGAACTCCTCTGGTTCCTGAAGGGCGATACCAATATTGCCTATCTAAGGGAAAACGGGGTTTCCATATGGGACGAATGGGCCGATGAAAACGGTGATCTCGGTCCGGTCTACGGCGCGCAGTGGCGCTCCTGGCCAGGTCCCGACGGGCGTCACATCGACCAGATCGCCAAACTGGTCGAGGGAATCCGAAAGAGCCCGAATTCGCGGCGTCATATTGTCAGCGCATGGAACCCGGCCGAGGTAGACGACATGGCACTGCCGCCATGCCACTGCCTTTTCCAGTTCTACGTTGCCCATGACAGGCTGTCGTGCCAGCTCTATCAGCGATCTGCGGATATCTTCCTGGGTGTGCCCTTCAACATTGCTTCCTATGCCTTGCTGACGATGATGGTGGCACAGGTAACCGGTCTTAGGGCCGGCGATTTCGTGCATACGCTCGGCGATGCGCATATTTACCACAACCATTTCGAACAGGCGAAGCTGCAACTCACGCGCACTCCGAAGCCCTTGCCGCGAATGAGGATCAATCCCGATGTGAAGGACATCTTCTCCTTCAGATATGAGGACTTTGATTTGCAGGGTTACGATCCGGATGCCACTATCAAAGCACCGATCGCGGTGTAACGGCGGAGCAGGGATGGCCAGCATCACGAAGACCATTGTCGTCGCCATGTCGCACAACGGCATCATTGGCCGAGACGGCGGCTTGCCCTGGCGGCTCTCCTCCGATCTCAAGCGTTTCAAGGCGCTGACGCTGGGCAAGCCCGTCGTCATGGGACGCAAGACGTTTGAATCCATCGGCAAGGCTCTGCCGGGCAGGCCGAACATCGTGATCACCCGGGACGCGAGCTTTGTGCCGGAAGGCGTCCGGGTAACTCACTCGCTTTCTGGCGCAGTGGATATTGCGAGTGGCCTTGCGAAGGAGACCGGTGCGGACGAAATCTGCATCATCGGCGGCGGCGAGATCTTCCGTCAGGCGATGGACTTCGCCGATCAGCTCCATGTGACGCATATCGAGGCGGATATCGACGGCGATACCACCTTCCCGTACATCGATCCAATGATCTGGCTGCCGACAGAAGAGCTTCAAGTGGCGGCGGGGGAGAAGGATAACTATGCCACCCGCTTCGTTACTTACCGTCGCGTGAACGCCTAAAAATCAACTATTTTCCAGTAAATCACGCGAAGTTTCTCACGCTGCGTTGAAAGCGGGTGCGCCGATACCTATAAGGAGGGACGATCACATCGGCTCGTAGCCCCCACGCGCCGCTCCAGTGATTGCGAAAGTCAACGATAAGAGGTTTTGATGCCTTGGAGTAATCAAAATGGCGGCGGCCCCTGGGGCGGCGGCGGTAATAATCAGGGACCTTGGGGACAGGGACCCAACCGGCCGCGGGGCAAGGGCGGGCCACCCGATCTGGAAGAGATCATCCGCCGCGGTCAGGATCAATTGAAGAACGTCGTGCCGGGGGGCTTCAACGGCGGCGTCTTCCTGATTGTTGCGGCGGTCATTCTGGTCTTCTGGCTCATCCAGTGCATCTATACCGTGCAGCCGGACGAGCGCGGTGTGGAACTGCGCTTCGGGAGCCCCAGAGACGAGGTCTCCATGCCCGGTCTGCATTTTCATCTCTGGCCGATGGACACCGTTGAGATCGTCAAGGTCACGGAGCAGCAGCAGAGTATCGGCGGACGCAATGCCAGCAACGCGGCTAGCGGTCTGATGCTATCCGGCGACCAGAACATTGTGAACGTTCAGTTCGCGGTGCTCTATATGGTCACTGATCCGAAGTCCTACCTGTTCCGGCTCGAGAATCCCGCAGAGACCCTGCAGCAGGTTTCTGAAAGTGCCATGCGCGAGATCGTCGGCCGGCGACCGGCCCAGGATGCGTTTCGCGACAACCGTGGTCCCATCGAGACCGAGGTGCGCAACATTATTCAAGACACCATGGACCGTTACGGCGCCGGGATTACGATCAACCGTGTGACGATCGAAGACGTGGCTCCGCCGCGTGAGGTGGCCGACGCGTTCGAAGAGGTCCAGCGCGCGGATCAGGACAAGCAGCGGCTCGTGGAAGAGGCCAATCAATATGCCAATCAGAAGCTTGGTCAGGCGCGCGGCGACGCGGCCCAGATTCGTGAAGCGGCGGCGGCCTACAAGGATCGCGTAGTCAAGGAAGCGGACGGTGAAGCCCAGCGCTTCGTCTCAATCTATGACGAATACACGAAGGCGCCCGACGTGACCCGCAAACGCATGTTCCTCGAAACCATGGAGCAGGTGTTGAAGGGCTCAAAGAAGGTCATCATAGACGAAAAGCAGGGCGTCGTTCCCTATCTGCCGCTCAACGAGATCGGCAAGCCGGCCCAGCAGACGCAGCAGCAGGGAGGTTGATCATGATATCCAATAGGCTTCCCGTTTTCCTTGTTGCTCTGGCGGTCATCCTGATCGTCGCCTATTCGTCCATATATGTCGTCAATGCACGTGAGCAGGCGATCGTGGTTCGTTTCGGTCAGATACAGGCGGTCAGAACCTCCCCGGGCATCTATTTCAAGCTGCCGTTCGCGTTCATGGATGCGGACCGGGTGCAGTATGTCGAAAAGCAGGCACTGCGTTTCGACCTCGACAATATCCGCGTGCAGGTCTCCGGCGGCGCGTTCTATGAAGTCAACGCCTTCATCATCTATCACATCAGTGACGCACGCCGGTTCAGGGAAACGGTTTCCGGGGACCGAGAGGCTGCCGAAGCACGGCTTCGCACACGTCTCGATTCCTCTTTGCGCAGGGTCTATGGCGTGCGCAGCATCGAGGCGGCACTTTCGCAGGAGCGTGCCTCCATGATGATGGAAGTACGGGACGATCTGAAGGGCGACGCCGAGACGCTCGGCATCACGCTTGATGATGTCCGCATCAGTCGCACCGATCTGACGCAGGATGTCTCCGAGCGGACCTTTAACCGCATGCGCGCCGAACGTTTGGCCGAAGCCGAACTCCTGCGGGCTCAGGGTACGGAAGAGGGCCAGCGCCGTCGGGCAATCGCCGACCGTCAGGTGGTCGAGCTCGTTGCGGGCGCCCAGCGTGACGCAGAGATCCTGCGTGGTCAGGGTGATGCTGAGCGCAACCGCATCTTCGCCGATGCATTCCAACGCGATCCGGGATTCTTCGCGTTCTATCGGTCGATGAGTGCCTATACGACAGCACTGAATTCGCCCGACACGACGCTGGTGATGTCGCCGAATTCGGAATTCTTCCGCTACTTCGACACCCGAAACGACGCCAATCCGACTGCGGGTGCGCCCGGAGCCACGGGCGCACCTGCGGGTCCGGCAGGTCCTGCCCCTGCCGCTCCGGCGAACTGATCGCGGACCGACAAGCAACGGCACCGGGGACTGATAACCGTTCCCGGTCGCCACTTGGCGGAATGACGCTTCAGCCTGCGGCCATTGTCTACGTTATGCCGATGCGAGGCGTGACGGGATTGGTGTGGATGTCACGTCGATCAATCGGGAATTCGCGAAAAGGTGATTTCACCGTCCATCATTCCGCCTTATGCTGGTGCAGACTGTGCAAATCTCATAAAATACGAGGATGCTGATGGCCCCCACCAATCGCCCGCCTTTTAGACGGTCACTTGCCTTGCTGGCCAGCGTGGCATTTCTCACATGCACCACGCTGAACGAGACCGTGCGGGCGCAGGATATGTCGGCACCAGCACTGCCTGAGCCGGCTGCACCGGCCGCTTCGGAGCAGTCCGCGCCCGCTCCGACAGATTCCACTGCGGCACCGGCTGCGCCCGCGCCAGCTGCGCCATCGCAGGCATTGTCCGCGTCTCCGATACCTCAGGAGCCCGCCTTGACGGCGCCGGCACCAGCACTGCCTGAGCCGACTGCACCGGCCGCTTCAGAGCAGTCCGCGCCCGCTCCGACAGATTCTACTGCGGCACCTGCCGCGCCTGCGACAACCACGCCGTCACAGGCATTGAGCGCACCCCCGACACCTCAGGAACCCGCCTTGACGGCGCCGGCTCCGCCTGAGCCGGCTGCACCGGCCGCTTCAGAGCAGTCCGCGCCCGCTCCGACAGATTCCGCTGCGGCACCCGCCGCGCCTGCGCCGGCCACACCGTCACAGGCATTGCCCGTGCCCCCGACGCCACAGGCTCCTGCCTTGTCTGCGCCGACACCGGCTATACCCGCTCCAGGCATCCCGAACGGTCCCGCTTCCGTTGCAGATCTGGCGGCGGGCCTGCTCGATGCGGTGGTCAATATCTCGACCTCGCAAAAGGTGAAGGATGACGAGGGCAACGGGCCAGCGCCGCGTATTCCGGAAGGATCACCATTCCAGGAGTTCTTCGACGACTTCTTCAAGGGCCAGCGGGAAGGGCGCAGCAATCATAACGTCAATTCCCTCGGTTCGGGTTTCGTCATCGACTCCTCGGGCTATATCGTCACCAACAACCACGTCATTGAAGGCGCCGACGATATCGAAGCGATCTTCCCGAATGGGATGAGGTTGAAAGCCAAGCTTGTCGGCACAGATACGAAGACCGACCTTTCTGTGCTGAAGGTCGAGCCGAAGCAGCCGTTGAAAGCGGTCAAGTTCGGTGATTCGAGCGTCATGCGCATCGGCGACTGGGTGATGGCCGTCGGCAATCCCTTCGGTCTCGGCGGCACGGTGACCGTCGGCATCATTTCGGCGCGCGGACGCAACATCAATGCCGGCCCCTACGACAATTTCATCCAGACGGATGCTGCGATCAACAAGGGCAATTCCGGCGGTCCTCTCTTCAACATGAAGGGAGAGGTGATCGGCATCAATACTGCAATTATCTCACCCTCCGGCGGTTCCATCGGCATCGGTTTTTCCGTCCCTGCCGAGCTTGCTGAAAACGTCGTCAAGCAACTTATGGAGTTTGGCGAGACGCGGCGCGGCTGGCTCGGCGTGCGCATTCAGCCGGTTACCGACGACGTCGCAGACAGCCTGGGTCTCGATACGGCAAGAGGTGCGCTCGTTGCCGGCGTCATCAAGGGCGGACCGGTGGATAACGGCTCGATCAAGCCCGGCGATGTCATTCTCAAGTTCGACGGCAAGGCAGTGAACGAAATGCGCGATCTGCCGCGTGTGGTCGCCGAGAGTCCGGTCGGGAAGGAAGTGGATGTCGTCCTGCTCCGCGACGGCAAGGAGATCACGGTCAAGGCTACACTTGGCCGCCTCGAGGATAATGATCAGGCCGCTGAGGGATCGCAGGACGAATCGTCGCCCGATGATGGCGGTGATGTCATCGTTCCAGACGAAGGCGAAAACAACGATATGGATCAACCGGATACTGGCGATCAAGGCCAGCAGGCCCCGGACGATCATAGCCAGCAGGGTCAGGGCCAACAGGGTCAAAGTTCGCAGGATCAGCAGCAGGCTCCTGGACCCGACGCCACGAAGAACAGCAACGTCCTCGGGCTGACGCTCGAGATGCTGAGTGCGGAAACCCGGAAAGTCTTCGGCATTGCCGACAGCGTCGACGGCGTTCTTGTCGCCGAGGTGACGCCGGGATCCGCGGCGGCGGAAAAGGGGCTCAAGGCCGGTGACGTCATCGTTGAAGTTGCGCAGGAATTCATGCAGAGCCCAAGTGCCGTCTCGGCCAAGGTCAAGTCCCTAAAGCAGGAGGGACGCCGTAACGCGCAGATGATGATCGCATCGGCGAATGGCGACCTGCGCTTCATCGCAGTTCCGATGGAGTAGGTGGCTAAACGGGCTCTGGCGTTTGCCGCAGCCAACTGGCGCGGGTAAGCCGGTAGAGCACGTGCCGCTTCAGATGCGGGTGCGTATCCGGTACGCGAGGATGATCGAAATCTCCGGCTTCGTCTCGTAGAAGGCCTATGCGTTCCATCACCGCGATCGAGCGGTGATTGTTGTAGACAGCGAACGACACGATTTCATCGAGATTCAGCATAGTGAACCCGTGACGCAGTAACGCCCTACCGGCTTCGGTGACCAGGCCTCGTCCCCAGAAGCGCGTAGCAAGCCGCCAGCCGACCTCCACCGTGCCTTCAGGCAAATATGGTTCGAGATTTGCCGGCGCTAAGCTTCCGTAGCCGATCGTCTCGCCGCTGTCCTTGAGTTCAAGTGCATAGAGTCCGAGGTTGGTTTCGGCGATCATGCTTCGGACTCGGTCGAAAAGGAGATCTGCTTCCTCCCGGTTGCGCCGCATCGGGTAGAACTCCATGACGCGGTCATCGGAATTGATCTCGAAGAAGAGGTCGCGATCCCTGTCGTTCCAGTTACCGATGATGAGGCGCTCGCTTTCGAGAATGATCATGAATTGCTCATTGTGACGAAATCGGTCTTGCGGTAGCCCTGGATATAGAGAAGCGCGGTCAGATCGCCATGGTCGATGCGCATTTTCGCCTCAGCCGCAACACTTGGCTTGGCGTGAAGGGCAACACCGGACCCCGCCAGATGCAGCATGCCGAGGTCATTGGCGCCATCGCCGACGGCGATCGCCTCTTCCGTGGAGATGCCAAGCCTCTTGCAAATATCGTTGAGAGCATCGACCTTGGCCTGCTTGCCGAGGATTGGTTCGGCAACATGGCCCGTCAGCAGACCACTCTCCTCAATGAGAATATTGGCACGGTTTTCGTGAAAACCAAGAACCGCCGCGACGCGGCTTGTAAAGACGGTGAAGCCGCCGGAGACGAGGGCGGTGTAATAGCCTTTGGCATTCATGGTCGCGATCAGTTCCGGTCCGCCAGGGGTCAAGGTAATGCGTTTCGCAATCACTTCGTCCACGACCGAAAGCGGCAGCCCTTTCAGCAGGGCGACCCGTTCCCTGAGCGCCGGTTCGAAGGCGACCTCACCGTTCATCGCGCGCGCGGTTATGGCTGCCACTTTCTCCTTCAAGCCCACTTCGGCAGCCAGTTCATCGATGCATTCCTGACCGATCATGGTCGAATCCATGTCGGCAAGAAGCAGTTTCTTGCGACGGCTCTCCGCTTCCTGGATGACGAGGTCAATTGCGCTGCTGCCGATCACAGCGAGCATATTGGCCTCCGCCGCCCTCGGATCGGCATCGTCACGGAGGGCAATATCGCAGGCGATGCCATCAGCCAGCCAGTAAAGGCCCGATGCCTTCACTGCCTCAGCCGCGCGCTCGGCTATCTCGGGGATGAGAACGGGATTTGACGGATTGGCAATAAGCGTGGCAACGAAAGCCATGATGGAAAACCCTGTGAACGACATGAATGCAATCCTGATAACCGGGCCTACCGCCAGCGGCAAGTCCGCCCTGGCGGTCGAAATGGCGCGAGAGTTTGGTGGTGTCGTCATCAATGCGGATAGCATGCAGGTCTATGACACGCTGCGCGTGCTGACGGCCCGGCCTTCCGATGAGGATATGCAGGGCCTTCCCCATTATCTCTATGGTTACGTTCCGGCAGGGCAGGCCTATTCCACGGGTGCGTGGCTGCGGGACGTCGCAACGCTTTTGCCGCGGCTGCGAGCCCAGGGAAAAGTGCCGGTCTTCGTCGGCGGAACAGGGCTTTATTTCAAGGCGCTGACCGGCGGTCTGTCTGAGATGCCGCCCATACCGGAAGAAGTTCGCCGCAAGCTGCGTCTCCAACTGCAGCAGGTGGGTCCGGAAGCACTGCACGCGCAACTGCAGGAAGTCGATTCCGCGATTGCGGAAAGCCTCAATCCGCAGGATGGACAGCGGATCGTGCGGGCACTTGAGGTGTTCGAAGCGACCGGGCGTTCGATCGGCCACTTTCAGGATGGGTCTGGGCCGGTCATCATCGATCCCGCGCGAGCAAAGAAAACCGTCGTGCTGCCCGATAGGGCCATCCTGCATCAACGGATCAACAGCCGTTTCGAGAAGATGCTGGCGGAAGGAGCCGAAGACGAGGTCAAAGCTTTGCTCGCGCTCAAACTGCCGCCGGAGATGCCGTTGATGAAGGCGATCGGCGTCTCACAGATTGCCGCCATGCTGCGTGGAGAAATGACGCGCGAGGATGTGCTCGAAGCCGGTGCGGCAGCGACCCGGCAATATGCAAAGCGGCAGATGACCTGGTTCCGCAACCAGATGGACGAAAGCTGGGAGCGCCGTTTGTCGAGTTAAAGCCCCTCGCATGAAAAGAGATTCACGCGACAGGCTTTAGACTATTGTTTTCATGCATGTCGTTGTCCAAAACCGCTGCACACTTTTGCGCGACGTGCACTAGCAATCGCAGCAAAGATTCATTCCTTTTCGTAGAGACTGCTCAGCGGTTTCTTCAGAATGCTGTCACGCAATGAGGGACCGCCAGGACGGCGGAACAGAGATCCATTGCCGCTTTCGGTCGACGCGGCGGGACGCTGTGGCGGCCATTCCTCCTGCCGCATCTCGCGGCGGAGTTCCGCAAGCCGGCTGTCGATCGACGTTTTGGCCGTATCGGCAGAGTTCGTTCCACGCGGCAGCATATCGGGACGATAGCGTTCCATCGAAGGCGCACTGGCTGTCGCCGGTTCGGGACGTGGAACCACATCGGCAAATCCCACGTCTCGGGCGTCTTCGGACTGGTCCTCCGGCTGAAAACTAGCAGCGGAGAGTGCTGCGTTATAGGATTGCTGAAAAGCGGAAATGTCTGGACCGCCGATGGCCCGCATTCGGCTGACAATTGTACGCAGATCGACGCTGTCTGGATCCTCCTCGGTGATCTTCACGGTTGCACCGCTTGCTCGCGGCAGCAGGCGATCCTCCACACGCAGGAAACGCATGCGCATTGGCACCGAGATCGCCTCTCCAAAGGCGATTGCTTCGCCATTGCCGATCGATGAGATGAAGCTGGTCGTCGAGATCGACGAATTGGGGATGGCCGAGCGAATGATTTCCTGGTCCCGATCGTTTGCGAGCCGCATGGCAAAAAGGGTCGAGCACTGCGACAGGATGGTCTGGTCGAGCTCGCCCGGCCGTTGTGTGATGATGCCGAGCGAGACGCCATATTTGCGGCCCTCCTTGGCGATGCGGGCAATGGCCTGGCGCGTCGGGAGGAAGCCAAGTGAAGGATCGGAGGGGATGTAGCGGTGGGCTTCCTCGCAGACGACCAGCATGTGGATCGCGCCGTTGCTCCAGAGCGCAATTTCGAAAGCCATGCGGCAGAGCACCGATGCAACGGAATTGACGACTTCGGAAGGGATGCCGGCGAGCTGGAAGGTGCAAATCGGCTGATCGTCGCCGGGAATGCGGAAGATCTGCGCGATGGTCTCCATGATCGTATCGCTGATCGTGTTGTTGGAGAACATGAAATGGTAACGCGGATCGTTGATGGCGGCGATGATGCGCATCTTCAGCGAGCGCAGAAACGGCTTTTCGTTACGGCCCTCGAGGCGCCCGATGCGCTCGTCGATAAGCGCCAGCAGGTCCGCTATGCGATAGGGCACCGGCGTGTCGGCCGTGATCGAGCTTTTTTCCGCCTGACGGCGGACGAGGGACGAGTCACTGCCGCGAAAGGCTCGCTTGGCGTCCGGCAGCAGATCGCGCAGCATATCGAGCTCTTCCGGCACCGGCGGACGTCCGCGAAAAACCACTTCCGCAAATTCCTCGAGCCGCATGAGCCAGAAGGGCAGATCGAGTGTGTCCGTGTCTATAACGACGGCGTGTTTTGGAAAGGCGGCCGCAAATTCGTTGTGCGGATCGAGGATCAGGACGCGCAGCTTTGGATCGGCTTCGATCGCCTTGTGCAGGAGAAGCGAAACGGCGGTCGATTTACCAACACCCGTGGACCCCACGACCGCAAAATGCTTCGACAGCATGGAGGGGATGTGGATGGCGGCGTCGATGCTTTCATCCTGCGTCAATTTTCCGATGACAGCGGTCGTGCCTTTGCCGGCATCATAGATCCGCATCAGGTCCGCTGCTCGGATGCGATGCGCGATCGCGCCCAGATACGGATATCGCGAGATGCCGGTGGAAAACTCCTCGCGTCCGTCCGGATCGACGCGCACTTCGCCGAGCAGTTCCGTCTCGATCTTGAAGGTGTTGTCCTGGCCTTCGCCCCAGGAATGGCCGCCGGTATTCATCGAATAGACCAATGCGACGACGCGGTTCTTCCCGACGCTGATGGAGATGAGGCGGCCAACGGACCATAGCTCGGTCAGATCGGTGCCGCCTTCTTCCGCGACCGCGGCAATCGTGGCGCGCGATCCGCTGCACGCGACAACACGGCCGAGGAAACGGTTTCCCGGCTTTTGGCTGTCCCGGCGGTCATGCTCGCCGGCTTTGCCGGATGCCTGCAAATCATTGTTCAGCAATCGGGCAACCCCCTGCTTTTGTTGCCCACCATATGAACAATCCTTTAATAAATCCTTCCAATGCCATTCCGTTTTAAGAACTTGTCAAAAGTTGCGCATTGCCCTTGCGCTTTTACCGTCCGCGTTTTTTTATTGCGGGAAGCGTTGACGCTCCGAAATTTTCTGTCTATCAATCTCGCCCATGAAAAACTCGATGGCTCTTATCGTGGTGGGAAGGCGCATGGGCAGGATGGTGTAACCATCCGGCGACAGCCACCCATGCGCCAGACGACAGGCTCCCAACGGAGCCTTTTTTTATGCCCGAAATCGGGCGTCAAGCATCCTGAACATCCAGCAAGGCAACGGAACAAAGGCATGACGGGCACAGACAACGAGACCAGCGGCAATCAGATGACGGGCGCGGAAATCGTGCTGCAGGCACTGAAGGATAACGGCGTCGAGCATATTTTCGGCTATCCAGGCGGCGCGGTGCTGCCGATCTATGACGAGATCTTCCAGCAGGACGAGATCAAGCACGTTCTCGTGCGCCATGAGCAAGGCGCCGGTCACGCGGCCGAGGGTTATGCGCGCTCGACCGGCAAGGTGGGTGTGATGCTGGTGACCTCCGGCCCGGGAGCCACCAATGCGGTCACGCCGCTTCAGGATGCGCTGATGGATTCCGTTCCGATCGTTTGCCTTACCGGCCAAGTGCCGACCACGCTCATCGGCTCGGATGCCTTCCAGGAATGCGATACGGTCGGAATTACGCGCCCATGTACCAAGCACAACTGGCTGGTCAAGAACGTCAACGAGCTCGCTGCGGTCATTCACGAGGCTTTCCGCATCGCACAGACCGGCCGTCCGGGTCCCGTCGTCGTCGATATTCCGAAGGATGTCCAGTTTGCCACCGGCACCTATACGCCGCCGGCCGATCACATTGTTCAGAAGAGCTATCAGCCGAAGGTTCAGGGCGATCTCAACCGAATCAAGCAAGCGGTCGAGTTGATGGCCAGTGCGCAACGTCCAGTCATCTATAGCGGCGGCGGCGTCATCAACTCCGGTCCCGAAGCCTCCAGGATGTTGCGCGAACTCGTCGAGCTGACGGATTTCCCGATCACGTCGACGCTGATGGGCCTCGGCGCCTATCCCGCTTCCGGTAAGAACTGGCTGAAGATGCTTGGCATGCATGGCTCCTACGAAGCGAACATGGCGATGCATGACTGCGACGTCATGGTCTGCATCGGCGCGCGTTTCGACGACCGCATCACCGGCCGTATCAGCGCCTTCTCACCGAATTCGAAGAAGATCCACATCGATATCGATCCCTCGTCGATCAACAAGAACGTTCGTGTCGATATCGGAATCCATGGCGATGTCGGCAATGTGCTGGAGGATATGATCCGGCTCTGGCGGGCGCTGCCGAAGAAGCCGGAAAAGAAGCGGCTCGAGGGCTGGTGGGCGGAGATCGAACGCTGGCGAGCGCGCAATTCCTTCGCCTATACGAAGAGAAGCGATGTGATCATGCCGCAATATGCGCTGGAGCGGCTCTACGAGCTCACTAAGCATCGCGATACCTACTTTACGACGGAAGTCGGCCAGCACCAGATGTGGGCGGCGCAGTTCCTCGGCTTCGAGGAACCGAACCGCTGGATGACATCCGGTGGTCTCGGCACCATGGGTTACGGTCTGCCGGCCGCTCTCGGCGTGCAGATCGCTCATCCGGAAAGCCTGGTCATCGATATCGCGGGCGATGCCTCGATCCAGATGTGCATTCAGGAAATGTCGGCGGCCATCCAGCACGAGGCGCCGATCAAGATCTTCATCATGAACAATCAGTACATGGGCATGGTCCGCCAGTGGCAGCAGCTCCTGCACGGCAATCGCCTGTCGCATTCCTATACGGAAGCAATGCCCGATTTCGTCAAACTGGCGGAAGCCTATGGCGCCGTTGGCCTGCGTTGCGAGAAGCCGGATGATCTGGACGGCGCAATCCAGGAGATGATCGACGTCAAGAAGCCGGTAATCTTCGACTGCCGTGTCGCAAATCTCGCCAATTGCTTCCCGATGATTCCGTCGGGCAAGGCTCATAACGAGATGCTGCTGCCGGACGAGGCGACAGACGAAGCTGTCGCCAATGCCATTGATGCCAAGGGGCGTCAGCTCGTTTGATTTTCGGAAGGGGACAGAAACAATGAACGCACATCTTCAGCCGACGGGCTCCGCCTATTTCATTTCACCGGAAACAGCGGTTACCGAAAGCCATACGCTTTCGGTGCTCGTCGACAACGAACCGGGCGTGCTTGCACGCGTCATCGGCCTTTTCTCCGGCCGGGGCTACAATATCGAGAGCCTCACGGTCTCCGAAACCGAGCATCAGGCGCATCTGTCGCGGATCACGATCGTGACAGGCGGCACGCCGCAGGTGTTGGAGCAGATCAAGGCGCAGCTCGAGCGCATCATTCCGGTCCACCGTGTCGTGGACCTGACAGTAAGGGCACGCGAACTCGGCCAGGAGCGGCCGATCGAGCGGGAAGTGGCGCTGGTCAAGGTAGTGGGCAGCGGTGAGACACGTGCCGAAACGCTGCGCCTGGCCGACGCCTTCCACGCCAAAGTCGTGGATGCGACGGTCGAGCACTTCATTTTCGAGATCACGGGCAAATCCTCGAAGATCGACCAGTTCGTGGCGATCATGAAGCCGCTCGGTCTGATCGAGGTCTGCCGGACGGGCATTGCCGCCATGAACCGCGGCCCGCAGGGCATGTAAAACTATCTCAGAGAGCGAGAGCCGGGGCCGTTGGGATCAGAGCATCTCCAACGGCTTTTTTCGTGCCGGCGGCGGAAAGGCCTCATCCAGGGCGATCCAATCTTCCTCGGTAATATCGAGCGATACGCAATCGCGGTTTTCGGCGGCGCGCGCGACGGTGGCGGTCTTCGGAATGGCGATGACGCCGTCGCGTTCGAGCAGGAAGGCGAGGGCGATTTGCGCCGGTGTCGCCTGATAGGCCTTGGCGATGCGAATGAGTTCCGGATGATGCACGAGCCGACCCTGCTCGATCGGCGAATAGGCCATGATCGGAATATTGCGTTCCTGGCACCAGGGCAGGAGATCGAATTCGATGCCGCGGCGCGAAAGATTATAGAGCACCTGATTGGCGGCGACATTCCCACCATTTGGTACCCGCAACAGTTCCTCCATATCGTCGACATCGAAATTCGAAACACCCCAGGCGCCGATCTTGCCGGATGTCTTTAGGATCTCAAAGGCCTCGACAGTTTCGGCAAGCGGATGGCCGCCGCGCCAATGCAGCAGATAAAGGTCGATTCTATCGGTCTTCATTCGCTTGAGACTGCGCTCGCATGCCGCGATTGCACCGCTGCGACTTGCATTTCCGGGATATACCTTGCTGACAAGAAAGACCTCTTCACGCCGGCCCTCGATTGCCTTCCCGACGATCATCTCCGAGCCGCCTTCCGCATACATTTCGGCCGTATCAATCAGCGTCATGCCGAGATCGATACCGGCTCTAATGCTTTCGATCTCGTTCTTCGAGCGCGACGCGCTCTCACCCATGTTCCAGGTCCCCTGGCCGAGGGCAGGTACGGTGATGCCGGAAGGGAATGCAATATCGGGGATCGGATCGTCCTGCATCGCGAATCTGCCTGTCTGTCCAAGGATTGAGTCACGGGCCGAGTTTCGGGCAAACCTGTCACCATGACAATGAATTTGTAGCGTCCTGAAGCTGTGGCCCCTAGGTTGACATACAAGTTTCAGGCGCCGTCATCGTATGCCCATGCGGACGAATGTGCCTCAGGAGGTCTCATGCCGCTGGATACATTTCTGGCTCTTGTTCTGTTTGCGTTCACCACCTCGATCACGCCGGGGCCGAACAATATGATGCTCTTTGCTTCCGGCGTTAATTTTGGCTTCCGCCGAACGATTCCGCATATGTTCGGCATCGCCGCGGGTTTTCTTTCATTGCTTCTCGCGGTCGGCCTCGGACTGGGCGCATTGCTGCATATGGTGCCGGCTGCCTACACGGCGCTCAAATTCGCAGGCGGAGCCTATCTCGTCTGGATTGCCTGGAAGATCGCAAGCTCGCGCTCGATTGGCGAAGGGCAAAGCGGGACGAAACCGATGTCCTTCCTCGGCGCGGCAGCCTTCCAGTGGGTCAATCCGAAGGCCTGGGTCATGGCGGTGACGGCCATGGCGACCTACACCAATCCCGAACTTTATCTGCTCAGCGTGCTTCTGGTCGGTTTCGCTTTCGCTGTCGTCAACTTGCCCAGCGTTTCCACCTGGGCAGGGTTCGGTTCGGCGCTGCGGGAGTGGCTGTCCGATCCAGCGCGGCTCAAGTGGTTCAACATCACGATGGCTGTTCTTTTGGTCCTAAGCCTCTGGCCAATGCTGAGATAGGCTGGCGACAAGAATAGCTGTTGCTTTGCCGTTTGGAGGGGCGTCGCGGCTTGTTCTCCTTAGGGGACAGAGCATCTTCTGGCTCAGAGTTAATGAAGTTCACTCTTGGCTGTCAGACTGCGAAAGCCTAGTATTATCGGCCTGTTCGTGGACGGAGATACCACCTTGAACGATCACCATGACGACCACACCCACCATCATGAACACGACAATCGGTACACGGACATGCAGGCGCGGGTGAGGGCGCTCGAGACGCTTCTCACGGAAAAGGGATTGATTGACCCCGGCGCGATCGACGTCATCGTCGAGACCTATGAAACGAAGGTCGGCCCCCGCAATGGCGCCCATGTCGTCGCGAAGGCCTGGAGCGATCCGGTTTTCGCCGAATGGTTGAAAAGGGATGCGACGGCGGCGATCGCGAGCCTTGGCTATGCCGGCCGTCAGGGCGAGCACATGCGCGCGGTGTTCAATACGCCGGACACGCATAACCTGATCGTCTGCACGCTCTGCTCCTGCTATCCGTGGGCAGTGCTCGGTTTGCCGCCGGTCTGGTACAAGGCGCCAGCCTACCGCTCGCGTGCCGTGCTCGATCCGCGCAGCGTGCTTGCGGAATTTGGGTTGACCCTTCCGGAGGACAAGAAAATCCGCGTCTGGGATTCGACCGCGGAATTGCGCTACCTGGTGATTCCTGAGCGGCCGGAGGGCACCGAGGGAATGAGCGAGGATCAGCTTGCGGATCTCGTCAGCAGGGACGCCATGATCGGCACTGCGGTCGCAAAGACGCCGGGAGAGCATGCATGAATGGACCGCACGATCTCGGCGGACAGATGGGTTTCGGGCCAGTCGCGCCGGAGAAGGATGAACCCTATTTCTATGCCGAATGGGAGAAGCGGGCACTTGGGCTTACGCTTTCCTGTGGGGCCTTCGGCGCCTGGACCCTCGATGAAAGCCGCTATACCCGCGAAAATATTCCGCCGGCCGACTATCTCTCCGCCAGCTACTACGAGATCTGGACAAGAGCGCTCGAAGTGCTCCTTCAGCGGCACGGATTCGCGACCGGCGAAGAGATCGATGCCGGGCACAAGCAGACAGAAGGCAGGGTGCCGAAGCGCGTGCTGAAGGCAGGTATGGTGCCCGGCGTGTTGGCCAAGGGTGGGCCCTGCGACCGGCCGGTCGACACCCCGGCGCGTTTTTCCCCGGGCGACAGGGTGCGGACCCGGAATTTCAATCCGACAACCCACACCCGGTTGCCCCGCTATGCACGCGCGAAGACCGGTATCATCGAGGCGGTGCAAGGCTCCTATGTTTTTCCAGATGACAATGCCCATGGAAAGGGTGAAAACCCGCAATGGCTCTATACGGTTGTCTTCGATGCCGCGGAAATCTGGGGAGAGGGAGCTGACCCATCATTGACGGTGTCGATAGATGCGTGGGAGAGCTATCTTGCAGCCGTCTGACAGACCATCGCCACTTCTCAAATCCCCGGAACTGCCGAGATCGGCGGAAGGTGAACCGGTGTTTCCCGAGCCTTGGGCTGCGGAAGCCTTTGCCATGACGGTGCACCTGCATCAGAACGGTGTCTTTACCTGGGGCGAATGGACGGCAAGCCTTTCGGCTGAGCTTCACAAAGCTGACCGCGCGCAGGATGGCAGCGACTATTTCGATTGCTGGGTCGCAGCCCTTTCGGAACTTCTTGTCAACAACGGCATAGCCGAGACGGAGGAGATCCTGCATCTGCAGGAATGCTGGAAGCGTGCGGCGGAGGCAACGCCGCACGGTATGCAGATCGTGCTGGAAAACGATCCTGAGCGCTAGGCATCATGAAGGGAATTGCCTGTAACATTCCTCTGCCACCCGTCGCAGCATGTCACGAGAGATTTCACCGGTGACGGCGTAGCCGATTTCTCCGTCGATCCAGTAAAAGGTTTCGACCTCATTGGTTGAAGCGAAACGGAAGCTTGTCGTTCTGTTTTCCTTGTTACGGCCGACCATGACGGTCAGCCGCTCGCCCGCCTGATTTTCATACATGAACATCGCGCCCGGCTTGCCATCCACCGGCAGCAGCCGACCGCCGACAAGCCGAAAGTCAAGCGATCTTAAATCAGGCACCTTGAGGTTCGGGATTGCGAGACGCTTGCCAAGCCAGGCTGCAAGGTGGGCTTCTTCATTGGCGAAGACCTCGACGGGGTGACGTACTTCGCTCGCATAAACGAGAAAGGCGGATTGTGCTTCCTTGGGTAGCGTTTCCGACGAAGCGAGCTGCAATTCGGGCTTCTCGAAAAGTGCGGGACCGTAGTGGCCGCTGACGACGCCCAATGCGAAGAGGATAACGGCTGCGGCCGCTGTCGCCAGCCGGGATTTCCAGATCGCTTCTCGTCCCTTCCCGTCGTCGAAAAGCAGGATGTCGGATGCCTTGCTCGTCTCATAGCCGGCAAACAACGTCCTGATGCTTTCGTTCTGTGTCTGCCATTCGGCGATCCTGGCA
Organism: Sinorhizobium sp. CB7; assembly: GCF_041357635.1. Lineage (NCBI taxonomy): Bacteria > Pseudomonadati > Pseudomonadota > Alphaproteobacteria > Hyphomicrobiales > Rhizobiaceae > Sinorhizobium > Sinorhizobium sp. CB7. The sequence continues at coordinate 166,207 of NZ_JAULLL010000002.1, forward strand.
GCATCGTCCGGATTGTCCCGAAGCCAGGCCTCGACGCGCGCGCGATCCGGTTCCGACAGCAATCCGTCGGCATAGGCGTGCAGATCCGCTTCGCTCACGGTGGGAATGGGATCGCTCATTTCGGTCTCCGAAGCGTAATGATATTGTCGGCATTCATGCGCTCGCTCAGTCGTTGGCGGGCACGTGACAGTCGTGACATGACTGTGCCGATCGGGATGTCGAGCATGGTGGCCACTTCCTGATAGCTATAGCCTTCGACCACCACCAGCATCAGCACGGCGCGGCTTTCCTCCGAGAGGCTGTTCAGCGCACCTTCGAGCTTCGCGCGCGCGAGTGGATCGCCATTTGCATCGGCGGCCGGCATATCCGCTACTTCGCCGAGATCGAGTGAAGTCTGGCGCCCGCGCTGGCGCCGACCGCTGCGATAAAGATTCGTCATGATCGTCAGGATCCAGCCGCGCAGGTTAAGTCCGCGCCATTGCGCGCGTCGCGACAGCACGATCTCCACACAATCCTGGAGCAGGTCTTCACCATCGACATCGGAGCGCGTGAGGCTGCGCGAATAACGCCGCAGAGAAGGCAGGAGCGCCAGCACCTGTCCCTCGAAACTGTCGGGCGCAGGAAGAGCTCCTCCCGCGCCCTGGTCGTTGCCGTTAGGGCCGTGCGACATCCCAGTTGCCACCTACGCCGTCGCCGGTCACATCACCCATTTTCGTGTCCTTTACCCAGAAATAGAGCGGCATGCCGTCCTTGGCCCACTGCTTGGTACCGTCCTTACGGTCTACGATCGAGTATGCGCCCTCCGCCTTGGCATTTCCATCCGCCGCGAGCGGCGGCCAGTTCTTTGCGCAGTTGTCATAGCAATTGGAGACGCCCTTCGTGTCCTTCTTGAAAGTATAGAGCGTCATGCCGTTGGCGCCGGCCAAAACTTTTCCTTTCGAAGAATCGACCGTCTTTATCGGTTCGGCGGCGAAGGCGAATGTCGCTGCAAGGGTTGCGCCGATCAGGATCGGCAGAAATTTCGCGGCTTTCATTATTCTCTCCTCACGTGTTGCGGCATGCAGTCTTGCGTGCCGGCCATGAGATGCGCAAAGGCCATGTTTTATTCCCGGCTTTTGCTGTATTTTTTCAGGGTTGCCTATCGCCTGCGAATCCTGCCAAGTCCCACCATGCAATTTGCGCCCCAACAAGACGAAGCTCTCAAGGCCGTGTCGGATTGGCTGAAGGCTGGGACGTCGCCAATCTTTCGCCTTTTCGGCTACGCCGGAACGGGAAAGACGACGCTTGCGCGCCATTTTGCCGAGCATGTGGACGGGGACGTGTTGTTTGCGGCCTTCACGGGGAAGGCCGCTCAAGTGCTGCGCTCGCGCGGCGCGAGCAACGCCAAGACCATCCATTCCCTGATCTACCGGCCACGCGGTGAAGAGGCGGTCGAGGATGAGGAAACCGGCAAGACCTCAATCGCGCCGATGTTCTCGATCAATCGACAGAGCCCGGTCGCGAAGGCGGCACTCATTATCGTCGATGAATGCTCGATGGTGGACGAAGCGCTGGGCAAGGACCTGATGAGCTTCGGCACGCCGATCCTCGTCCTTGGCGATCCGGGACAGTTGCCGCCGGTGAGCGGGGGCGGATACTTCACCAATCAGGAGCCGGACTATCTATTGACGGACATTCACCGGCAGGCGCGGGACAATCCGATCATCCAGCTGGCAATGCACGTGCGCGAGGGCAAGGAGATCATGCATGGCGACTACGGAACTGCGCAGGTAATCTCAAAGAACGAGGTTACGCAGCCTCTGGTGCTCGATGCCGATCAGGTGCTGGTGGGAACGAACCGGACGCGGCGGCGCTACAATCAGCGCCTGCGTGAGCTTAAAGGATTTTCCGCCGAATATCCGCAGACAGGCGACAAGCTGGTATGTCTGCGCAACGATCCGGCGAAGGGATTGCTCAACGGTTCGCTGTGGCAGGTGATGACTTCGTCGAAGGAGACGACCAAACCCGGCATCAATCTCCTGGTCCGGCCGGAAGACGACGACATGGACCGGGGTGCGGCGAAGATCAAGCTCCTGAAGCAAGCTTTCGAGGATGTGGAAGGGGAAATCCCCTGGTCGACGCGTAAGCGCTATGACGAGTTCGATTACGGCTATGCTCTGACGGTGCACAAGGCGCAAGGTTCGCAATGGAACAATGTCGTGCTGTTCGATGAGAGCTGGGCATTCCGGGATACGCGCGAGCGGTGGCTTTATACCGCGATTACGCGGGCGGCGGAAACACTGACGATCGTTCGCTAGGCAGTCGGAAAAATGCGGTGGCGGCCGCATCATTCCGGCTAGAATTCACGTTTTCACGATGCCGAGCAAAACGGCCTTGGCGACAGCCTGAAAGCGGTTGTTTGCGCGGAACTTCCGGATGATCTCGGCCTCGAGCGCGACCGTTTCTTCATGCGTCAGTTCAAGTGCGCGAGCGATCCTCTGCGTGGAGTAGCCTTCGGCCATCAGTTTGAGGCAGTGCTTTTCCTGTTCGGTCAGGCTCGACCTGTCCTCATTGTCATTGAGCGGGGGAATGTCGCTTCCCGCCTCATCGTCAAGCAGGTCCCCCACCTGCTGAAGCTGTCGATGCAGCGTCGACATTTCGGCCGTCAGTTCACGCTTACGAACGGTCAGCGCTTCTCGGAAAGTCGCTTCCGCATCCTCCTGAGATTCCGCCTCGCGCAGATCCTGCATCAATTCCTGAATGACTGCGATCGGCATGCCTGTCTCGCGGCAGACGTTGATCACGGCCATGCGTAACACATCCTCCTGGCTGTAGACCCGCATGAGGCCAATACGGCCGGCCGAGATCAGGCCTTTCTCCTCATAAAAATGCAGTGTCCGGTGGGTGACGCCGAACGCATTTGCCATATCGGCGATCGGCACAGGATCGTCCGGCAAGTCTGGCGGCAATGCGGCTGCGGGCAGGAAACGATATTTCGATCGGGCCTCTGACGCGAGGCTGGCGGCATCAAACTGGCGTTTGGAACCGTCAGGCATGAACTCCTCCTTGGATCGTAGAATGCTGTCTGATCACCTCATCTGGTTTTACGCGCTGCTTCTCTTTCGGCGCGCTGGGGTTACTGTTGGCCTTTTCTTTTTCGGGAAGCAGCGGTGTGGCGGCGTTACTGAACTCCCGACAAGCTAAGCCGAATTCTTATAATTGTAAGTGCTAAAAGTAATCGTTTTCAAATGGGATAGCAAATGCGGGGCGAAGGCGAGCGATCCTTATCATCCGATCGTCGGGATACAGGGAAGGTCGTATTTCCATCAAACTTTTGCATCGATCCATGCAGGAATCTCGTTGGCGACAGGCGGTGGGTTTGGCATAAAAGCAAACATGCCTCGGTCGCCAATTGGATCTCCATCATGCCAACCAAACTCTCCGTGAACCTCAATGCGGTCGCTATGCTGCGCAACCGGCGTGACCTGCCATGGCCGAGCGTGGAAGGGATCGGACGTATCGCGCTACAGGCTGGTGCAAGCGGCCTGACGGTCCATCCGCGTCCCGATCAGCGGCATATCCGTTTTTCCGATCTTCCGACGATCCGGAACCTTATCGATGATGAATTCCCGCAGGCGGAATTCAATATCGAAGGCTACCCTACGGAGGAATTTCTCGATCTGTGCGCGGGCGCCGAGCCGGAGCAGGTGACGCTTGTCCCGGATGACCCGTCGCAGGCGACGTCCGATCACGGCTGGGATTTCCGCAAGCATCAGGCCTTCCTGGCGGATATCGTCGCGAAGCTGAAGAAGATGGGATGCCGTGTGTCGCTGTTTGCAGACGGGGACGGCGATGTCGATGCGGCGGCGGCCGCCAAGGCGACGGGCGCGGACCGGATCGAGCTCTACACCGGTCCCTATGGTGGCTGTTTCGATGCGCCCGAACGGGCGGCGCCGATCCTTGAGGCGCTCGGCAGGACCGCGGATGCGGCGATTGCTGTCGGTCTTGCCGTCAATGCCGGACACGATCTCACCGTCGCCAACCTGCCACCGCTGATAAAACGCATTCCGCAGCTTGCGGAAGTATCGATCGGTCATGGGCTGACGGCGGATGCGTTGGAATACGGTATGGCAGAGACTGTCCGCCGCTTCCGCCGTGCATGTGGCGAAAAGGTCTGATTTCGAAAGGCCCGCGACGCTGGCCTCTCGCAGGCAATTTTGCCTTGAAGATCAGGCCGTCAGTTCGGCCTTATGCTGCACGAAGAAATCCTTCAGCAATTGCGGCTCCTTGCCGGTCAGCTTCTTGAAGTCCACCGTGATGATATCGAAGTTGCCGGCGCGTGTATTGGCGTCGGCCGAAACCAGCATATCGACCACAAATGACGGCAGGCCCGCCCCGGTCAGGCCTGCAGCGAGCTGTTCGTCATTGACATGGACAGCCTTCAGCGGCTTGCCGGAGGCTTCTGAAACGGTGGCTGCAATCTCGTCATTGGTCAGTGATTGCGAACCGGTCAGCGTGTAGACAGCGTTTTCCGCCGCATTCGAAGCAAGTGCGGCGGCAATGGCGATAGCGCAGTCATCGCGCGAAATATTGGCCACGCGGCCTTCGCCGGTCGCGGTATACCAGCTGCCGACCTGAAGGTTGTGCGGCATGGAGTGCAGGAAATTGTCCATGTACCAAGCATTGCGGAAAATGGTGTAGGGCAGCCCGCTTGCCTTGATCGCCTGTTCCGTTCCGAGATGATCGGGCGCAAAGCTTACGAGCGAATTGTCCGGAGCTGGCATCGACGTATAAAACAGGTGCTTGACGCCGGCTTTTGCGGCGGCGGCAACGGCCGTCTTGTGCTGAGCGATGCGGGCACCGGGTCTATCGAGCGTATCGGTGCTGATAATCAGCAAGCGGTCGATCCCGGCAAAGGCGGTCTCAAGGCCGGCGGCATCATCGAAGTCTGCCTTGCGGACCCGGACGCCTCTTGCCGCGATATCAGTGAGCTTGTCCGGATTGCGGGTTGCCGCGACGATATCGGATGGCGAAACCTTGTAGGTCTCCAGCAGGTGATGGATCACCCTTTGTCCGAGCTGGCCGGCGGCGCCGGTAACGAGAATGCTATGGCTCATGGTCTTCCTCTGGTGTTGCCGCCTCGGATGAGGTGGTCTCAAAAAGAGAGTAACACTAGAATAGGAATTGACTTGAGGCTGTAAAGAAGGCAGTTTTTCCGCCCTACGTTACCAAAAGGGAACCACCATGAGCGGAGCCGTCGTCAATATCAAAGGCAAGAGCTCGGAGCGCATCCGCCAGGTCGATCTCAGCAAGCTCGACTTTACCAACTGTCCGGTGCGGGACATGCTGCAGCAGATCGGCGGCAAATGGTCGACATTGCTGCTGGAGGCACTGGCACAACAGCCTTATCGCTTTGGCGAGTTGCGCCGCATGATACCGGATATCTCCCAGCGTATGCTGACGCAGACGCTGCGGGATCTGCAGCGGGACGGCTATATCGAGCGTGAAGTCTTTCCGACGAAGCCGCCAAGCGTGGAATATCGAATGACCGATCTCGGTCGGTCGCTTTATCAACCGCTGGCACAGCTGCTGAACTGGGCGGAAGCCAATCATGATGCCGTGCGCGCGGCACGTACCCGTTTCGACTCCGCCGAACATTGATGAGAGAAGCGTCGGCCTGCAGCACTTTGAATTGCTGAGGGCCGACGCTTGATCATCATTTGCCGTCGCGCTCTGTCGCAAAATACAGCAACGCGACAAGCGGGAAGCACAGGCCGATCCAGGCTGTGAGGTTCCAGCCGCCGGTGGCATAGGCCCATCCGCCGATCGCCGAGGCAAAGGCACCGCCTGCGAAGAAGGTCGCCATATAGAGACCGTTCAGGCGGCTGCGGTGCTCGGCGCTCAGCGCGTAGATGGAGCGCTGACCGCAGACCATGCTGGTGGTGACGCCGAAATCGAGAAGAATGGCAGAAAGCGTCAGCAGCCCAAGCGCCAGCATCGATCCATCCTGCGCAAAATGGCTTATGAGAAAGGCAACGATGCCGAGTCCCATGGCAAGCGTCGTTGCGCGCTTCGTATGGCCTCGATCCGCCAGCCTTCCGGCAATCGGAGAGGCAATAGCGCCGGCAGCACCCGCGAGTGCAAAGAGGGCAATGCCATTCTGGGACAGGCCGAAGGCCGGTCCTGCAAGCAGCAACGGCGTTGTCGTCCAGAACAGGCTGAAGGCGCCGAACATGCAGGCCTGATAGAGCGCCCTGCGCTGCAGCACAGGCGTATGCAAGGCGAGGTGACCCATGGAGGCGAGAAGCTGGCCGTAACGCAGCCTGGTATGGGGTACGCGAACCGGCAGGTTGGCCCGCAATATGACTGCCAGAACGATCATGATGGCGGCAGAGGCAAGGTATACAACGTGCCAGGAGGAAGCTTCAGCGAGGAAGCTCGCGAACGGCCGCGCCAGCATGATGCCGCAAAGGAGCCCGCTCATGACATTGCCGACGACTTGGCCGCGGATCGCATCCGGCGCCATGTGCGCGGCAAAGGGTACGAGCACCTGTACCGCGACGGAGGCGAGGCCGATACAGAGCGATGCGATTAGAAAGGCGGTCGGCGTCGATGACAGCGCGCCGCCGACGAGGGCAACCGCGGAGATGATAATCAACGTCAAAACGAGCCGGCGGTTTTCCAGCAGGTCGCCGAGCGGCACGATCAGCAGCAGGCCGAGCCCGTAGCCGATCTGGGTCAATGTTACGATGAGACCGGTGGCGGCCGGTGTGAAGCCGAGTGCTGCGCTGATGGGACCGGCGAGCGGCTGGCCGTAATAGAGGTTGGCAGCCACCAGCCCACAGGCGGCGGCAAAAAGGAATGTCATCCACGGTGAGATCGAGCGCGGGATCGCGGTCTGCTCTGTGGCGGTCGATACAATCATTTCAAACTCCAATTCTGGAATAAAGGAATTTCCCGTCAAATCGCATGAAGCTCATGCCAGTATTTTCATTGCAGTCTCGGCGACGGCCGTCATTTCCTCGCGAGAGCGGCCTGTCTTACCGGCAAGGCGCATGCCCTTCATGAGGCACAGAAGAGTGCGCGCCGCATCGCGACTGTCGATAGCAGCCGGGATGGAGCCATCGGCCTGGCCGAGCCGGATGAGATCATCGAGCAATTGCTCGTCCTTATCGAAGGCGGCAGCGACACGCTCGGCGACTTCCGCGTCGAAAAGGGCGAGTTCCGTGGCACTTCCGACGACGAGGCAACCTTGGCGGCCGACGACGCCGTGCGAGGAATCGGCGTAGAAGATCAGCATCTGCCGGACCTTGTCGTGCCCGGTGTGTACCGCGGCTATGCCTTCCTCCATCAACTGACGACGAACGAGCCGATAACGGTCAAGGACGGCAATGAAAATACCACGCTTGTCACCGAATGCCTTGTAGACGCTGCCTGAAGTCAGTTTCATGGCTTCGGTAAGTTCGCTGATCGACGCGGCGTAGTAGCCACGCTCCGAGAAGACGCGCAATGCCTTGTCGAGCGCGTCATCGAGATCGAATTCACGCGGTCGCCCGCGGAGTCGGGAAGAGGTAAGTGTCGCGGTTGTCATGCCGCTCTTTTAGGAAACGATCGTTTCCAAATCAAGTGATTTTTTCTGCATTGCAGCAATTTGGTGCCCTTCGAGCGGTTCAGCTTTTCATGGAAGCGCTGAATCGTTCGAAGCTTTGTCTTACGCAATTCCGAACGGAAAACCGCTTCGCCTTTTCCTGTAATTGCTTGGCGCAGCCTTCTATAGATCGAGAACCCAGGTTTGTCCGTTCAACTGCGGACCGAACATGTTATGTCTCTCCTCGGAGACAAGTCGGAAGCCCTTCTGGATATAGATGCCGCGGGCCGCTTCGAGAATGTCGTTGGTCCAAAGCGAGAGCTGCCGATAACCGGCCTGCCTCGAAAACCGGATGCATTCTTCGACGAGGAGTTTGCCGAGCCCGAGGCCACGCGCGGCCTTGTCGACATAGAGGAGGCGCAGTTTCGCAACGCCATCGCCACCATTGGTGACAAGGACTGAGCCGACATTGATGCCGCCCCGCTCGGCGATCCAGCAATATTCCTTTGCCGGGTCGAAGCCGGCCAGAAAGCGTCCGGCAACGTCCGCAACCAGACCCTCGAAGCGCATGTCCCAACCATATTCCTCCGCATAGAAGCGACCCTGGCTCTGGACGATCCAGCCGATGTCGCCCGGACGATGGGCGCGAATGATGGCCGGCGCATCGGATTTCCGCTCCTTCGGATCGAGAATGGCGCGGATCGCCCGCATGGCCACGACGACGCGCTCCGGCTCGCCGCTCTCAAGATTTTCGAAATGGCCGGCAATCTGCGCGTTGGAGCGCTGTCCGAGCTCCTCGAACTGGGCCTTTCCCTTTTCGGTGACCATGATGATCTGGCTTCTAAGGTCAGCCGGGTCTGACCGTGTCTCGACCAGGCCCTCGTTACGGAATCGCTTCACGATGCGGCTCAAATAGGCCGGATCGATATGCAGGTCGCGTGTCAATGCCGCGGCGGCGATGCCGTTATGAGCGCCGATTTCATAGAGCACGCGTGCGTCGGTCAGCGTATAGGGGCTGTCGAGATAGGCCTTGGTCAGGACGCCGAGGAAATTCGTATAGAAGCGATTGAAGTCGCGGACGGCTTCGATAGTGGCGAGACTGGCAGTAGCGGACATGGCAGGGCCTCCAATATTTGGAGACTCTGTCCTGCAATTAATTGACTGAGTCAAGTATTTTTAAGCGGCACAGATATCGATCGCTTTCGGTTCGCCGAGAGCGAAATTCACTGCGGCCGCCGCATGAATTTCCGCCGTGTCGAAGCCAGGGAGCGGCAGCTTTCCCGGATCAAGGATCAGGCCGATCTCGGTACAGCCGAATATGACGCTGTCGGCTCCCTGAAGGATGCCGCGCTCTATCATCGTCATGAGTTTGTCGCGCGAGCTGTCCAGTACCCTTCCGGCGCAAAGTTCATTGAAGATGATATCGTGCAAGGTGGTGCGGTCGGCGGCATCCGGAACCACGACATCGATGCCGAGGCTCTCCATGCGATCCTGGTAGAAACCGTGCTCCATCGTATATCGCGTGGCGAGCAGGAGTGGGCGCCTGCAGCCTGTTGCATGCAAGCATTTCGCGGTTTCATCGACTATGTGGATCAACGGAATGGAAATGCGCGATGCAACCTTGTCGGCAATCAGATGCATGGTGTTTGCGCAGATGAGAATGCAACGCGCACCGGCAATCTGCAGACGGAGCGCCACGTCACCCAGTCGTGCTGCGGCCATGTGCCAGTCGCCGGCCTTTTGCAGGGCGACGATTTCCTCGAAGTTCACGGAATGCATGACGAGTTCCGCCGAGGCCAGTCCGCCGCGGTTTTTCCGTACCATTTCATTGATCAGGCGATAGTAGACTGCAGAACTTTCGAAGCTCATGCCGCCGATCAGGCCGATTGTCCGCATTTCCGCATCCTCCGGTGCCTCTGTAAGCCAGCAACCATGCACCAGCAGCTGCGCAAGGTGTGTGCAATTGCTTGTCACAAAAGATATGTCTGCGATGTATTTTTGCAAGAATAGCCCATATGTTGCAAAAAATTCGCGCCACAATGAAAGGCTCCCCGCTGATGCTGGATGATCGTGACAGAAAGATTCTCGAGTTGCTCCAGGTCGACGCCGGCATATCTGTAACTGACTTGGCCGAGAAGGTAGCCCTTTCCGTCTCAGCCTGTTCGCGGCGCATCCAACGACTTGAAGAAAGCGGTCACATCGCCCGCCGGATCGTGGTGCTGGATCGCGAGAGGATGGCGGTACCGACGACCGTCTTCGCGCTCGTCAAGACCGCGCGTCATTCCGACGAATGGATCGACATCTTCCGCAAAGCGATCTGCGATATTCCCGAGATCGTCGAGGCACATCGGCTGACCGGCAATTACGATTACATCCTCAAGATCGCGCTGCCGCGCGTCGAGCACTACGACGTCATCTATAAGAAGATCATCCGCCAGGTCGAATTGTTTGACGTTGCCGCCTCGATTTCCATGGAAGAAATGAAGAGCGGCGTTACCATACCGGTATCCTATGCTCAGTAAAGGCGGTGAGCCGTCTCGGCACGGGAGCCATGCGGAAAAGCCCGTTGTCCAGGCGGTGGATAATCCCGAAATTAGGGCCGGGTAGGATGACAATGCGAGGAATTTTCGATGCCGGAACATCATGTCGTCGTGGTTGGGGGTGGCTTTGGCGGATTGCAGCTTGTCAATGATCTCAAAGGGGTGCCGGTTCGCATCACGCTGATCGATCGACGCAACCACCACCTGTTTCAACCACTGCTCTATCAGGTGGCGACGACACTTCTCGCCACCTCGGAAATAGCCTGGCCGATCCGCAGCCTCTATCGCGATCGGCCGGAGGTCACGACTGTCCTCGGCGAGGTTTCTTCCGTTGATCGCAACGCGCGGACGGTGATGCTGAAAAGCGGCGGGACGATCGGCTACGATACGCTGGTGCTGGCGACCGGCGCGACGCATGCTTATTTCGGTCACGACGAATGGGAGCCCGTGGCGCCTGGTCTGAAGACGCTCGAAGATGCGACCACGATCCGCCGGCGGGTGCTGCTCGCCTTCGAACATGCGGAACTGGAAACGGATCCCGCGGCGCGAGATGCGCTCTTGACGTTTACGATCGTGGGTGCGGGGCCGACAGGCGTCGAACTCGCCGGCATCATTGCGGAACTGGCGCATCAAACACTGCCGCGGGAATTCCGCAATATCGATACGCGCAAGACCCGTATCATTCTCGTGGAGGCGGGACCACGAATCCTCGCAGCTTTTACCGAGGATCTTTCCGCCTATGCTCACAAAGCTCTGGAAAAGCTCGGGGTCGAAGTCCGAACGGGTCAGGCTGTGACCGCCTGCAGCGCCGAGGGAGTGACGATCGGCGATACTTTCGTGCCGAGCCGCACCATTGTCTGGGCCGCCGGCGTTCAGGCATCGGCGGCTGCGAAATGGCTCGACGCTCCTGCCGACCGGGCAGGGCGTGTGGTCGTGGAAAAGGATCTGAGGGCGCCGGGTGAACGGGACATCTTCGTCATAGGCGACACGGCGCTGGTCATGGGCGAGGATGGCAAGCCGGTACCGGGCATTGCTCCGGCAGCCAAACAGCAGGGCGCCTACGTTGCTAAGGTCATTCGTGCGCGGATGAGCAACCAGCCCGATCCAGGTCCCTTCCGCTATCACCATGAGGGTAGTCTTGCGACGATCGGCAAGAGCGCGGCGATCATCGATTTTGGCTGGCTCAAGCTCAAGGGCTGGATCGCTTGGTGGATATGGGGCATCGCCCATATCTATTTTCTGATCGGCACGCGTTCGCGTTTCGCGGTCGCCTGGAGCTGGCTCTGGATCTATTTGAGCCGCCAGCATAGCTCCCGGCTGATCACGCAGAAGGAAGCGATGCAGGAGAAGGGGTAGGCGGCTCCAGAGAGCCGCCTACCATTTTCACTTAAGCTGCCAGAGACGCGATATCGATGACGAAGCGGTATCGGACGTCGCTCTTCACGACGCGCTCGTAAGCCTCATTGATATCCTGGATGTTGATCTTCTCGATTTCCGAAACAATGCTGTGCTCGCCGCAGAAGTCGAGCATTTCCTGCGTTTCCTTGATTGAGCCGATCATCGAGCCCGAAAGGCTCTTGCGACCGGCAATGACCGAAAAGGCATGAACGGGAACCGCATGCTCGGGAACGCCGACAAGCACCATGCTGCCGTCATATTTCAGGAGGTTCAGGTAGGCGTTCCAGTCGATCGCGGTGCCGACCGTGTTGATGATGAGATCGAAGGTACCGGCAAGCTTGGTGAAGGTTTCGGCGTCGCTCGTCGCATAGTAATGGCTGGCACCGAGCTTCAGGCCATCTTCCTTCTTGGACAATGTCTGGCTGAGCACGGTGATCTCAGCGCCCATCGCGTGGCCGAGCTTGACGCCCATATGGCCAAGGCCGCCCATGCCGACGATCGCGACCTTCTTGCCGGAACCGGCCTTCCAGTGGCGCAGCGGCGAGTAGAGCGTGATGCCGGCGCAAAGAAGCGGAGCGCCTGAATCCAGCGGAATGTTATCCGGGAAGGAAAGGACGTAGCCTTCCTTGACGACGATCGAATCGGAATATCCGCCATAGGTCGGCGTCGTGCCGTCCGCCTCGACATCGTTATAGGTCTGAACGAGGCCCGGCAGGAAATGCTCATAGTCCAGATCTCGGGTGGCGCAGGTCGTGCAGGAATTGACGAAGCAGCCAACGCCGACGCGATCGCCGACCTTGAACTTCGTGACCTTCGAGCCGACGGCGCTGACGACACCTGCCACTTCATGGCCCGGCACCATCGGATAGCGGGAGTTGCCCCATTCGTTGCGGGCCTGGTGGATATCCGAATGGCAGACGCCGCAATATTTGACGGAAATGACGACATCGTCCTCATTCGGTTCGCGGCGCTCGAAGGTGAAGGGGGTCAGCGGCTGCGACGCATCGGTCGCGGCATAGCCTTTTGCAATAGCCATGGAGACTTCCTTTTGTGTGGGAGGAACGGCCGGACTATGCCGCACATGGCGGCCAAAGCGTTAGAGCGATCCTGCTATCTTTATGCACGATCCTGCAAAATTTCATCGCAGCCCATTTCCCTCAGAGCGGTCTCGGCTATGATGTGGACGAACTCAAATCCTGGAAAATAACTGGTTCCGTAATGACTCTGCCCTTTTCTCCCTATCAGGAGCTTGCCTCAATCATTGCACGGTTCGCCGGCAGCGACGGCGACTACGCGACACCGATCGGCAGCCTGTATGTGCACTATCGCTCAATGCCGACGATGCCGATGCATGCGGCATGCCGGCCGCTTTTTGCGCTGGTGCTGCAGGGAGCGAAAAGCGTGACGCTCGGAGAAGAGACTTTCCGCTACGGCACTGGCCATTACCTTTTGGCATCTCTTGATCTTCCGATCGCTTCGCGGGTGACCGAGGCCAGCGTGGAAGCGCCACATCTCTGCCTCAGCATGATTATCGAGCCCGAGCGCCTCCATGAATTGCTTGCCCGGGTTTCGATTCCGCGGCGGTCGGCAATGGCGGATGGAGTGCGTGGACTGGCGGTCAATGCCGCGCCGCCTGAGTTGCTCGATGCCTGTGTCAGGCTTTTGCGGCTGCTTGATCGACCGGAGGACATCGCCGCGATGGGACCGCTCATCGAGCAGGAAATACTCTATAGACTGCTGACCGGTCCCGATGGGCCGCGGCTGCTGCAAATCGCCACGGCCGAGAGCAATGGCAACCGGATAGCCCGTGCCGTTGCATGGCTTCGCGGCAATTTCACTCGCCCGCTTCGTATCGAGGAATTGGCGGATCATGTGAGCATGAGCGTGTCGTCGTTCCATCATCACTTCAAAGCGGTGACCATGATGACGCCGATGCAGTATCAGAAGCAGCTTCGGCTGCACGAGGCACGGCGGCTGATGCTTGTGGAGCGGCTCGATGTCGGTACTGCTGGGCATCGTGTCGGCTATCAAAGCCCCTCGCAGTTCAGCCGGGAATACAGCAGGCTGTACGGCATATCACCATTGCGTGACGTCGAGGGCAAGCCTGCGGAATAAACCGCAATCGTCATTTTTCAGGCGGAAATCTGTGGTCGCGTGAAGAAACTCTTGACGCTTGCCCGTTGCTGAGCCATAACACCTAGCGAACCGTACCGTACGGTACGCAGAAGGAGTGGGGCGCCTTGTGGAACGATGCAGGACAATCGAGCGAGTTTTCACCGCGCCAGAACGCTGTTCTGGAGCAGGCGCTCCGGTTGCTTGTGGACGGTGGCGAGAAGGCTTTGACGACCTCCGGCGTCGCCCGTGCCGCCAACTGCTCCAAGGAAAGCCTCTACAAGTGGTTCGGAGACCGCGACGGCCTCCTCTCTGCCATGATCGCCTATCAGGCGAGCAAGGTGCGCACCTTCGAGCGCAACGGCGAACGGCTGACGGCTGCGAGCCTGCACGATCATCTTGTCATCTTCGCGCGCGATCTGCTCGAGGTGTTGGCGGGTGACGTGTCGCTCGCTCTGAATCGGCTGGCGATCGGTCAGTCGAGCCGCGAGGGATCGAAGCTCGGCAAACTGCTCCTGGAGCGCGGAAGGCGGCAGATCGATCGACGCGCGATGGGGCTGATCGAGGCCGGCAGGCGGGCAGGGCTGTTACGCTTCGACGACGCCGACATGGCTTATCATTGTTTCTACGGGCTCATTGTCTCGGATCTGCATGTGCGCATGCTGCTCGGCGAACCGGGCTTGAAGGATACCGGTCGTCAGGCGGAGAGGGCGGTTACCGCCTTCTTGCGGCTCTTCGGCAGTGAAAGGATTGCGGCGGAAGCGATGGCGACCGCTTGATTACTTAAAATCGATACAGACAAGCGAAGGGAAGGATAATTCAATGCGCGTCTATTACGATCGTGATGCCGATCTCAACCTGATCAAGGCGAAGAAAGTCGCCGTCATCGGTTATGGCTCCCAGGGCCGCGCCCATGCGCTGAACCTCAAGGATAGCGGCGCGCAGAACGTCGCCATCGCGCTGAAGCAAGGCTCGGCCACCGCCAAGAAGGCGGAAGCCGATGGCTTCAAGGTGATGACGGTAGCGGAGGCAGCCGCCTGGGCCGACCTGATGATGATGGCGACTCCGGACGAGCTGCAGGCCGACATATACAAGCAGGAAATCGCGCCGAACATCCGCGACGGCGCCGCGATCGCCTTTGCTCACGGCCTCAACGTCCATTTTGGCCTGATCGAGCCTAAGGCCACGGTCGACGTCGTCATGATCGCCCCGAAGGGGCCGGGCCACACCGTGCGCGGCGAATACCAGAAGGGCGGCGGCGTTCCCTGCCTCGTCGCCGTACATCAGAACGCTTCCGGCAATGCACTCGAGCTGGCGCTTTCCTACGCCTGTGGCGTCGGCGGCGGTCGCTCCGGCATCATCGAGACGAATTTCCGCGAAGAATGCGAGACCGACCTGTTCGGTGAGCAGGTAGTGCTCTGCGGCGGCCTGGTCGAGCTGATCCGCGCCGGTTTCGAGACGCTGGTGGAAGCGGGCTACGCGCCTGAAATGGCCTATTTCGAATGCCTGCACGAGGTAAAACTGATCGTCGACCTGATCTATGAAGGCGGCATCGCCAACATGAACTACTCGATCTCCAACACCGCCGAATGGGGCGAATACGTCTCCGGTCCGCGCATCATTACCGCCGAGACCAAGGCAGAAATGAAGCGGGTGCTGAAGGACATCCAGACGGGCAAGTTCACCTCCGAATGGATGCAGGAATACCGTTCCGGCGCCGCGCGCTTCAAGGGCATCCGCCGCATGAACGACAGCCACCAGATCGAGGAAGTCGGCGCCAAGCTGCGCGCCATGATGCCCTGGATCGGCAAGAACAAGCTGGTCGACAAGACCGTCAACTGAGCCATTGCATCAGATCGAAAATGAGAGGCCGGGGCGAAGCTCCGGCCTTTTCACTTACGCGCCGCAAGATAGAGCCAGCGTGTCGGCTTGCCGTCATAGCCCCCGCCGTCTCGTTCGATGATCGAAACGTTCCGCCAGCCGCCTTCCGACAGGCGCTCTGTGAGCCACGCGACCGAGGGATAATTGTAATAACGACCGAAGCCGTCATAACCTTCGGCGTCTCCGGCCTTGAAGCTGGCATGCAGGATGCCGCCATATTTCAGCGCCCGGTTGATGCGCTTCAGAACATCGGGAAGTACGGCGCGCGGCATGTGCAACAGGCTCGCTTCGGCCCAGACGCCGCTATATTCATTTTCTTCGTCCAAGCTTTCGAAGCGCATCACCTTGACGGGCCTGTCTAGGAGCTTTTCCGCGCGTTTCGCCAGTTCAACGGAGCCATCCGTCGGCATGACGTCAAAGCCCTTCGAAAGCATATAGGCGCAATCATGCCCGCCGCCGCAGCCGAGTTCGAGAACCGGTGCGCCGGGAGAAAGCTCGGAAAGAAATGCATCGAGACGCTGAGTGGGAACAGTGCGCCTTCGGACAGCGTAAATCTCGGCGTTTTCATCGTAAAAGGATGAGGTGCCTTCAGTGGCCATATCCATCTTTCTTCGTCTGGTCGCGCGCCAGGATATCGAAACATTGCAATCGGAAACATGCTTTGCCTAAACAAAATAGGTCAGCATTATTGACTTATTCTTTGTTGCGTGGTTTTGTCCCGAAACGAAAAAATATTACGAGGAAACCCCATGTTGAATTGGGAAAATATCTTTGCCACCCGCTCGTCGCGCATGCGCGCGTCCGAGATCCGCGAACTTCTGAAGCTTTTGGAACGACCGGATATCATTTCCTTCGCCGGCGGCATTCCCGATCCCGCGCTGTTTCCGGACGAAGCATTCAAAGAAGCCTATGCGGATATCTTCTCGAGCGCTGCAGTCAGCTCGGCGCTGCAATATTCGGTGAGCGAGGGTTACAAGCCGCTGCGCGAATGGTTGGTGCAGCAGATGGCAGCACTTGGCATTCCCTGTGAACTCGAAAACGTGTTCATCGTCTCCGGGTCGCAGCAGGGGCTGGATTATCTCGGCAAGCTTTTCCTCTCGCCGAAGGATACCGCGCTCGTCACTGCGCCGACATATCTTGGTGCGCTGCAGGCCTTCAATGCTTATGAACCGACCTATGATCAGCTGACACCGAACGGCAACCGCACGCCGGAGGCCTACCGTGCCACGGCGGCGCAGGCAGGCGGGCGCGTGAAGTTTGCCTATCTTTCCGCCGATTTCGCCAATCCGACGGGCGAGACTATTGATCGTCCCGCTCGTGAAAAGCTGATCGATCTTGCCGATGAGCTCGATATCGCGATCATCGAGGACGCGGCTTACCAGTCGCTGCGCTATGACGGCGAGGCGATCCCGCCTATCCTGGCGCTGGAGATCGCGCGCAAGGGCGAGATCAACAATACGCGGACGATCTATTGCGGCAGCTTTTCCAAGACGCTCGCACCGGGTCTTCGCGTCGGTTTCATCGTCGCGAATGCGCCCGTCATCCGCAAGCTGGTGCTGATGAAGCAGGCGGCCGACCTGCATTCCTCGACGATCAACCAGATCGCGATCGACCATGTCGCCCGACGGGGCTTCGACGTTCAGGTCGCCAAGATTCGCAAGGCCTACAGTCATCGCCGCGATTGCATGCTGGCGGCACTCGCCAAATACATGCCGGAGGGCACGTCCTGGACCAAACCCGAGGGCGGCATGTTCATCTGGGTGACGCTGCCCAAGGGAATGGACGGCGCCAAGCTGCTGGCGAAATCGCTGGAGACAGCAAAGGTCGCCTTCGTGCCTGGTCAGGCCTTCTTTGCTGACGGCTCGGGGCCGAACACGTTCCGCGTCAGCTTCTCCTGCGCCGACGACGAGATGATCGATAACGGTATCGCTCGTTTAGGTGCTCTGATCGAAAGCGAAATGGAAAGGATCTGACGGTCCTTTCCATGTGGACGGCTCAGATCCAGATGTCGTTCTGAGCCGTTCGCATTCCGCCTTCCTCGCCAGTATTCAGCGTCCCGCGCGGTTCTATCAGCAGCATCTTCACCTCTTTTGCGGCGAATGGCTTATGCTGCACGCCCTTGGGAACGACGAACAATTCGCCCGGATGCAGCAGAACGGATCCATCCCGGAAATCGATGCGAAGTTCACCTTCCAGCACGAGGAAAGCTTCGTCGGTTTGCGGATGATCGTGCCAGATGAAATCGCCTTCGATCCTGACGACCTTGAACTGATAGTCGTTGAGTTCGGCAACGACCCGCGGCTGCCATTGCTCAGTCAGGCGCCCGAGTTTGTCTGCCAGATTGATCGACCTATAGGATGTCTGCATTTCGCTCTGCATGTGTCGCCTCCAAATGTTCAAGCTCAGATCCCGGTATACGGATGAACTCCTCCCGTCTTGAACGATTGTGCATTCCGTGGGCGGCGAACGAGTGCGAACCTTGGATGGTGCTGCGCCAAATCCTGGCAGGACCGGCGCAGCGTCAAAGTCTTACCCTTTGAGATGCGGACCGATCAGCAAAAGATCGGCTTCGCTCAGCCGCTCGCTCGCGGAATCGCGCTGGTGCCAGTAGGGATAGAGCAGCGGCGGCAGACTGACATCATCGAGGCGCTTGCGTTCCTCGTCCGAGAGCGTCAGTTCGGCGGCGGCGAGATTGTCCTTGAACTGCGCGTCGGTTCGCCCGCCGATGATCACCGAGGTGACCCCTTTGCGGCCCATCAGCCAGGCGAGTGCTATCTGCGCTCCGGAAACGCCGCGTTCAGCGCCGATCGCAATCAACACGTCGACAATGTTCCACAACCGGTTCTCGTCACGGATCGGCGGCTCGTCCCAGCCTGCGAGCTGGCGTGGTGTCGTCATGCTGCGTTGATGCTTTCCGGATAGCAGGCCGCCGGCAAGGGGGCTCCACACCAGAACGCCGAGGCCCTGGTCGATCGAGATCGGCAGCAGCTCATATTCCGCCTCGCGCGCCTCGAGCGTGTAGTGGATCTGCTGGCTGACGAAGCGCTGGTATTTGAATTCATTGGCGATACCGAGCGCCTTCATGATGTGCCATCCGGAATAGTTCGAGCAACCGATGTAGCGGACCTTGCCTTGACGGATCAGCGTGTCGAGCGCTTCCATCGTTTCCTCGAGCGGCGTCTCGCCGTCCCATTCATGGACCTGATAGAGATCGATCACATCGGTCTTGAGACGCTTGAGGCTCGCCTCGCATTCGCGGATCAGGTGATAGCGCGAAAGGCCCCGGTCGTTGGGACCGTCGCCCATGCCGAAGCGGGCCTTGGTGGCAATCAGCACGCCATTTTTGCGTTTGCCGCCGAGTACGTCACCGACAATGTTTTCCGATTCTCCCTGCGAATAAACGTTCGCGGTATCGATGAGGTTGACGCCGGCATCGAGGCACATGTCGACATAACGCCGTGCCTCATCGAGGCCGACCGATCCCACCTTTGAGAAGGGCGGTTTGCCGCCGATGGTCATGGTTCCCATCGTGAGTGGCGAAATCTTGAGGCCGGAGCGACCGAGCAGCCGATATTCCATGGCGGTGATCCCTGATTTTGAGTTGAAGAACGACAAAGACAAGATGGCGCCCGCAGCGGCGCAGGGCAATATCCTATCAGGGAGCTTCGGTACTGTTTAGCCTAGCGGCCTCAAAAGAGCGTTATATCAGACAGTTTGTCGCCTTCGGGTTCGATCCGGTTTGCACGTCAATTCGATGGTGAAAGCGCGTAACCGCGGTTCAAGCCGAGTGTCACATTCATGTTAACCGCGATGGCTAAGGAACAGCCTTCAATCCACGTCGAGGGTCCTCTCATGAACAAGCTCGTTTCCGCCGTTGCCGGCCTGCTTGCCGCCGGTTTTGTTTCCGTTTCCGCTGATGCCGCCAATCTTGTGCTTTACACCAGTCAGCCGAACGAGGACGCGCAGGCGACCGTCGACGGATTCATGGCCGCCAACCCGGACATCAAGGTGGATTGGGTGCGTGACGGCACACCCAAGATCATGGCCAAGCTTCAGGCCGAAATCCAGGCCGGCAACCCGCTCGCAGACGTTCTCCTGATCGCCGATGTCGTCACCCTGGAGCGCCTCAAGGAAGAGGGCAAGCTCCTCGCCTACAAGTCGCCGGAAGCCGCCAATTACGACGCCACGCTTTTTGACGCGGACGGTTACTATTACTCCACGAAACTGATCACCACCGGCATCATGTACAACACGTCTGCTTCGATGAAGCCGACGAGCTGGAAGGACCTGACGAAGCCGGAAGCAAAGGGCCTCGTGACCATGCCGAGCCCGCTTGCTTCGGGCGCCGCGCTGATCCATGCACAGACGCTTGCCGCGGTCGACGGTCTCGGCTGGGATTACTACAAGGCTCTTGCTGAAAACGGCGCAACGGCTGCCGGTGGCAACGGCGTCGTTCTGAAGTCGGTCGCCTCGGGCGAGAAAGCCTATGGCATGGTCGTCGACTATCTGCCGATCCGCGAAAAGGCCAAGGGCGCGCCGGTCGAATTCGTCTTCCCGAAGGAAGGCGTATCTGCCGTGACCGAGCCGGTCGGCATCCTGGCGAGCGCCAAGAACGTGGATGCCGCCAAAAAATTCGTCGATTACGTGCTCTCCGAAAAGGGCCAGCAGGGCTTCCTCAAGCTCGGTTACATCCCGGCCCGCAACGGCATGCCCGTCCCAGAGGGCTTTCCTTCGCGTGATACGATCAAGGTCCTGCCTGTCAACGCTGCCGCGGCACTGAAGAACACCGATCAGGACCTGAAAACCTTCTCCGGCATCTACGGATCGAACTGATCCTCAATGCACGGATATGTCCGCCGGGGAAACAGCCAGCCTGCCTGGCTGTTTCCCTTTGTCGTTACCGTCGTCCTGTTCCTGAGTGTATTGCCGCTCCTGCGTCTCGCCGGGACCGGCATTGTCGCGTTTTCACGGGGAGGGGTCTCGCAGGTCCTGGCCGATCCCGCGCTCTGGTCCGCGACATGGTACACTGTCGTCACCGCTATACTCGGTACGATCATTTCGCTTGCGATCGGTAGCCTGTTTGCTTTCCTGCTGACCCTGACAGACGTTAGGGGGAAGGGACCTCTCAGCTTCCTGTTCGTCCTGCCGATGATGATCCCGCCGCAGGTGACGGCGCTCGCCTGGGTACAGATGTCGGGTCCCTCCAGTCCACTTCTGAAGGCGTTGCATCTGGCGCCGCCGCTCGGCTCGCCGCAGCCGCTCTATTCGGTCGGAGGTATCGCGCTGCTCTACGGCGTGCAGCATGCGCCGCTCGTCTATCTGGCGCTCAGAGCCGGGCTGATGGCCCTGCCGCGGGATGGCGTCGAGGCGGCGCGACTTTCCGGCGCCTCGAGCCTTCAGGTCTTTCGTGATGTGATTTTCCCCTTGTCGCTGCCTGGCGTCATTGCCGCCGCTGCGATCTCCTTCGTCTCCTGCACGGGCAATTTCGGCATCCCGGCGATCCTCGGGATCCCTGCGTCCATCCTCACGCTGCCGACGTTGATCTTTTCTAAATTCACGGCTTTCACGAGCCGTACCTTCGGCGACGTGGCGCTGCTTTCAGCAATCATCGCCATTATTTCCGTGGCTGGGCTTGCCATCCAGGAAAGAGCGCTCCGCGGGAGGGACTATCGGGTGATCGGCCTCAGCGGCGCAACGGCCATCTTCGAACTCGGATCGTGGCGCTTCCTTGCCGTGCCGCTCCTTTGGCTCGTCCTGTTCTTCATGCTCGTAGCACCTTTTCTGGCCCTGCTCGCGGGAGCGCTGGTGCCCGCCTATGGCGTGCCCCTGACCTTCAAGACCATGTCGCTTCACGCCTTTGGCGAGATCCTGTTTCGACAGTCGGTCACGCGAACGGCCTTCGCCAACTCGCTGTTTCTCGCGGCCACGACCGCGATTGGTCTCCTCCTGGTGACAATCCTTGCGGCCTATGCCCTCACACGCCGTCGCGGCTTCGCCAGCCGCATTGTTTCGAGCCTGATCGAAATTCCCTATTCCCTGCCGGGGATCGTCATGGCGGTTTCCTTCATTCTCGTTTTCGCGGCGCCAATCCCGGTTCTGAACGTCACCCTCTACGGCACGATCTGGATCATTCTCATCGCCTATTTCTCGAGCTTCTTCGCCGTCAGCCTGAAACCGGTGGTCAGCGCCTTCCATCAGTTCGATCCGGCGCTGGAGGAGGCGGCGCGGCTGTCGGGTGCGGGCTTCTTTCGCAGGCTTTTCGATATCCTGGTCCCGCTGATCGCGCCGGCTGCGGGGGCCTCCGTGATCCTCGTCTTCCTGATCGCCTGCAACGAACTTACCATTTCCGCGCTGCTCTGGGTGGCGGGCACTCAGACGCTCGGCGTGGTGACATTTAATCTCGACGACAGCGGCAGCTCGGATCTCGCCTCGGCGCTTTCCGTGCTGGTGGTCTGCATGGTCGTCGTCATGATGCTGCTGCTGGAGCTTCTGGCAAAACGGCTGCCCAGAGGAGTTGTGCCGTGGCGAAGCTGACTTTGAACCGCGTCACCAAGGATTTCGGCACCGGCCGTGCGGCCGTGAGCGGACTGTCGCTCGATGTGCGGCCGGGCGGCTTTCTGGCGCTGCTCGGGCCGTCCGGCTGCGGCAAGACGACCGTCCTCAGAATGATCGCGGGATTCGAAAATCCGACGGATGGTTCCATTCATCTGGGAGAACGGCTGCTCGCCGATGCATCCCAGGCGCTTCCGCCGGAAAAGCGCAACATGGCAATGGTGTTTCAGTCCTATGCACTCTGGCCGCATATGAGTGTCGCCGACAATGTCGGCTATCCGCTGAAAGTGCGCGGCGTCTCCGGCGAGCGCTATCGCGAGAAGGTTCGGGCAGCACTCTCCACCGTACGCCTTGCCGATTACGCCGAGCGTCGTCCTTCCGATCTATCCGGCGGGCAGCGCCAGCGCGTGGCGCTCGCCCGCTGCCTGGTGACCTCACCGGATGTCGTGCTGCTCGACGAGCCACTTGCCAATCTCGACCGGCATCTGAAGCAGGAGATGGAAGAGACTTTTCGCGAGTTCCATCAGCGTTCCGGGGCAACGATGATCTATGTCACCCACGACCAGAGCGAAGCGATGGCGCTTGCGACCGATGTGGCGGTCATGTCCGAGGGGCATCTCCTCCAGGTGGCAGCACCCTCCGAAATTTATGCGCGCCCGGAGGGGAGCCTCGTCGGTGGCCTTATCGGCCGCGGGGCGATCCTGTCCTTGACATCACCTTTCGGCGACAGCCGACAGTTCGACTGGCCGGCGCTGCAGACAATGTTCGCGGACGACGCGCCCGGCGGTTCGCCCGTGGAGGTTCTCGTGCGTCCCGAGGATGTCGTTGCATCACCGGACGGAATTGCCTGCACCGTGGAATCCGTTCTTTTCGAGGGCGAACGATACGCGGTGCGTGTCGCGCTTCCGGACGGGCAGGCACTCAGGGCCTTCAGCCGCGACTTCGTGAAGTCGGGCGACGCCTTTCCGGTCGTCATCCGGTCCGGTTGGAGGCTTTGACCGCAAGCCTTTTCCGGGGCTCATTTCGAAGCTAGATAGAATCATCGATGCCATCAGGAAATTCCGCATGTCGCTTCGCCTCGCCACCTTCAATGTCGAAAACCTGATGACCCGTTTTGACTTCACCGGTTTCCGCAATCAATTGCGCCAGGATCGCGTGATCAAGCTCTTCGAAGTGCAGAGCGAGGGCGTCTATCAGCAACTCGAACAGGCGCGTGTGATCGCCTCGACCGACGATACCCGTCAGATGACGGCGCTTGCCATCGCCGACGCGGCCGCCGATATCCTCTGTCTGCAGGAAGTCGACAACATGGCCGCCCTGCAGGCCTTCGAATACGGCTATCTCTTCCGCATGGTCGGCAGCGGCTATCGGCAGAAATATCTGGTCGAGGGCAATGACAGCCGCGGTATCGATGTTGCCGTGCTCATGCGTGAGGAGACGCATGACGGGCAGAAGATCGAACTTCGGGACATCAAGAGCCATGCGCCGCTGACCTATCGTGATCTTGACCTTTTCAACGACGATCTGGCCTTGACAGCTCTTCCGGACGACAAGATCTTCAAGCGCGATTGCCTGGAAATCGACCTGCGCATCGGCGGCGTGCCGCTGACGCTCTATGTGGTGCATTTCAAATCGATGGGCAGTCCGAGGGAAGGGCTCGACGGACGCCAGTCCACAATGGCCATTCGCATCGCCGAGGCGCGCGCAGTGCGCCGCATCATCGAGCAGCGCTTCGGCGTCGAACATGCTGCCAAAAAGAACTTCGTCATCTGCGGCGACATGAACGACTATCAGGAACGCGTCGACGTGATCGGCAACCGCCGCAGCGGATATCGCTTCGAGCACCAGGACGAGACGGAAAGCGCACTCGACGTCTTCAGCCATGACGGTTTTGCGGAAAACGTCATGCGCCGCCGCGATCCTCTCGATCGCTGGACGCTCTACCACGCGCGCGGTCCGGAGGAACAATGGCTCTGCCAGCTCGATTATCTCTGGCTTTCGCCGGCACTCGCACGCGTCAACGCGACGCAGGTGCCCGACGTCATCCGTGGCGGGCAACCTTACCGCACGGTGTTTCCGCCCGGGCAGGAAGTCGAGCGCTATCCGCGGACCGGGTGGGATCGTCCGAAAGCATCCGACCATTGCCCCGTTGTCATGACATTGGATCTCATATGACTTTTGAACTCTCCGATCATTCCGCCGGATGGCCGCCGGAGCGCACCGTCTTTCCCGTCACGCATATCGATTTGCGGATCCTGGACGGCGAGCATCCCTTTCATGAGACCCAGAAGCCCGCTGCGCGGGAGAACTGGGCGAGGGAGATTGCTGCCAATCCCGCGCTCTTCGACGGGCGCATGATCCTTCAGCACCGGCTCTCGATAAGTGAAAAGGGTATCCTCGGCGAAGGCTATGTCATTCCATTTTCCACCTTCATGTGGTGGCGGAAACAGGCCCAGCGAAGAGACGGCTTTCACCTCTTTGCCTATCCCGTGCTTGAAGCCTGCGATGGTGCGCTGGTCGCAATCCGCATGGGCGCGCATACAGTCAATGCCGGGCAGGTCTATTTCGCGGCAGGCTCGCTCGAGGAAATCGATGTCGTCGACGGACGATGCGACATTGAGGGCAATATGCGCCGCGAGGTTTTGGAAGAGACGGGCCTCGATCTGCGGGATGCGGTTGCGGGAGAAGGCTATTTCGCCACCCAGTATCAGCGCGTTGTCACCATCTTCAGGCTTTTTCGTTTCGACCTGACGGCGCAGGAACTGATCGAACGGATCGAGCGGCATATGCTTGTTGCCGAAGACAAGGAAATTGCCGGAGCGGTCGCCATACGTTCAGCCGACCACAGTGCCCATCCCTACAATGTGGCCATGCTGCCCGTTATCGATTGGTACTTCGGCAGAGAGCGCTGACTTATCGCCTTGCACTCCAGCGCACGGTCGGGCAGGTTGACGTTTCCATGACCGATTCAAGGAGGGTAGGGCGTGGCACGCAGCTACGGGGTCTATGATGTGTTCACCGGCAGCAAACTGGCGGGCAACCCGCTCGCGGTGATCTTCGACGGCGACGGCCTGAGCGATGATGCGATGCAGGCAATCGCGAAAGAGATGAACCTGTCGGAGACAGTCTTCGTGGTCCCCTCGCAAAATCCGGCCCATACGGCGAGCCTCAGAATTTTCACGCCAGGGCGCGAATTGCCCTTCGCCGGTCACCCGACGGTCGGGACGGCGATCGCATTGGCGGAACGCGCGCACAGCACGCGCGGCGGAGACATCGATCTCGTTTCCGTTCTGGAGGAAAGAGTAGGGCCGGTGCGCTGTGCCGTGCGGCTGCGTCAGCGGCATCCGAGCTTTGCCGAATTCGACCTGCCAAGAAAGTCGCATCAGATCACCTTGCCGCTCGACAAGGCGGACATCGCCAATGCGCTGGGCCTGAAGGTCAGCGAGATCGGCTTCGAAAACCACGTCCCTTCGATCTGGAGCGCCGGCGTTCCTTTCCTTCTTGTGCCGGTGCACGATGTCGGATGCTGCGAGCGGATGGAATTCGATCCGCAGCTCTGGGAAAAGACCGTCCCCTTCGTCGACGGCGCATTGGCCTCCGCCTACATTTACTGTCGCGGCGCTATCAATCACGTGGCAAAGTTTCACGCCCGCATGTTCGCATCCGGCATGGGTCTCGTCGAGGATCCGGCGACGGGCTCGGCGGTTGCGGCCCTCTCGGGCGCGATCCACCATTTCGACCGCCTGCCGGATGGCCATTTTCCGATCGTAGTGGAGCAGGGCGTCGAGATGGGACGGCCGTCTCTGATCCACCTCCATATCGATGTCGACGGCGGAACGATCTCGAACGCGCGCATCGGCGGGCAGGCGGTTCGCATCGCCTCGGGCGAGCTGGATCTCTGATTTCATTGGCCTTTCCGGCGGTTTTGAAATTTTTTTGACGATTAACCAAAGAAATTTCACCATGCCGCTGGACAATGAAGACGATCCTGTTTATACGCCCGGTCACACCGCGCAGACAGCGCGAACGGGTGATTAGCTCAGTTGGTAGAGCAGCTGACTCTTAATCAGCGGGTCGTAGGTTCGAGCCCTACATCACCCACCATAAAATCAGCGACTTACGGGCAGTTTGGAAAAGGCAGTTTTTAGAAATCTGCCTTGGGGTTGCAAAATCTGTTCACGACTGATGCTGTTGCAGCTTTAAGATGGCTTGCTCGGCGAGCTCGATTTTGCCGCCCAGATAGTGAGCATCAAGGATCGACTCGAGGTCCTTCCAGACTGTGGCCGGTGCGCCTACACCAAAAGCGCGCCGGGCCGCTGATACCCGTGTTAGCCACCCATGATCGATGCTCAGTTCGACGTGGTCTGGCAATGAAAAGTGCCGTTCGTTGGGCGGCAACTGGTCTGGAAATTGTTGAGCGGCCGCTCTTGTTTTTGTTGCTGCCGCTTCGCGTCGAGCATGCCGGCTCTCACCGTTGCACTCCCCGCGGGAATTTCCGACCGTTTCACGTCGGCATCAGGAGTCGCACTGCGACAGCCGGCTAGCGCCGCGACCGCACATAGCGCAGCGCCCAGAAAAAACATGCGCTTCATTGGTATCGCCTTTTCTCTAATTACCTGAGACACGCAATGAGTCGAACCTCAGGATACAATTGCAATGTGAAGAGTTCAAAGTGCCCAAGCAGGGCAATGAAACGCATGCCCATCGGCGCGCCTTCACCTCTTCTCTCCGAGATACCGGAAGAGCGCCTGGTCCCAGCTTCTGTCGTGTATCGTCTCGAGCAGAGCGATGTCGATTGCTTTGCGATAGGGACTTCCTCTCGGCATCGCCACGCCGTAGCTTTGCGGATCGAAGACCCCGTCAAGGATCTTTATCGTGCTGGAGAATTGCTGCGCGGTAATCCAGGCGAGCAATGGTTTATCGTAGACGAATGCGTCGATGCTACCATTTTCCACCGCCCGCAAACCATCCTGCAGGCTCGCAAATTCGCGGTGCTTGATGCGTTGTCCGTTGAGAAATCCCGTCGTCGCAGAACCGGCAAGCGCGCCGACGCGCACTTTCGGCAGGTCGTCGACGCCCTCCACAAGTCCACGGATCTGGCGCGTGGTCAGCGCGGAAGTGACGCTTGCCGTAAACACGGCGAGCGTGATGATGGAGACGACCATCCAGATGATTGCAAGCATCCGCCCTGCCAGGGTCTTCGGGCCTCTATGTCCGGTACTGGCCTGAGTCATTACTTCTGCCGACCACCAGATGCTGGCGCCGAGCCCTCTGCCGGCGGCGCCGCCGAAATCTTCGTTGTGGCGGTGTTCGAAAATCCAAATGAGCACGCCCACCAAAAGCGAAATGCCGATGAGAGCGAGTGCTGCCTGCAGGAAGCCGAACGACGTCAAGGTGCGGATGATCTCATGCCACACCGAAAAGCTCCTGGTCGACACCGCGATGCCGAGGCCCGTGTCGTAAAAGGGTTGGGAGAAGTCGATATTCCGCTCTCGCTCCGCGGTAATCGTAATCGCCGCGATTGAGAGGTCGTAGCTGTTGCGCGCGGTCGCCTCTACGAGGCTCTGTACAGTCGGCTCCTCCGCGAGCCGATATTTCAGCCCAAGTTTGTCTGCAATCTGCCGCCATAAATCAATCGAGATGCCGGTCCAGGTTCCGTCCGGCTCCTTCATCGCGAAAGGCGGCGCCTCCTTGGTGCCTACGACGAGTTCGCGGTCTGGAAAATCCTTGGAGAAATCACGGGCGAGCGTGGGGCTCGCGGCATCCTGCCCGGCGGCGGCCGGGTCCTGAGCCGCACTGCTTTCCTGCGCGGCGGCCCCGGAGAAAAGCGAAGCCGCGACAATGATCCCGAACGCGACGACAATGAAACAAAGGATCGGCATTCCCTGATGCTGGCCGTTTCCAGTGCGATGCCCTCTCACCATCATGCTCCAACCTTCGAAGCCGAACCGACGCATGCCTTTAAAGAATTTATCTAATAAAACGAATGGTAGAATAAATGCATCGGGCCGGATGGCGTCGGAAATCCGCGCTTCTTGCCTTGCTCGACGGCGTACGCATCATTCCGCAGCGCAGGATCACGTATGACCAGCAAAGCCCGCCGCAAAGCGGGCCATCTGCTAAGTGCCTCCGCCAACTTTATTTGGCTCAGCCATTTTTCAGACCTTAATCGCGTTCGTCTAAATAGCGCTTTTCAACAATATGTCGCCACTCACTCCAAAAACCAATGCCATCAGAGTAATATGCGCGCAACTCGAGCGCGAGAAACCCTGACGCACCGCCAAATACAAACATCGGAATAATGAAATCCTATCCGAGGTGATTCGAGCTGGTGTTCTTAATGCTGAAAATCATGAGTGCCGCAGAAATAGGCGCGCAAATAAGCCATAAGAGCAGAGACTTTCACTTCCTTTGGCCAATTTTTCAATTTCAAAATACCTTTATTTATGCCCTATTGCCTCTGGATGGTGTGACTGGGGATTTGTAATGCTCAGGTTTTGGAACGCCATACTGATGTTAATTCGCCATAAGCGTAATAACCAGGGGAACTCCTGGTGCAGAACTCCTGGTGCAGTTTGAGCTTCGGTAAAATAGATTACCCAATCCCCAGAGGTACTCGCGCCTCCGTCCATCCCAAATGCATAAACCTGGCTAGACTCAACCGCCTCCATCAATCGCCCTCTATGGTCATTAGTTCACAAATGTTTTTCTAGGCTAGGGAGCAAACGCCAACAGCGTAGGGGCAGCATTCGGCCTTAGCGGTCAGTAGTACCGCAGTCACGCTGGGCGGTTACTGTTCAAGCTCGGCGTCGTGAGCCTTTTTCAGCGCGTCGCATCCTCCAAACTCTTTCGCAGCAGTCGATGCCCATTTCTGTACCTGTTTGTTGGACATTGTTAACTTTGGGTTTCCATCTTGAGCGAGCAGCTTCAGGCTAGCGCCCTCCATTTTTGCGATAGCTTTCTCAACATCTGTGTATATCTCAGTACCTGGACCACACCCTTGCTTCTCGATATATCCCAAAAATCGTGGACGCATCGGCTTCGGCTCTGCCCTGCAATATCTCTCCGCGAGGACATGCATGGTCAGCGCGTACTCAAGTCCCATGAAGCGCGACTCGATTGGTTCATTAGGCTTGAAACTGTTTCTGCAAAAATTTGGAGATTCAGCATTGGCGGCAACGAGCGGCACGCAAGCTAATATTGCGCCCCAGAGATAACGAAACAAGCCACTTTCCTCCCAACTATTGGACCTCTGCGGTTCTCGAATCTCAATAGGCGATGATGATTTGCCCTATGAGGCGACTGTTTAGCAAAACGGCATGACGTCCTGGATGAGGGCCTTCCGACAGTCCAAACTTGAGCAGGTTCCCTCCTTGCCGAAGATCGATTGTGTTAGCCTCCGGCGAAACAAAGCAATGGGACAAGCCGTTGCAAGATGCGCTCAGCCGCAATTTGCCGCTCATATATCCGTCCTCAAGTGACAGCTGGATATCTGGATTTTTATGATCGACCAGCTCGCAACGGCGATCAGTCCTGCACCTCACCTCGGCAAAGAACGGATCGGCGTTTTCCATGAGAACAGCATAGCGCACCGTCCGTTCTATCGGCGGTTCCTCAGCCGAGGCTGCTGTTACATATTGGAAAAGCAAGGTGAGAACGGCAACAAGGAGGGCGAATATTTTGACCAAAGACCGAGCTCCCGGCAATATGAGCGCTCTTTCTCTTGAAGTTTCACGCCAAAATTGTGTCGAGGTGCAAGTTTCAAATGAAAACTGGGAGGAAGGGCGGGCTCATGCCGCCCTCTCTGCCACTCAGCGGAGCCTTTTTGGTTTCGATTCTTCTGAGCCGCGCTGTTGAGCAGCACGAGGCAGAGCGACCCCATGGCTCGATGCACTTCCGAGGGCGACCGGCCCCGATCCATTCGAGGGCCGGCCAACGGGCAAGCTTTCAGTCGCCCGTGATTGCCGACGTCTGCTCAGACATTGCCCATGCAGAGGTATTTCATTTCCAGGTAGTCGTCGACGCCGTGGCGCGAGCCTTCGCGGCCGAGGCCGGATTGTTTGATGCCGCCGAAGGGTGCCGTCTCGGCGGAGATGATGCCGGTGTTGATACCGATCATCCCATATTCGAGCGCTTCCGCCACGCGCCAGACCTTCTTGAGGTCGCCGGCAAAGAAGTAGGCGGCGAGGCCGAATTCGGTGTCGTTTGCCTGCCGGATTACGTCTTCGACCGTGTCGAAGCGGAAGAGCGGTGCGACCGGGCCGAAGGTTTCCTCGCGCGCGACCTTCATTGTCCGGTCGACGCCGGTCAGAACCGTCGGCGCAAAGAAGGTACCGGCGCCGTCGATGCGCTTGCCGCCAGTCAGGATCCTGGCGCCCTTGGAGAGCGCATCGCTGACGTGGTCGGAGACCTTGGCGAGACCCTGTTCGTCGATCAGCGGTCCGATCGTCACATCGGCCTTGAAGCCATCGCCGACCTTCATGTTTTCCACCTTGGCGGCAAGTTTGGCGGCAAAGGCGTCATAGACGTTCGACTGCACATAGAGCCGGTTGGCGCAGACGCAGGTCTGTCCGGCGTTGCGATACTTGGAAGCGATCGCTCCCTCAACGGCGGCATCGAGATCGGCGTCGTCGAAGACGATGAAGGGAGCGTTGCCGCCGAGTTCCAGGCTGACCTTCTTGATCTGATCGGCGCACTGGCGCATCAGGATGCGGCCGACTTCGGTCGAGCCGGTGAAGCTGATCTTGCGCACCTTCTCGTTGCCGCAGAGTTCCTTGCCGATCGCCGGACCGTCGAGCCCGACGATGACGTTGAATGCGCCAGCCGGTACGCCCGCCTGCTCGGCGAGGACTGCAAGGGCGAGCGCCGAAAGCGGTGTCTGCTCGGCGGGCTTGGAGACGACCGTGCAACCAACGGCAAGGGCAGGGGCGATTTTGCGGGTGATCATTGCCGCCGGAAAGTTCCAGGGCGTGATCGTGCCGACGACGCCGACCGGCTGCCTGATGACGACCATGCGCTTGTCAGTGGTCGCTGCGGGGATCGTCTCGCCGTAGATGCGCTTGGCCTCTTCGGCAAACCATTCGATGTAGGCGGCGGCATAGAGGATCTCGCCGCGCGCTTCCGGGAAGGGCTTGCCCATTTCGGCCGTCAGGATCGCCCCAAGGTCGTCGGCATTGGCGACCATGAGATCGGCCCACTTGCGCAGAATAGCGCTGCGTTCCTTGGCCGGGCGAGCGGCCCAGGCGGGCTGAGCGGCATAGGCGGCGTCGATCGCGACGCGGGTTTCATCGGCGCCCATATCGGGCAGCGAGGCGAGCACTTCGCCGGTCGCGGGATTGACGACGTCGAAGGTCTTCGTCGCATTGCCCGCCGTCCAGGCGCCGTCGATATAGCCGACATCGCGCAGGAAGGGCGAAGAGAAGGCGACGTGTTTGGTCAATGCAGTGGTGAATGCCATGTCTTATTCTCCATGGAAGAAGCGGCCGCCATTGACTGACGGTCATCACGATTTGAATTGCTTTGCTTACCTGCCGGCGCTTGCCTCGACGAGCGAAGCTTCGAGGATATCGAGCGCCTCGCCGAAGACGTCGTCCTGGATCGTGATCGGCGAGAGGAAGCGGATGACGTTGCCGTGAACGCCGCAGGTGAGCAGGATCAGCCCCTTTTCCAGCGCGATCAGGCGGACCTTGTTGGCGAATTCGGCGCTCGGCAGCTTGGTGACCCTGTCGTTGAACTCGACGGCATTCATGAAGCCGGGGCCGCGGATATCGACGATTTCCGGCACTCTGTCGCGCAGCGATTGCAGCCGCTGCTTGAGGCGGTTGCCGAGCTGGTTGGCGCGGTCGCAGAGGCCTTCCTCCTCGATGACGTCGAGGACGGCATGGGCGGCGGCGATGCCGAGCGGATTGCCGCCATAGGTGCCGCCGAGCCCGCCGGGGCCGGGGGCGTCCATGACTTCGGCGCGACCGGTGACGGCGGCAAGCGGGAAACCGCCGGCAAGGCTTTTCGCCATCGTCATCAGATCCGGCGCGACCTCGTGATGGTCCATCGCAAACATCTGACCGGTGCGGGCAAAGCCGGTCTGCACTTCGTCGGCGATCAATAGGATGCCGTGCTGGTCGCAGATTTCGCGAAGCGACTTCATGAAGGAGATCGGCGCCGGATAGAAGCCGCCTTCACCCTGCACCGGCTCGATGATGATCGCCGCGACACGCTGCGGATCGACGTCCGCGGCAAAGAGCTTCTTTAGCGCCGCAAGGGACTGATCCGGGGTTGTGCCATGCAGTTCGACCGGGAAGGGAACATGGAAGACATCGCCCGGCATGGCCCCGAAGCCGACTTTGTAAGGCACGACCTTGCCGGTCAGCGCCATGCCCATGAAGGTGCGGCCGTGAAAGCCGCCACCGAAGGCGATCACGGCGGAACGGCCCGTGGCGGCGCGGGCGATCTTCACCGCATTCTCGACCGCTTCCGCACCTGTCGTCACGAAGATGGTCTTCTTCGCGAAATTGCCGGGCGTGACCCGGTTCAGTCGCTCGGCGAGATGAACGTAGCTCTCATAGGGCACGACCTGATGGCAGGTATGGGTAAAATGGTCGAGCTGGTCCTTGACCGCGGCAATAATCTTCGGGTGGCGATGGCCAGTGTTCAGGACGGCGATACCAGCCGCGAAATCGATATAGCGACGACCCTCTTTGTCCCAGATCTCGGCATTTTCCGCACGTTCAGCGTAAATCTGCGTCGTCATGCCGACGCCGCGGGAAATTGCCGCATTCTTCCTGTCCGTAAGGGTAATCGCGTTCATCTTGCGCTCCTGCGCTGAAAGGATTGGAAATATCTTGCAGAACTTCTGTAGGATATTTATAAAAGTCCTACATTTTTCCTGTAGGAAATCAAGTTTGATTTTTTGCTTCAAACATCACTGCTTTTGATGGATCTTCCAAAGACTGAATCAGGGATTGATTGGCGAATGAGTGATCACGGCCCGGTACGCTACAAGGTGGCTGAAGCGGCGCGTCTGGCCGGTGTTTCGGCCTCGACGTTGCGCCTTTGGGAAAGCCAGGGCCTCGTCGTTCCAGGCCGGTCTGAAACGGGACATCGGCAATATAGCGCCGATGACGTGGCGCGGCTGAAACGCATTTCCTGGTATCGTATCGAACGCGGCCTAAATCCGGCGGCGATCCGCGAGGCATTGGAAAGTGAAGAGCCGGCGGCCGACGGCCCGGAGGCAAGCGCTGATTCCGGCGTCGGCCGCAAGCTGCGCAGCCTGCGGCATGCCGCCGGAAAGACGCTGGATCAGGTTGCCGGTGATGTCGGGATCACGGCGTCGACTCTCTCCACGCTGGAGCGGACCTCGCAGGGCGTGAGCTTCAAGACCCTGCACGAGCTGGCCGAATATTATGGCACCACGGTTTCCCGCCTCTCCGGCGAGGAGGATGAATATGTGCCAGCGCTCGTCCGCTCTGGCGAATGGCGCACATGGCCCGAAACGACGCCTGGAGTCACCGTACAGCTTTTGGCTGAAGGCCGGCGCATGATGGATTGCCACCGTTTTGTGCTCGCGCCGGGTGCGGCAAGCGAAGGCGCCTATCGTCATGAGGGCGAGGAGTTCATGCATGTGCTGTCCGGCCGGTTGGAACTGGTGCTCGACAACGACCAGTTCTTCGACCTTGGCCCCGGCGACTCTCTCTATTTCGAAAGCCGTCGTTATCATTCATGGCGCAATCGTCATGATGGAGAGACGGTGCTTCTCTGGATCAACACGCCACCGACGTTCTGACGCGGACGATTGTGATCTGCGCCTATAGCCTGGCTCGTCTTTGACAAGGGTCAATGACACAAGATGACTATCGGTTGAAAGTCCCGCAGGTCGTTCCCTGACGCATGCATTGAAAACCTTTGCGTGTTAAAACGAAGGGTAGAGTAAGCAAAGCGGACGGGTCGTCCGGGGCGGCACGGGGAGCAACGGGTGTGCTCTTTCAGCTTCAAGCCTCGAAGGCCCTCTGCTGACTGTTGGCAGAGGTTGACTGATGGCCGAAGAGATTATCGCCACGATAGAAGACCTGTCCCATCGCTACGGAAAAATCAATGCGCTCAACAATGTGTCGATCGCGCTTCCGGCCGGTCGCATGGTCGGCATCATCGGGCCGGACGGCGTCGGAAAATCCACGCTCCTTGCTCTCATCGCCGGCGTGCGGATCATTCAGCAGGGCAAGGTCACGGTATTCGGCGGCGATATGGCCGACAAGGCCCATCGCACCCTTCACAGCGGACGCATTGCCTATATGCCTCAGGGGCTCGGCCGCAATCTCTACCCGACGCTCAGCGTGTTTGAGAATATCGATTTCCACGGGCGCCTGTTCGGGCAGGGCGAGGCGGAGCGTCGCCGACGGATTGACGAGCTTCTGAAGGCGACCAGCCTCGATCCGTTCGAGGACCGGCCGGCCGGCAAGCTCTCCGGCGGGATGAAGCAGAAGCTTAGCCTCTGCTGCGCCTTGATCCATGATCCGGACCTTCTCATCCTGGACGAGCCGACGACCGGCGTCGACCCGCTGTCGCGCGGCCAGTTTTGGGACCTCATCAACACCATTCGCGGGCGCCGCCCCAATATGAGCGTGCTGATTGCCACCGCATATATGGACGAGGCACAGGGATTCGACTGGCTCGCCGCGATGGATGACGGAAAGATCATCGCCGCCGGGCCAACATCCGAAGTGCTGGCGAAGGCGGGCGAAACCTCGCTCGAAGCGGCCTTCATCGCGCTGCTGCCCGAAGAGAAGCGCGCCCGGCACCAGAAGGTTATTGTCCGCCCACGCACGACGAGCGGTGACGATGTGCCTGCCATCGAAGCCGAGGGGCTCACCCGAAAGTTCGGCGATTTCGTCGCCGTCGACCATGTAAGCATGCGCATCGGACGCGGCGAGATTTTCGGATTTCTCGGCTCCAACGGCTGCGGCAAGTCGACGACGATGAAGATGCTCACCGGCCTGCTGCCTGCCACTGAGGGCTGGGCGAAGCTCTTCGGGACGCCGATGGGTAAGAATGATATGGAGATGCGCCGCAACGTCGGCTACATGTCGCAGGCGTTCTCGCTCTACAACGAGCTCACTGTCCGGCAGAACCTGGATCTGCACGCGCAGCTCTATCATCTGCCGAGCGACGAGGTCGAGCCCCGCATCGCGGAGTTGCTCAAGCGCTACGATCTCGAAGATGTGGTAGATGCCCGGCCGGAGAGCCTGGCCCTTGGAATCAAGCAGCGTCTGCAGCTTGCGGTCGCTGTTCTTCATCGGCCGTCCATGCTCATCCTGGACGAGCCGACCTCGGGCGTCGATCCGATCGCCCGCGACGCCTTCTGGCAGACGCTGATCGATCTTTCGCGCGACGACGGCGTGACTATCTTCATTTCTACTCACTTCATGAACGAGGCGGAGCGCTGCGATCGCATTTCGCTGATGCATGCCGGCAAGGTGCTCGCTCTCGGCACCCCTGAAGATCTCGTCCGCGAACGCAGGAGCTCCTCGCTGGAAGACACCTTCGTGGATTATCTGGCGGAGGCGGCGGGCATAGAGCGCACCGAGAGGGTGGAGGCCCCCGCACCGGCCGCCGGCGAGCAGACCGGTCTGGCAGTAGAACCACTGCAGCCAGTGCGCCGCTTCGATCCACGCCGGCTCTGGGCCTATGCGCGGCGCGAAACGATGGAACTGCTTCGCGATCCGATCCGTCTTACCTTCGCCTTTCTCGGTCCGCTCATCCTGATGATCGCCTTCGGCTTCGGTATTTCCTTCGATGTGGAGAACCTGCGCTTTGCCGCCTTCGATCAGGACGATACGCCGGAGAGCCGGCAGGTCATCGAGGCTTTCTCCAGCTCGCGATATTTCGAAGAGCGGCAGCCGATCACGACGACGGCGGAGCTCGATCAGCGCTTCAGGAGCGGCGAACTGCAACTCGCAATCGAAATTCCCCCGGGCTTCGGACGCGATCTCAAGGGCGGCCGGGTTCCTGAGATTTCCGTGCAGCTCGACGGCGCCATGCCGTTTCGCGCGGAAACGACAAGAGGCTATGTAACCCAGCTGATGACGCAATTTGGACAGGAGATTGCTTCCCGGGAGAGCTCGGCCGCAACCGTCAATGCCGCCACCACTGTCGATTTCGAAACGCGGTTTCGCTACAACCAGTCCTTTCAAAGCGTCAATGCCATGGTGCCCGGCGTGATCATGCTGATGCTGATCCTCATTCCGGCCATCATGTCTGCCGTTGCAGTCGTGCGGGAAAAGGAGACAGGCTCGATCGCCAATTTCCGGTCGACTCCGATCACCAAGTTCGAATTCCTGCTCGGCAAGCAGCTTCCCTATATCGGCGTTGCAATGATCAGTTTCATCCTTCTGGTGGCGCTGTCGATCTTCGTCTTCGGAGTGCCCATCCGGGGTTCCGTCGGCGTCCTCGTCCTCGGGACACTCCTCTACACCGCTGCGACGACCGGGTTCGGGCAGTTCATATCGACTTTCACGCGCACGCAGGTTTCAGCAGTCTTTGCGACCGCGATTCTCTCGATCGTGCCGGCGGTGAACTTCTCCGGCCTCCTGGTGCCGGTGTCCTCGCTTTCCGGAGGCGCCCGCCTTATCGGCCTCGGCTTTCCGCCGGCGTGGTATCAGCCGATCAGCGTCGGCGCCTTCACCAAGGGCCTGGGTTTTGCGGAGCTCTACGGCAATCTTCTGGTTCTTGCCGGCTTCGCCGTGCTCTTCATGATCGTTTCGCAGCTCATCGTCCGGAAGCAGGAGGTCTGAGATGCCACAGGAACCTTCCGCGCCCGCCGACGTCTCTTCCCGGAGGCATTCGGGGCTGTTCCTCCATCTCGTCAACATCTACCGGCTGTTCGTCAAGGAACTGAGAAGCATCCGCGGCGATCCCGTCATGCTCATCCTGGTCGTCTATTCCTTCACCGTCGCCGTTTACACGGTCTCCACAGGCGCTTCGACGGAGGCGAAGGATCTTACCGTCGGAATCGTGGACGAAGATCATTCCAGTCTGTCGCGCCAGATTTTTAACGCTTTCAATCCACCGCTGTTCAAGCGCGTCATCACGATAGCTGCGTCCGACATCGATCCGGAAATGGACCATGGAAGGCTCGTTTTCGTGCTGGAGATCCCACCTTCCTTCCAGTCCGACATCCTGTCGGGCCGGCAGACTTCGGTGCAATTGAACGTCGATGCGACCGCGATGACGCAGGCGGGCAACGGCGCGGGCTACATCCAGAACATCGTCGCTCAGGAGGTGGCGAATTTCGTGGCGCGGTCCGAGGCGGCGTCGACCCTGCCGGTGAACGTGGTCATACGCTCGAAATTCAATCCCAACCTGACCTCCACCTGGTTCACCTCGGTGATGCAGGTCATCAACAGCATCACGCTTCTTACGGTGATCCTGACGGGAGCCGCGCTCATTCGCGAACGGGAGCAAGGCACTGTCGAGCATCTTCTCGTCATGCCCATTGTGCCGGCTGAGATCATGCTCGCGAAAATCTTCGCCAATGGGCTCGTCATTCTCGTCGGCGCGGCGCTGTCGCTCGTGTTGATCGTGGAGGGACTGCTCAATGTGCCGATCGCAGGCTCGCTGCTGCTCTTTCTCGCCGGCACCACCCTCTATGCCTTCTCGGTCGCGACGCTCGGCATCATGCTGGGAACCGTTGCGGCCACCATGGGACAGTTCGGGCTTCTCGCCATTCCGGTCCTTGTCATCATGCAGCTTCTCTCCGGCAGCAGTACACCCATGGAGAGTATGCCGGTCTGGCTTCAGTACGTGATGCTCATCATAAGCCCCACACCGCATTTTGTCGCCTTCTCGCAGGCGGTGCTTTATCGCGGTTCGGGCTTCCAGATCGTGTGGCCGCAACTGCTGGCGGTTGCAACCATCGCTGCCGTATACTTCACTTTCGCGCTCGGGCGTTTCCGACGTGTCATCTTCGGAGACTGACCCCATGCGTTCCATCTGGAACCCGCTCTATCGATAAAGGAGATTGAGATGCACGTTCGTCCAGGCGCGTTGATCCTTGCCACTGCAGTCTTCCTTTTCAGCGGCCTTTCGCCGAACGGCTTCTCGCCGCGAGGGGTCTTTGTCTCCGAGGCCTATGCCCAGTCACGGCTCCGCTCTCTCATCGACCGCTTGCGCGGAACCGCGATGCCCGACGGCATTGTGAAATCCAACGGCAGGGTAGAGGCCACCCAGGTGGACGTCGCCGCCAAATATGCGGGCAGGGTGGTCGAAATGAAAGTCCGGGAAGGCGACGAGGTCACGGCCGGCCAGGTCATCGGACGCCTTTCTTCGCCAGAGACCGAGGCGCAATTGCGGAGCGCCCAGGCGCAGGTGCTCGTCGCCAAGCAGTCTTTGGCGGAAGCCGAAGCCCTGATCGCGCAGCGCATCAGCGATCTGCAGCTTGCCAATATCGATCTCGACCGCGGCAAGCAGCTTTCGGCGCGCGGTGTTCTCGCGAAGCAGGTCCTGGATCAGCGCATCGCGGCCGTCGCCTCGGCGGAGGCTGCTCTCAAGGCTGCGGCAGCACAGCGCGACAGCGCACAGTTCGCCATCAAGACATCCGAGGCCGAGGTGGACAGGATCGAAGCAATCCTTGTGGACCTAGTACTCGTGGCGCCGCGAAGCGGACGCGTGCAATACCTACTCCTGAGAGAGGGCGAAGTGGTCTCCGCAGGTGCCCGGATTCTGACCATTCTGGACCTGACCGATGTCTATATGACGATCTTTCTCCCGGCAGCGCAGGCCGGAATGCTCGCGCTTGGGGATGAGGCCCGCGTCATTTTCGATCCTGCGCCGCAATATGTCGTTCCAGCGACGATCAGCTTCGTCTCTGCCGATGCACAATTCACTCCGAAAAGCGTTGAGACGGCTGACGAGCGCGAAAAATTGATGTTCCGCGTCAGGCTGCAGATCGATCCCGACGTGCTGGAGGCGTATCACAGGCAGGTCAAGACTGGTGTGCGCGGCATGGGCTTCGTGCGAACAGATGCAACAAGATCATGGCCCAGCGATCTCGTCGTCAAGCTTCCGGCGAAGTAGGTCGCCGCAGATCAATCTCGAACGAAAATCGCCTCGCACTTTCTGATCAATAGCCGGTAGGTCCTCCCGATCATCCGGCTTTTAGGTCGAAGCTGCTCATCCACAACGCCGCGCACATTTGATCGTCAACTATGCCGCCATGATCCGCATGGTACCTCTAAGTGCATCCAATTGCGCGGTTTGGCTGTCGAGACGAAACTGGTTGACTAGATCGCGCAGCCTGCTCGCCTCAGTCGACAAGGACGCGGCCGCCGCCGTGGATTGCTCGACCATCGCTGCATTCTGCTGAGTTGATTGATCCATCTGATTGACGGCGGCGTTGATCTCGGCAAGGCCGGTAGACTGCTCACGCGCAGACGTCGCAATCGCCACCATCAGCTGATTGATCTGGGACACGTGCTCGCCGATCGACTTCAGCGACTGGCCAGTCTCAAGAACCAGCTTCACGCCGGTGCCGACTTCGGCAGAGGACTTTTCAATGAGCCCCTTGATCTCCTTCGCCGCTTTTGCAGCGCGTTGAGCAAGCTCGCGAACCTCCTGAGCGACAACCGCAAAGCCTTTGCCGGCTTCTCCTGCTCGGGCGGCCTCGACGCCAGCGTTCAGCGCCAGAAGGTTGGTCTGGAAAGCGATTTCGTCGATTACGCCAATGATGTTGGAGATCTGCTCTGAGCTTTCCTCAATTCGCCGCATCGCCTGTTCGGTCTGAGATACGACCGAAGCGGAGCGCTCTGCATTGACATTGGCCACCTGTGCGACATTGCGAGCCTCGTCGGTGCGCTTGGAGGCCGTCGCAACATTGGCGGTGATCTCATCGAGGGCTGCCGCCGTCTCCTCCAGAGAGGCGGCCTGCTGCTCCGTACGTTTAGACAGATCTTGCGCGCCCAAAGCGATTTCGCTTGTTCCGTTGTCGATGCTGCGCACCGTCTGCAGTACAGCGCCGATCGTCGTACCGAGCTGTTTGAGCGAGGCATTGAAATCCTCACGCAATCGCTCGTACTCCGCAGCGAATGGCTCCGCCAGCTGGAAAGAGACGTCGCCGCCGGCCAAGCGTCTCAATCCATCGCCGAGCGTTGTCGTCGCAAACCGCAATTGTTGTGCTTCTCGCTCGGCACGCTCCTGTGCTGCCGCACGAGCCGCTTCCGACTGGCTCCGTGACATCGATGCTTCCTGCTCCAATCGAAGCACGTTGATGGCGTTCTGTCTGAACACTTCCACAGCTCCCGCCATCGCGCCGATTTCGTCGGCGCGGCCAGCATAGGGAATCTCGCTTTGCAGGTCACCGTCGGACAAGATCTTCATCGCCGAGGCGATCCGGCGGATCGGATTTGCGATACCGACAACGGTGAACATGGTCCCGGCTATAGCGACGAGAATTGCGAGCGTTGCAATCACTGCTGTCACGGTGAACGCGTAGCTGGCCGCGGCGCTGCTTGTGGCCACATATGTTTCGGTCTGCCCCAGAATGAAAGCCACCAAGTCCGCAATCTGCTTGTTCATAAGATCAGCTTGCGGCTCCATATTCTGCCGAAAGAAGCTAATCGCCTCGGCGCTCTTTCCGCTATCCTGCAATCGGATCATTTGCGCGGCAAGCTTCCCGTATTTTTCGAGTTCAGACTTGACCTCGTTGATCAACTCGCGGCCTCGCTCAGTGCGCACGCCTTTCACATATTCATCGATCGCGCGATCAAGGGCTGTGTTCGCATCGTCGACCAGCTTCGCTTCTGCAGCTCGCTTTTCTGGCGTCGCCTCCAACAGGGAGCGCGCATAAGCCAGTTTCAGATCAGAGAAATTTCCCTTGATATCCCTGGCGGTGACGAGGCGCTTCGTCCAAAAGCCACCAATCTGCTGAGTATTGCCATTCAGCGTCGAAATCGTGCTGAGCGAAGTGTAGGACAAGACGACGAGGAAGACACAGATTACGGACAAAACTGCAATTAGTGCCTGCTTGACACTCGGGCGTTTCATTCGGGTCTCCTCTTCCACAAGAGCGATCGCGCCGGTCGGATAACTGCAAGAATTCGCCTGATTTGCTAATTTATATTTAACGTTATTTGATCCCGCCTTCGATACTTGGATTATCTGTGCTGCTTACAAACGATACATAGCAAGGCCTGCGCGGCCTTCTATCAGGGGTTTGTATCCGAGGATCTAAATGCGAAATCGAGACGCGTCCGAATGCGGACAGCAGTCCTCAGTGCGTCGGTGAGCGAAGTCGATATGGGCAAAATGGCGGACCAACTTCCCGAGGCGATTTCATGAAGATGGCTTGCCCAATCGGCTTGTCGGCAACATATCCCTCCGAAGGAGAAAAACTGGTCATGCCAAAAGCCGTTTTTTCAACCGCTGTCATTCTGCTCGCCAGTGTGCTGCTGAGCGGCTGCCTCAACACGGACCCGCGTTATTTTAATGGCTGCGACTATGGAGATGGTGTCTGTAACCAAGGCCAGCGTGATCAGCGTGTCATCCGGCTGCGCAGCCACCGAGACCACCACCACCGCAGCTGAGACCGAATTATCCTCGAGTAGCCACGAGCGCTTCTTCGCGTAAGCGCTTCATATGTCTTTTCTCAGATCAATTTCCTTAGGCGTGCCAGTCCTATTGCGGCTACTGTGCCCGCGTCCTGAATTTCACCGTTGAGAATCATTGCCTCGACAGCGGATAGCTCGAAGGCCTGCGTTACAAGATCCTGTTCCTCAGGGTCCGGTCGGCGCTTGCCCGACTGCAGTTCGGTTGCAAAGAAAACACGGCCTTTCTGGGTAACCATCCCATAGAGCGGATAGAGTTCGCCTATCGCGTGAATCCTGCCGGCGATCAGGCCGGTTTCCTCCTCAAGTTCGCCGCGTGCCAGATCCTCGGGATCGGCATTGGGGATGCCCTGCCAGCTACCTTGCGGCAGTTCCCATAGCCGGCGTTTGATCGGATAGCGAAATTGCTCCACCAGGTGCACGATGCCGTCCTGGACCGGTAGGATAATGACGAAATCCGGCTTCTCTATAACACCGTAGATGCCAGGCGAGCCGTCGCTTCGCTGAATATTGTCCTCGCGCACTCTCATCCAGCGGTTCTCATATACCACCCGGCTGGCCACCGTCACGATGTCCGCATTGTCTTTCGTCATTGCAAATCCCAATAAAATGCCTCGACCATGACTGGCGCTGCCCATGCACGTCAACCGGTTTTCAAATCATATACATCACTATCGAACCTGGTTCGCGACAAACCAAATCCGGCCGTATCGCTCAACGATAGATGATATGCACAGGCTCTTGCTCAGAGCAAAGGAAAAGGCCGGGACGACATTCGTTCCGGCCTTTCTTGACTCACCTCGACAACCGCTGCCAGTTCCTCCGTGGTCAACGATCAGAAGCGATCCACACAGAAGATATGGCGTCTGACATCGGCTTCAAGTGCTGTCAGTATCTGTATCCGTCGTAGTAGCCCCGTTCGCGGTCCCGCCACCTCGGGCCATCCCAGGCCCAGCGCGGAGGCGGCGGGCGGTGCCAGGAATATCTGGGTGGTGGCCGCCGATCCCATCTGTTGGGCCTGCACTCGCCCCAGCGCGTCAGATGCCAGCCTCGGCCGCATTCATAATCTACCTTGATCACTTGCGATTGGACGTTGACGGGAGCAATCGGCATCGCATTTGCGTTTGTTGCGACAAAGCCGCCGATAAGCGCTGCCGCGATGATCATCATTCTCATAAAGAGCCTCCTGAAGCCCAGCCAAGATCAGGATGATGTATTGAGACTGAACCGACGATGAACTCGGCAGAAGCCATTTGTTCATCTTGGCTGGCCTATGCTTTCCTTGCAGGGCAGGGCGATTCACTGTCATTTGCATGACGAGCGGAATTATAGGACGAGACCCGCCCGTCAACGCAAGCGCCGACGGCCTGTCGTCCGCAAGCGGCCTTCAACGTGCGGGTACACTTCCCGTTATGATTCGATCGGTTTTCGTGGCCTCGACCTGAGGCCAAGGTGAAGAGGCAGCGGATTCAAAATCGGATGCCGGCTTGCTGCCGATCGCCATGATCGTGATCACGAATGCAAATAAGCCGGCAATGAAAACGGCACCATAGGTCATCGGTTCGATCCTCAATGAGTGGTTCCCAGCCACGGCGACGCAAACTGAGGGCTGAGGCTTAATGGGAGCCTAATAGACGTGGTTAATCCACGATCTAATCGCAAATCGGGACAGCTGATTCGAGCAAGCCCCGTGATTAGCTCTTTGGCTTTGGTAGCGGGGGAACCTTTATATAGGGATTGGCCGGATCGTAGGGCAATTTGGGCTCGCCCGACCCGGATTTCAGAAGGTTCGTGGCCAGCTTCCCGTATTTTCCAAAGAGATAGTCGGTTCCAGCGCAAAGATGCGCGAGTGCTCTGACGTCGAAATAGGAGAATTCACTTTGGGCGAGGAAGGTGGCGTCATCCCACGCCTTGCCCTTGAGTGCGAAGTATCCCGTTTGTTGAAGATAGGCGTTGGCGACCTGCTTGTTCACCGACGCGCCCTCGCAAAGATGTCCGATCACAAGGGAAAGCATCACATTTCGAAGAGTTTCAGCTGCGGGGTTACCCAGTGATCGCGTAAACTTTGCCAAGTAGATATTGGTTGCAGGATCATTGGTCATGGTTTTGCGCCAGAAGGCGGGATACTTCTCCTCCGCATGCGAATTCGAGCATATGCTCACTATTAATGAGAGCGAAAACAAGAATTTTCTAGACAACGTAGTACTGATATGATCGTTACATCGCATGGGTCACCCACTCCGCTTCTACGCGGAATGGTTGATTGAATCTCACATTAAATTCAACCGAAATATTCCGACCTATCGAGAATTCGGTGGGCTTGAACGTACTGCCGAGACGTCAGGCCGCAGCCAGCGAAGCCATTTGCGGCCAGACCTCGAGCCAGCCATGATAAATCATGTTGAGCGAGACATAGACAATGATCGCCAGGCCGATATAGGCAATCCAATGGTGACGGCTGAGCAGCCGCGCGATAAAATTC
This sequence comes from Sinorhizobium sp. CB7, assembly GCF_041357635.1. NCBI lineage: Bacteria > Pseudomonadati > Pseudomonadota > Alphaproteobacteria > Hyphomicrobiales > Rhizobiaceae > Sinorhizobium > Sinorhizobium sp. CB7. The sequence continues at coordinate 210,328 of NZ_JAULLL010000002.1, forward strand.
GCTGCGAACCCCATCATCGCGATAGACAGTGCAAGGCCGATAATCAGAACGGCTGGGTGCTCCCGAGCCGCGCCGGCCACAGCCAGAACGTTGTCGAGCGACATCGACACGTCGGCAACGACGATCTGGGTTGCCGCCTGGAAAAAGGTCTTTTTAAACGCGGGTTCGGTGGAGCCGGCATCCGAAGCGGTGGCGGGGGCCGTTGCATGGGTCGCTCGAATCTCGATCCACATTTTCCAGCACACCCACAAGAGCAGCAGACCGCCTGCCAAGAGCAGGCCAATGATATTGAGAAGATGAACGGCGACAGTGGCGAAGAGAATGCGCAGGATCGTCGCGGCAAGGATGCCGACCAAAATTGCTTTCTTGCGCTGATCCGGGCGAAGACCTGCGGCCGCCAAACCGATGACTACGGCGTTGTCACCGGCAAGGACAAGATCGATGGCAACAACTTGTAGAAAAGCTGAAAAACCTGCGGCCGTAAATATTTCCATGCGAGAACGATCCCCCCTGCGGACGAACGTCTGCTAACGTCTCGGAAGGTCGGCGTCAACCGCCGACGGGATCCCTTTATTCATTTCTGCGGCAACGGAAGAATCGTTTAGCTCTGCTCACTTCGGCTGTATCTCGATTCGCGCGCGCATGTTGGGATGAAACCGACAATAGTAGTTATAGGTTCCCGCCTTCGTGATCTGAATCGAAGCCGTCTTATGCGGCTGCGTCACGACATCGAAAACGCCATCGGCGGTCGCGGAATGGATCATGATATCCTTGTTTACCCATTCGATCGTGTCTCCCACTGCGGCGACGATCTGGGCGGGTTTGAACTCCAGTTTTTCCATCGTGACCTGAATCGTGGCGGATTGAGCGGGCAGGGCGACCAATGTCATTGCCACCCCGCACAGCTTTAACAAAAAGCGTTTTACCGGCATCGCGCAGGTGCCTATTTCAGCTCGGCCGCGACGTGTTCGGCGTGCTGCTCATGGCCCTGGAACACCTTAAGTCCGGTTTCGAGCAGATCCTTCAAATCCGGATTCTGTGCGGACGGTATGAGCTGGGTTTCGAGCGCTTTGTTCACCTGTTTATGATAAGCGACCTCGTTATCCACATAGGCCTTGTCGAACGCCGCTCCCTTGAGTTTGGAGAGACGATCGTGTTCTGCCTTTGCAGCCTTGACCAGGGATTTGCTGGTATCATTGTCTTCAGGCTTCACCTTGAGTTTCTTCACGAGATCCAGCGCCTGCTTGTTGACCGCTTCGTGGTCGCGGATCATGTCCTTTGCAAAGGCGACAACATCCTCATTTTTCGAAATCTTGATTGCCTGTTTGGCCGCCTCGATATCGATTTCGCCGGCGGTATAGGCGATATGAGCAATCTGCGGATCTGTTGGAGCTGTACCCGCGGCATAAGCAGCAGGGCTTAAAAGGCAGATGGCGGCGACTACGGTGCTTAAACGGGCGAACATGGAACGGTCTCCTTTTGAGAACTGACACCCGTTGGATGCCAATCCGGCCGAAACGTTCCCGGAACTGTCAATCATTTCTCGAAGCCCAGCCGAAGCATGACACGGGCTGACAGTCCTTCGCAGCGTCGTCCCGCGAATGGAAAGGCATTGAGCAGCACCGGACCGATCTGGCTGTCGATTTGCTTTCGCAATAACGCTCGAGCCCGATGGAGCCTTGTTCGGACGGTCTCGGGTTTGATTGCGAGAAGTTCTGCCGTCTCCTCGACGCTCATCCCTTCGATGATCCGTGCAATGAAAACGAGACGAAAATCATCGGGCAAGGCATCCGTCGCCTGCTCGACAAGCTGTAGTATCTGTCGTTGCGCCATTGTTTTTTCCGGGTCGTCCAGTGCTGCGCCGCCCGGAAATCGCAATATCTCCGCGCCGCGTTCATCCGCGGAAAAAGAGATTTCCGATATTCTCGATGACGCGCGAAGTCTCCCAAGTGCTTCGTTCATGACAATGCGGCATAGCCATGTTGAAAGAGACGATTCGCCCCGGAAATGATCCAGATGGGTAAACGCACGAAAATAGGCTTCCTGAACGATGTCTTCAGCGGAATCGTCGTTGCGAACGATGCCGCGCGCTATGCGAAACAGGCGCTGGTTGTGCCTTCGCATGATCGACCGAAACGCGTCTGGATCATTGCCGCGGGCGCGTTCAACCAGCTCGGCATCACTCGCGAGATCGGCAGACGCATGTTTCGCCTGTTTGCCGGGGAGCGTTGTCTTCACGTTTCACCTCCAATCCATGATTGGATGACGATAGACGGATAACGTTCCCGGAAATTCGAAAAAAGCAATGGCTGGTCTCTGCCGTTGGCAAGACAAGGACCATTGGATACGAAGAATGGATTCAGACTGTGTTCTGCAGGCTCACTTCATTCCGCTGCAGCGACAACACAGCCCTCGATAATCCCCCTGATCTCGGCTCGGCAAGAGCCGCAATTTGTCCCCGCATTCAACTCCTTGCCTATCGCTTCGACGCTGCGGCAACCTCCACGAACGGCGGCGACGATCTGGTTGACGCCGACGCCGAAGCAGGAACAGACGGTTGCGCCCGGGTCCGGTCTGCCAGCGCCGGGGCGGCCCGCAACGATTGCGAAGCGCTTTCTGAGATCCGTATGGGGCACGGAAAGCTGTGAGATCGCCCAGTTGCGGGCGACGGCCACAGGCTGCCGTGCAAGAAACAGGGCGCCTAGCAGTTTGTCCCCATCGAAAAAGGCCAGCCGCAGATCGCCGGATTGCGGATCGGCATAACCGAGCGGCTCGATATGTTCCGGAATATCGAAGGCGTTCCGACACCAGGCTGCCCAATCATCCATCGAGCGTTCGAATGCCAGTTCGACGCGCCAGCCGCCTGCGGCTTTCGCCAGGGCCCAATAGGCCGCGCTTAACCGGTCGGGCTTGGCGATCGAGACGGCAAAGCCGTAATGCGTTGCCTGGAAAGGCCGTGCGGCAACGGCGACATTCTTCGATGCAGGCTGGCCGGAAATCGGGTCCGTCAATGGGGCCACGACCGCATCAATGCGGGCCTTGGCGGCAAACTGATCATTCCAATGCATTGGGGCAAAGATGCTGCCGCGCGCCTGGCGCTCGGTCACCAGTGTGCGGACGATTGCCTTGCCATGCGGGCTTTCGATTTCGACGAGATCCGCATCGCCAACACCAATTGCTGCGGCGTCGCGCGGATGGATTTCTGCGAAGGGTTCGGCGATGTGGGCGGACAGCCGGGCGCTTTTGCCGGTCCGGGTCATGGTATGCCATTGATCACGGATACGACCGGTATTCAGCGTGTACGGGATATCCGGGTTGGTGCGATTCGACAAGGGCGGTAGAACAGGCACGAAACGTGCCTTGCGATCCGGGTGGAAATAGCCACCATCAGCGAAGAAACGGCGGGCGCCTGGCACCGGTCCTGCCGGCTGCGGCCACTGGAAAGGGGATATAGCCTCGTAGGCGGCCTCATCCATTGCCGCGAGGCCGCCGATATCGAAATCACGGCTACCGTTGTTTTCAAAACCGGAGAGGGCCGCGTGTTCCAGGAAGATATCGGCCGGAGAGTCGAAATCGAAGGCCGTGGCAAATCCCATGCGGCGGGCGACTTCCGCTATCTGCCACCAATCGGGCTTTGCCTCTCCGGGATTACCGAGGAACGGGCGCTGGCGGGAGATCCGACGCTCCGAGTTGGTAACCGTCCCGTCCTTCTCTCCCCAACCGAGCGATGGCAGGAGGACATGGGCATGACGCGTAGTGTCGGTCTCCTTCTGGATGTCGGAGACGACAACGAAAGGGCAGGCCCTGATTGCCGCTTCAACGGCGTCCGCGTCCGGCAGCGAGACGACGGGATTGGTCGCCATGATCCAGAGGGCCTTGATACGGCCGTCAGCTGCGGCTCGGAATATGTCAACGGCCTTCAGGCCCGGCTTCTCGGCGATCCGCGGCGATTGCCAGAAACGTTGCACCCGATCCCGGTCCTCAGAACTTTCGATTGCCATATGGGCGGCAAGCATGTTTGCGAGACCGCCGACTTCGCGGCCTCCCATTGCATTCGGCTGTCCGGTCAGGGAAAACGGCCCCATACCCGCCCGGCCGATGCGGCCGGTGGCCAGGTGGCAATTGATGATTGCATTCACCTTGTCGGTGCCCGAGGTCGACTGGTTGACGCCCTGGCTGTAGCAGGTCACGACCTTCTCGGTCGTTTCGAACAGACGGAAGAATTCACGCAATTGCGCAGCCGGCAGGCCGGTGCGCTCCAGCAGGTCGTCGAAGTTCAATGTGCTCGCAGTTTCGAGAGCTTCGGCAAACCCATGAGTATGTCGGGACACATACTGCCGGTCGATTGCATCCGCGCCCGAGAGATGGCTGAGCAGGCCCATGAACAGGGCGACGTCACCATCGGGACGGATTGCCAGATGCAGGTCCGCTATATCGGCCGTCATCGTTCGCCGGGGATCGATGACGACCACCTTCATGTCCGGGCGAGCTGCTTTGGCGGCCGCAATGCGCTGGTAGAGGACCGGGTGGCACCAGGCGAGATTGGACCCGGTCAAAATTATCAGATCGGCAAGCTCAAGATCCTCATAGACCCCCGGTACGGTATCGGAGCCGAAAGCGCGGCGGTGCCCGGCCACCGAGGACGACATGCAGAGCCTGGAATTGGTGTCGATATTGGCCGATCCGATAAAGCCTTTCATCAGCTTGTTGGCGAGATAATAATCTTCGGTCAAAAGCTGACCGGAAACATAGAAGGCGACGGAATCCGGGCCATGCTCGGCGATGGCTTCCGAAAAGCGCCTGGCGACGAGATCGAGAGCATCATTCCAGCTTGCCCGGCGGCCGCCGATCTCGGGGTAGAGGAGCCGCCCGTCGAGATCGACTGTTTCGGCAAGCGCCGATCCTTTGGAGCACAACCGGCCGAAATTCGACGGATGATCCGGGTCGCCTCTGACCGTAATCGTGCCGTCATCGCTGGTCTTTGAGATGACGCCACAGCCGACGCCACAGTAGGGACAGGTGGTCTTGACCTCGCGTGCCATCTATTCCGCTGCCATCAACAGACTTTCGAGGGCGATGGACAGGGCGCCGTTCTCATTGCGAACCGGGATTGTGCGGACCTCGCCGCTGTCGGCGCCGAGGGCCTTGCCGGTCTCCAGCGATATCACCCAGTTGTGCAGCGGGCAGGTGACGGCCGTACCGTGAACGATGCCCTGGCTGAGCGGCCCGCCCTTATGCGGGCAGTGATCCTCAATGGCGAAAACCTCGTTTTCGGCCGTCCGGAAAACGGCGATCTTGCCCTGAGGGGTTTTTACGCAACGCGCGCCGCGCAGCGGGATGTCGGAGATATTGCCGATCGCAATCCAGTTCATATCCATGATCTCACTCTGCCGCCTCGGGAAAGCCGACAGTCGCCATCGGCCGGAATTCATGCTTGTCCTTGCCGGAAACGCGCTCCGACCAGGGGTCCACCTGGGCGAATTTCTGGCTGAAGACGAAGCGGTCGAAATAGGCCTTGCGCTTGTCCGCATCCTCCATAATCTGGCGGCGGATCTCGTCGAGGCCGATGCGTTTGGCCCATTTGTAGATGCGCTCGAGATAGCGGGCCTGCTCGCGGTACATCTGCGTCAGCGCCACGATATGCTCCAGCGCCTCGTCCTCCGTCTTGACGAGACCAAGGACTTCCGTGCCCTTGATGTCGAGGCCGGCCGCACCGGCGAAATGAATCTCGAAACCTGAATCGACGCAGATGACGCCGATATCCTTGCAGGTCGCCTCCGCGCAATTGCGCGGACAGCCGGAGACCGCCATTTTCAGCTTCGCGGGCGTCCAGGAACCCCACATAAATTTCTCGATGCGGATGCCGAGGCCGGTCGAATCCTGTGTGCCGAAACGGCACCAGTCGGAGCCGACACAGGTCTTCACGGTGCGCAACCCCTTGGCATAGGCCTGGCCGGAAATGAAGCCGGCCTGGCCGAGATCGGCCCAGACGGCGGGAAGATCTTCCTTCTCGACCCCCAGAAGGTCGATGCGCTGGCCGCCGGTCACCTTCACCATCGGAATGTCGAACTTGTCGACAACATCTGCGATGGCTCGCAATTCCTTCGAGTTGGTGACGCCGCCCCACATGCGAGGCACGACGGAATAGGTACCGTCCTTCTGGATATTGGCGTGGACACGCTCGTTGATGAAGCGCGACTGATAGTCATCGGCATATTCGTCCGGCCAGTCGCAGACGAGGTAGTAGTTGAGGGCAGGTCGGCATTTGGCGCAGCCGCAGGACGTCTTCCATTCGAGCTCCTGCATGACGGCCGGTATGGTCTTCAGGCCCTTGGCCTTGATCAGGCGGCGAACGTCATCGTGGCCGAGTTCGGTACAGGTGCACATCGGCTGGACAGCTTTCGGATTGTAGCTGTCGCCGAGTGTCAGCGACATCAGCTGCTCGACGAGCCCGGTGCAGGAACCACAGGAGGCAGACGCCTTGGTGTGCGCGCGGACGTCGTCCAGCGACGTCAGCCCCTTGCTGGTGATCGTCGAAACGATCTTGCCCTTACAGACGCCGTTGCAGCCGCAGATTTCCGCATCATCCGGCAAGGCTGCAACGGCCGCCATAGGGTCCAGCGGCGATCCTCCCTGGTAGGCCTGGCCGAAGATCAGCGTCTCGCGCATCTCGGAAATGTCGGTCGCCTTCTTCTTGAGGTCGTTGAACCAGGCACCGTCGCCGGTCTCACCATAGAGCACGGTTCCTATGATGCGATTATCCTTCAGGACCAGGCGCTTGTAGACGCCGGCGCTGGCATCTCGCAGCACGATTTCCTCGCGATCGTCGCCATCGGCGAAATCGCCGAGCGAGAAGAGATCGATGCCCGTGACCTTGAGTTTCGTCGGCGTATCCGAATGGACGAATGCCGCGGTGCTGTCGCCGGCAAGCTGCGCAGCCGCAACGCGAGCCATTTCATAGAGCGGCGCTACCAGGCCGTAGACTTGACCGCCAACCTCCGCGCATTCGCCGAGCGCGAGAATATCGCCATCGGACGTGCCCATGCCGTCATCGACGACAATGCCGCGATTGACGGCGAGACCGGCATCCTTCGCCAGCGAAGCGCTCGGCCGGATACCAACGGCCATGACGACGAGCGTAGCAGGCACAATTGTTCCATCGGCAAGCTCGACGCCTTCAACCTTGCCATTCCCGACAATCGCCTTGGTGTTGGCCTTGGTCATGACCTTGATGCCGCGTTCCTCGACGGCCTTCTGCAGCAGATAGCCGGCGGCGGGGTCGAGCTGGCGTTCCATCAACGTCGGCATGACGTGAAGGACGGTCACATCCATGCCCTGTGAACTAAGGCCAGCCGCCGCTTCCAGGCCGAGCAGGCCGCCGCCGATGACCACGGCCTTTGCCCGCGATTGCGCGGCAAGGAGCATGGCGTTGACATCGTCGAGATCGCGGTAGGTCAATACGCCTGGCAGATCCGTGCCCGGAACGGGAATGATGAAAGGCACGGAACCTGTGGCGATCACCAGCTTGTCGTAGCTTTCGACGACGCCGTGGTCGGAAGTGACCGTCTTGGCCACACGATCGATCGAGACGATCCTGTGGCCCTTGTAGAGCGTGATGCCATTCTTGATGTACCAGCCGTCTCCGTGGATGATGATCTGCTCATAGTCCTTTTCTCCGGACAGAACCGGGGAGAGCATGATTCGGTCGTAATTCACACGCGGTTCGGCATTGAAGATCGTGACCTGGTAAAGTCCCGGCGCCTTTTCAAACAGATGCTCGAGCATCCGTCCTGGCGCCATGCCGTTGCCGATGATGACAAGTTTCTGGGGCATTATCTCGCTCCGATCTCGATTATTGCGCAAAGACGTTTTCGCCGGCTGGGGCAGGGTTGCGTTTCTGCAACTGCAGGATGGAGACATGCATCCATGCCAGGGACAGGGCGACGATCAGAAAAAGCAGCATGAAGCAGCTCGACGGGAGGCCGGTCACGTCCTTGAGAATGCCAAAGGCGATCGGAAGAACGAAGCCACCGAGACCGCCCATCATGCCGACTACGCCGCCGACAGCGCCGACACTGCCGGGATAATAGGCGGGGATGTGCTTGTAGACGGCCGCCTTGCCGAGGCTCATGAAGAAGCCGAGGATGAAGATCACGGCCACGAAGATCGTCGGGGTGATCAGGTGCGGGGGAAAGGACAGAATGAGCGTTGTCAGGGCCGCAACGATCAGGGTCGCGTACATGACCTTCCGTGCACCGATTCTGTCGGAGAGTACGCCGCCATAGGCACGGAAAATGCTGCCGGGGATCGAATAGGCTGCAGCCAGCATCCCGGCCGTTTCTATGCGGAAGTCATAGACGCCGACGAGATAGCGCGGCAGCCACAGCGAAAGGGCAACGAAGCCGCCGAAAGCGAAGAAATAGTAAAGCGAGAAGCGCCAGACCTGGAGATTCTTCAGCGGTTCCAGCTCGCGCAGGAAGCTTTTCGGTGCTGCCTGACGGAGGCGCCGTTCGCGAAAATCCGGATCGTCGGTGGTCGAGAACCAGAAGACGATCGCCATGATGACAAGCGCGGCAGCCCATATCTGCGCAACCGCCTGCCAGCCGAGTGCGACCATCACCAATGGTGCCACGAATTTGGTCAGTGCGGCTCCCACATTGCCGGCGCCGAAGATGCCTAGCGCGGTACCCTGCTTGCTTGCAGGGAAGAAGGGTGAAACATAGGCGACCCCGACGGCAAAGGACCCACCTGCAATGCCCACGCCAAGCCCTGCGATCAACATTTCCGGATACGTTCTGGCGTAGGCGAGAAGAAATGTGGCCAGCGCGGCGGCAAGCATCGTCACCGTATAAACGAGCCTCCCACCATATCGGCTGGTCCATACGCCGAGCACGATACGGATGAGTGATCCTGTCAGCACCGGCATCCCGATGAGCAGGCCAAACTCCGATTCATTCAGATTGAGCTCCTGCTTGATGCGGATGCCGATGATCGAGAAGATCGTCCAGACCGCAAAACAGATCGTGAAGGCGACGGTTGAAATCCAGAGGGCCCGGTTTGGCGCCTCCGCCGATATCGGCTGTGATGGCTGGTAAGCAGACATAGGTTCTCCGTGCGCGATCCTGGCCGCGCCATTCAGTCGTTGGCGATGAAACAAAGAAGCCGCTGCTCAGGGTTCGCGCACAGCACTGTGCTCGTTCGTCCTGATCAGCGGCTTTGCTTGGGACGCCCGGCGTTGGACGTCGAATTATGCGGCCCTCTTGGCCTCAGATTAATGGAAGCAAGGTCCGTGCCAAATGAAAATAGATAGCAATATTAAGGGATAGGCTTGTAGCAGACACGTCGGCTGACCAAACAATGAGCTGGTGTTGCTGCTATGCACAATAATCGTGCAGCAATCCAGAGTGCTCAAGTGTTGGTCTGCGCTGTGATATAGTCATCGACCTTGTCCGGATCGAACAGGCCATCGTCAAAGAAGCCGTCCGGGCCAAGTGTCAAGCTGGCGTCCGAGGAACCGACAGGAGTCTCCGTCCGCAATGCGCCCTCCACCTTGGCGCTGGCGCCCGGAAGGGGCACGCCGAGCGGCTTCAGCGCCGAGCGATACAGGTCGGGCCGATAGGTATCGCGCGCAATAGCTTCGTTTCGTGCATTGTGTGCGACCTGTCCCCACCGCACCATCTGGGTATAGAACCACAGCGCATGGCTCTTCCAGGGAAAGGTCGCCGCCTTGGCCTGGGGAACGAAGAAATCGGTGATCTTGACGATCTTGCCTCCACCGACCCGCAACTCGCCCGAAAGCGCCGGCAGCAGCCACTCGACAGGACGTCCGATATAGGCAGGTTTGGCCAGAATTTCGGCCAAAGCCTCGCGATTGCCGGGGTTCGCGCACCAGAGGGCTGCGCGATAGAGCGCCCGCAGGAGGGCGGCCAGCGCCTCAGGATGGCTATCGGCCCAATCGGCGTGGGTGCCGAGCACTTTCTCCGGACTGGATTTCCAGATCGCTGCCTTCACTGTCGCTATGTGCCCGTGATCGCCGGCAACAGCAGCCGTGTTCCAGGGTTCGCCGACGCAGTAGCCGTCGATCTTTCCGGCACCGAGCGCATCGGCCATTTCGGACGGCGGCAAGATGATGATCTCGATGTCGCGGTCGGGATCAATGCCGCATGCGGCGAGCCAATAGCGCAGCTCGTAGTTATGTCCTGAATGCGGATGGACGACAGCGAATTGCAAGGGCGCCCGTCTGCGGTCGCTGACAACTGCCTTGAGCGCTGCGCCATTTCGGGCAGCGTCGAGATCATCGCTCGCACCATGGGCTGCCATCTGGGACCAAAGGCCGTTCGAGACCGTGACGGCATTCCCGCCGAGGCCGAGCGCCAGAGGCGCGATCATGCGTGATGCAAGAGGCGTCAGCCCGAGATTCCCGGCAATCGGCATGGGCGCCAGCATATGGGCGGCGTTGAAATGGCCGACGGCAATGCGATCGCGAATATTGGCCCAGGAGGTTTCGCGGACCAGCACGAGATCGACCGTCTCCTCCGCGGCAAAGCCCTTTTCTCTGGCTACGACCAGGAGGGCGCTGTCGAGCAGGGGAAGAAACCCGGCCGTGATCGCGTGCGTCGTCATGTGTTCCCTCCCGGATCGAGCAGGCTGGCAGCGGTGAGGAGGCTCTGCGCGATTTCAATGACTTTGCGGTTCTGGTTCATGGCCGTCTTGCGCATCAGGGCGTAGGCTTCCTCTTCCGAAAGTCCCCTTGATTTCATCAGCAGTCCCTTGGCGCGATCGATCACCTTCCGGTTTTCCAGTTCGCCGCGTGTCTCCTCGAGCTCGCGGTTAAGGCGGGCGAAGGCGTTGAAGCGACTGATCGCCATGCGCAGGATCGGCCGGACCCGCTCCTGTTTCAAACCATCGACGATATAGGCGGAAACACCTGCCTCCACGGCCGCCTCGATCGACGCCTCGTCGGACCTGTCGACGAACATGGCGATCGGCCGCTTTACGGCGCGCGACAGTTGAAACATGTTTTCGAGCATGTCGCGATTGGGGTTTTCCAGATCGATGACGATCACATCGGGATTGATCTCTCCGATCTTGCGGGCGATTCCGTTGATGTCATGGATGAGAGTGACGTTTTCATAACCGGCCTCACGCAGGCCCGCCTCAATGATCGAGGCGCGGAGGCGGTTTTCATCGATGACCAAAACGGCAAGGGGATTTGGTCTCATTTAACGTCGCAGGATAACCATGGATGAACGGACCGGGTTAAGACTCGCGAGACATCCTTATAGCGCAAATGCGACCCCGCCAACCGGCTTTGAGGCAGGTTGTAAGCTCATTGGTCGTAGGGGCTGGGAAAGTGGCGCTTGAGGCCTGGCCTTATATGGTTGAAGAGCCAACCGAAGGTGACGCCCAGGACGACACCGCCAGACTTTGCCATAGCGTCCTCGACGAGCGCATGCTTTCCTGGCCACAAAAATTCAGGCAGCTCCGAGATGACGGCTGCGCAGATCAGAAGAGCCGCGAGCCGGATAGGTCTTTGGGGATAGGCCAGAATGAATGCGAAGGCCGCCATCAGGAAGCCCAGGGCGCGATCGGTATTTTCGGAGATCACCAGTGTGGGCTCGACCCATACCGGAGCGATTGAAACGATGAAGATCGCCGCAAGAATAATCCAGGCGACGAATTTGAGGGCGGGCGCTGTTCTCATGGGTTCCTCTTATCACGTGTCTTTGAGGAAGACATGAGGGAATCGGTTGCAATGCAACCGATAAATCAAAAGGCCGGGGAGGGGGGACCCCGGCCTTCGTTTACTGCGTCGTTCCGTATCAGTCGCAGTTGCGACTCTGGGTTGTATGCGAGTCAGCGAGGCTCGTGACGTTCTGCGGGCCGGGCATATCCCTGCAGTTGCGATGGTCAGGGGTTATGCTGTTGGTGACGGTCCGATCCACGCCAGCGGAAGTCTTGTGAAGCGTGGTCCAGGGGCCGGTGGCTTCATGCGCATTCGGGTCCGACATGTCGGCTGACAGTTTGGTGCCTGCAGCGAAAGCACCGGAGGCCATGAGGAGGGAAAGTGTGGAGATTGCGAGAATGCGGGTAAACATTTGATCCTCTCTGTGAGCATGTTGCTAACGGCGCGAAAACTTCCATCGGCTCATCACGGTTCCATCGCGAAACTATCAAGTGATCGTGAGGATAGATCCGATCGCTCACGCGACATCACGGTTCTATCGATTTCGCCAAGCTCCGATGCCAACAACTGCGTCAATTCTGTTTTACCCCTAGATCAGGCGAAAATTTCACCATTTCGCCAAATGGCAGAAAAATCTTCCTGTAAATAAACGATAAAATTTATAGATTTAAGGAGTTCATCATTCCACAACCGGCCTCCGGCCGGCGAATTGCTCCACGTAGGGGATTTAAATGCCAAAGACCGAATCCAATGCAATTTCCCTGGGAACCCAGGCCGCGGATTTCATCCTGTCCGATGCTCACGGTGCGCTTCATAAGCTTTCCAATTTCGATGGGACACCGGCTTTGCTCGTCGCCTTCATCTCGAACCGCTGCCCCTTCGTTCTCCTGATCCGTGAACAGCTTGCAGCATTTGCCCGTGAATATGCCCCAAAAGGCCTGCGGATTGTGGCAATCAATAGCAACGACGCAAAGGCGCATCCCGAGGAATCGCTTGCCAAAATCGGCGAAGAGGTCGAAAAGGTCGGTTATTCCTTCCCTTATCTCAAGGATGCGTCTCAAAGCGTCGCCAAGGCCTATGGCGCTGCCTGCACACCGGACTTCTTCCTCTTCGACGGCAATCGCCGGCTTGTCTATCACGGACAGTTCGATGATGCCCGTCCGGGCAACGGCAAGGAAGTGACGGGAGCGGATCTCCGTGCTGCCGCGGACGCCGTTATCGCCGGTGCGAAGCCCGCCGAAGATCAGATCCCCTCGATCGGCTGCAACATCAAGTGGGAGCCCGGCAACGAACCGTCCTGGTCCTCCAAGGCTGCGTGACGGGCTGTCGCGGCGGCTGACTGCAGCCGCCTTTTCCCTTGCATTTTTGTGAGACATCGAATGTCGCTGAAGCGTAGAGACTCGGCGGGCAGCGATCCCCTGCATCTTCAGGCGGACGTGCTTGTGATCGGGGGTGGCCCCTCAGGCGCCTGGGCGGCGCTTGCGGCGGCCGAGAACGGCGCGCGTGTTATCCTTGCGGATAAGGGCTATCTTGGAACCAGTGGCGCAACCGCCCCTTCCAATACCGGCACATGGTGCGTACCGTCCGGCGAGAACCGGCAGCAGATCGTCGAGCGGCGCTGGCAGCGTACCGGCAATCTTGGCGACCAACGCTGGATGCTGCGTTGTGTCGACCGCGCCTACGAGAACCTGCTGAAGCTCGCCGAATGGGGCTATCCCTTCCCGAGCGACGACGAAAGCAAGCTTTATATCGCCAATCTGCGTGGACCAGACTACATGGCCTTTATGCGTCGTCGCGTGCTGCTCGCGGGTGTTACCGTCCTCGATCATCATCCGGCTCTTGAACTTTATTCCGACGGAGAGGCTGTGACTGGGGCGGCAGGCATCGACCGCCAGCGCAATCGCGATTGGCGCGTCGATGCCCATGCTGTCGTGCTTGCAACGGGTGGCTGCGCCTTTCATGAGCGCATTCTCGGCGCAACGTCACTGACCGGTGACGGCTATCTGATGGCGGCGGAGGCCGGTGCCAGCCTTTCCGGCATGGAATTCACCGGCAAGTACACGCTGGCGCCCTATGGTTCGTCGCTAAACAAAGGGTTGCCGTTCCGTTGGGCATCCTTTTATCGCCAGGATGGTACACCGATCCTCGACAGCGACGGCAATCATCTTTCGAACGGCATTGGCGAGCGGGAAAAAGAGATCGCCAGGGCGATGATCGAGGCTCCGGTTTATGCCATCCTCGACCAGGCTGAACCGGCCCTGCAGGAATGGCTTCGTCGGGGCCAGCCGAACTGTTTCGTTCCCTATGATCGCGCCCCGATCGATCCGTTCAAGGAGATGTTCCGCGTCACCTTCAAGGCTGAAGGCACGGTGCGTGGTACCGGCGGCATTCGCGTAGCGACTTCCGATTGCGGTACCGGTGTCGCGGGTCTTTACGTGTCGGGTGATGCGGCCAGCCGGGAGAATATGACGGGTGCGGTGTCCGGTGGCGGCGCGGTCAATTCCTCCTGGGCGATCGCCAGCGGCTGGTGGGCCGGGCAGGGTGCATCGAGCCATGCGAAGCGGCGCGAAGACAAGGCTTTCCGTGCGTTATCCAGACCGCTCGGCGAAGCCGGATTGCGCGCCTCCGGCGCCGTTAGGAAAGATCTCACGGCCGGGGATGTCATCGATGCCGTTCGTGCCGAGGTTATTCCACTTGAAAGGAACTATTTCCGCGAAGGTTCACGGCTTCAGGCGAGCTACGATCGTCTCGATGCTCTCTGGAGCGATGTAAGAAACCATCTGGCCGGCGATGGTGCTGATCGGCTGCGTAGCCGTGAGGCTGCCGCCATAGCCGCCTCCGGACGCTGGTCGCTAATGGCCGCACTCGCGCGCAAAGAAAGCCGCGGTATGCATCGCCGTTCCGATTTCAAGGGCAACGACCCCGCCTTCACGCGCCGTATCGTTCTGACCGGCGTCGACGACGTGCGTGTGGGCGGCGAGGCCGAGCGCCGCGAGGAGCTCGCATCATGATCGAGATCATTTCCGCAGGGCGCTGCATCGAGTGCGATATCTGCGTCAAAGTCTGTCCTGCGAATGTCTTCGATTTTGCCGATGGCGTGCCCGTTATCGCGCGGCAGGACGACTGCCAGACCTGCTTCCTTTGCGAAATCTACTGTCCGACGGACGCGCTTTACGTGGCCGAACGGGCGGACGGCCCGATTGCGATCAGCGAGGAGGAAGTCGAGAGGCGCGGGCTCTTCGGCAGTTATTCGAGAGCGCTTGGGTGGAAGCGTGGCAAACCCGGTGGTTCAGAGCGGGATCCGACCCATCGCATTCGCGTCGCACAGGTCTAAAGCCGGAAAGCATGGAGCAGGAAATGGACCGCATCACAGTCACTGACGTCCACAAGACGTTTCAGCTCAAACCTGGCCAATACGTCAACATCGATGGCCGTGAATCCAATCAAATCACCGTCCTGGATGGCGTTGACCTGACGATCCGCAAGGGCGAATTCATTACCCTTGTCGGTCCAAGTGGAAGCGGCAAGTCGGTGCTTCTGGACATCATCGGCGGACTGACCCAGGCGTCGGAGGGCGTCGTTCATATCGACGGCGCAAAGATCGTCCGGCCTGATCCGAAAACCGGTTATGTCTTCCAGCAATATGCGCTATTTCCATGGCGCACGGCGCTTGCCAATATCGAATATGCGCTGGAAGTGCGTGGCGTGCAGAAGCGTGAGCGCACGGAGAAGGCGCGCTATTTCCTTTCGCTCTTCGGCCTTTCCGGCTTCGAGGATCGCTTTCCCAACCAGCTTTCCGGCGGCATGCAGCAGCGCGTGGCGATCGCCCGCGCGCTTGCAACCGATCCGGAAGTGCTGCTGATGGATGAGCCCTTCGCAGCGTTGGACGCGCAGACGCGCGAGATCCTTCAGGCCGAGCTGCTGCGGATATGGGAGAAGATCAACACGACGGTGATCTTCGTCACCCATTCGATCGACGAGGCGATCTATCTTGCCGATCGGATCGTGGTCATGACCGCTCGTCCAGGCACAGTCAAGGAAATCATCGATATCGACCTCCCACGCCCACGAGACGGCGACATTCGCGCCAGCACGGAATTCAATGCCCATCGCGGCCGCGTCTGGGAAGCGCTGCGGGACGAAGTCAACAAGGCGCAGAAGGACTGGGCGCTTTCGCCCGCCTACGCTCACTGAAATCGGAGTAGACCATGGCATATGTCAGTGACAAAACAGGCCTCGGCGCAGGGTTTTGGCCGCTTTGGCGCAGGCGTGCGCCCGCCAGAAGCAGGGGCGGGCATAGCCTTGAATTCGGCACCTTTACCTATGGCTTGCCGCTGCTCGTGATCTTCTTTGCGCTCTGGGAAATCGCGCCGCGTTCAGGCTGGCTGAACCGTATCTTCTTTCCGCCGCTCACCGAAGTCTGCGAGGCCTGGTACGCGATGCTTCTCGACGGGACGCTCTCGGCCAATATCGGCATCAGCCTGCAGCGCGCGGCGATTGGCTTTCTGCTCGCGACCGTCGTCGCGGTGCCGCTCGGGTTTCTGATGGGGCGCTATACACTCTTCGAAAAGGTTTCCGATCTTCTGGTCCAGACATTGCGCAACACATCGCAATTCGCGCTGCTTCCGGTGTTCATCCTCTTGCTCGGCATCGGTGAGGCATCCAAAATCGCCATCACCTTTTATTCCTCGGTTTTCTTCCTGCTGATCAATACGATCAGCGGCGTCAAATCCGTCGATCCGCTGTTGCTCAAGGCTGCTCGTTCGATGGGTACGTCCGATCTCGATCTCTTCCGCAAGGTCATCCTTCCGGCGAGCATTCCCTCGATCGTCTCCGGCGCCCGGCTGGCGGTCAAATCCTCGATCTTCGCCGTCATCGGCGCTGAAATGCTCGCCGCCAAATCCGGTCTCGGATTCCTGATCCAGCAATCGCAACTCATGATGGAAGCAGCGGACATGTATGCCGGCATCCTCACCATGACGGCAATCGGCCTCCTGGTGAACTACATGCTCGTCTGGTTCGAGCGCTGGGCCACGGCCTGGAAGGGCCATTCCGAAATCTCGCACGCCTGATCCATTCATCTTCTCCAAGGGGACCATTCATGACAAACATCAACCTCACCTTGCTACGACGTTCTTTGGTCAAGGGCCTTGCGGTGGCCGCAATAGGTACGGCGATTTTCTCTGCTTCGGCTTTTGCGGAAGAGAAGCCGGATGTCATTCGCGTCGGCAGTACCGCTCCCGGCCACCTCAAGTTCATCCTCGAGCGTCATAACGGCACGCTCGCAAAGGAATTCGAGAAGGACGGTATCAAGGTCGAGTTCATCGCGTTTACCAATGGCGGCTCGGAAGCAACCACGGCGCTTGCGACGGGCGCCGTCGAGGTCATCTATACCGGCAATAATCCGGCCCTGCGCGTGGCGGCTGCCGGCGCGGACGTAAAGGCGATCGGTCTCTCCAGCTTCGTCAAGGAGAATGGCTCGGCAGTCATCGTGCGCGCAGATTCTCCGATCGAGACGCTGGAGGATCTGAAAGGCAAGAAGGTCGCCTATCTGACTGGGACCGTCCGCCATTCAACCTTCGCCAAGGCGCTGAAATCGATAGGCCTGACGCTCGCCGACGTCGAATCCCTGAACCTTGCCTTCGACGCATCCGGCCCGGCCCTTGTGCGCGGTGACGTCGACGCCGTGGTCGAAAGCGGCGACGTGGCCGCAAAGCTGGTGGAAACCGGACAGGCCCGTGTCATCCTTGACGCGAGCTCGCATCCCGAATGGTCTGCACCGTTCCTGATCTCCGTCAACGGCGAATTCGCCCGTAAATATCCTGATATCGTCAAGCGTATTCTGAAGGTCGATATCGAGACCGCGCGGTGGGCCGACGCGCACCCGGAGGAGACGATCAGGATCTTCGTCGACGAAACCAAGTCCTCGGAAAAATCGGTGCGTCAGAGCTATAAGGACAACGTCTTCCATCAGGACCCACGGATCACGCCGGAGGCGCTGCGATCGCTGAGGGGCGAAGAACAGTTCATGGCGGAAGCCAAGCTGTTGAAGGGTTCGGTCGACTACGACAAGTGGATCGACACATCCTATCTAGACGCCGCCTACAAGGAAGTGGACGCGAATCAATAGGACCTAGTTTCTTGGATGCCGTCGCCGCAATCGCATAGCCATGCGATTGCGGCGACCTTTCGTTCGGATACGCTTAACGGAATGGCAATAAAAGCGAAAACTAGGCTTTTCCACCGGGATTAACAGAGGTATTCACATCACGCGTGGTTCATTCGCGCTTTTCTTGCGTGGGCCTCCTGCTGCTACCGGGCCGGGTTTTCCTTTCCGCTTCGGCTTCGCTCCTTTCATTCGGCGAGTTCCTCGCCACGCATTGTTCGTTGGTAGATTGATGACTGCGGTTCAGACGACGGAAAATACGCAAAAGACGGGCGATGGGAGGCAGGCGAGAATTGTAGCGCTGGTGGTGGCGGTTGCCTTCTTCATGCAGATCCTGGACGGAACGATCGTCGCCACGTCTCTGCCGCAGATGGCGCAGTCCTTCGGAGTGCAACCCGTCGCCATGAGCATCGGCATTACCGTCTACATGCTGACGATGGCCGCGTTCATTCCGCTGTCGGGCTGGCTCGGCGACCGCTTCGGCGCGCGCAGGGTCTTTCTGTGGGCGATCGCCGTCTTTACGCTTGCCTCGCTGGTTTGCGGCCTTTCCGGAGGCTTGGCGGAATTCGTTGTCGCCCGCGCGATGCAGGGGGCGGGCAGCGCATTGATGACGCCCGTCGGACGCATCATCGTCCTCAAAAACGCCCGCAAATCCGAGCTCGTGCAAGCAATTGCACTCATCACCTGGCCGGCCTTGACAGCTCCGGTCGTCGGCCCAGTCCTCGGCGGCTTCATTACGACCTATGCCAGCTGGCATTGGAACTTTCTGATCAATATTCCGATCGGCATTCTTGGGCTGGCTCTCGTGCTACGCTTCGTTCCGGAGCAGCACGAGAGCAATCCCGGCAAGCTCGATATTTGTGGCTTTCTACTGTCCGCCACGGGGCTTACGGCGCTGCTTGCCGGGCTTGAGCTCTCGGTTCGAGGCGCGGTCGCATTGCCGCTGATCGTCGTGCTTTTCATCGTCGGCATTCTCGCCTCGGTCATGGCCACCCGACATTTCCTGCGCGTTGAAAGGCCGCTGCTCGATCTTTCTGCCTTTCGAATTCAGACCTTCTCGATATCGACGCTCTCTGCTGGAACAGCCAGCCGCGTTGCCATCAATGCCACCCCTTTTCTTCTGCCGCTGCTCTTTCAAGTCGCCTTCGGCATGGATGCGATCGAGGCGGGGACCTATCTGCTTGTCTATTTTGTCGGCAACCTCGGGATGAAGGTGGTGACCACGCCGCTTTTGAGATTGTTGGGCTTCCGCGCAGTCCTCGCGTTCAACGGTCTGATCGCCTCGTTTTCGATCATGGCCTGCGGGCTGCTTTCACCGTCCACGCCGCAAATCGTGGTTTTCGCGCTGCTGCTTTTGGCCGGACTTTCACGGTCGATGGAATTCACGGCGCTGAACACGCTAGCATTCGCCGACATTCATCCGACTCAGCGCAGCTCCGCCTCGACCCTTTCCAGCATGCTGCAACAGGTCGCCATGCTTCTCGGCGTCGCGGTCGCGGCGGCGCTGCTGAATGTTTCGCGGCTCCTTCGCGGAGGCGCTGAAACCGCATTGATCGATTTTCGCTGGGCGTTTTTCGTGGTCGGCTTCATCGGCGTTGTTTCGTCACTCCGGTTTCTACAGTTGCCGTACGACGCTGGAGCAGAAGTTTCCGGTCATCGCGGCAAGCAATCAAGTTCGCGTTGAACTAAAATCCTCGCCCATCGCGGGAACCATTTACTGGATCGTGCGTTTGTAGTTCGGGTTTGTGCGTGCTTCATAAATTCCAGCTTCATTTTAACGGCCTGCTCGGATGTCAGTCCGACGGGTAGGGGTCCAAACGTCGCCGGCAATGGTACGTCTTAGTTCCGCGCTCTTCAGATCAGTGCCAGTGCTGCTTAGCGCCGGTGCAATCGTCCTTTTTTCCACTGTGCTTGGTGCTCTCTATCTCGCCGATCGCGCGGCGGATGAATCAGAAAGTGCCGTTCGGGCCAGTCAGCTCAATCTTCGTGTTCTGAGGCTCTTCAGCGCCGTGCAGGATGCGGAGACCGGCCAGCGCGGCTATCTTGTGACCGGCGAAGAGCGCTATCTTGAGCCATTCAACAGATCGCTCAGCAGCATTTCTTCCGAGACCCAGATCCTCGCACCGCAACTGCGGGATCTCGGTTTGCCGCAGTCAGAGATCGATGAACTGCAGGACCTGTTGAAGCAGAAGTTGGCGGAAATCGTGCGAACGATCGAACTGCAGAGAAGCGGCGATTCGGCGGGCGCCGTGGCGCTGGTGAAGTCTTCTCTCGGCGCCAACTTCATGGATCGGATCCGTGCCATCATCGAGCAAATCCAGCAACTCGGCATTTCCAATTCCGCGACACATATAACTACGCTGCGGACAACGATGAGATGGCTTACAAGCATCGTTGCGGGGAGCGCGGCTCTGCTGCTGGTCCTAGCCGGCGGCGTGTTGAAAGTCATGTTCGACCGCACCCGCCAGATCGAGCGCGCCAGGCGTAAGCTGGTGCGGATCAACGAGACGCTGGAGGAGACAGTCGCGCAGCGGACGGAGAGCCTGCAACTGGCGAACAACGAATTGCAGAGCTACGCCTATATCGTCGGACACGACCTGCGCGCACCTTTGGTCAATATCATGGGCTTCACGGAGGAGCTCGATCGCGCGAGCGGCATTTTCCGCAGCTATCTGAATGCCACGCGCGCCAGCACGGCCGACGCTAACAGCAAGGCCGCGATCGAGGCGGTCGAAACCGACATTCCCGAAGCGCTCGGCTTTATTCGATCATCCATGCGACGCATGGACAATCTTATCAACCAGATCCTCGTTATCGCACGCGCCGGCAATCGTGAATTGAATCCGGAACGCCTGCGGCTTAACGATCTTTTGGATGAAACGCTCGCAACAGTCCGGCATCGTCTCGACGAGAATAACATAGCGGTCGACATGGACACACGGCTGCCCGAAGTCTGCTCCGATCGGCTGGCGTTACAGCAGATTATCGGTAATTTGCTGGACAATGCCATCAAATACATGGACCCTGCGCGAACAGGGAAGATCGGTATTCGCGGCTGGCGCAAGGGGGCGCTTGCAATCTTCGAGATAAGTGACAATGGCAGAGGGATCGCCGAGGGCGACCAGGAGAGAGTATTCGAGCTTTTCCGCCGTTCGGGGAAGCAGGACACGATGGGTGATGGCGTCGGGCTCGCGCATGTGCGCACACTCGTGCGGCGTCTCGGCGGAGACATCAGTCTGCAATCTGTGCTCGATAAAGGTACGACATTTCGGGTCGCGATCGCAGCCGATCTGTCGAAGACGATGAAAGAAAGCTAAGGATGACCTATAGGCCGGAAGCGGTAAAGATCGTGATGATCGAAGATGACGTCGGGCACGCGCGCCTCATCGAGAAAAACATCCGCAGAGCCGGTGTGACGAATGAGATGCGATCATTCCTCACGGGCGCAGAGGCGCTGGAGCACCTGTTCGGGCTCGATGGTAGCGGAGAGGTCAGCCGCGGTCAGCAGATTCTGATCCTGCTTGATCTCAATTTGCCAGACATGAGCGGTCTCGACATTCTGGAGCGCGTGAAAGGCAACGAGCATACGCGGCGGTGCATGGTCATTGTGCTGACGACCACGGATGATCCGCGCGAGATTGCCCGCTGTTACGATCTCGGCGCAAATGTCTACGTCAGCAAGCCAATGCAATATGATAAGTTCGTGCACGCGATCCAACAGCTTGGGATGTTCGTTGCTGTCATGAAAATTCCGGAGGCAGAATGAGCGAGCGCAGGGATGAGGAGGGCAAGGGGCAAGGGAGCGGCCCTATATGCATCCTCTATATCGATGATGACCAGGCGTTGGGTACGCTCATGCGCAAGAACCTAGAGCGGCTCGGCTACCGCGTCGAGCTCGCTTTCGACGGTGCAAGCGGCCTTTCGCGGCTCTCCGAAGGAGGAGTTGATGCCGTCATCCTTGACCACTTCCTGAAGGAAGAGACCGGACTCGACATTCTGCCGCGCATCGTCGCGATGCCTGACCATCCGCCGGTCATCTATGCGACGGCATCCGTCGACACCGGTGTCGCCATCGCGGCGCTGAAGGCTGGGGCTGAGGATTACGTTCTCAAGGGCGTCTCTGCGGATTATTTTGATCTTCTCGTGGCTGCGCTGGAGCAGGGGCTCGAACGGGCGCGGTTCCGCCGCGAGACAGCCCACGCTCAGGAAGTCATTCGCCAGCAGCGGGATCAGGCGGAACTGCTGTTGGCTGAGGTCAATCACCGTATCGCCAACAGCCTGGGGCTTGCCGCCGCGCTGGTGCGTATGCAGTCTTCATTGATGACGGATCAGGTCGCGATCGACGCACTTCAGGAAACGCAGATGCGGATAAACGCGATCGCAAGCGTCCATCGCCGCCTCTATACGAACAGGCAGGTGGGAACGGTCCAGATCGACGAATATCTCAGCAACCTGCTCGCCGAGCTGGAAACCTCAATGCGTGACGACAAGCGTCCGCATCGACTGACCGTGACCTCCGCACCGGTCAATCTGGCAACCGACAGGGTCATAACCCTTGGCCTCATCGTCAGCGAACTGGTCACCAACGCATTCAAATATGCCTATCCAGAAGGCACAGCCGGCGAGATCCGCGTGGTCGTCGAACGCAACGATGGCGACATTTTGCGAGTGGTCGTCGAGGATGACGGCATCGGTTTCGATCATTCCATCCCGGCGAAGGGAACCGGCCTCGGCAGTAAGATTCTGGCCGCGATGGCGGCCAGTCTGAAAGCGGAAATCAGCTACGATCCGCAGCATAGGGGTACCCGCGCGTCCTTGGTCTTCACAATGGCGTGATGGCTTCATTGTCCCCAGCCGGCCATGCCCGCAGCTTGTCATGACTCCGGACGACAAGCCTTTAGCGGCGTCTCCGGAGAAATCGCTTTTATTTTGGTTCTCCATTGCGGCGGATCTTCCTTTCCCAATTATGATGGCGGCCCAATGGTTTGCGCGTAGATTACCGGAGAAGCGAATCGGAGGAGTTCATGGCAGACCAGATGTCTATATGCACACCGGAGGAGGTCTACGCCTTCTGGTTTGAGGAGTGCTCGCGCGAAAACTGGTTCGAAGCATCGCTCGAACTGGATGAAGAGATCCGTGCTCGTTTTCGCGATACGCATCTGGCACTCGCCGGCGGCGTTGTCGGCATCTGGCGTGCAAACCCCACGAACCGCCTTGCAGCGGTTATCGTGCTCGATCAATTTGCCCGCAATATCTATCGCGGCACAGCGCTCGCCTTTGCAACCGACGGATTGGCACTGCAGGAGGCGAAAGATGCCCTGGCTGTCAGCGCCGATCTCGCCATCTCCGAGGAGTGCCGGGCTTTCTTCTACATGCCGTTCGAACATTCAGAGGATCTGGTCGAACAGGAGAGGGCGGTCGAACTGTTCGCCGCGCTCGGCGACGCGGAATATCTCGATTACGCAATGCGCCATCGAGATGTGATCGCCACTTTCGGCCGATTTCCGCATCGAAATGCGATGCTGGGGCGGGCATCCAGGCCTTCAGAACTCGAATATCTGGCACGACCGGATGCCGGGTTCTGAAGCTGTTTGCCTTCCTGTCGCCTTTCTTTGCTTTACAACACATACGACCTGTTGATCATCGATACCGATTGTGGTGGGGAAATAAGCTTGCGGCTGACGAAAATACTTTTTCGCACTTTTCTATTGCTGGCCATGATCAGCGTCGGCAGCGCCGTGTGCGCGCAGGACCCGGCCTCAGCCCCCGCTGCCGCCCCGCTTGCCGGCCCGATCGAACAGGCATCCACCGATCTCGACAAAGCCAAGCACGACCTGACGTCGCTTCAGGACAGCGCCAAGCAGAATGCGGACAATGACGACGCTCTGGTTGGGCTTACGACCAACATCGATGAACTCAGCCGCAGGATCAGTGCCGTATCGACCGGCCTTCGCGAGCGACTCGACCAGATCAGTGCTCGCTTGACCGAGCTCGGAGACCCTCCGAAAGACGGCCAGCCGCCGGAAGCCGCGATCGTGACCGACGAGCGCAACAAACTGACAGCCGAGCGTACACAGATCAACGCCCTGACGGGTGATCTCGATACTCTTTCGGCTGCCACGACGAAGCTCGGCAGCGAGACGACGGAGATGCGGCGCAGGCTTTTCACCGACACTCTGCTGCGACGCACGGAAATCTCCACCTCGGTCCTCGATGATGCGGGCCATGCGCTCGTGACGGAGGTGAGCAATTTCGGGCAAGCCATGGCGAGCTGGTTGGGTTTCGTCTGGAAGTTCAAGCGGATTCCGCTCTTTGCGGCTCTGCTTTTCTCGCTTGGCGCCGCACTCATCCTGCTGCGGGGCGGATATCGGCTTTTCGGTCCCTATCTCAAACGCAATGAGGCTGTTGAAGATCCCTCCTATCTCAGTCGTCTGTCCATCGCATTCTGGTCGACCGTGATCCGCACCATGGCGCTGACAGCGCTGTTGATCACTTCCTACTTCTTCTTGAGCAGTTTCAACGTTCTGCGGCCCGACATAGCGCCCATTCTGGCAGCGCTTTTCGGCATGATTGGTCTTGTCTATTTCGTCGGGCGGGTGACGAATGCCGTCTTCGCGCCATACGAGCCGCACTGGCGTCTGGTCAAACTCTCCAATATTGGTGCTCGAACGCTGAGCACCTGCCTTCTCGCGATGGCGATCGTAAACGGCTTCGATTACGTGCTTAGTCGCGTCAGCGAGGCCATGGGCTCGCCCGTCGTCGTCACCGTCGTCAAGAGCCTTGTCGCATCGCTGATCATCGGAGGCATCATCATCGCCGCTTCGTTCGGCAAGCCGATGCTTGCCAAGAGCGGTGATCCGGATGCGCCGGGACGCCGGTGGCCACGCGGCATGGCGATCATCCTGCGGGTTATCGGTTTCGGGCTTATCTTCACCGCGCTGAGCGGCTATGTCGGGCTGGCGCGCTTCATGGCGACACAGCTCATCATCACCGGTGCCGTCCTCGTCACCATGTATATCGGTATCTTGTCGGGCAAAGCGATCTCCCGTCAGGAAAGCTTCAGCGATACGTCGGCAGCGCGTTTCTTGCGGGAACGGTTCAATTTCGGACCGGTCGCGATCGATCAGGCCGGGCTTGTGGCCGGTCTCGGGATCTACGGCGTGGCGCTGCTCACGGGCGTTCCGCTGGTTCTTTTGCTGTGGGGCTTTCATATTCAAGACCTGCAGCTCATTGCCTATCGCCTCTTCACCGAAGTTCGGCTCGGCAATATCAGCATTTCATTGGTCGGCATTTTCACCGGCATCCTGCTCTTTGCCGGCGGTTTTCTTCTCACGCGTTGGGTTCAGCGCTGGCTCGACAACAACGTCATGGCGCGCAGCCATGTTGATCTTGGGGTGCGCAATTCCGTCAAGACGGGTATCGGCTATCTCGGCGTTGGGATTGCGGCGATCGTCGGCGTTTCGGCTGCGGGGATCGATCTGTCGAGCTTTGCGCTCGTCGCCAGTGCGCTCTCCATCGGCATCGGCTTCGGCCTGCAGAATATTGTCTCCAATTTCGTCTCGGGCCTGATCCTCCTCGTCGAGCGGCCCTTCAAGGTCGGCGATCACATCGTTTCAGGCACGGCGGAAGGCATCGTCAAGCGGATCTCGGTGCGCGCGACGGAAATCGAGACGTTCCGCAAGCAATCGATCATCGTTCCGAATTCGGACCTCATCAACGCGTCGCTCGGCAACTGGACCCATCGCAACAAGATCGGACGTTCGGAAATTCCCGTCTCCGTCAGCTATGATGCTGATGCACAGCGGGTGATGGATATCCTGCTCGAGCTCGTCAACGATATTCCGCTGGTAATGCGCAATCCGGAGCCGCACGTCGAGTTCTTGCGTTTTGGGACTTACACGCTCGACTTCGAATTGCGCTTCTACCTCGCGGATATGGGTGAGGGGATGACTGTCCGAAACAATCTGCGCATTGCCATCCTCAAGCGGTTCAAGGAGGAGGGTATCTCTATTCCGCTACCGCAAAGCGATGTGCTCTTTCATCAGCTACCGGCCCCACAGGCTGGCAAGGGGCCATTCGTAGAGGAACAACCCGAGGAAAAGACCGCGCAAGCCGAGAGTGATGATGAGCGTCCTGTAGAATTGCGCGACAGGAAGATCAGTGGCACTCGCAAGGCCTGACTGTGTCGTAAAGCACCCATCAGATTTGAACAAAGAGGCGGCCTTATGCCGCCTCTTTTTTATGGGCGATCTTTGATTGCGCTGCCTTATTCATTCCAATGAGAAGGAGTGAGTTAATAAATACTCAAACGCTTTGTAGTATCAAAAGACTATGGGAGATCGAATTTAAGCAAGGTTTATCATGGCTTTTCTAGGTATTTCGGGAATGCAGTATTCGGGGGAGTCGCTTGCTGATGCACGTATTCTCCTTGTGGAGGATTCCAACGTCTTTACATCCATGATCGGAAAGAGGCTGAAAGAACTCTTCAACATCGATGTGGAGATCTGCCGGAATTTCGAAGAACTGCAGCTCGCCTACGATAAATCCAGCGAGCCTGTCCGGCTGGCTATTTCCAATATAAATCTCCCTGGGGCTGAACGAGGCGAGGCGCTTGAATATCTGATAGACCTCAGCATTCCCACGATCGTCTTTACGGGTACCTTTCACGAGGGAATGCGTGACGAGCTGATCGCCAAGGACGTTGTCGACTATATTCTGAAAGACAATGTTTTTGCGGTGGAGCTGCTCGCCGAATCCGTTTGCCGCTTTTTGACGAACCATCGCCATCACGTTCTGATCGTTGATGACAGCCCGACAGCGCGTGCATTGCTGTCGAGCCGGCTGAAGCGTTACAATTTCCGTGTCAGCACCGCCGAAAGCGGCGCGAAGGCCCTGGATGCGCTAAAAGCCAATCGCGACATCGGACTGATGATCACCGACTACAACATGCCGGACATTGACGGCTTTGAGCTGACGCGGCGCATCCGCGCCAGTGTCGGCTCGCATGAATTGCGCATCATCGGTGTCTCCTCTTCGACCAACCGCCTGTTGTCGGCACGCTTTCTCAAAGCCGGTGGAAATGATTTCATCCTGCGTCCCTTCATTGACGAGGAGTTCTACTGCCGCGTGAACCAGAACCTCGATACGCTGCTGCAAATCCGAGCCATGAGGAAGGAAGCCGCCTTTGCCTGATGCAGCCAAGCCGGCGACGGAGAGAATTTGCCACTGCCACGAGTCGAAGGCATGACTCGGGCATCCTCGATCAGGTTTTTGCAATTCACGGTTATATTTACGTTGATGTTCCCCTTCACCGCCAATAGCCTCTCGGCTATCGTGCCGCTCACACAACCGCAGACGGATTCGGATGCGCTAGCGGTTTCAAAGGGGTAAGGCAGGCATGGCGTTGCAGGTAGATGTCATTCGGGATCGGCCCAGTCTCCGGGTCGGAAACCAGAGTTTACTTCTGGTTGAAGATTCCCGAATGTTTTCCTCCATCCTGTCGCATCGCTTCCAGACTGAATTGGGATTGGCCGTCACCCATTGCTCCTCCCTCAAGGCACTTCGGGACGAACTTTCCCGGCCAGCGCGCGACTTCGCGATGGCAGTCGTCGATCTTAACCTGCCGGATTCGCCTTATGGCGAAGTGTTGGACCATATCATCGAACACGGAATTCCAACGATCGTTTTCACTGGCTCCTTCGACAGCGAGATGCGCAACAGGATCTTGGAGCGCAATGTCGTCGACTATGTCATCAAAGGCAATGAATTCGCCGTGGACAACCTCGTTTCCGCCGTTCGGCGGACGATCTCGAACCGTAAGACCCGCATTCTTGTCGTGGACGATATGCCGTCGGCTCGCAAGGTCCTCGTCGATCTGCTGAGCGCGCAGCAGTTCATGGTGGCTGAGGCCGGCACCGGCCTCGAGGCGCTCGCCGCCTTAGATGCTTTTAGCGATATCGAGCTCGTCGTAACGGACTACCATATGCCCGATATGGACGGCTATGAATTAACACGCCGGATACGACACCGCTACGGTTCGGACCGGCTGCGCGTCATTGGTATATCGTCATCGAACGACCGCATGCTTTCGGCAAGTTTCCTGAAGGCGGGAGCGAGCGATTTCATTTACCGTCCCTTCGTCGTGGAGGAACTGCAATGCCGCATAGCCAACAACGTCGAAACCCTGATGCAGCTCAAGCAGCTTCGTGCGGCGGCAGCCTGTGATTATCTGACCGGCCTCTACAATCGTCGGTATTTCTATGATCAGGGTCCAAAGATCATCAACGAGTGCCTGCGCAACGGTAAAGCTAGCTCCGTTGCCATTCTGGACATAGACCATTTCAAAGGGCTCAACGACACCTATGGCCATGAGATCGGCGACAAGGTTCTGAGAGCCGTGGCCGTAAAACTCAATACGATTTTCGAGGGCAGCGAAAATCTGCTTTCGCGACTCGGCGGCGAGGAGTTCGCCATTCTCTTCAGCCAGACGGATTCGCGCGCAGCAACGAGGATCTGCGACGAAATCCGTGCCGATCTGTCACGGCTGAAGGTCACCGTCGACGACGAGGAACTTTCCGTGACCGTTTCGATCGGTGTAGCCGAAATTGCCGGCTACGAGACCTTCGAAAACTACCTCAACGCGGCCGACCAGTTTCTCTATATGGCAAAGCACAAGGGTCGCAACCAAGTCTATTCCGACTCCAAGTTGACGGAAGAGGTGACCCAATAGGTTCGCCTGCGAAGATTAGCAGTCCCTAGAGTCCGCTGTTGACGGAAAACCGCGTACACTTTTCCCGTCCTATACCGGCATCAGGCTGTCGGGGTCAGGTGGCTCAGGAACCACTGGATTGCGAGGTCCGCAACCTGATCCAATGCGCCGGGCTCCTCGAACAGATGCGTCGCACCAGGGACGATCGCGAGTTTCTTCTCACAATGGAGTGCAGCCAGCGCCGATCGGTTGAGCGCAATCACCTGTGTGTCCGCGCCCCCGACGACGAGTAGGGTCGGAGCCCGGACGCGTGGCAGAGCCGCCGCCGCAAGGTCGGGCCGCCCGCCGCGCGAGACAACGGCCGCGGCCTGGTCCGGCCGTTCGGCTGCCGCCATCAGGGCAGCGCCTGCGCCAGTGCTCGAACCGAAATAGCCGAGGCGCAATGTAGACGTATCTCCGGATGCGGCAAGCCAATCCGTGGCATGGATCAGGCGGTTCGAAAGAAGTTCGAGATTAAAGCGCAGCTCGGCCGTGACTTGGTCGATCGGTTCCTCCTCGGCGGTCAGCAGGTCAATCAGCAGGGTGGCTAGATTCGCATCATTCAGCCGTTTCGCCACATGACGGTTGCGCGGGCTGTGCCGACTGCTGCCACTGCCATGGGCGAAGAGCACAAGCCCCCGAGCATCGACGGGCAGCGACAGGTTGCCTTCGAGCGTGACCGGCCCCGCTGAAACATGCACGACCTGCTCGTTGGCTCCCATGGTTGAAGTTGGGCTCATGTCCGCCTCCGCTACGCCGATTCTGGGCACCTTCCTCTTTAAGCGGGGAGGGCTGCTACGCGGCTTTGATGAGGGGCGTGCTGACCTCATCATCGCTTGTCTGGCCCGACGCTGAAGAGGGAGTGGGGTCGCTTCGGCGAGAATCGACCACCAGCACTATCATGTTTAAAACCCGCTTCCGGCTTAGTCGTTCCGTGATTAATTCCGATCGCAAGGAGCGGGGCTGGCAACACCGAGCCTGGGCGATATCGCTAAGCCGCTCGGGATCAGACTGCTAGCACCGCATGGCTGCCGTGCATAACTGCCCGAATACATGATCATCCTAATTTCCGGGGAACATCGATAGGACCAAGCGGTTTGGAGAGAGTTTCAAGAGGAGTTTGATCATGGCTGGAAGACTTGAAGGCAAAGTCGCAATCGTTACCGGCGCAGGTGCGGGAATCGGAGAAGCGATCGCCCATAAATTCGCGGCCGAAGGCGCAAGGCTCGTTCTTGCCGGCCTGCCGGATGATCCGGTTGAAGACGTTGCCTCTGCCGTTTCGCGCCAAAATGGCGAGGCGGTCGCCTATACCGGCGATCTTTCAGAGGAGGCCCATGCCCGATCCTGCGTCGAGCAGGCGGTGCGGCAATATGGAAAGCTCGACATCCTGGTCAACAATGCCGGCATGTTCCTCGAGGTCGCGGAATGTCAGGATTATTCTGTCGGGAATTTCGATCTCACGATCGCCAATAACATCCGCTCGGTCTTCCTGATGACGAAATTCGCGCTTCCCCATCTGCAGAAAAGCCGAGGCGTGGTCCTGTCGGCCGGCTCCGAGGCCGGCGAAGTTGGCGAGCCGAACAATGCGCCCTATGGCGGCACAAAAGCCTTCGTTCATGCCTTCATGCGCGGCGTCGCCTTCGAACAGGGCAAATATGGCGTCCGAGCCAATTGCGTCTGCCCCGGTCCCATCGACACGGCCTGGACTCACAAGGAAACGGGACCGATGAATGAGCAGATGGAGGAAATGACGCTCGCCGGTACGGTTCTCGGCCGTCGCGGCACGCCCGAAGAGATCGCCAATGTCTATGCGTTCCTCGCCTCCGACGAGGCAAGCTATGTTACCGGCGCACTCTGGTTTGCCGACGGCGGGACGACGATTGCAAAAGGCGGACCAGGCCGGCTGGTCCAGGACTTCGTAAAGGTACAACCAAAACCGACACTCGCTCTCTCTCACAGTCATGACGGTCTCAAGAACAAACAGACGACAAACCGCCTGCAGTGATCTGTCGATTTAGCCACCGGATGATGGAGGAAGACATGCCGCGACAATCAAAGGAACAGAAGGAAACGGTTGCCCGCGTGATGCATGAGTTCAAGCATGGCGAGCTGAAAATCCGCGGCTCAGGTCCTAAGGTAAGGAATCCAAAGCAGGCGATCGCCGTCGCTCTTCACGAAGCCGGCGCCACCCGTCAGGAAAGCCCAGCCGAGAACAGAAGGAATCTGCAGCGCACAAAGGCGAAGGAACGCAAGGGCGAGACCGCCGAGGCCGAGAAGGAGGGCAAGGCCGCACAGCGCCGGACAATGGAAAAGGCAACGGCGCGGCGAACCGCTCCACAGTCGGGGCCAACAAAGGAAGAGCTTTATGCCGAGGCGAAAAAGCGCGGCATCGAGGGCCGGTCGAAGATGACAAGACGGGAATTGGAGCGCGCACTCCACTGATGGAGAGACGCCATGGCGAAGGATGGCAGGAAGAAGGAGCCGAGGACCTTTACCGCCGAAGAGGCCAGGGGAGGAGAAATCATCCTCCGGACGCGGTGGCGCAAGATCGTCTTTATCGGCGGATTGATCGGCCTGGTCGTCCTCACACTGTTGCTGCGCTTTACCCTGGCGAGCGGCCTCCACGTATGAGCGTCCGCCAAGCAGAGCGGCGGCGAGAGCGCAAATGCCGGGACCTGAGCGTTATACCACAACGCCGGTGCGAGCCGTTGACATGGTAAGCTTGCGTTCGGCACGCTCTTGCTGCGGCGAGCGATTGTAGAGCTCGCGATAACACTTCGAGAAATGCGAAGCCGAAACGAAGCCACAGGCAACGGCAACCTCGACAACGGGCATCGAGGACTGCACAAGCAGGTGCCGAGCGCGATCGAGCCGGATCTCCAGATAATAGCGGGCGGGGGAGCGTCCCATTTCCTGGCGGAAAAGGCGCTCGATCTGACGGCGAGACAGGCCTGCATCGTCGGCGATCTCCAGCAGCGAGAGCGGCTCTGCGAGGTTGCTTTCCATCAGTTCGATGATCGACAGCACCTTGGAGTTCTGGACGCCGAGACGGGCGCGAAGAGGCAGGCGCTGGCGGTCGTGAGGACTGCGCACGCGGTCGGTGAGGTGCTGTTCGCAGACACGATTGACGAGGCTTTCGCCAAAATCCTGGCCGATGAGATTAAGCATCATGTCGAGCGAAGCGGTCCCGCCTGCACAGGTGTAGAGGTTGCTGTCCACCTCGTAGAGATCGGCATAGACCTCCGCCTGCGGGAAGGCTTCAGCGAAACCGGGAAGGTTTTCCCAATGGATCGCACAGCGTTTGCCGTTCAACAGGCCCGCCTGTGCAAGCACATGTGCACCGGTACAGAGACTGCCTACGGCGACGCCGCGATTATAGGATTCGCGCAGCCAGGCATTGACGGACTTGTTGTGGAACTCCTCGACATAGATCCCTGAACAGACAAGAACCATGTTGGGACGGTTTTCGCCACCGAGATAGCGTCGCTCGTCGGCAAGCGAGGAATTGGCTTCTATGCCAATGCCACAGGAGGAATAGACCTTCTGTCCATCGACCGAAGCCAGCCGCCATGAATAGGCGGAATAACCCAGCATGCGGTTAGCAATCCGCAGCGTCTCGATTGCCGCCGAAAAGGGCAGCATGGTGAAGTGCGGGACAAGGAAAAAAACCAGTGAACGCGTCTTCGTCGGCATCTTGCTCATGTCAGAAAACCCATGCTCGGCGGTGATCCCGTATTCCTTGCGCGGAAAGCGTCACGCCGATGGTCTAAAAGCGACATTCGCATGGATAAACGCGCCGGGGAAGTGTATTCTTTGCGACATCGCCGCCACGGGCCGTCTTCGCATCACTTTGGCGGGAGCCAATGCGCGTTCATCGGGGCTCAAAGCCCAATTAGATGCATGAAATCCAAAGGAAAAAAATCTACGTGTTCAAACTGTCCGGGCGGCACCGTCAATCGCGTGCCGCCCTTGATCTTCAATCAATGTCGCAATCATTGCATGGTCCTGCGAGCCTCATCCTCGTAGGCAGTAGGCCAGCCGATATCTTTGCGGATTTCGAAAGGCATGGACTCGATTTCCCGCTGCGTTTGCCAGCGGTGCCAGCGCCTTGCCAGTTTTCGGGCAAAATCGAAAACATGCGTAGAGCTGCTCTGCGTGGGAACAAGGGAAGCCGGTCCCTTTCCAGTGCTGATGTAGTGGATCGTCGTCATGTCAGGTTCCTTTCGGGTCGAAGCCAAAAGGGTCGCGACCTTTCGGCTACTGATATGCTCACGGCTTACCCATCAATCAAGGTAATGGATCTTATGGGTGTGATGAAATTTCTTGAACTGTTCGCCGAAACATAACGGGCTCGCTTTGTCAGCGCAGGGTCCATCGGCAGGCCGAGGGCGTTGACATCATCCAACAGGTGTTTCGGCAGCAGGTTCATTTCGCGCTGGGTTCGCTGCATTGCCGTTTGCTGGCGCTGCCGTGCGCGGTAGAGACGAGCAAACTGCAATACGTCGTGAAGTGCTATTCCAGTCATCACAGCCTCCTTGGGAAGACTCTCTGATTTCGTTATCCGCTAATATGCTCCCGCGTTGACTTTCAGACAAATGAAATGATATGGTCCTTAAGTTCAGAAATATTGAAAGATATGGCCATGAACATTCCCTTCCGTCGCCCCCTTCCGCTGCTTGACAACGAGATCCTGAGGACCTTTGTCGCAATTGCGGAAACGGGAAACTTCTCGACCGCTGCGGATGCAGTGCTGCGTACCCCTTCGGCCGTTTCGATGCAGATCAAAAAGCTCGAGGAACAGCTCGGCGCTACGCTCTTCTTGCGTGATGCACGTTCAGTGAGCCTGACGCATCACGGTGAGATGCTTCTTGCCTATGCCCGCAGCATTCTGGCGCTGTCCAATGAGGCGGTTTCGCGTTTCATCATGCCTGAGCTCAGCGGCGTCGTGCGGCTTGGCGCTCCGGACGATATCGGTGAACGGCTGCTGCCGCATATCTTGAAGAGTTTCGCAGAGACCTATCCGAGCATCATGGTGGATGTCGTCGTCGACATGAGCATCAATCTGAAGAAGCGCATGGAGGAGCAACGGCTGGATCTGGCGCTGATCAACTGTGCGACACGGCCGTTTCCGACTGATGGCGAGGTAATCTATACCGAACGACTGGTCTGGGCCGGGGCAAAGTGTGGCACGGCGCACCGCCGGGATCCGCTCCCGATCTCAATCTGGGAGGAGGGATGTATCTGGCGATCCGAAGCGCTGGCGCAGCTTGAGAGAAACAAACGGCCCTATCGTGTTGCCTTTCTGAGCGCCCATACCATGGCACAGCGCGCCGCGGTTCTTTCGGATCTGGCCATAGCGCCGTTCCCGCGCTCCTACGTTACCGAGGATATGCGAATTCTCGGGCCCAACGAAGGTCTGCCGGAACTGACTTCCTTCGACATCCGCCTGCTGACCGCATCGCAGCTCAGCGGTCCGATGCAGGCTGTGGCAGACAGCATCCGTTTCGCCTTTGTCGAAATTGCGCGCGCCGCTTGAATTGACTGCGGGAAGTTAGGGCGGTTCAGCTTTTCGCAGGACCGCTCTAATCTTTTGTTTTTACCCAGTTCCGAAGGAAAATCGCTTCGCATTTTTTCTGGAATTGCTCTATTCGCGGCTGCGACGCCGCCTGCGGCCCCCACCTTCGCCCGCAATATCATCGCTCTGCATCCTGCGTTCCGGGAGCTTGACGACCTTGGAGAGCTCCGGAAAGGCGTCGACCTTGTTCGGCAAGGCCATGGCATGGACGAAATGCTGCTGAAACCTTGATTCCAGCGCCGTCTCCATCTTCTCGATTTTCCTGACCGTCTCCTCGATCTCGCGGCGGTAGCCCCGGTTGAGGAGTGCCATGCGTGCGCCGGTGCCGGCAGCGTTTCCGACCGCCTTCACATGATCGAGGGCACAGTCCGGAATGAGA
Organism: Sinorhizobium sp. CB7; assembly: GCF_041357635.1. NCBI lineage: Bacteria > Pseudomonadati > Pseudomonadota > Alphaproteobacteria > Hyphomicrobiales > Rhizobiaceae > Sinorhizobium > Sinorhizobium sp. CB7. Next base: position 244,881 of record NZ_JAULLL010000002.1, read on the forward strand.
CCGAGGATCATTGCATATTTCGGATCGATGAAGGTGCCGAAGGCGCCGGCAAGCCCGATGCGATCGACGTGACCGACTCCCTGCTTCTCCATCAGTAGCTTGATGCCGGCATAAAGCGCCGCCTTGGCGAGCTGGATCGCGCGGACATCGTTCTGCGTCACGGTGATGCGCGGCTCGCCATCATGAACCAGGTAAGAGAAGGTGCGGCCGTTCTGGATGATGCGGGGCGAGCGCGTCGCAAGCGAGCCATCGACGACGCCGTCTTCGGAAATGATGCCTGCGAGGAACATTTCGGCGATCACCTCGATAATACCGGAGCCGCAGATACCGGTGACGCCGATCCTGCCGGCCGCTTCGGCAAAGCCCGGTTCGTCCGACCAGGGATCGATGCCGATGACACGGAAGCGCGGCTCCAATGTCACAGGATCTATGCGGATCCGCTCGATGGCACCGGGGGCGGCACGTTGGCCGCTCGAGATTTCCGCGCCTTCGAAGGCAGGTCCTGTCGGTGAAGAGGCCGCGACGACGCGTTCGCGGTTGCCAAGGACGATTTCGGCATTGGTGCCGATATCGACAAGCAGCATCATCTCGTCCTGACGGTGAGGACCTTCCGATAGGGTTGCAGCAGCGGCATCCGCGCCGACATGGCCGGCAATGCAGGGGAGCATATAGACGCGCGTGCCGGCATTCATCGAAAGGCCAATCTCGGCTGATCTCAGTTGAACAGCGCCGGAGACGGCAAGCGCGAAAGGTGCGCCTCCGAGTTCCGTCGGATCGATGCCGAGAAAGAGATGATGCATGATCGGATTGCCGACGAAGACGGCATCAAGAATGTCGGTGCGTGATACGCCGCCATCGGCGCAGACCTTGTCGATCAATCCGTTTAAGGCTTCCCGAACGGCATTGGTCATCGCCTCGCGCCCGTCCGGGTTCATCATGACATAGGAGACACGACTCATCAGATCCTCGCCGAAACGGATCTGCGGGTTCTGCGTTCCGGCTGACGCGACCGTCCTGCCCGAAAGCAGTGACGAGAGGTGCATAGCGATCGTCGTGGAGCCGATATCGCAGGCAATACCATAGGCCCCATTCTTCAGGCCGGGATAGAGCGCGACGAGACGCGGTCGATCGTTCTCGTGATCCTTATGGATAGCGGCGGTTACTTTCCATTCGCCCTTGCGCAGAACGGACTGCACCTGCGGGATCAAATTGAAATCGACTTCGAGGTTCTCATATTTCCAATCGGCGGCAATTGCCGCCCTCAGCCGATCGAGATCGCCGAGCGGCTTGTGCATGTCCGGCTCATCCACCTCGACGTAGCACATGTGAACGGCGGCATCGCGGGGGATGGCGCGCTCGTCAGCAGCCTTGCGCACCACCTGCGCGTTGATGACCGTGTCCTGCGGGATATCAATGACGAGGTCACCCAGGATCTGGGCGGAGCAGGATAGCCTGCGCCCCTCCGGCAGGTCCCGTACCGATGCGTAACGCTGCTCCTTGGGGCCGATCGGCGACAGATGATCATTGGCCGATACGATCCTGTGCTTGGCAAAATGGCCTTCCTGAACCGATACCTGGCACCGCCCGCAAGTGGCGCGTCCACCGCACACGCTTTCGACATAGACGCCAAGCTGGCGTGCTGCTTCCAGCACCGGCGTTCCGACGCGGAAACGGCCACGCTTGCCGGAAGGCATGAAGAGGACGAGCGGATTGGCACTGTCTTCGGCCACGGATCAGGCTTTCTTTCTCGACAGCCGGCGCGCATTGGAGCGGACACGCTTGCTGTAGGGCTTCACGGCAGATCCGACGACGGCGTCAGCTGCACGCTGCGACGAACGCGCGGTCGAGGTCATAGTGAAAACCCATTGACTGTAGATCTGCAGGTTGGCGGCCATGGCACTTTCCGCCGCAGCCGCCAGCTTCTCGGTCACCATGCGGTGAAATTCTGCGATGTTGCCCGTTCCACCTGATATCATGACCGTCGCCATTTCCTGCATCCTGATAGCGACGACGAAGGGCGCCTGAAACCAGAGCGTTGCAAGGTCATGTGAAAGACGGCGGCTTGGCAACATGGTCATTCCCTCGCTGCTGCGATACCGGCGCGTGCCGCGCGTCCACCGCGACGTCCGCCGCCGGCAGAGGGTGCGGGCGAAGCCGCAGCGACATGGCCGCCTTCAGCCGGTTTGTAGTCGCGGTAGGTCATGATCCAATTGGTGCAATTCGGATCAGTGCCATTCAGAACATTGGCGGCGCGGACGGCCTCCATCTCCTGCGGTCGGCAGGGGTTCATGATTGCCGATGTCATACCGGCGCCAATCACCATCGGGATAAAGCCGGCATTGATGCCGTGGCGATGCGGCAAGCCGAAGGAAATGTTGGAGAGGCCGCAGGTCGTATTGACCTTAAGCTCTTCCCGCAGCCGGCGCAGCAGCGCGAAGACCTGCAAACCCGCCGTGCCCATGGCGCCGACCGGCATGACGAGCGGATCGACAACGATGTCGTGTGGTTTGATGCCGTGATCAGCGGCGCGCTCGACGATTTTCTTGGCAACGGCGAAGCGGACGTCTGGATCGGTGGAAATACCGGTCTCGTCGTTGGAGATCGCAACGACGGGCACATCGTACTTCTTGCAGAGCGGCAGGATCGCTTCAAGCTTCTCTTCCTCGCCGGTCACCGAGTTAACAAGGGGACGGCCCTTGGCGACCTTCAGGGCGGCCTCTATCGCTGCCGTCACCGAGCTGTCGATCGACAGCGGCACATCGACGAGACCCTGGACGATCTCGAGCGTCTGCACCAACAGGCCCGGTTCGGTCTCGTTCGGATTGACGGAGGTCACGCCCGCATTGACATCGAGCATCGTCGCGCCTGCGGCCACCTGCTCGAGTGCATCTTTGATCACGGTATCGAAATTACCTTCAATCATTTCAGCGGCGAGCTTCTTGCGCCCGGTCGGGTTGATCCGTTCGCCGATCACGCAAAAGGGTTGATCGAAGCCAATGATGATTTCGCGGGTAGCTGATGCAACGATAGTGCGCGTCATTTCTGATCCTTTGGTCAGGGGCACGATAACGACGGTCTATCGTGCCGCAACAAGTGTTACAAGCGGGCCGCGATCCGCGCCCGTGCGGGTATGTCTCAATGCGTTGGCGGATGATGAGGCTGGTGATGCGCGGCTATTTCCGCCATCTCCTGCTGGTTTTCTTCCTTGCCTTCGCGGATATGTTCGAGGCGTTCGGCAACCAGCGCATCGCTGCGGCTGGTCTCGCGCTTCCATGGCCGGCGCCCCTTTAGGACACCGGAATCATGCACCATCTCGGCAACATATTCCTCCTGGCGGTAAGCCATGACATGGATGCCGGACACGCCCTCGATGTCCTTCACCTCGTTGATGATGTCGATGCAGAGCTGCTTGCCTTCCTTTTTCTGATCCTGTGCACCCTCTATGCGCTTGATGATCTCATCCGGAATATGGACGCCCGGAACGTTGGAGCGCATCCAGCGGGCCGTTCTTGCCGAAGCAAGCGGGCCGACGCCGACGAGAATGAAGCACTTCTCATGCAGGCCTAGGTCGCGCACTCTCTTCATGTAGTCGCGGAACATCGGCACATCGTAGCAATACTGGCTCTGGACGAACTGCGCGCCGGCTTCGATTTTCTTGGCGAGGCGGAAGGGCCGGAAATCATAGGGTGGTGCGAAGGGATTGATCGCCGCACCGAGGAAGACCCGCGGCGGCGTGGTGAGCTTGCGGCCGGAAAGAAATTTGGAGTTATCGCGCATGATGCGGACGGTCTCGAGCAGCGACATGCAGTCGAGATCGAAGACCGGCTTGGCGCCCGGCTGGTCACCGGCCTGCACGCCATCGCCCGTCAGGCACAGAATGTTGCAGACCCCCATCGCCGCCGCACCCAGCACGTCGCCCTGGATGGCGATACGGTTCTTGTCGCGGCAGGCGATCTGCATGATCGGCGCATAGCCCATTCGCGTCAGCAGCGCGCAGATGCCGACCGACGACATGTGGCAATTGGCGCCGGAAGCGTCGACGGCATTGATGCCGTCCACCCAGCCGTCGAAGACCTCCGCACGCTCGTAGACGTCCTCCGGATCGGCGCTATCAGGCGGATTCAACTCTGCAGTAACGGCGAACTCGCCCCGCCGCAGGACGCGTTCCAGCCGCCCAAGCGAAGAATGACCGGGCAGGGGATCGAGTGGCAGGTGAGCGCCAAGGGGATTTTCATCGATATGCGCCATGGATCACGCTTCCTTCTTCGCCGCATCGCGTGCGGCGGCTGCCTCCGCCGTAACACGCAGCCATGACGAGGTTTCGCGCAGCGACTGATTCACCGGCTTCTGCACATTCATGATCGCATCACCCTTCATCATGTTGCGTGAGCCATTCCACGCCTGTACCCAGACGCAAGGCATGTCCGGCTCGACCTCGCAATTGCCGTTGGCCCGCACGCCGCCGCAGGGGCCATTGCGCAATTGCTTGGGACAGTTCATCGGACAGGACATGCCGGTCGAGGAAAGCACGCATTGACCGCACATGCGGCAATCGAAAAGGAAGCCCTTCACGTTGCGTTCAACGAAGGTGATCGGCCGTTCGACGCGACCATAGCCTATGGCATTCCAAACGGGATGCAGCCAAAGAAACGCTTGGGCAAACCGCCGGTAAAACCACTCCAGAAAGCGCGAATGGCGGACTGCCCAGAGCCGCACCGTATATTTGTGCCGCGCGCGGCGATTCGGCGAGACGCCCGAAGGCGTATAGGCGCCCGTCGCCGCTTTGGCCGCGGGGGCCGCATTGCCGGGCCTCTGTCTTTCCTCAATCGCCATCGCGGCCTCCGGCCTTGACGAGTGCGACCAGTCGCTCCCTGTCGTAGGCGGCTTCGAGTTCGGCGGCGGCCTTGTCGGCTTCAGCCTCCAGATCGTCGGAGACCGGCATCGGATCGGCCTTACGCCATTCGGCGAGATAGTCGTCGGTTTCCGACGCCCCGGTGCGCATGGCGCACATGTCGATCGCCTCGGTAAAGCGCAACGACAGCTCACGCTTGGCCGTCTTGCGCCCCTGCTTGATAATGACCTGTGCGGGGATATCCCGCCAATAGACGACAATGCGATCCGCCATGCCGAACTCTCCTCTTTCATGCACAATGCACGTCCGTTCACGTAGGGACTTGGCCCGGCACGACGCGACCCATACCGAAATACGACGTGCCTTCCATCAGCCCTAGAGCCGGGTGACTTCAGGTCGATTCGACCTGAAATCTGAATCCGTCACTAAATCAAAAAGTGATAGCGGGATGTCGCCCGAAAGCCGCGCACGCTTTTCGGCATCCCGCCCTAAAGTGATTTCGCCATACATCGATGCGTTCATGGCCTAAGGCACATTTCCGCTGAATTTCAAGCGATTTCCAGGACGGGACGGATGGTGTGACGGATACGGCGAACGCGCTGGCCGATGTCATATCAGATGGTCAGATGGTGACGAGCTCGCGGGCAAGATCGCCGTAGCCGGTGAAGCGATATTCGTAGTCGAGGCCGAGATAGGCGGCAGCTTCCTTCGCCTTCCGCTGCAGATCGGGATCTTCCTCCTGCGAAAGGTAGATCACCTTGCGGTAGTTGCCGAAATACATCTCCTTCAGTTCCGGATGCCGATCAAGGCCGAGAGGCTCGATGACAAAGGCTTCGAACTGGCGGGCCAGGAAATCGGTGAGGAAGAATGAGGTCACGTCCTGATCCCAGCGGGCGGCAAAATCCTCGTTGCCCGAGAAGAAGGAATAGCAGTGAGGCCCCGACAACCGCTCTATGCCTTCGCGCTCGCAGATCTTGTCAATTGCACCGCCAGTGCCGCAATCGGCATAGCCGATGAAAATCTTGTCGAAGCCGCGGGAGCGGGCCGCTGCAATGGCATTTTCCAGTGCCGGCGCGATCTTTTGCGGATAGGAATGATAGATGGCCGGAAGACAGTGCAGGTCGATATGGTCGAGGTTGTTCAGCCTAATAATCGCCAATATTTCACGCGCAATTGCGCCGCACGCAATTACATGAACTTTTAGTAGAGTCGGGCGTTTATCGCGTTGAGCGCAAACCGCTTTTTCTGAATCACAACCCATTTGCAAAAGGATCCCTGATCATGACTGCATCGACCATCGTAAGAATCTGCGCCGCATGCCTGGTTGTGTTAGAGCTTGCTGCCTGTGCCAACACGATCCGCGGCATGGGGCAGGACACCGCCAACGCCGTCAACGCAACGCAAGGCGCCGGGCACCGGGTCTCAAGGGCGGCAAGATAGTCCTGTCTTAAATAAGAATCGGCCGCATGGATTTCCATGGGGCGATGGTCCGCTGGAGCAGGATGCCGAAAACTGTGTGCGGATTTCGGCATCCCGCTTCTACTTTGTGATTGAGAGGCGGCGGATGCAGAATTCAGGTCGACCTGAAATCATCCAGCTCTATTGTTTTCATGCATGTCGTTGCCGCAAAACCGCTGCACACTTTTGCGCGACATGCATTAGGCGCCAGCCGCGAGCCTGTTGTGCTTGCGCTTCATGAAATCCTTGGCGGTTTCCACGGCAACGGCGGCATCTCGGCAGTAGGCATCCGCACCGACGGCCTTGCCGAATTCCTCGTTCAACGGCGCGCCGCCGACAAGTACGACATAGTCATCGCGCATTCCCTTTTCTTTCAACGTATCGATCACGACCTTCATGTAGGGCATCGTCGTCGTCAGCAGCGCCGACATGCCGAGAATGTCCGGCTGTTCGCGTTCGATCGCGTCGAGATAGTTTTCGACCGGATTGTTGATGCCGAGATCGACGACATCAAAACCGGCGCCTTCCATCATCATACCGACGAGGTTCTTGCCAATGTCGTGAATGTCGCCCTTGACCGTGCCGATCACCATCTTGCCGAGCTTGGGAGCGCCGGTCTGGGCAAGTAGTGGGCGAAGAATGGCCATCCCCGCCTTCATCGCATTGGCGGACAACAGCACTTCCGGAACAAACAGGATGCCGTCGCGGAAATCGATGCCGACGATGCGCATGCCTTCGACAAGTGCCTCCGTCAGCACATCGTAAGGCGCCCAGCCGCGATCGAGCAGAATGCGTGTGCCTTCCTCGATCTCCTCCTTCAGCCCATCATACAAGTCGTCATGCATCTGCTGCACGAGTTCTTCGTCAGAAAGTTCAGCGAGAATGATTTCGTCGTCCGACATGATTGGCTTCCCGTTGGCGCGATGCTTCGTGAATAGGATTGAGCAGACTGCCCGAACAAGAGTTAAACCTCAATCGTATCAAAATTCTTTTCGAAAGCGACGTCACGCAGATAAATAGCGACCATTTTTTCGCGCATGCAGTTGCCGCAGAACCGCTGCACAGTTCTGCGCGACATGCATTCACGGCGCTTGTTTGGGCTCGCGAAATGTCTGTCCTATGCTAATGACTGGCGCATAAAGGAACGTCCGGCGGCAGGAATCGGCTAGCATGCGGGCAATAATGGGCGCTTCGGGCGCAAGAGTGAGGAAGCATCATGGACGAGACGACTGAGCAGACGGCAGGTGCGGGAGAGGGCGGCGGACGCCGCTCACGTGGGGAGGGGCGTGGTGCTGCGGCACGGCGCGCATCGCGCAGTGGCGGCGGGCCTGGCCCATCGCGTCCCTACATCACACGCAGGATCGGCGTCTACGAAGTGCTCGATGAAGAAGGTCTTTCGCTGATCGAGCGCAATGCCGACACCGTGCTCGAAGAAATCGGCATCGAATTCCGCGATGACGCCGAAGCGCTCGCTCTCTGGAAGGAAGCCGGCGCCGAGATCAAGGGGCAGCGCGTGCATTTTCCAAAGGGCCTCTGCCGCGAACTTCTGAAGACCGCACCCAGGGAATTCACGCAATACGCCCGCAACCCGGAGCGCAGCGTCCACATCGGCGGCAAGGCGACGGTGTTCGCACCCGTCTACGGTCCTCCCTTTGTCCGCGACCTCGACGGCAAACGCCGTTACGCCACGATCGAAGATTTCCGCAATTTCGTGAAGCTCGCTTATATGGCGCCGTCAATGCATCACTCCGGCGGGACGCTTTGCGAGCCGGTGGATATACCGGTCAATAAACGCCATCTCGATATGGTCTACAGCCACATCAAGTATTCCGACAAACCCTTCATGGGATCGGTGACCGCGCCGGAACGGGCCGAAGACTCGGTCAAGATGTGCAAGATCGTGTTCGGCGATGATTTCGTCGAAAACAACACAGTGCTGATCAACCTCATCAACGCCAATTCGCCGATGGTCTTCGACGAGACCATGCTGGGTGCGGCCAAGGTCTATGCCCGGCACAATCAGGCGACCGTGCTTTCGCCTTTCATCCTATCGGGAGCCATGAGCCCGGTGACGGTCGCAGGCACGCTGACGCAGATCCTGGCCGAAGTGCTGGCGGGCGCCGCTTTCACACAGCTCGTGCGCAAGGGCGCGCCGGTGCTGTTCGGCACGTTCGCCGCCTCGATCTCCATGCAGTCGGGCGCACCGACCTTCGGCACGCCGGAGCCATCGCTGGTTTCCTATGGTGCCGCACAGCTCGCCCGCCGTCTCGGCCTGCCGTTCCGCACAGGCGGTTCGCTTTGCGCCTCCAAGGTTCCGGACGCGCAGGCGGCGCATGAATCGGCCAATACGTTGAACATGACGCTGCTTGCCGGCACGAATTTCGTGCTGCACGCCGCCGGCTGGCTCGAGGGTGGCCTTGTCAGCTCCTACGAGAAGTTCATGATCGATCAGGATCAACTCGGCATGATGCAGAAGATGGCAGAGGGCATCGATCTTTCAGAAAATGGCCAGGCGCTCGATGCCATTCGCGAGGTTGGCCCCGGCAGCCACTATCTCGGTTGCAGCCATACCCAGGCGAACTTCCAGACCGCCTTCTACCGTTCGGCCCTTGCCGACAACAATTCCTTCGAACAGTGGGAAATCGAGGGCGAGAAGCGTATCGAGCAACGCGCCAATGCGCTGTGCCGCTCTTGGCTCGACCACTACGAAGCGCCGCCGCTCGATCCGGGTATCGATGAGGCGCTCCAGGAATATATCGGCAAGCGCAAGGAATCGATGCCAGACGCCTTCACCTGAAGGGAGCCCGATCCCGCCAGGGAGCAAGGCGGTGCCGCGCGCGTTGCCGACCTGATCCAGAAAGAAGTCTGGCGGCCGCACTATCAATATCAGGGGCCACGGTGAGCGGCGGCCCCGACATTCTTGCGGAACTTGACGCGGCGCTGAGGTCGTACGGTATTTTCGTTCGAGGCACGGCCTGCTTCACAGAGAACGAGGAAGCACCGACGCTGATAGATGGCGGCAGGGCGCAAAGCGTCGTTCTGCTCGGCAATATCGGCGGTTCGATCTGGGCACCGTTCAAGCGCTGGCGGCAGTTGCCGGAAAATTCCGGCACTCCCCACCCGCTCGATACCTGGTCAAAGGCTATCATCCGACCGCTTGCCGAAGCCCTTGGGGCGTCCGCCTATTTTCCATCGGATCCACCCTGGCAACCATTCCAGCAGTGGGCGATGAAGGCTGAGGGCCTGCAAGCCTCGCCGCTTGGCATTCTGATTCATCCCGAATACGGCCTTTGGCACGGTTATCGCGGGGCGTTGGGTTTTGGCTTCCCGATCACCGGAATGTCCGCAATCGCTGCTGGAGACCATCCCTGCGACCACTGTCCGGAAAAACCCTGTCTTTCGGCCTGTCCGGTCGACGCCGTAACACTTGCGTCCTTTGCCGTGGCATCCTGTCGCTCGCACCTCGCATCACCACAGGGCAGAACAGGATGCATGCAAACGGGATGCCTTGCGAGAGATGCCTGCCCCGTCGGGGCAAGCCATCGCTATGGAAAGGAGCAGCTTCTGTTCCACATGGAAGCGCTATAATCGTGCCCCTGAAATCAGGCAGCCTGCTTGACAGCCACCGGTTGTTTCCGTGAAGGTCTTGCGCGCAGTGCCTTCGGCGGGACGAGGCGAAGGATCTCCTCGGCGAAGATCCGCGCATTTTCCTGAGCCTTGTCGAGATTGCTGACCTTCTGGGGATCCATCGTGTAGAGGGTGCCGCCGCTGCAGAAAATATCGCGGTAAGCCGCCCGCTCGATGAGCGGAGTGTCCAGGACGTTCACTTGCCGTTCGGCCAGAAGCATCTTCACGGTCTGCAGAGAACGCGTGGTGATGATCGAATTGATGCGCGTCAGAACGACGGAATGCGGGATGCTGATGCCGCACTGCGCCGAGAGTTCCTTGAGGATTTCGAGTACCTGAGCGCCGCCGACGGCGTCCATCGCGCATCCCTGGACAGGAACCATCACATGATCGGAAAGGCCGATGGCCTTTGCGAGCAGCGGGGTGCGCCCGCCGGGGAGATCGATGATGACGTAGCCGGCCTTTCGCTTAAGCTCCTTGACCTGCTGCTCAATGGTTTCTTCCGTCACGCCGGAGATGACTGCAAGGTTGGAAATTGCGCCGGACAGCCCATGCCAGCGAGTGGTCCACTGCTGAGGATCGGCGTCGAGCATGGTCACGCGGTGACCGCTGCGGATTAATTCATTAGCGAGAATGAGGGCAACGGTGGTTTTTCCGGCGCCGCCTTTAGTATTTGCAAAAGTAATGACAGGCATCTTTTTACCTCTGAAAGCAAAGCTGAATGCGCGATCATCGCTTGGTTAACGCACCTCAAGAGGCATGGTGCTGAGAAGGCATCCTTGTTAAATATGGTTAATAAGTAATGAAAGAATCGCTCGCCGACGCAGTTTAAACGGGCGTTCCGTTAAGATTTATGGCGAAGTGGCCATTATCGGTGATCCGTTCGACAAGCGGATCGTCCGCCCGTTAATTCAGAGCGTGATGCGGGCGAAAAACCGCGCACACTTTTCCTCATCCCGCTCTAGAGTGGCGATTTAGGGTAGGCTCGCTCCAGCCCGCCAGACCGCGTAAACCCGGTCCAGAAGGCCGTATAGACCGGATGCTGACTAGAGCGGCCTGCCTCCATAAATCGGACCTGCAGCCGGGCAGGGGCAGTGGCACCCAGCCATTCGCCGAGTTTTTCTAGCTTCAGCGTATTGAGGAAGCGCGCACCCGTGGCCATGTCCAGATGTCGGTGCAGTCCCTCGATCAGGCTATCGTCCTGAGCCGCATTCTCCATGAGAAGACACAGAAAGGACTTGTCCTGATCGCTCAGAGCATCAAGCTTTGCGGCGACGGTATCGCGATCGGGAAACGGCACAGATCCGGTCATCCGCGCCGCCGCGCTCTCTCGCGTGCGGGAGCAGCGCCGCCTTCATCGGCCGTCTTGTTGCGCAGGGGTCCGATCTTGTCGATGATGGTCTCAAGCGTCGGCCGGAGACCCGGCGTATAAGCGTCGAGCGCCTGGCGCATTGCTGCAAGATGGCCGCAGGACGTGCCGCAGCAGCCGCCGATGATCCTGGCGCCGGCATCGCGGGCGAGCCTGGCGTATTCTGCCATCAGTGGCGGTGTCCCGGAGTAATGGATTTCGGCGCCGCGATATTCGGGTATGCCGCAATTGCCCTTGACGATTACCGCTGCGTTTGGATCGGCATTGGTCATGTCGAGCAGGCTCGACAGGATGTCGGATGCGCCGACACCGCAATTGGCCCCGACCGCAAGCGGGCCTTCGCCGATGTCACCTGCAACCCCGAAGATATCCTTCGGATGCAGACCCATCATTGTCTTACCGGCCGTATCGAAGGAGCCGGTATAGGTGTAAGGCAGGCCGACCTTGACGGCGGCTTCCGCGGCGGCACGAATTTCGTCCGGCGAAGACATGGTCTCGATCCAGGCGACGTCGACGCCGCCTGCCTTCAGACCCTCCATCTGCTCGGCGAAGGCGGCCACAGCATCCTCATAGGAGAGGGCACCGAGCGGAATCAGTAATTCCCCTGTCGGGCCGACGGAGCCGGCAACGATCACTTTACGGCTGGCCTTGTCCGCAACGGTCCGTGCAATCTCTGCCGCTCTCTTGTTCAAGGCGTGAACGCGATCCTGCGCATGATGCAGCTTCAGACGGTGCCTTGTGCCGCCAAACGTATTGGTGAGGATGATATCAGCGCCGGCGTCGACGAAATCCTGATGCAACTTCGTGATCCGTTCGGGATGGGTTTCGTTCCAGAGTTCCGGTGCTTCGCCTGCTTCGAGACCCATCGCGAAAAGATTGGTTCCCGTGGCGCCATCCGCCAGCAACACGCCTTTTTCGGCGAGCAGATCGGAAAGCGGATTGGATGCAACGGTCATGGCAGATCCTTGAGCGATAGGGGTTCCAGGGCGATATAAAGAAAGCGTTATATAGCCGCAATGGCTGGATTGGAAGAATGAACAGTTGGTGCAGTGCCGGTCGTCGGTGTCACCATGGCAGCGATGATCGTCTGCAGGTCGATCGTGCCCACCGGCTTGCCACCATCGTCCGTCACAAGCGCAAAGGCCTGGCCTGCTTCGGTCATCTGTTTGGCGGCGGTTTCCAGCGTCGCATTTCCAGCAATCGGCAAGCCCTGCGCCTCACCAGAAAGGGGCTTCATGATCGTCTGTGCCCGCAGGACCCGAGCGCGATTGACCTCCTTTACGAAGGCGCTGATGTAGTCGTCGGCGGGCTTCAGGACGATCTCCTGACCGCTTCCTTGCTGGACGACCCTGCCGTCGCGCAGAATCGCGATCTTGTCACCGAGACGAAGCGCCTCGTCGAGATCGTGGGTGATGAAAACGACGGTCTTCTTCAATTCCTTCTGCAAGTCGAGAAGCACGGTCTGCATGTCGACCCGGATCAGCGGGTCCAGAGCCGAAAAGGCTTCGTCCATCAGCAGGATATCGGCATCGTTGGTCAGCGCCCGGGCAAGTCCCACGCGCTGCTGCATGCCGCCTGAAAGCTGATTTGGGTAATGATTCTCGAAGCCATTCAGCCCGACGCGATCGATCCAGTGGCGACCCTTCCTCTGGCTTTCATTACGCGGCACACCCTGAATCTGCAGCCCGTAGATCGTGTTCTCGATCACAGTGCGATGCGGCAGCAACGCGAATTTCTGAAACACCATCGCGGTCTTGTGGCGACGGAATTCGCGAAGCTCGATCTCGCTCATCCTGCAGACATCGACACCGTCATAGAGAACCTCGCCAGTGGTCGGCTCGATCAGCCGGTTGATGTGGCGGATGAGGGTCGATTTGCCCGAGCCCGAAAGCCCCATTACCACAGTGATAGCACCACCCGGCATGTCGATGTTGATGTCCTTCAGGCCCAGCACATGCCCATGCTTCTCATTGAGTTCGGCCTTGCCGATGCCGCGCTTCACAAGGTCGACATAGTCACCGCCACGAGGGCCAAAGATCTTGTAGAGATTCTTGATCTGAATCGCGTGACTAGCCATGGATGACCTCCGAATGCTTCTGAAGCCGCTTGCCATAGGCTTGGCTGGTGCGGTCAAAAATGATGGCGATGGCAACCAGTGCAAAGCCGTTCAGGAAACCGAAAGTGAAGAACTGATTGTTGATGGCCTGCAGGGTATTCTTGCCAAGTCCGCCCACGCCGACCATCGACGCCACCACGACCATAGCGAGCGACATCATGATCGTCTGGTTGATGCCTGCCATAATGGTCGGGAGCGCCAGCGGGATCTGAACGTTGAACAGCTTTTGCCGGTGCGATGAGCCGAAGGCGTCGGCCGCTTCCAGCACCTCCTTGTCGACAAGGCGGATACCGAGATTGGTAAGCCTTATCATTGGCGGCACTGCGTAGATGACGACCGCGATCAGACCTGGCACTTTGCCGATGCCGAAGATGACAACAACGGGGATCAGATAGACGAAGCTCGGCATCGTTTGCATGACATCGAGTATCGGATTGATGATGGCCTGCAGCCGTTCCGAGCGCGCCATCAGGATGCCAATCGGAAGTCCGATGGCGATCGCGATGATGGTGCAGACGGTCACCATGGCAAGGGTCACCATCGTATCGTTCCAGAGGCCGCAATAGCCGATGAGCATCATCGAGATCGCCGTGCCGATCACGATCTTGACGTTGCGGCTGGCGAGATAGACGACAGTGAGCATGATCGCGAGGATGATGATCCAGGGTGTGCTGACGAAAAGACGTTCGAGGAAATTGAGGAAGATCTGCAACGGTTGGATAAGAGCGTCGATGACGTTGACATAGCTGCGCACGAGGGCTCTGAAGCCGCCGTCGATATTCTTGCGCGCCGTAAGGATGATCTCGTTATCGAGTGCCGGAAAATTGCAGAGCACATCCGGCAAATAGGTACATTGCAAAGCCATCACTTTCCCCTTTTGTCCGGTTTGTGCTCGCCTTGTCCGTGTGGCCAAGATCGGGCGAGCATAGCATGACCGGGACCGGTTTCTCCGGCATGAACATTCCGTCTACAACACTCTCGGCTCGTGCCTTTTTCTGTTTGCGACCTGCAGTTCGCCTCCATGCCGTGTCGGGAATGCTGGCTGCCGGATCAGCCGAAAACGAACGGCGGCAGACAGACCCGCCAGCCGCCGTTCGTTGACGCGGCTCCTATCAAAGAGCGGCCTTGACCTTTTCGGCGACATCCGGCGAGACCCATTTCGTCCAAAGATCCGGATAGGTCTGCAAGAAATGCTTGGCGGCGTCTTCGTTGGTGGCCTGGTTCTCGTCCATCCAGGCAAGCACCTTGTTGACGGTGCCATTGTCCCACTTGCGGGTTTTGACGTAGTCCATGGCGACATTGGCCTTTTCGGAGAAGGCCTTGGTCACTACCGTGAAGACATCTGTATCCGGATAGTTGTTGACCTTCGGGTTGGGGCAGTCCGGAATCGCCGTGCAAGCATCCCATTCCTTCTTGTCGAGCGGCACGTCGAAGGAAAGCTTCGTCATCTCGTACTTGCCGAGGATTGCGGTCGGAGCCCAATAATAGCCGAGCCAGCCGATCTTCTTTTCGAAGGCGTTGGCGATAGAACCATCGAGACCCGCGCCCGAACCGGTATCAACCAGCGTGAATCCGGCCTTTTCGGCACCGAGCGCCTTAAAGAGGTTGGCGGTCGAAATCTGGCAGTTCCAACCCGACGGGCAGTTATAGACGGCCCCCTTGGACGGATCTTCCGGCGCGGGGAACAGTTCCGGATGCTTGAGTGCGTCCTGGACGGTCTTGATCTCTGGGTTGGCGTCAGCCAGGAACTTCGGAATCCACCAACCTTGGACGCCACCATCGCTCAAGATCGGGGCAACTTGGATCAGGCGGCCGTCAGCGATGGCTTGATCCAGAGCGGTCCGCACCGCGTTGGTCCAAAGCTCCGGCGCTATGTCGGGCTCGCCTTTCTCATTCATCGAGGCGAAGGTCGGCTGCGTATCGCCGGTGACCAGCGTCACGGCGCAGCCGTAACCGCTTTCGAGGATGATCTTGTCGACATGGGCGGCGACACCGGCGGACGCCCAGTTCATTTCGGCGATCGAGACGTCGCCGCAATCGGCAGCCTGCGTCGAGCCAGCCACGGCCCAGGCGCCTGCTACGATGAAAAGGGAAGCGATCAGCTTCTTCATGTTGTCATGTCTCCCAGTGTTCTCGTTAACGAGGCGGATTGAACAGGCAATGTTTCATCCCCAATCCTGTCAGTCCTATGAAGGGCCCACCAGCATCCACAACCGCTGCGGCTGCACGGTTCCCGTTTTGGGTACGTTATCTTTCTCGTTAAGCACTTATGCGTTCGCAGGTGCTTTGTGTACCGACGGTAAGCAGCGTAAGGATTCAGGTGGAGAAATCAACCACCTGCCCGAATGTCCGACGTTGATCAAAGGATCGATAACCGCTTGAATAAGCCTGATTTCTGCTATTCCCGGCTGCAAAATGGGCAGGAGGCGCCGACTGCTGCGGCTTAGGCAGATAATGACGAAAAAGTCACGTCTGAGAGAGACCTCTGATGTTCCGTTCGCGTCTTCAGCAAGACAGGGAAAAAGCGGAAAATTTTGAAAAAAATCGGAAATTGCTCGTCGTTTTGGGACGCCAATAACTCTCCGGTAAGAATGTGCCGCTATCAGTTGGCACGCAGCGGCTGCAACCGCTGTTCTCCGGATCAGGTATTGCGTGCCGGAGAAGCGGGTTCCACAAGCTTTGGAGAGCGAGCCCAGCGTTCGAACGCAGCAGGGATGCGTTGGAAAGTCTGAAATCCAACGTGCCGCCCTTCAGGCCGAGTGCGCTTTTTGCTTTCTCCAAATCTCCCCATTTCGGTGGCGATTGATACTCAGCCAGGATTATAGGTGCGGATGAGACCGAGCGTGCCGAAGCGGATGTCTAGTTCCTGCATGCGGCTCTGGCGCTTGTGCTTCGGTAGTTTGGCATCCCAGACGATCTGAATCGAATTTCTGTTATTGAAGATGTACAGCATGGATGTGCCGGTCGTCTGCCTTTCATTTGATTTGCAGCGGAGATAATGCTGTTTCAGGTGTGAAAACAACGAGGGAAATCGCCATCGAATGTCGCAAATTGACTATTCATCGACCCAAGATCCTTCCGCATCTGCGCGATCGAAGAGGGCGCGGCGTCAGGGATCATCTGTCATGCTCCTGTCACTGGATAGAAGCCGATGACCAGGGCGATCATGCTGCAGGGAACCGGCTCGGATGTCGGAAAGACGATACTGGTCGCAGGGCTTTGCCGGCTTGCTTCCATGCGAGGCCTGAAGGTCAGGCCGTTCAAACCACAGAACATGTCGAACAATGCGGCGGTGGCCGAGGACGGCGGCGAGATCGGCCGGGCGCAATGGCTGCAATCGCTTGCAGCGCGGGTCCCATCCTCGGTCCACATGAACCCGGTGCTCTTGAAGCCACAATCGGAAACTGGCAGCCAGATTGTCGTGCAGGGAAAGGTCTGGGGGCAGGCGAAGGGTCGTGATTATCAGCGTCTGAAGCCGCAACTGCTCGACTTCGTCATGGAGAGCTTTGCGAAGGTCAGCGAAGGCAGCGATCTGGTTATCGTGGAAGGAGCAGGGTCTCCGGCCGAAATCAATCTCCGGGCAGGCGACATTGCCAATATGGGATTTGCGACATGCGCAGGTGTCCCGGTCGTGCTCGTCGGCGATATCGACAGGGGCGGGGTCATCGCCTCGCTGGTCGGGAGCCACGCCATTCTTCCCGCGACCGACCGCGCAATGATCTCTGGCTATATCATCAACAAATTCCGTGGCGATGTGGCCCTGTTCGACGACGGCATAAAAGCGATCGGCGACTTTACCGGCTGGCCATGTCTTGGGGTTGTACCCTGGTTGAAATCAGCCGGAAGACTGCCGGCCGAGGATTCGGTCGTGCTGGAAAGGCTTGCGCGCGGCAGTCGCAGTGCATTGAAGATCGCTGTTCCGGTGTTGCCGCGCATTGCCAATTTCGACGACTTCGACCCGCTAAGGGCAGAGCCGGACGTCGATCTCGTTTTCGTGCGGCCGGGCGAGTCCCTGCCTGCCGATGCGGCACTGGTCGTTCTCCCCGGATCGAAATCGACCATCGGCGATCTGGCGGATTTGCGTGCACAGGGGTGGGACCGCGAACTTGCTTCCCATGTGCGGCGTGGCGGGCGCGTCATTGGTATTTGCGGCGGCTATCAGATGCTTGGCCGCATGGTCCATGATCCGCTTGGGATCGAAGGCACGACCGCAGAAGCGGCAGGACTGGGGCTGCTCGATATCGAAACCGAAATGGCGCCGGAAAAGACTGTACGCAACAGCAAGGCGTGGTCAGCGGAACATAATGTGCCTCTGTCGGGGTACGAAATTCATCTGGGTATCACGCGTGGCAGCGATTGCGAACGGCCCTCGGCAATTATCGATGGCCGCCCGGACGGTGCGGTATCCGCCGATGGCCGAGTTATGGGCACCTATCTTCATGGGCTCTTCAGCAGCGATGCCTACAGGACAAAACTGCTCGAAAGCTTCGGCCTTTCAGGCGAGCGGACAAACTATCGCCAGGGTGTCGAGGACGCGCTGGACGAGATTGCGATGGAACTGGACAAAGTGCTGAACCGGGATTGGCTGAAGAGCCTGCTGGGCTAGGCCCCTACAGCTCGCCAAAAACCTCGCGCCGTCGCCTGTCCAGTTCCTCACTGTAGCGGCGCAGCGTATGGCTCTCGCTGAGCTGACCGACGACCTTGCGCTCAATCAGATTGTTGACGACCGCAAGCGCTTCGCTTTCCGTCTTGTCGAAGATCGCAGCCGCCTGTTTGGCATTCATTTGCGGCAGCAGAAAATCATTCCGGTATTTGATGAAGTCGGCGAGACTTTGATTTTCTTCATCCTTGTCGACAAGGCCTGCATAGACATCCGGCACAAGGACGATACCGGCATATTTTTCCGAATCATCGAGAAGGATGACGCGCTGGGTGGAACCGATCGGGAACTGCCGGCGGAATTCGGCCACGCTGACATTGGCATTGGCCGTGCGCACGTCGGACCGCATCAGTCTGTTGACCGTCAGATTGCGGATCCAGCCGACATCATGGGCACTGCGGATGCTTTCACCGCGCAGATGGAATCGCCATGTCGCGAACGAGTAGCCGAAGGTTGTCCGGACGACCAGGGACGAGGTGATGACCGAGGCAAGCACCAGCGCGGTAATGGCAAAGTCGCCGGTGATCTCCAAGGCCAGGAACGTCATCGTCAGCGGACCGCCGATGATCGCCACGGCGAGCGAGCTCATCCCAACGACGGCATAGATCACCGGCGTCAGCGTAGCGTTCGCGAAATAGGGAGCCGAATAGGCGAAGAGTTTGCCGAGCAGGGCACCCATGAAGAGCGAGGCGAAGAACAGACCGCCCCTGAAGCCCGAGCCGATCGACACGGCTGATGCGAGCGATTTCAACAGGAAAAGCCCGATCAGCGATGGGATCGCGACATCGCGGGCAAGATTCAGGTGCAGAGCACCGTGGCCCGCCGAAAGGACCTGCGGCGAGATCATGGCGAGCAAGCCGACAACAATGCCTCCGAGCGCCGGACGGAAAGGCGGAGCGATGGAACTCTTGCGCGCCACTTCCTCGACGGCGGATACCGCCTGCATGAGCAGGATGCCGACGCCGGCACAGAAGGCTCCCAGAAGAATTGCGGGCACGTAGTCGGCCGTCGCGACGCTGCCGAATTCTCCGACATCGATCATAAAGTCGCTGCCGGCGAGAAGACGGGCCACGATCGTCGCAATCAGGGCGGAGACGACCACCGGGGTCAGCGACACGATCGTATAGGTGCCGATGATGAGTTCGAAAGCATAAAAGGCGCCCGTCAAGGGTGCATTGAAGGCGGCGGCGATTGCGCCCGCGGCACCGCAGCCAACCAGCGTCCTTAGATCGGCGCGACGCAATTGCAGTTTGTAGCCGACCTTGGAGGCAATGCCGGCGGCGAGCTGGGTGTAACCGGCCTCAAGGCCGACCGAAGCGCCGAAACCGTTGGAAATCACGTTCTGGACTGCGACGAGGATGCTGTCGGTCAGGGACAAACGGCCGCCATGAAGCGCGTTGGCTTCGATCGGGTCAACCATCGGTTTCTTCCGCGTCTTGGCGAGGAGGAAGATCAGCAGGCCAAGGATGATGCCACCCGCGACTGGCGCAACCAACAGCAGAAAGCGGTTATCTATGTCACTTGCACTCAGACGTTCGGCCTCACCGATGCCGAAAATCAGGCTGTGCATCTTCGTCGATACAAGGCTCATGGCGGTCACCGCGAGGCCGGAGGTGACGCCGATAAGGGCTCCGGCGAAGACGAGACCGAGTTCGCTGCGACGGACAAGCGCCCTCAGGCGACCAGGGTCGAAGAGTGTATAGAGGATGCCGAGACGGCGCGGTTCAAATTTCTGCAGCATGGAAAAGATGGGTGATTTGCGTGTCCTGATCCGGAGGCGTTCGCCTCTATAGTCGTTGAACGTCAAAGAATTGCGGCAGAAGACCGGCAAGTTTCTTTTTTTTCTTGCAGGTTTCGTCGTTGGAACATTCGGTGTCGCATAATTGGCGTTGATTGACTTGCGAGAACCGAACGCCTAATCATTGCGGCATACGGATGGTTCCCGAGCGGCGATGTTGTCGCATGGGATGAAAAGGGAATGTGAAGGAGCGGACCCATGCCGGGCGCTCTCATCACAGCCGACCCCGCGACTGTAGAGCGGTCAGGGTCTTCCGTTCGGTTCCTTCGAATTTTCGTCGGCGGCCCGCATGGCGCGGGCGGGCGAGAAGGAGGGGAGCCGGAAAAAGCCACTGGCGTGGCATCATGATCAACCGCGGCGGGACGCCTCTATTTCTACGAATCGTCCGCCTTTTCATGATTGCAAGCCGGGAAGGCGAGGGAGATCCGCTGGTGCACGATCAGGGCGACCCGAAACGGTCTGCCCCGGTCGCGGTGCCTTACCCGCGAGCCAGGAGACCTGCCATGCGTGTCGGGCGGAAGCCCATCGATGGGGAAAATCCCCGCTGCCAGCACGGAGGTTGTCATGGCGCTGAAATTATTCCTGCGTTCGCTTTGCGCGAACGTCCTTCCGTGCTTTCCGGTCGCGTCTCGCGCCGATTTGCGTCCGCTCGTGTAACGACCGGAGCCATTGATGCCATTTCAGTCATCAGGCGCCGCTCTCGTTCTCGGCGGCGCTCGCTCCGGCAAATCCCGCTTCGCCGAATCGCTTGTCATGTCCTCTGGTCCCGAACGCCACTATGTGGCGACCGGCCGCGCCTGGGACGAGGAGATGCGATGCCGCATCGAACAGCATAAGTCCGATCGGGACGCGCTCTGGACGACGCACGAGGAGCCGCTCGATCTTGTGAGTTGTCTGCGCACAATCGATGCCGATGGCAGAGCCATACTCATCGACTGTCTGACGCTTTGGGTCACGAACCTGATGATGGAGGAGCGCAATATGGCGAGTGAATTTGCCGCTCTCATCGAATTCCTGCCGATGGCGCGGGCGCGCCTCGTCTTTGTTTCCAATGAGGTCGGTCTCGGCATCGTGCCGGAAAACCGCATGGCGCGCGAATTTCGCGACCAGGCCGGCCGGCTTCACCAGATGGTCGCCGCAGCAGTGGCCGAAGTCTATTTCGTAGCGGCGGGGCTGCCGCTCAAAATGAAGGGTTGATCCGCATGAACCAGGAAAAGATTCCAGCCACCGTCATCACCGGCTTTCTGGGCGCCGGCAAGACGACGATGATCCGCAACCTGCTTTCCAATACCAACGGCAAGAAGATCGCCCTCATCATCAACGAATTCGGCGATCTCGGCGTTGACGGTGAGGTATTGAAAGGGTGCGGTGCGGAGAACTGCACGGAGGACGACATCATCGAGCTTACCAATGGCTGCATATGCTGCACGGTCGCCGATGACTTCATCCCGACCATGACCAAGCTGCTGGAACGCGAGCGGCGCCCCGACCACATCGTGATCGAGACCTCGGGTCTGGCACTGCCGCAGCCATTGGTCGCCGCCTTCAACTGGCCCGATATTCGCACGCAAGTGACGGTTGACGGCGTCGTTACCGTCGTCGACAGCGCGGCAGTCGCCGCTGGTCGCTTCGCCGACGATCACGATGCAGTCGAATCGCGTCGCGTCGAGGACGATTCCCTCGATCATGAAAGCCCGATCGAAGAGCTGTTCGAAGACCAGCTCACCTGCGCAGACCTTATCGTCCTGAATAAGACGGATCTCATCGACAGCGACGGTCTCGGCCGCGTCCGCGAAGAGGTCGCTTCCCGGATCGCCCGCAAGCCGACAATGATCGAGGCCAGGAATGGCGAAGTGCCTGCCGCCATCCTGCTCGGCCTCGGCATTGGAGCGGAAGCTGATGTCGCAAACCGCAAGTCGCACCACGAGCTGGAGCATGAGGACGGTACGCCGCACGATCACGATGAATTCGACAGCTTCGTCGTCGAGCTCGGTCCGATTGGCGATCCGGCGACCTTTGTCGAAAAGCTGAAGGGCGTGATCGCCGAACATGATGTGCTGCGCCTCAAGGGTTTCGTTGATGTCCCCGGCAAGCCGATGCGCTTGCAGATTCAAGCGGTCGGCAGCCGCATAGACAACTATTTCGATCGGGCCTGGGAACCGGGCGAAGCCCGCGTCACCCGCCTCGTCGTGATCGGCCTACATGAAATGGACGAGGGCGAAGTGCGTAAGGCGATCGAGGGATTGATATAAGATCGGGCAATGCATCTACTTCTAGCCCAGAAAGGGACGATCACTGACGGCGAGGAGGCGGTCGATCTCGGCCAGTCTCCCGGCGACGTCCTGTTCCTGTCTGCCGCCGATACCGAACTCGCGGCCATTGCCGGCGCTTATGATGCGCAGGAAATGGCCTGTTCTCTGCGGCTCGCGAACCTGATGACCCTTAAGCATCCGATGTCGGTCGATACCTATATCGAGCGGACGGCGCGGCATGCGAAGCTCATCATCGTTCGCGCGCTCGGCGGCGCCAGCTATTTCCATCATGCGTTGGAAGCGCTGCATGCGGCAGCAGCCCGAAGCCACAGCCTTATCGCCGTTTTGCCAGGTGATTCCAGGCCTGATCCGGGGCTTACACCCTTTTCGAATGTTCCGCTCGACGATCTCAATGCCCTATGGTCCTACCTAATCGAAGGCGGGGACGCCAATTCGCGTGCGTTTCTCAGCTACGCAGCTGCAATGCTTTCCGGCACGGAGAAGCCGGCACCGGCTACGCCGCTGATGAAGGCCGGGATCTGGTGGCCGGGCAGGGGCGTGATCGGGGTAGAGGAGTGGAAGAGGATTTGCCCCTCACCCCAGCCCTCTCCCCGTCTCGACGGGGAGAGGGGGCTCTCCGAGGGTGCGGCATCCCCTTCGCCCGGCTTGCGGGGAGAAGCTGCCCGAAGGGCGGATGAGGGGCTACGCTCGGCCGACCACAGTCTGGAAATGGTAGCGGAGGAGGGATTTGAACCCCCAACTGTCGCGATCAGCTTCTACCGTGCGCTTGTCCAAAGCGGAGAGACTAGACCCGTCGAAGCATTTATCGATGCTCTGATCTCGGAGGGGATGCGGCCGCTGCCGGTCTTTGCCTACAGCCTCAAGGATCCGGTTTCGAAGGCGATCCTGGAAAGTGTCCTTCAAGAGCTGAAGCCGGATGTGGTGATCAATACCACAGGCTTTGCGGTTTCAGCACCGGGTGCCGATCGCGAGCCGACGGTGCTGGAATCGGACGGAGCCGTTGTGCTGCAGGCCATTTTTTCGACCTCCTCAAGGGAGGCCTGGGCGGCCTCGGCGCAGGGGCTTTCGGCGCGCGATCTCGGCATGAACGTGGCGCTGCCGGAGGTGGACGGACGCGTGCTTGCCCGTGCGGTCTCGTTCAAGACGGCAGCACGCTACGACGATCGTGTGGAGGCCAATATCGTCGCCAGCGAGCCGGCGGCAGATCGGATGCGTTTTACCGCGCAGCTGGCGGCGAACTGGGCGCGGCTTCGCCATACCGCCCCTAAAGACCGGCGTGTTGCGCTGGTCATGGCGAATTATCCGAACCGCGACGGCCGGCTCGGCAACGGCGTCGGGCTCGACACGCCGGCTGGCACGATCGAGGTGCTGAAGGCACTGGCCTGGGCCGGTTATCCGGTCGCCGATATTCCGGCCGATGGTGACGCATTGATGCGCCATCTGATGGACGGTCCGACCAATTCCGTCCATGACGGTCGATTGATACGCGAGATAATTTCTCTAAATCAGTACAATCTCTTCTTCACGTCTCTTCCACAAAAAGTTCAGGAAGAGATCAGGTCGCGATGGGGCGCTCCGGAGGCCGACCCCTATTTCCGCGACGGTGTCTTCGCGCTGTCATTCGCCCGTTTCGGCGAACTCCTGGTCGGCATCCAGCCGGCACGTGGCTACAATATCGATCCCAAGGAAAGCTATCATTCGCCGGATCTGTTTCCGCCGCACGGCTATCTTGCGTTCTATGCCTTTCTGAGAAGGGCGTTCGATGCCCATGCCGTCATCCATATGGGCAAGCACGGCAATCTCGAATGGTTGCCCGGCAAGGCGCTCGCCCTTTCCGAGGCTTGCTATCCGGAGGCGATCCTCGGGCCGCTGCCGCATCTCTATCCATTTATCGTGAATGATCCTGGCGAGGGTACGCAGGCCAAGCGCCGCACCAGCGCCGTCATCATCGACCATTTGACTCCGCCACTGACGCGCGCTGAAAGCTACGGTCCGCTCAAGGATCTGGAAGCGCTGGTGGATGAATACTACGAGGCTTCGGGCGGCGATCCGCGCCGGCTGAAACTGCTGCGCAAGCAGATCCTCGATCTTGTCAGTGACATCGGGCTGGACCAGGATGCCGGCATCATCAAGGAAGAGAGCGAAGACGAGGCTCTGAAGAAGCTTGACGCCTATCTCTGCGATCTCAAGGAGATGCAGATCCGCGATGGATTGCATATCTTCGGCGTCTCGCCCCAGGGGCGGTTGCTAACGGACCTGACGGTAGCGCTGGCGCGGGTGCCGCGGGGTCTGGGTGAGGAGGGCGACCAGAGCCTGCAGCGCGCGATCGCGCAGGATGCGGGTCTGACATTGGATCCGCTCGATTGCGAAATGGCGTCGCTTTGGAGTGGACCGCGCCCGGCACTTCTTGCGACTGTCTCAGACGACACATGGCGAACACATGGCGATACGGTCGAGCGCATCGAGCTGCTGGCGGCCAAGCTGGTGTCGGGCGAAATCGAATGCCCTTTGGACTGGGCCGGCACGCGATCCGTCCTTGATGAAATCGAAGGCAGGCTGAAGCCCTCGATTCTTGCGTGCGGCGATGCCGAAATCGCTGCTCTACTCACGGGGCTCGACGGCCGCTTCGTTCCGCCTGGCCCCTCCGGCGCCCCGACGCGCGGACGGCCGGACGTCCTTCCGACGGGCCGAAATTTCTACTCGGTCGACAGCCGCGCCGTGCCGACACCGGCCGCCTATGAACTCGGCAGGAAATCCGCAGAACTGCTGGTTCGCCGCTATGTGCAGGACCACGGCGAATGGCCCGTTTCCTTCGGGCTCACGGCTTGGGGGACGTCGAACATGCGTACAGGCGGCGATGATATCGCCCAGGCACTGGCACTGATCGGCGTCAAGCCGCTATGGGATATGACATCGCGACGCGTGACCGGCTACGAGATCATTCCGCCTGCCTTGCTGCGGCGGCCGCGCGTTGATGTCACGCTCCGCATTTCTGGCTTTTTCCGCGATGCCTTTCCCGAACAGATCGCTCTCTTCGACAGGGCGATCCGTGCAGTCGGCGCGCTGGACGAGGACGCCGTGGACAATCCGATTGCGGCACGAATGCGCGGAGAGGCCAGCCGACTTGCGGGGGCAGGGCTCGATCAAGTGTCCGCAGAGCGTCGAGCGGGTTATCGCGTCTTCGGTTCAAAGCCCGGTGCCTACGGCGCCGGTCTGCAGGCTCTGATCGACGAGAAGGGATGGGAGCGGCGCGCCGATCTTGCGGAAGCCTATCTCGTCTGGGGCAGCTACGCCTATGGTGCGGGCGAAGAAGGACATGCTGAGCGCGGCCTCTTTGAGGAGAGACTGCGCTCGATCCAGGCGGTTGTGCAAAATCAGGACAATCGCGAGCACGATCTGCTCGACAGCGACGACTACTATCAGTTTGAAGGCGGCATGGCAGCGGCGGCCGAGCAGCTCGGCGGATCTCGTCCTTCGATTTACCACAACGACCACTCCCGGCCGGAAAAGCCGGTGATCCGGTCGCTGGAGGAGGAGATCGGCCGCGTTGTGCGTGGCCGCGTCGTCAACCCGAAATGGATCGAAGGCGTCATGCGCCACGGCTATAAGGGTGCATTCGAGATCGCCGCTACTGTCGACTATCTCTTCGCCTTCGCCGCGACGACGGGAGCGGTGCGCGACCACCATTTCGAAGCCGTCTATCAGGCCTTCGTCGCCAATACGAAGGTCCGGGATTTCATGGCGGAGAAAAATCCCTCCGCGCTCGATGAAATGAAGGAGCGCCTACTCGAAGCGATTGATCGGCGGCTCTGGAGCCCGCGCAGCAATTCGGCGCGCTTCGATCTTGAGACGCCGGCACGCGCGGGATCATGGCGCGAGCGAGATGCGGGCTATTCCCACAGAAATCAATAATGTCCGGGAGACAGGAATGAGCGACGAAACGGAATCCACTGACATCGGGCCCCGGAAGGACGATGATACCCGCCACACGGAGAAGATGGCCAAGAAGAAGGCCGCGCGCGACAAGATCATGGCGACGAAGACGGACGAGAAGGGCCTAATTATCGTTCACACCGGCAAGGGCAAAGGCAAATCGTCGGCAGCCTTCGGCATGATCTTCCGCCATATTGCCCACAAGAAACCCTGCGCCGTCGTGCAGTTCATCAAGGGCGCGATGTGGACGGGCGAGCGCGATCTGATCGAGACGCATTTTTCCGACATCTGCCAATTTCACACGATGGGCGAAGGCTTTACCTGGGAAACGCAGGACCGCGCCCGCGACGTTCAGGCAGCAACGGCTGCCTGGGAAAAAGCAAAGGAGCTGATCCGCGACGAGCGCAATTCCATGGTGCTTCTCGACGAGATCAACATCGCGCTGCGCTATGACTATATCGACCTGAACGAGGTCCTGAACTTCCTGAAGACGGAAAAGCCCTTCATGACCCATGTCGTGCTAACGGGCCGCAATGCCAAGGAAGAACTGATCGAGATCGCCGATCTCGTTACCGAAATGGAACTAATCAAGCATCCGTTCCGCTCCGGTATCAAGGGACAGCCCGGCGTCGAGTTTTGAGACCACGGTAGACTGACCATTAACTTGCTTTGCCGATCATATTCCGCAGGATTTCTGCCGTATTTGCATCGACCGGGAAAAAGGCTTCGATTGCAAGTTCGGACAGGGTGATGTCAGTCGGGTTCCGAAAACTCGTCGAGGAAAAAGAAAGCCGGCCTGCGTCGATGATCAGTTCCAACGGCACGAATACCCCAGCGTGATCGCCTTCGATGGTGGATAGCTTCGAGATTTGGCTAAACGGATAGGCAACCAACTCATTCATCAGCTGTTTGAGAGCAGGATCAGAGGTAATCAAAACTAGTTCAAATTCCAAGCCAGAGGCGGACAGGATTGGCCGGATCGGCTATCAACTTTGTTGCAAAGGCGATGCAGACAATGACGAGCAGCGGTTTGATGATCCGGGCACCGCTGCGCATTGCAAGCCGTGAGCCCGCCTGAGCGCCCAGAAACTGGCCGACACCCATCATCAGGCCGATCTTCCAAAGCGTCACGCCGTAGAAGGTAAAAACGATCAGGGCGCCGATATTGGAGCCAAGATTAAGGAGCTTCGTATGCGCGGTCGCCTTGAGCATGCCGAAGCCGGCAAGAGTGACGAAGGACAGCATCAGAAATGAGCCGGTTCCAGGCCCGAAGACGCCATCGTAGAAACCTATTGCCGGAACCAAGGTCATGCCAAAGACAAACGGTGCCATGCGCCTGTGTTTGTCGATATCATCGAGATTTGGCTTGAACGCGAAATAGAGCGCAATCGCGATCAGCAGGAACGGCATGATGACGCGCAGAACGTCACCGGGAACGATCGTGGCAAGGGCAGCCCCGAGGCCACCGCCAATCAGCGCCATCACCGCCATGGGCAACTGTTCGGCAAGCCGGACATGCCCCTTCTGAGCGTAAGCGAAGGTCGCCGAGGCGGCGCCAAAGGCGGATTGAACCTTGTTCGTCCCGAGCGTCTGCAATGGCGGGATTCCGACGATGAGCATGGCGGGAACGGTGATCAGACCGCCACCGCCGGCGATGGAATCAACGAAACCGGCAAAGAAGGCGGCGGCAAACAGTAGAAGAAGCAGATGTGGGGCGAGGTCTTGCAAGATTGGACTCGAGAGACTGGAATGGAAAGCGCCTTGTTGCATTGGCCGCGATTTGCTGCAATTGCTGACAGAACACAGGGCGCAAATTTCATCGATGTCTTCACCCGCGCAAATACCCGAGGACGCAATCGTTGCAGTCTTTCCGGTCGACCGGATCGATGACCGCCGCTTCATTCTTGGAATGGGCTGCGAGCGAGGCACGCCATCAGACGAGACGATCAGGCTCGCGGAGAAGGCGTTGCAGGCGGCAGGGATCGCAGTGGCGCAGCTAAGGCTTCTGACATCTATCGACAACAGGGCTCAGGAGCCGGCGATTCTCGCAGTCGGCAAGCATTTCGCAATCGAGTTGGTCGTCTTCGACGCAGAGGCGCTCGAAAAGGAAACGCCGAGGCTTGCCAATCCCTCGGAGGTCGTTTTTGCGCGGGTCGGCTGTCATGGTGTCGCGGAAGCCGCGGCGCTCGCAGCCGCCGGTCCGCAAGCCAAGCTCGTGCTTCCTAAGATCAAATCCGGAACGGCGACGGCAGCTATCGCCGAGATCTTTTAGCGATCTCGCTTTCTATTCAGTTCAGCGATATCTGTGACGAAATTCGGCAAGGGTCGCTTCTCTGTTGAAGATGCGATACCCACGACTATGTTGGCCCTTGCCGATCTCACAGGCATGGCTTGATAGGAAACGATAATGCATAAAGTCATCTATGATACGGATCCTGGCGTCGATGATGCCATGGCGCTGCTGTTCCTGCATCGCTGTCCGGATATCGATCTGCTCGGGATTACCACAGTCTTCGGCAATGCCTCGGTCGAGACCACGACTCGTAATGCGCTTTTTCTGAAGCGCGAATGGGATATTCCGGCTCCGATTGCGAAGGGTGCGCACGTAACGTTCGACCCGTTGCGCAAGGAAAGGGCCTGGCCGACCAGGGTCCATGGCAATAATGGCCTCGGCGATATCGAGGTCCCGGAGACAGTCGACCTGCCGCTCGATCCACGACCTGCGCACGAGTTCATCATCGATACGGTGCGCGCCCATCCGGGCGAGGTGCGGCTCGTTGCCGTCGGGCGCATGACCAATCTGGCGCTCGCCCTGCGGCAGGATCCGGAGATCGCCGGGCTGGTCAAGGACGTCGTCATCATGGGCGGAAACTTCTACGTGCACGGCAATGTCTCACCGGTCGCGGAAGCGAATATCCACGGAGATCCGGAGGCGGCCGATATTGTCATGGCCGCGCCCTGGAAGGTCACCGTGGTGGGACTGGATGTCACCGCAGCCACCGTCATGACCCGCCCGTTTCTGGCGGATATGGCCGCCGAAGGCGATCGGGGCCTGCGATTGCTGAACGATCTGTCGCAATCTTACATCGACTTTTACAGCCATATCGTTGATGACGGCATGATGGTCCATGACAGCTGTGCCTGCGTCTATGTGGTCGCGCCGCAATTGTTCGAGACGAAGACTGGTGCGGTGCGGGTGGTTTGCGGCGGCATCGCCGACGGACAAACCGTTCTGAAGCCCGACGGACGCCGGTTTCCGCCGGGCGATTGGGACGGATTGCCGAGCCAGACCGTCTGCACAGCCGTTCAGTCGGAACGGGTGCTCGATCTGATCCGCGATACATTGCTTGCAGCCTCAGGCGGCTGACGCGCCCGCTTTTTTGATCAGTCGAGTGTGATTGAAATTTGACCCGGCTTGGCTGCCTCTCGAATCTCGGGACATTCCGTGGATCTCACCCCAATGAGAAATGGGTGCCAACTCGTGCACCCATTTCTCTGGCTTCCAGTTCGTCATTGTTGAATGCAATCAACAGATTGCAAGCATAATGATTAATCGGATTCTCTTTAAGTGAGTCGATTCGGTTTCCGTCGTCCACGGCATGGAATACAGCGTGAAATGGCGAAGAGATCACGCCGCCGCCCAGTTATGATAACTGCTGTCAAGATTGCATTTTCAGCCGGGCGGGCATAGGAAAATAGGGATGAACGATACTGCATTTTTCAATCTTCCGGCGCTGGAGCCGGGCAGTGTCTGGCTCGTCGGAGCCGGTCCGGGTGATCCCGGCCTTTTGACCTTGCTTGCCGCCAAGGGGCTGTCAGAAGCTGATGTCATCATCCATGACGCATTGGTCAATGAGGAATGCCTGAAACTGTCCCGTTCGGGCGCCGTGCTCGAATATGCGGGCAAACGTGGCGGCAAGCCTTCCGCCAGCCAACGCGACATCTCATTCCGCCTGGTCGAGCTGGCGCGATCCGGCAAACGTGTTCTGAGACTCAAGGGTGGTGATCCTTTCGTCTTCGGCCGTGGCGGCGAAGAGGCCCTGACCTTGGCGGAGCACAATATTCCGTTCCGTATCGTGCCAGGCATCACTGCCGGGATCGGCGGGCTCGCCTATGCCGGCATTCCCGTCACCCATCGCGAGATCAATCACTCCGTTACCTTTCTGACAGGACATGATTCCGCCGGCATCGTGCCGGACCGGATTGATTGGGAGGCAATCGGCAGGGGATCGCCGGTCATCGTCATGTACATGGCGATGAAATATATCGCCGCAATTAGTGCGAACCTTATCGCGGCCGGTCGGTCGCCTCACGAGCCTGTCGCCTTCGTCTGCAATGCGGCGACGAGCCTGCAGCAGGTCGTAGAGACGACGTTAGGCGAAGCCCCGCAAGCCGTCGTGGCCTCTGGCATCGAACCGCCCGCCATCGTCGTGGTGGGAGAGGTCGTCAGGCTGCGACCATCACTGGACTGGCTGGGAGCACTTGCCGGACGGAGACTGAAGCCCGATCCTTTCGCGCAACTCGGTCGCGAGGTGACGGCATGAGCGGCCTCCTGATCGCGGCGCCGTCTTCGGGTGCCGGCAAGACGACCGTAACCCTCGGCCTCCTTCGGGCGCTGCGAAACCGCGGAATTGCCATAGCCCCGGGCAAGGCCGGACCAGATTACATAGATCCGGCGTTTCATGCGGCGGCAAGCGGCATGACCTGTCTGAATTTCGACCCTTGGGCGATGCGTCCGGAGCTCATTTCCGCCAATGCCGCTCTGCATAGGGCAGGCGACCGGCTGATGATCGTCGAAGCGATGATGGGGCTTTTCGACGGCGCCGCCGACGGCAAGGGCGCTCCTGCCGATCTTGCCGCGGCTCTCAGCCTTTCGGTGATACTTGTCGTGGACGTATCGCGAATGTCGCATTCGGTGGCCGCACTTGTCAGTGGCTATGCAAATTTCAGATCGACCGTCCGCATTGCCGGTGTCATCCTGAACAAGGTCGCCAGCGATCGGCATGAGGCGATGCTGCGCCATGCGCTGGAGATGATCCGAATGCCTGTCATCGCCGTCCTCCGAAGCGATCCCGATCTTGCCCTGCCGGAACGGCATCTGGGTCTGGTGCAGGCGGAGGAGCATCAGGCTCTCGAGGCTTTCATTGATCGAGCGGCTAGCGCATTTTCGGCCACCTGCAATTTCGAACTTCTGCTGCGTGCCGCAAGGCAAGGGCCGAATCGGCCTTCCGCCGCCAATATCGCACGCCTGATGCCGCTCGGCCGGCATGTCGCCGTCGCGCGCGATATCGCGTTTGCCTTCTGCTACGATCACATGCTGCTCGGTTGGCACCGCCGCGGCGCAGAAATCTCGTTCTTTTCCCCGCTTGCCGACGAGGCTCCGTCGGCGGATGCCGACGCGATCTATCTGCCGGGGGGGTATCCGGAGCTTCACGCGGGCCGGATCGCAGGCGCCCGTCGCTTCCGCAAAGGCATGATGGATGCGGCCTCGCGCGGGGTTAAGATCTTCGGCGAGTGCGGAGGATACATGGTCCTCGGCGATGGCCTGGTCGATGCGGAAGGCAATCGCCATGAAATGCTGGGGCTGCTGCCGGTCGTGACCAGCTATCAGCATCGCAAACGCCACCTCGGCTATCGGCGTGTCAATCCAGTGGCCGGTTCGTTCTTCGACCGGGCGATGACGGCACATGAGTTTCATTATTCGACGATCGTGTCCGAAAGCAGCGTGGACCGGCTGTTCCATGTTACCGATGCCCTCGGCAGTGATCTTGGCGATGTCGGGTTGAGGCGAGGGCAGGTGGCTGGCTCCTATCTGCACCTGATTGATCTTGCCGGTGACGCGGCATGACGGCTCCGATCGTTCATGGCGGTGGCATCACGGCCGCCGCGCGCCTGCATGGCGGCCGTCCGGAGGAGTGGCTCGACCTTTCGACCGGCATCAATCCTCAGCCGGTCAAGCTGCCGGACATACCCGCTTCGGCCTGGCATCGCCTACCCGACAGGCATCTCGTCGACACCGCGCGCACGGCGGCGCGCCGATATTATCGCAGTGTCGATATCCTGCCTCTGCCCGTACCAGGCACGCAATCGGTCATCCAACTCCTGCCGCGCCTTGCAGGGAGGGGGCGGCGGGTTGCGATCCTGTCGCCGACCTATGGTGAATATGCGCGGGCATTCCAACTGTCCGGATTTCCAGTGGATGCCATCGGAAGCGTTGAAGCGGTGGGCGCGGAGCACGGACTCGTCGTCGTCGTCAATCCGAACAATCCGGATGGGCGCGTGCTGCCGCCGCAGGCACTCATCGAACTGCATGACAGGTTAAGGGCATGGGGCGGTCTGCTGATCGTTGACGAGGCCTTCGGGGACATGACGCCGGAACTTAGCCTCGCGCCATATGCGGCTCGGATGCCCCGTCTCGTCATTTTCCGTTCATTTGGCAAGTTCTTCGGCCTCGCCGGTCTGCGTCTCGGCTTTGCGATTGCCGAACCCTCGATTCTTGCAGCTTTTGAGGATTGGCTCGGGCCCTGGGCTGTTTCCGGTCCCGCGCTCTTTCTCGCCGCTTCGCTGCTCGGCGGCGATACGGCTCCTATCAGGGCGAACATCCTGAGGCGCCGAGAGGCTCTCGACGCCGTGCTGCAGTCCGCAGGACTCATGGTTTCGGGCGGGACAGCGCTTTTCGCTCTCGTCAATGACTCCCGGACAAGCGAGATATATTCGCGGCTCTGCGAACATCACATTCTTGTCCGCAAGTTCGACTATGCGCCAAACTGGCTTCGGTTCGGCCTCCCTCCCGACCATGAGGCGGATCGGCGCTTGGCACAGGCGCTCACCGGTCTGGAATCTGCGGGTTTGGATGGATGATGATCGACGAACATCTGCTTATTCTGGTTCTCGCATTGCTCTTGGACCGCATCATCGGTGATCCGGACTGGCTCTGGTCGCGCATCCAGCATCCGGTCGTCTTCTTCGGCAAGGCGATTTCCGCCTTCGATCAGAATTTCAACCGCAATCGCTTGCCGGATTCGACAAGGCGTCAGAACGGCGTCGTCTCCATCGTCGCCCTGCTTGTACTTGCCGCTCTCACCGGCTGGATCCTGCACGGCATCTTCAGCATTTTCGGACCGCTCGGCATCCTTTTCGAAGTCATCTGCGTGGCGATTTTCCTGGCACAGAAAAGCCTCGCCGACCATGTCGGTGCGGTCGCCGAAGCCTTGCGTGCCGAAGGGCTTGCCGGCGGGCGCAATGCGGTTTCGCATATCGTCGGCCGCGATCCGGAGACACTCGATGAGCCTGGCGTCTGTCGTGCGGCGATCGAAAGCCTGGCGGAGAATTTTTCCGACGGTGTCGTCGCTCCTGCACTCTGGTACGCGATCTTTGGGCTGCCGGGGCTATTCGTCTACAAGATGTTGAACACGGCCGATTCCATGATCGGACACAAGTCCGAGAAATATATCGATTTTGGTTGGGCAGCGGCGAGGCTCGACGATCTCGCCAATTGGCCGGCAGCTCGGCTTTCAGTCCTGCTGATTGCCGCCGGGGCCCTTCTCAGACGTGGGGTCGCAGCCTGCAGCAACGCCTTGCGCGTGGCCATCAGGGACGGCGGCCTTCATCGTTCACCCAATTCCGGTCATCCAGAGGCCGCAATGGCGGGCGCGCTTGACGTACAACTTGCCGGCCCCCGGATCTATTCCGGAGAAATTGTTCGTGAATCCATGATCAACGGCGCCGGTCGCGATATCGCGACAGCCAGTGATATCGAAACAGGCGTCTCCGTATTCCATTCAGCCTGCACCGTTCTTGTTATCGCGAGTTTCCTATTGTTTCTAACCTTGCTGTGAGCAGCGGGATGTTATTTTGCTTGGTTATCAGTCGTGTTACCATGCTGATAAAGTAATATAGAAAGTACTACGGCAGGTTCCTTCCTGCGATCTCGCGTTTCACCATGCGAAAACGAGAAGGGGATTAAGATGAAAATCATCTTAGCAGCCCTGACTGCCGGTCTGTTCTTGCAGTTTTCACCGGTTGCGACCAGTGCAGCTGTTCTTGTTGCGAAGATCGATCTCGGCTCGCAGACGATGACTGTTTCAAAGAACGGCTTGGTGAAATATCGTTGGAAGGTTTCAACGGCACGCAAGGGCTATGTCACGCCGACAGGCTCATGGCGCGCCAAATGGCTGTCGCGTTACCATCGCTCGTCGAAGTATGAGAATGCGCCGATGCCCTTTGCCGTGTTTTTCACCGGCGACTACGCCGTGCATGGCACCTATGATTTGAGGCGGCTCGGCAGGCGAGCTTCGCATGGCTGCATCCGCCTGCATCCAAACAATGCTGCCGCGTTCTTTTCGATGGCAAGTAAAGTGGGGCTTGCCAATACCAGAATCGTCATTACGCGCTGACAGCCATTCAGTCGTTTCCCGAGGCCCGGTTCAGGGCATCGAGATCGGGTACGGCAATATGCCGATTGCTCTCGATTCGTATGATGCCCTCCTTGCGAAGGCGCGTCATCTGACGGCTGACGGTCTCGATGGTCAATCCGAGGAAATCGCCGATTTCGGCGCGTGACAGCGGCAGATCGAATATGGCGCAATCCTGATTCTCCGGATCGGCATGCATCGCGAAGAGATGAAGGAAACTTGCAACCTTTTCCCTCGCGGTCTTGCGACCGAGCGTCAGCATCCGGTCGCGTGCCTCGTCCAGTTCCCTGAGCGCCTGATTATGCAGGCACTGGCATAGTTCCGGTGTTTCCGCCACCATCCGGTCGATCAGCTTGCGGGGAAATATGCAGACTTCGGTTTCGACGGCCGCCTCAGCCGAAAAGGCGCTCTCGCTGCTATAAGGACGCCCGACGAAATCGGGGGCGAACTGCAGGCCGACAATCTGCTGACGGCCGTCCGACATCACCTTGCTGAGCTTCACGACGCCCTTTAGGACACTGCAGTACGAGGAGACCAGCTCACCCTGACCGACGATTTCGCAGCCGGTGGCCACAGTCCTCTGGCTTGAATGCCTGCTGAGTTCAAGCAACTGCGCTGTCGACAACGCACCGCAAATGCCCCCCTGACGCCCCTCGCAGGATCTGCAGACCATTGGAATTTCTGGATTGTTCATGTCCTGTCGAGCGATATCCATGTCCGGTCCTGTCATTTGCGCCCGTTCCAATTCCGGTGTGAGATCAACTCAGAGGAATGCTCTCGTCTATGCCGGAATAGGGCGGAATTTGCACTTGATGTTTATCAAATGCCCCCTATGGCAGTTTGATCCAGATCAAACTTCTTGCAATGAAGTGGACTGCTTCGGCGACGCGACAGATGATTGAAGTATGCGCCGGCGCAACCGCCCCCTTCGACCGCGAAAAGGGGTGGCGCTCCATTGCTGTTTAGGCAACAGTGGCATGCCATTTTTCCGCGTGCTTCGGACGAAAGCATTGGCATTTGAAATGGATTTCCCTATGAGGAGGGTTGAATTGTCATTTCAAGAGGTATGGGCGTGACAGCTACATTCGACAAAGTTGCCGACATCATCGCAGAGACCAGCGAAATCGATCGCGAGACGATTACGCCGGAAAGTCACACGATTGATGATCTCGGTATCGACAGCCTCGACTTCCTTGATATCGTCTTCGCCATCGACAAGGAATTCGGGATCAAGATTCCGCTCGAGCAGTGGACGCAGGAAGTCAACGAGGGCAAGGTCTCGACCGAGGAATATTTCGTTCTGAAGAATCTCTGTGCCAAGATCGATGAACTGCGTGCAGCAAAGGGCTAAGCAACAATTTGATCTTTTGGACGCCCAGCCGCCCCGGAATATGGCGGCCGGGCGGTTTTGTTCCCAAGTAGGCGTATCCGATCCGAGCATGCTGATGCATTGAGATCGAGCCGGAGGATTCGATGCTGCTGGAATATTTCCAGATGATTGACAGGGTGGAAGCGGTCGATCTCGCCAATGGGGTTTTGGCGGCGCGCTCTGTCGTACCCGCCAAGAGCCCGGTCTTCGAGGGCCACTTTCCAGGCATGCCGCTCGTGCCGGGCGTACTGCTGATCGAGACCATGGCGCAGGCCTCGGGCATGCTGGTTCTTGCCGCGACCAATTTTGCGGCGATGCCATTCCTGATGTCGGTCGACGGCGCCAAGATGCGGACGTTCGTCGAGCCCGAGGCAGAACTCGAGATCGAAGCGCGTCTTGAGCATGATGGATCGGGCTTCGCCGTCACCAAGGCGAAGATCACGATGGCGGGCAAGAAGGTATGCGACGCGCAGTTGAAGCTGCGCACCATGCCTTTCAACGAAGTCCCGCTTGCAGATATTGTCAGAAAACGCGCCGGCGAGGTCGGGCTGCTCGAAGCGATTGCGGCGCAAGAGGTGCATGGATGAGCAAGGCTCAAAACGACGTTGTCATTACCGGAATCGGTATCGTCACCTGTCAGGGAGTCGGCAAGGACGCGCATGTCGCGATGCTGACCGCGGGCGAAGCGCCGAAAACCATCATAGAGACCGAGAAGTTCAAGCCTTATCCCGTGCATCCGCTGCCGGAAATCGATTGGTCGCAGCAGATTCCGAAACGGGGCGATCAGCGCCAGATGGAAACCTGGCAGCGCCTCGGGGTCTTCACCGCGGGTCTGGCACTGGAAGACGCCGGCTTCAAGGACGATCTCGAGGCCTGCGGTACCATGGACATGATCGTGGCCGCCGGCGGCGGCGAGCGCGACATCAATGTCGATACGCTGATCGTCAACGAAGGACTGAAGCGTAATGACCGCGAACTGCTCCTGAACGAGAAGCTGACGACAGAACTTCGTCCGACACTGTTCCTAGCGCAGCTTTCCAATCTGCTTGCCGGCAATATCTCGATCGTCCACAAAGTGACGGGCTCGTCGCGCACCTTCATGGGCGAGGAGGCTTCAGGCATTTCCGCGGTCGAGACGGCTTTCTTCCGCATCAAGTCTGGCGAATCGAGCCACGCTCTCGTCGGCGGTGCCTTCGCAGCGGAACGGATGGACATGATCCTGCTGTTTGAAGCCATAAACGCGCATGCACTCGGCGACTGGCATCCGCTTTGGTCGCGCAAGCCGGAAGATGGTGGCGGCATTGTCATGGGGTCACTCAGCGCTTTCCTCGTGCTGGAATCGCGGGCGCATGCGGAGGTGCGTGGCGCCCATATCTATGCCACTATCAACGCGGTCGAGGGTGATCGAGGCAATCGTGGTGACGGCAAGTTCGAAGCGCGGCTGGAGCGTCTACTTGACCATGCCAAGGACACCCCGCCCAAAGGAATGGTCGTATTCTCCGGCAATACAGGACAGCATGATCTCGCCGCCAGGGAAAAGGCGGTGCTGGAGGCGAAGCTGCCGCAGGCTGCTGTCCGCGGCTATGGCGGCGTTTCAGGTCACGGGTTGGAACCACAATTCCCCCTCGGCCTTGCTCTTGCGGCCCTCGCCGTGGCCAATGAAGCAAAGGTCCCAGCCTTCGATCCAGACCACGAGAAGCCGATGG
Source organism: Sinorhizobium sp. CB7 (assembly GCF_041357635.1). NCBI lineage: Bacteria > Pseudomonadati > Pseudomonadota > Alphaproteobacteria > Hyphomicrobiales > Rhizobiaceae > Sinorhizobium > Sinorhizobium sp. CB7. Next base: position 282,456 of record NZ_JAULLL010000002.1, read on the forward strand.
ATGCCGGTGCGCGCACCGCGATCGTGACCACCATCGGTCATGTGCGCGGCGAAGGCGTCGCAATTCTTTCCGCCGAAATGTGAGGAGTGACAGGTCATGACGACTTCCGCATACAAAGATCATCTCGGTCGCCCGGTCGTTGCCGTCACCGGCATGGGCATCATCACGTCGCTCGGCCAGGGACTGAAGGACAATTGGGATGCGCTGTCCTCCGGCACATCCGGAATCCACAAGATCAGCCGCTTTCCGACGGACGGACTTTCGACCCGCATTGCTGGAACAGTGGATTTTATCGACATTCCGGTCCCGAACGCCGTCGAGCGATCCTATGCCTTTGCCCGTGAGACGACCATCGAGGCGCTTGCGCAGGCGGGATTGTCCGGCGATTTCAACGGCCCGCTTTTTCTGGCCGCGCCGCCGATCGAACCGGAATGGAGCGCCCGTTTCGATCTCGGCGACCGCTCGCCGCCGGCTGACCATGACGGCGATGTCTATGAGCGTTTTCTCGCCGCCATGCGCCAGCGTCCGGATGCCGCCTTCCACGAGGCTGCATTGTTCGGCGCCATTTCCGAGCGCCTTTCCGATCGCTTTGGTACGCGCGGCCTGCCGGTGACTTTATCGACCGCGTGCGCGTCCGGCGTCACTGCGATCCAGCTCGGCATCGAGGCTATCCGCCAGGGCCGCACGACGCGGGCGCTGACCGTTGCCACCGACGGATCGCTCAGCGCCGAGGCGCTTATCCGCTTCTCGCTGCTCTCCGCATTGTCCACGCAGAACGAGCCGCCGACGAAGGCCTCCAAGCCCTTCAGCAAGGATCGCGACGGCTTCGTCATCGCCGAGGGTGCGGCAACACTGGTGCTGGAATCGCTGGAATCGGCCGTCGCGCGTGGCGCGAGGATCCTCGGGATCATGAAGGGCGCCGGCGACAAGGCGGATTCCTTCCACCGCACGCGTTCGTCGCCTGATGGCGGTCCGGCGATCGCGACGATCCGTGCAGCACTTGCCGACGCCGGTATCGACGAAACCGGTATCGGTTATATCAACGCACACGGCACCTCGACGCCGGAGAACGATAAGATGGAATACGGCTCCATGCTTGCCGTCTTCGGCGATTCGCTTTCGACTATTCCTGTGTCGTCCAACAAGTCGATGATCGGCCATACGCTGACTGCCGCGGGCGCTGTCGAAGCCGTGTTCTCGCTGCAGACCATGCTGACGGGGACATTGCCGCCGACGATCAACTATGTGAATCCGGATCCGACAATCGCGCTTGATGTCGTGCCGAACAAGAAACGCGAAAAGCAGGTTAATGCCGTGCTTTCGAACTCGTTCGGGTTCGGCGGGCAGAATGCCAGCCTTGTCATGACGCTCGAACCGGCTTAGAGGCTCAGTCGCCAAACAATCGAAGAGACACTGACGCCTCCGGGCGAGGGATTTTGTCATGCGCGCTTTACAACTGATTGACGATCGCAAGCTGGAAATCACCGACTTGCCGGAGCCGGAGGCGCCGGGTGCCGGCGAGGTGACGCTGCGGGTCAAAGCGGTGGCGCTGAACCATATCGACGTCTGGGGCTGGCGCGGCATGGCTTTCGCCAAGCGCAAGATGCCTCTCGTCATCGGAGCCGAAGCGGCAGGTGTCGTCGAGGCGATCGGACCGGGCGTCGCCAATGTGCTTCCGGGTCAACTCGTCTCGATCTACGGCGCGCGCACCTGCGGTCTCTGCCGAGCCTGTCGCGAAGGCCGCGACAATCTTTGCGAACATGTCGGTGGTGTGCACGGGTTCCATCTCGACGGCTTCGCGCAGGAAAAGGTCAACCTGCCGGCGCGGCTGCTGGTCCCGGCGCCTCCCGGCGTCGATGCGGTCGGCGCCGCTCTTGCGCCTGTGACCTTCGGCACCGTCGAACACATGCTTTTCGACAATGCGAAACTGGAGCCTGGCGAGACGATCCTCGTCCATGCCGGCGGTTCAGGCATTGGTACCGCGGCAATCCAGCTCGCCAAGAAGATCGGCTGCACGGTCATCACGACCGTCGGGTCCGACGACAAGATCGACAAGGCGAAGGCGCTTGGCGCCGATCATGTCATCAACTATCGCACAGACCGCTTCGAAGGCGTCGTGCGCAAGCTCACGAAGAAGAAGGGCGTTGATGTCGTCTTCGAACATGTCGGCAAGGACACCTGGGCCGGTTCGATGCTGTCGATGAAGCGCGGCGGCCGCCTCGTCACCTGCGGCTCGACCTCGGGTGTTTCGACTGACGTGAACCTGATGATGCTGTTCCAGCAACAACTGAAGCTGCTCGGCTCATTCGGCTGCCGCATGGAAAACATGGCGAACGCCATGCAGAAGATGGCGCGGGGTCTAGTGCATCCGGTCATCGATACCGAGGTTGGCTTCGACAATATCGACCGGGCGCTGGAGCGTATGGAATCGCGCCAGGTCTTCGGCAAGATCATCCTTAGGGTGGACTGACGGTTTGAAGCTCGTCATCGCCCGGATCGTGCTTTCACTAATGCGTTTTCAGCAATGGCTGATCGCGCAGATGATGTTCGCCTTCCTGAATTTCCTGAAACTGTTTCCTGCGGATTCGGCCATACGCCTGGCGGATGGGCTCACTCGGCGGATCGGCCCCCGCACTTTCCGGCATAAGCTGATGCTGACCAATCTGCGCAATGCCTTTCCGGAAAAGAGCGCAGAAGAGATCGAAGCGATCGCGCTTTCGAGTTGGGGCAACATGGGGCGGCTTGCCGCCGAGTATGTCTTTCTCGACCGGCTCTTCGACTTCGACCCATATCGCGAAGGGCAGGGGCGCGTCGAAGTTTCCGGTATTCCGATCTTTCTCGATCTGAGAGACAATCCGCGGCCTTTCATCGTTTTCACCGGTCATACCGCCAATTTCGAACTGTTGCCGGTGGCTGGTGCGGCCTTTGGCCTCCATGTCACCGTGCTCTTTCGTCCGCCCAACAACCCCTATGTCGCCGAAAAGGTCTTCTCGTTCCGCAGCGCACGCATGGGTAAGCTCGTGCCTTCGCATGCAGGTTCTTCGTTCGCTCTCGCCCGCCAGCTAGAAGCAGGGGCCGGGGTCGGCGTGCTCGTCGATCAAAAATTTCGCAAGGGGCTGAAGACGACCTTCTTCGGACAACCGGTCACGACCAATCCTTTGCTCCCGAAGCTGGTGCGCCAGTTTAATTGCGAAGTCTATCCCGCCCGCTGCATCCGTCTTCCAGGCAATCGTTACCGGCTTGAAATCGAGCCTAAAATGGAACTCCCGCGCGATGCCAAAGGTAATCTTGACCTTACGGCAACGGCGCAGATGCTGAACGATAAAGTCGAGAGCTGGGTTCGGCAGTATCCCGAACAATGGCTCTGGTATCACGATCGCTGGAATATAAAGCGTAAGCTCAAGGGATAAACGACAGCGCCGTTTACCTTTAGACGCACAAAGATCGCAGCAGCATTTTGGAATGCTGCATCTTTATGCAGTGGCCTCCCTAAAATTCACGGTATCGCGGCCGATTGAAGGTGAGGGAAGTTCATGTTATCCCACGACAAAATGGCAACGCATGCAAACAAGGCCAGGCAGTAACAGATAGGGGCTGTGCTGGCCAACAGTATATTTCAAAGAATATCAAAGAAAGCGATTTGGAGGGGCATTTTGCTCGCATTCGTCGAGGCTTTTTATTCAAAGTGCATGCAGATCCAGGAAGCCATCGAAGCTGGCGACGATGAATTGGTAAGCGCGCTCGATCGCGAATTGGAGCCTCTCGTGGCCGCTATCCTGGCGTTTCGGGCGGACAGCATCCCGGAAATCTATATACAGCTTCAGTTCATGAGCTACCTTATTCGCCATCAGGCGGCCGACAGCACCTGTGTCTTGCGGCATTCGACGGCGCTGTCATTTCTTCTGGATCGCTACTTCGGCGCACCACGGGACAGCGACGCGGAATTTCAGGCGTTTCTTCCGCAATTCGCGCCTTCGGCGGCCCGTCTGTTTTCGAACAATGACAATGCCTTTAACGGCGTCATCCTCGACAGCCTGCCCGATCGTGTCGCGGTGATAACGAAAGACTATCGATATCTCTATTCCAACCCTGCAAATGCTCTGTATCTCAACAGCAAGCCCGTCGAACTGATTGGTCGACATCTGGTCGAATTCATCGGGGAGGCGCGCTTCGAGCAGCAGGTGAGGGCAAGGCTCGATGCCTGCTTCGCCGGCGAGATAGTTGACTACAGCTATGAAGTCGAGTTGTCCGATGGCGGAATGAAGACAGTGCGCTGCCGGATGACTCCGTTCCGAGCCGCCCCGGACGAGATCGTCGGTGCTCTTATCGTTCTACAGGATATCGGCGTGAGACTTGAGGTGCTCGCGGCGTGATTGCTGCCTGATTTTCAATTCTTCGACCAGACCGCCAGTTCGTAACCGTCCTTGTCGGCGAAGTGGAAACGACGACCACCGGGAAAGCTATAGATTGGTCGCAGGATTCGGCCGCCGGCAGCCTCGACCCTTGCGCATGCCGCCTCCAAATCGTCCGCATAGAGGATCACGAGCGGTCCGCCAGTCCGGACGGGACCGAGCGTCGTGAAACCTCCCGTCAGCCGTCCGTCGGCGAATTCACAATATTCCGGTCCATAGTCGGTGAAAGTCCAGCCGAAGGCCGTGCCGTAGAAAGCCTTGGCCGCAGCAATATCGGCCACGTTGAATTCGATATAGTCGATCTTGCGGTCATTGCCTTCGGTGGCCATCTTTTTTCCTTTCTATCGTTCCATCAGCGTCTTCAGCGTCGTCAGATCTTTCTGTATGTGGGCTGCATCGGCGGCAAACTGTTCATCGGTCACGTCGGGCATTCTGAGCAGCGTGAACATCACTTCGCATCCGTCGCCGTTTGGCACGACGCGCAGAGCGTTGTAGACCCGCAATCCGGATTCGATCGTCACCGTGTGGTCGAGCACACCGAATTCGTTTTGCGGCACGAAGCTGACGCGGACAGTTCCAATAATGCCGCGGCCGATCCAATCATCGCCGTCACGCTCCAGACCTGAGGCAAGCCCCGAGGCCCAGAGAGGCATGTTCTCGGGTTGCGCCGCGAAGCTGTAAACCTCCCGCCAATCCCGATCGATGGAGGTATGAATGATTCGTGCCATCATGGTGGACATGTGGGTCTCCTTGTCTCTCATTATCGCTGCGAAACGTGGCCAGGTCTTGAACAAAACGGCCAACCGATGCTGGAGCGCCTTGCGTCCGTCAGGACGCTCCTAGAACGCTCCATTGCCGAGAGGTGGGCGCTGGAGCTGCTGCAGGATCTCGCGAGGCGTGAGACAAGAGAGCAGGCGGACTTCACGTGTCATATGCGCCTGGTCGGCATATCCGGTATCGATAGCGAGAGCCGCAAGCGTGGTCTCCGGAGATTGCTGGCCAAGCGCAAGGAACCGCTGGAAGCGCAAAATGCGCTCGAGTGTCTTCGGTCCGTAGCCGAAAATCTCGTAGCAGCGTCTGCGCAGGCTGCGCTCGCTAATCCCGAGTTCTTTAGAGAGATGGGCGACGGTCTCCTTTTGTCGGCTCAAGAGGTCGAAAGCAACCCGCGTCTCACGCGGGAGGGCACGAGCGTTGACCAATCTCTGTTCCAGTGCGTGGCAGAGCGTGAAAAGGCGCTGCCGGTCCGATCGGCACTCGCCCACCCGCTGGCCGATATCTCGGGCTGCCTTTCCCCAGAGATCATCGAGGGGAAGTGTGCGGCCCACGATCTCGGACAGAGGCAGACCCAACCAGGAGAATGCCGATCCGGGATGGAACCGCATACCCGTAATCCTCATGCCATCCGAGAGCATGGGAAACGCGGCGGTCCTGTCTGGACCGACCACCATCAGCTCGCCTCCGGTCCAGATGATGTCGCAGCAGCCGTCGGGCACAACGGCAATGTCGCAGGTAGGGGTCTTTCCGATTTCATGGATCCAGGCGCAACGGAAATGATCCGCCAGCGCGGCAGGAGGCAACATCTCTTCATAGCGTCCGACGCGCGATGCCAAAAGCGGTGTCAAAGCTGCGTCCTGCATGGGTTCGGTCATAACGTTATCGTTCTGCAGTGGTGGCAACAATTGTAAAGCAATGTCCTCGACATGGCGACTTCGATGACCCGCACTTCCAGTATGAAACAGGCCTTCCGAGGCTTGCCGTCCGATCGATAGAGTGCCACAACACCGGTCCTGAATGACTCATCGGAGGTTTGTCGTGGAAAAGGCAGAAATCGGACTGATCGGTCTTGCTGTCATGGGCTCCAACCTGGCGCTCAACATTGCTGAAAAAGGCAACAAGATCGCAGTATTCAATCGCACTCCTGAGAAAACGGATGAATTCTACGCCAGCGCAGGCGCGCTGCAGGAGCAGATCATTCCCTGCAAGACGATCGAGGAGTTCGTCGATTCCATCCGGCCACCGCGCCCGATCATCATCATGATCAAGGCGGGCGATGCCGTCGACCAGCAGATGGAGGCGCTGCGCCCGCATCTGTCCAAGGGCGACATCATGATCGATGCCGGCAACGCCAACTTCCGTGACACGGTCGCTCGCTTCGAGCGCCTCAAGGACACCGGCCTGACCTTCATCGGCATGGGCGTTTCCGGGGGCGAAGAAGGTGCGCGCCATGGTCCGTCAATCATGGTCGGCGGCACGGAGGAATCCTATAAGCGCGTCGAAAAGGTGCTGACGTCGATTGCAGCCAAATACAACAATGATCCGTGCTGCGCATGGCTCGGCAATGACGGCGCCGGCCATTTCGTCAAGACGATCCATAACGGCATCGAATATGCCGACATGCAGATGATCGCCGAAATCTACGGCATCCTGCGCGACGGTCTCGGCAAGAAGGCGGCTGAAATCAGCGAAATTTTCGGTGCCTGGAACAAGGGCAGGCTGAATTCCTATCTGATCGAGATTACCGAAAAGGTATTGGCAGCAACCGACCCGGCTTCGGGCGGGCCGATGGTCGATATGATCCTCGACAAGGCGGGCCAGAAGGGCACCGGCAAGTGGTCGGCGATCGAGGCCCAGAACATGGGTATTCCGGCAACCGCCATCGAGGCCGCCGTCGCGGCCCGCAGCATCTCCTCGATGAAGAGCCAGCGCGAAGCCGCCGAGAAGATCTTCGGAGCGCCGAAATACGAGTTCCCGATCGCCTACGGTCCCGAACTGAACAAGGATCTGGAACTTGCGCTCTTCGCCGCCAAGATCGGCGCCTATGCCCAGGGTTTTGCGGTAATGGCTGAAGCCTCGCGCGAATTCAACTGGTCGCTGCCCATGCCTGTCATCGCCAAGATCTGGCGCGCCGGCTGCATCATCCGCTCGCAATTCCTCGACGAAATCACCAGTGCCTTCACAAAGTCACCGGATGCCGCAAACCTGGTTGTCACGCCGGCCTTCTCCGAAATGGTCAAGGAATCGATCCCGGCGCTTCGCCGTATCGTTGCGGCAGCCGTCTCCGCCGGTCTTCCGGTTCCCGCACTTGCTTCGGCGTTGACTTATTTCGATGCCTATCGTCAGGGCAGGGGCACGGCGAACCTCATTCAGGCCCAACGCGACTTCTTTGGCGCCCACGGTTTCGACCGGCTCGACGGCAAGGACCTGCATCATGGCCCGTGGGGAAGCGGCGCCGCGATCTTCTAGAACGGGATCGTGCCAATGTGCGATGCATCGCACTCAGGAGACAGCCCGGCCGCAGCGTCGGGCTTTTTGTTGCTATTTGCGGTTCTCAGGCCATACGGGAGCACTGATGCTCTGCAAAAGCTCGGGCTCGACACCATCGATCCGGGCGATAACCGCCTTGGCAAGTTCCCGGCCGGCATGGCGAACGTCCTCGAAAATGGTCATGATCTCAGGCCTGATCCAGTTAAGGATGGTGGACGATTGTTTGGCCACCATATCCACATCCTTGCCGAGCCTTTTGCCCGCCGCCTCGATCCCGGCATTGACGGCGATCGCGCCGCTGCCGCTCGAGCATACGATGCCATCAGGCGCGTTCGGCGAGCGCATCAGCGCCTCGACGGCATCGCGGATATCGTTAAGCGGCGTGTCGATCGTGACCCTGAGCGGGATCTCCTCGGCACCGTAGTCGTGCAGCCCGGTCTGGAAGCCGATGCGAGTGTGCGAATAGAAGGACAGCTTGCTCGGGGGCTGCAGCAGCGCGATGCGCCGCCGCCCCTTGAGCACGAGCGATTTCACCGCCTCATGGGCGAAAGCCTCGTTGTCAAAATCGTGGAAGGGATGAACGAGCCCCATATCCGTCCGCCCATGGGTGGCAAACGGCATGTTGCGTTCAGACAGGAGCCGGACGCGCGGATCGTCAGGTTCGATGCGGGAAATGATGACGCCGTCCGCCGAACCGGTATCCAGGATATAGCGCACGGGAACCATCGGGTCCCGGCTGTGCGAGTGTGGGGTGACCACCAGATGATATTGGGTCCCAGTCAGCACTTCCGAAATACCGAAGACCATCTGGCTGGTGAAGCCCATGATTTCCTCGTCGATACTGAGGACGAGCGCAATGACATTGGTCTTGCCGGTTCTGAGGCGCACGCCGGCCCGGTTCGGCTGATAGCCGAGCTGCCGCGCGACCATGCGCACCCGTTCTTTGGTCTCGGCACCGATATCAGGGGCATCTTTCAGTGCCCGCGAGACCGTCGTTACGCCTAGTCCGGTCATGAATGCGATCGTCTTCAGGGTCGGCCGTTCCTGCGAGATCGGCGATGCCGTCCTGTTTCCCAAATTTCCTTTGCTGTTCATCCCTTTACGCCGTTCTTCGCCATTCATCCGCTTATATTTGCTTTTGACCGTGTCGCAAGCACGGGCGCCGGAACCGCTCCCCCTGTCCTCATAAACTGTAACGATACAGTGAAAATGTCGAGTACTTTTTATGATAGGAAATCTGCAACGGTACTTGGCGGTGAAAGCTGTGGAGATGATCTCAATCTTTTGCAGCTGCGAAGACAGGCCGATGAACCGGTTGAAGTTATTTTCCAAATATCTTTGTTATTTCAAGTAACTATGTCAAAATTTCCGCATGCGGCTTGACGGACTCGATCTGGCTCATATTTCCATTCGCGCTGATCGCCGCACAGGCTATGGTGGCAAATTCCGCGGCTAAGGAAAATTTTAGGAGCGGGCTGTTGCGTGGTCAGATCGTTTGAATTAAGTTTTTTCGGCAACGTTACAGTGAGGGAGGAAAACTCATGAATATTCGTTTGATGGCGGCCATGTTCGCTGCCTCCGTGGCAATTCCCGCCGGCGTCGCGAACGCCACCGATCTCGAAGTCACTCATTGGTGGACCTCGGGCGGCGAGGCTGCTGCCGTGGCAGAGCTCGCAAAGGCATTCGACGCGACCGGCAACCATTGGGTCGACGGCGCAATTGCCGGTGCCGGCAGTACCGCGCGTCCGATCATGATCAGCCGCATCACCGGCGGTGACCCGATGGGCGCGACGCAGTTCAACCATGGCCGTCAGGCGGAAGAACTCGTCCAGGCCGGCCTGATGCGCGACCTGACCGATGTCGCGACCGCGGAGCACTGGAAGGATATCGTGCGTCCGTCGAGCCTGCTCGATTCCTGCACGATCGACGGCAAGATCTACTGCGTACCGGTCAACATCCACTCCTGGCAGTGGCTCTGGCTGTCTAACAAGGCATTCGCCGACGCCGGCGTGCCGGTGCCGAAGAACTGGGACGAGTTCGTCGCGGCGGCCCCCGCGCTCCAAAAGGCCGGAAAGATTCCGCTGGCGCTCGGTGGCCAGCCCTGGCAGTCCTCCGGCGCCTTCGACGTGCTGTTGCTGGCGATCGCCGGCAAGGACACGTTCCTGAAGGTGTTCCACGACAAGGACGCCGAGGTGGCCGCTGGTCCCGAGATCGCCAAAGTGTTCAAAGCGGCCGATGATGCACGCAAGATGGCGAAGGGCAGCAACGTTCAAGACTGGAACCAGGCAACCAACTTGGTGATCACCGGCAAGGCCGGCGGTCAGATCATGGGCGATTGGGCGCAGGGCGAGTTCCAGGTGGCCGGTCAGGTCGCCGGCAAGGATTATACCTGCCTGCCTGGCCTCGGCGTGACCGATATCATCGCAACCGGCGGCGACGCCTTCTACTTCCCGCTTCTGAAGGACCCCGAAAAAGCCAAGGCGCAGGAAGCGCTTGCCTCGACGCTGCTTGACCCGAAGACGCAGGTCGCCTTCAACCTCAAGAAGGGTTCCCTGCCGGTGCGCGGCGACGTCGATCTCGGAGCGGCCAACGACTGCATGAAAAAGGGTCTCGACATTCTTGCGAAGGGAAATGTGGTCTCCTGGACCGACCAGTTGCTGTCCGCTGACAGCCAGAATCAGAAAAACGATCTCTTCTCCGAGTTCTTCGCAAATCCGTCGATGACGCCGGAAGATGCTCAGAAGCGCTTCGCTGACATCATCGCTTCTGCCGACTGATCGCTGCATTCCGATGCTGTTGCGATCCGGCTCCGCCCTGTGGAGCCGGATCTGCCCGGAACTCCTATCATGAACCGGTAGCGGCAGCGTCCGCGGCAGGGCTGCGCTGATGTGGCGGTTCGGTCGCGGCATGGAAGTAAGAAGAGGAGGCGACCGGCAGACGGTGCGCCGCTCTGGATCACAGAGGAATTGCGATTCAGGAGGAGTCATAATGACGGGTCAAGCGAAAGCACGCCGGCCAAATCAGTTACTGCGCAATCTGAACTCGAAGATTGCATCTATCCCCATGATTCTTACCGCCCTTGTTATCTTTCTCGGCGGCACGCTCTGGACGGTATTCTATTCATTCACCAACTCGAAGCTCCTCCCGCGGTTGAGCTTCGTCGGTTTAGATCAGTACAAGCGCCTTTGGGCTGCTCCCCGCTGGATCGTCTCGATCGAGAACCTTGCCGTGTACGGCATTCTTTCTCTTATCTTCAGCCTCGTGATCGGCTTCGTCCTGGCCGCGCTGATGGACCAGAAGATCCGTTTCGAGAACACGTTTCGCACGATCTTCCTTTATCCCTTCGCCCTGTCCTTCATTGTAACAGGCCTTGTCTGGCAATGGATCCTTAATCCCGAGTTCGGCGTCCAGTCCGTGGTGCGCTCGCTTGGCTGGACGAGCTTCACCTTCGACCCGCTCTATACGCCCAGCATTGTCATCTACGGCATCCTCATCGCCGCCCTCTGGCAGGGCACGGGCCTCGTCATGTGCCTGATGCTTGCGGGACTACGCGGTATTGACGAAGACATCTGGAAGGCTGCCCGCGTTGACGGCATTCCGATGTGGAAGACCTATCTCTTCATCGTCATTCCGATGATGCGGCCGGTCTTCATCACCACGCTCGTCATCATCACGAGCGGCATCGTCAAGGTCTATGACCTCGTCGTCGCCCAGACCAGCGGCGGTCCCGGCATCGCGTCGGAAGTGCCCGCGAAATACGTCTACGACTACATGTTCCAGGCTCAGAATCTGGGGCAGGGCTTTGCGGCCTCGACTATGATGCTGATCACGGTTGCGATCATCATCATTCCCTGGGCGTATCTGGAATTCGGAGGAGGGCGTAAGCATGCCTGACGTTATTGCTCTCAAGACCGCCGATAGCAGCGTGTCGGAAAAATCCTTCTCGGGTCCGAGCGGACCGAAACCGAAGCCGGTGTTATCTCCACGCAACATCATGCTCTATGGCACTCTCTTCGTGGCCGCGGCATATTACCTGCTTCCGCTTTACGTGATGATCGTCACTTCCCTGAAAGGGATGCCGGAGATCCGTCTCGGCAATATCTTCTCGCCACCTGTCGAAATCACGTTCGAGCCCTGGGTGAAGGCCTGGGCGACCGCCTGCACGGGTCTCAACTGCGACGGGCTTTCGCGCGGCTTCTGGAATTCGGTCCGCATCACCGTTCCCTCGGTGGTCCTCTCGATCGCCATTGCCTCGGTCAACGGCTATGCGCTGGCCAACTGGCGCTTCAAGGGAGCCGAGCTCTTCTTCTCGATCCTCGTCATCGGCGCCTTCATTCCCTACCAGGTCATGATCTATCCGATCGTCATCGTGCTGCGCGAAATCGGCATCTATGGAACGCTGACGGGTCTCATTATCGTGCACAGCATCTTCGGCATGCCGATCCTGACGCTCCTGTTCCGCAACTATTTTGCATCGTTGCCACAGGAGTTGTTCAAGGCTGCGCGTATCGACGGAGCGGGCTTCTGGCAGATCTTCTTCAAGATCATGCTGCCCATGTCACTGCCGATCTTCGTGGTCGCCATGATCCTGCAGGTCACCGGTATCTGGAACGACTTCCTGTTCGGTGTCGTCTTCACCAGGCCCGACACATATCCGATGACCGTCCAGCTCAACAACATTGTCAATTCTGTCCAGGGCGTGAAGGAATACAACGTCAACATGGCCGCAACGATCCTGACGGGTCTGGTGCCGCTCGTTGTCTACTTCGTATCGGGACGACTTTTCGTCCGCGGCATCGCCGCTGGCGCAGTGAAAGGCTGATCAATGAATTCAAGCGTTTCCATCAAAGAGCTTTCGTTGAATTTCGGCTCGGTCAGCGTTCTCAAAGACCTCAATCTCGAAATCAACGACGGCGAATTCCTCGTTCTCCTCGGCTCCTCCGGCTGCGGCAAGTCCACCTTGCTGAACTGCATTGCCGGCCTGCTCGATGCGTCGGCCGGCCAGATCTTCATCAAGGGCAAGAACGTCACCTGGGAAGAGCCGAAGGACCGCGGCATCGGCATGGTGTTCCAGTCCTACGCGCTTTATCCGCAGATGAGCGTCGAGAAGAACCTATCCTTCGGCTTGCAGGTCGCCAAGGTGCCACAGAAGGAGATCGACAAGCGCGTTGCTCGCGCCGCCGAAATCCTGCAGATCCAGCCGCTGCTGAAGCGTAAGCCGGCTGAGCTTTCGGGCGGTCAGCGCCAGCGTGTCGCGATCGGCCGTGCCCTGGTGCGCGACGTTGATGTGTTCCTGTTCGACGAGCCGCTGTCGAACCTTGACGCAAAGCTGCGCTCGGAACTGCGCGTCGAAATCAAACGCCTGCACCAGTCGCTCAAGAACACGATGATCTACGTCACCCATGATCAGATCGAGGCGCTCACGCTCGCTGACCGCATCGCGATCATGAAGAGCGGCATCATCCAGCAGCTCGACGATCCGACGACGATCTACAACAAGCCGCGCAATCTCTTCGTGGCTGGCTTCATCGGATCGCCGTCCATGAACTTCCTGCGCGGCGAGATTACCAAGCAGGGCGAGCAGCTGTTCTTCACGGCCAATGGCGTGAACTTCTCTGTTGCCGACTATGACACCCCCGAAGCATTGCGGCCGGGCTCCAAGGTCATCCTCGGCGTTCGCCCGGAACATGTGAAGGTCAATGAGAATCTCGGCTCGGAAGTCCACGATGCGACCGTCGATATCGAGGAGCCGATGGGCGCCGACAATCTTCTGTGGCTGAAGCATGCCGGCCATACGCTGTCGGTACGCATCAACGGTGCGCGTCGCTTCAACCCCGGTTCGGCCGTCAAGCTCGGTTTCGACATGTCGCTGGCATCGATCTTTGATGCTGAAACCGAGCTTCGCATCTAGTTAGAATTCGCAATGCGGGTGGGGTCATCGGTTCCGCCCGTTCCTACAATCGGCCACCAGGCCATCAAGTTCGGCTGCGGCCTGCATGTGCGGGCGATCCCAAGCGCAGTCTGTTCGGGACAATGCCATGACATCCTTGCCGACAAACGGGTTCAGCCAAGACCTATCCGGATCCTGGAAGCTCACTTCAGCGGATGGCGAAGTCGCGACATCGATCAGGCTGCCGGGCGATGTGCACACGGCGCTGCATGCCGCCGAACTCATTCCGGATCCCTATTTCGGTCGCAACGAGGAAGTGGTGCAGTGGGTCGCGCATCGCGACTGGGTGCTCGAGCGCAGCTTCCGGCTCGATGACGCCGCAGGCGACTGGTATCTCGACATCGACTACCTTGATACCGTCGCAACGGTCTATGTGAACGGCATGCTGGCGCTTTCCGCCGACAATTGCTTCCGACGCTATCGCCCCGATATAACGAGCATGCTGAAGGAGGGCGACAACGTCATGCGCATCGTCCTGCATTCAAGCATTGCGGCCGGCGCAGACCGGCAGGTCAAGCAGCCTTTCTATATTCCTTATCATCCCGGTAATTCGCCGATCGCCAATGGCAATATGCTGCGCAAGCCTCAATGCCATTTCGGCTGGGACTGGAACATCGCTATCGCGCCGCTTGGTCTTTATGGAACGATCGCGCTGTGCAAGATGGAGACGGCGCGCATCGAGCAGGTGACGACCCGGCAGACGCATAATCTCAACGGCTCTGTTGAATTGCAGGTTACGGCGACGCTCTACGCCAAGGATCCGGGTATCGTGCCGGTGCATTTCTCGCTGGACGGTGAGCGCGTCCGGCTGGACGTCGGCGTGGGCGCTGGCGAAACGGTGATCAATCACGTCTTCCAGATCGACAAGGCGCGCCTTTGGTGGCCTGCCGGCAGTGGCAAGCAGGCGCTTTACACGCTGATCGTCGACCTGCCGTCGGATACAGTCAGTAAACAGATTGGCCTTCGCACCGTCGAACTCATTACCACGCCGGATGCTGCGGGCAGTCGCTTTGCGTTTAAAGTCAATGGACGCGAGATCTTCTGCCGCGGCGCCAACTGGATTCCGGCTGATGCGCTCTTCTCGCTTTCCAGCCCGGCCAAGACCGAGGACCTGCTGCAATCGGCCAAGGCCGCCAATATGAACATGATCCGCGTCTGGGGTGGCGGCTTCTACGAGCAGGACTGGTTCTACGATCTCTGTGACCGGCTCGGCCTGATGGTCTGGCAGGATTTCATGTTCGCCTGCAATCTCTATCCTTCGACCACAGACTTCCTCGACAATGTCGCGATCGAGGTCGATTACCAGGTGCGCCGTCTTTCCTCGCATCCTTCGATCGCGCTCTGGTGCGGGGACAACGAACTGGTCGGTGCGCTCACCTGGTTTGACGAATCGCGCAAGGATCGCGATCGCTATCTTGTCTCCTACGATCGCCTGAACCGGACGATCGAACAGGCGGTGAAGAAGGCGGCGCCCGGCGCCATCTGGTGGCCGTCGAGCCCGGCTTCCGGTTATCTCGATTTTGGTGACGCCTGGCATGCGGACGGGTCCGGGGACATGCACTACTGGTCGGTATGGCACGAGAACAAGTCCTTCGACAATTACCGCTCCGTCCGCCCGCGCTTCTGTTCGGAATTCGGCTTCCAGTCCTATACGTCGCTGCCGGTCATCAAGACCTATGCCGACCCCAAGGATATGAATATCGCGTCTCCCGTCATGGAGCTGCACCAGAAGAATGCCGGCGGCAACGAGCGCATCGCCGGTACCATGTTCCGTTACTTCCGCTTCCCCAAGGATTTTCCGAATTTCGTCTATCTGAGCCAGATCCAGCAGGGTCTCGCGATCAAGACGGCGGTCGAATACTGGCGCTCACTGAAGCCACATTGCATGGGCACGATCTATTGGCAGCTCAACGATACATGGCCCGTCGCCTCCTGGTCGAGCCTTGACTATGGCGGCCGCTGGAAGGCCATGCACTATCTGGTGCGCCGCTTCTTCCAGCCGGTTGCGGTCGCTGCCATTCCGTCGGATGACAACCGGACAGTGCGCTTTTCATTGGTCAACGACACCCTCGAGGAAATCAGCGTCGATCTCAATATCTCGATCCTGACGATGAAGGGCGAGCGCAGGCATCTGAGGAACGTGCAGGCGGTCTGCTCTCCGGATGCAGCCGTGACGGCGCTTTCTGTCGATGCGGCCGATATACCGGAAGGCGCCTTGCTTGCCTGGCACTTCACGGCGTCGAACGGCATGGGCGGGGAGGGCCACTATGTGCATAGCACCTACAAGGCTCTGGAACTGGAACCGTCCGGACTGAGCGTCACGCACGAATATGTCGAGGAAAACGGCAGCATCGACATCACGGTGATGGCCAAGGGACTTGCGCTCTTCGTGATGATCGAAACCGATACGGACGGAAAATATTCCGACAATGCCTTCGATCTCGCAGCGGGCGAAAGCCGCCGCATCGTCTTTACCCCGGCGACGCCGCTTGCGGGCGCGCGGCCGGATTTCCGCTTCTACGACCTGCAGTCCAGCCAGTCGGTCGACTGAGCTCACATCGAGAGGGGCACCCCAGCCCAAGGAGGAATATCGTGACGAAACTTGGTTTTCAGCTTTACAGCGCTCGCAATTTCCCGCCGTTTTCAGAGGTCTTCATCAAGGTCGCTAAAGCCGGGTACAAAGAAGTCGAAGGCTATGGCGCCATGTACGCCGAACTGGACGAGGCAGGACTGAAGAGCCTGCGCACCGAGCTCGACCGCAACGGCCTGACCATGCCAACAGGACATTTCAGCATCGACATGCTCGAAGGAGAACCGAATCGCGCGCTGAGGATCGCCAAGGTGCTTGGCGTTGAGGCGATCTATGCCCCGTTCTTAATGCCGGACCAGCGTCCGAAGACCGCCGAGGGATGGCATGATTTCGGCGTACGCCTGCAAAAGATCAGCAAGCCCTATAAGGATTCGGGTTACGATTTCGGCTGGCACAATCACGACTTCGAGTTCGTGACACTGGAAGACGGTTCACGGCCGATCGAGCAGATCTTCACGGGCGGGCCGGAGCTTTCCTGGGAGGCGGATATCGCGTGGGTGGTGCGGGGCGGCGCCGATCCTTTCGAATGGATCGAGAAGTTCGGGCACCGCATCACGGCCGTCCATGTGAAAGATATCGCGCCGGGCGGCGAGGCAATTAGCGAAGGCGGCTGGGCGGATGTCGGCCACGGCACCCTCGACTGGGCCAAGCTGATGCCGCTTTTGAGGGCGACGAAGGCAAAGCATTACGTCGTCGAACATGACAACCCGAGCGATCTTGACCGAGTCATCACCCGGTCCATCGCTTCTTTCAAGACCTATTGATCGAGGCATAATATGACCAAGGAACTTGGCGTCGGCATCATCGGATGCGGCAATATCTCCACCACCTATTTTTCGCTGGCGCCGCTCTTCAAGGGCCTGAAGGTGCTCGCCTGCGCCGACATCAACATGAATGCGGCGGAACTGCGCGCCGAGGAATACGGCGTCAAAGCGCAGACGATCGACGATCTGCTGGCCAATGACGAGCTTGACGTTATCGTCAACCTGACGATTCCCGATGCGCATTTTGCGGTTTCCAAACAGATCCTTGAGGCCGGCAAGCACGTCTATTCCGAAAAGCCGCTGGTGCTTTCGCTGGAACAGGGCGAGGTTCTGCGCCGCATCGCCAGGGAAAAGAACCTGGCCGTCGGCTGCGCACCGGATACGTTTCTCGGCGGCGCCCATCAGCTCGCCCGCAAATATGTGGACGAAGGCGGTATCGGCCGCATCACCTCAGGTGCCTGCTATGTCATGGGGCCGGGGATGGAGATGTGGCATCCGAACCCGGATTTCTTCTTCTTGCCGGGTGGCGGTCCGATCCTCGACATGGGCCCCTATTACATCGCCAACCTCATCAACCTCGTCGGGCCGGTCAAGCGTGTCGGCGCGCTTACTTCGATGGCGCGGACGACCCGCACCATCACCAGCCAGCCACGCAAGGGCGAAGTCATCCCGGTGAAGACGCCAACGACGATCCAGGCACTGCTGGAATTCGTCAGCGGCGCAACCATAACGCTGACGGCCAGCTGGGATGTCTGGTCGCATCGTCACGCCAATATGGAGCTTTATGGCACTGATGGCTCGCTCTATGTTCCGGATCCGAACTTCTTCGGCGGCGTGGTCGAGGCAAGCGGTTCGAACAAGGACATCCAGCCGCTCGAGGCGTGGGATCATCCCTTTGGCATCTTCAACCAGGAAAGCCCGCAGGGCCCCCGCGCCAACTATCGCACGGCAGGGCTTGCCGACATGGCGATGTCCCTGATCGAGGGACGCGATGCCCGCTGCTCGCTGGACAGGACCCTGCACGGCGTCGATGTGATGACGTCGATCCTGAAATCCGGGGCGGAGGGACGTTTCATCGAGCTCTCGACGACCTGCACCCAGCCGGCAGCCCTTGGCATCGAGGAGGCGCAGGCGCTCTTGAAGTAAGCCGCCAACACCCTATTGTCGGCGCGGGAATTTCCCGCGCCGTTTTCCTGAAAGGATTGAGATTATGAGCTGGCAACCGGCCGAAGACCGATATTCCAAGATGAAATATAATTATTGCGGACGGACAGGGCTGAAGCTGCCCGCCATCTCGCTTGGCCTGTGGCACAATTTCGGCGGCGACACGCCCCATGAGACCAAGCGAGCGATCTGTCAGAAAGCGTTCGATCTTGGCGTCACCCATTTCGACCTCGCCAACAATTACGGTCCACCGCCCGGAAGCGCCGAAACCGCGTTCGGCGAGATCCTGCGCACGGACTTCGCGAGCCTGCGCGACGAACTCATCATCTCGTCCAAAGCCGGCTATCTCATGTGGCCAGGCCCATACGGCGAGTGGGGTAGCCGGAAATATGTGATTGCCTCCTGCGACCAAAGCCTGAAGCGCATGGGTCTCGACTATGTCGACATCTTCTACTCCCACCGCTTCGATCCCAACACACCGCTCGAGGAGACCTGTGGGGCGCTCGATCATATCGTCCGGTCGGGCAGGGCGCTCTATGTGGGCATCTCCTCTTATAATTCACAGCGCACGCGCGAAGCGGTGACCATCCTCAAGCAGCTCGGAACACCCTGCATCATCCACCAGCCCAGCTACTCGATGATCAACCGCTGGATCGAGGAAGACGGGCTGGTCGACACGCTGGAGGAGCTCGGCATCGGCTCCATTGTCTTCTCGCCGCTTGCGCAAGGCATGCTGACCTCGAAATATCTGAAGGGTATTCCGGACGAGAGCCGCGCGGCGCAGCAGAAGTCGCTGAACCCGGCCTTCCTCAACGAAAAGAACCTTGCGAACATCCGCGCCCTCAACGCCATCGCCGAAAAGCGCGGCCAGACCCTGGCGCAGATGGCCATCGCATGGGTCCTGCGCGGCGGACGCATCACCTCGGCGCTCATCGGCGCCAGCCGCCCGAGCCAGGTTGAAGATTGCGTCAAGGCGCTCGAACACCTCGCATTCACGGTTGAGGAACTGGCCGAGATCGATTCCTATGCGCGCGAAGCGGATATTAATCTCTGGGCCAAATCGGCCGAGCGGGCGAAATAAAGCGGCCGCCGCCCGGCAATTTCCGGGCGGCGCCTTCGATCCTGCAGTGCCGTGCGTCTTACAAGACGCAAAGGTCGCTGTAATACTTTGAATTGCTGCATGGTTTTATCTTTAAACCGGTTCCGATTTAGGGAACCATGCAGGGCCACACACGGAGGAGACGGCTTCCATGATCCGCAACCCTATCCTGCCGGGATTCAATCCCGACCCGTCCATTTGCCGCGTCGGTGAGGATTACTATATCGCCACCTCCACCTTCGAATGGTACCCGGGCGTTCAGATCCACCATTCGCGCGATCTGGTAAACTGGACGCTGGTGCGGCGGCCGCTCGAACGCAAATCGCAGCTCGACATGCGCGGCAATCCGGACAGCTGCGGCGTCTGGGCGCCATGCCTTTCCTATGCCGATGGACTCTTCTGGCTGGTCTATACCGACGTCAAGCGCTTAGACGGCAATTTCAAGGATGCGCATAACTACATCGTCACCTCACCGACGATCGAGGGTGCGTGGTCGGATCCGATCTATGTCAACTCGTCGGGCTTCGATCCGTCGCTCTTCCATGACGACGACGGTCGCAAGTGGTTCGTCAACATGCAGTGGAACCACCGAACGGAAAGCTATGGCGGAGCACCGAAGTCGCCCGCCTTCGACGGTATTCTCCTGCAGGAGTGGGATTCGCAGTCGAAGGCGCTGAAGGGCCCGATCAAGAACATTTTCGCGGGCAGTTCACTCGGCCTGGTCGAAGGCCCGCACCTCTTCAAGCGCAACGGCTGGTACTACCTGACAACCGCCGAGGGCGGCACCGGATACAGTCATGCGGTGACCATGGCGCGGTCGCGCACGATCGACGGCCCTTACGAGATGCATCCGAATACACATCTCATCACATCGAAAGATCATCCGGAAGCAGTCCTGCAGCGGGCAGGGCACGGCCAATATGTCGAGACCCCCGACGGCCAGGCCTACCATACGCATCTCTGCGGACGGCCATTGCCGCCAAAGCGGCGGTGCACGCTCGGCCGCGAGACGGCATTGCAGAAATGCGTCTGGAGGGAGGACGGCTGGCTCTATCTCGAAAACGGCACGGCCGTACCCGATGTCGAGGTTCCGGCCCCGAGTGGCGCCACTCTCCGTCAAAAGCCGATGCGCTCCGGGTATAATTTCGACGGCGCCGATCTGCCTTCCGATTTCCAGTGGCTTCGCTCCCCACAGCCGGAGCGGCTTTTCAGCCTGACGGAGCGACCGGGCCATCTGCGGCTGTTCGGTCGTGAGAGCATCGGCTCCTGGTTCGAGCAGGCGCTGGTAGCCCGCCGACAGGAGCATCACAGCTTCCGCGCCGAGACGGTCGTGGAGTTCCAGCCGGATACCTATCAGCAGGTTGCCGGCCTGACCCATTACTACAACAGGCACAAGTTTCATGCCGTCGCGGTGACGCTGCACGAGACCCTAGGTCGCTGCGTCACGATCCTGTCCTGCAATGGCGACTATCCGAACAGCCGCCTCAGCTATCCAGCCGAAAGCGGTATTGCGGTTCCTGATGGCCGTGTCCAGCTTTCCATGGAAATTCGCGACAACGACCTGCAATTCTTCTGGCAAACGGAAGGCAAGGGGGCCTGGCAGCCGATTGGACCCGTCCTGGATGCAGGTGTCGTGTCGGACGAAGGCGGCCGCGGCGAGCACGGGTCCTTTACCGGTGCTTTTGCCGGCGTCTTCGCCTTCGACAGCTCCGGACGAGGACGGGGAGCCGACTTCGACTGGTTCAATTATGATGAGCTTTGAAGGGTCGGCCAGGGGAATTTGTCAGCGGCTGGATTGACAAATCACTCGCCGCAAGCGCATTGACAGAAAGTAAGAACGCTTATGAGTTCTTTCTTATAAGTCATGGTTTTCATTACGAAAGTTTAATTTAAATTTCAGATTTGGTTCATCTTTGCGGACCTAGATTGCGGGCGTGTTCAACACAGGAACCCCCAAAATGAAAAAGCTCTTTGCCGCTCTTCTTTCCGCCTCTTTCATGATTTCCCCGATGGTCTTTTCCTCCGAGGCCAATGCCGCGCCTGAGCGTCATGTCATCGTCGAAAAGCACGTAACAAAGAAGGTCGTCGTCAAGCCGCGTTGGGCCAGGGGACACCGCATGACTCCCGCCGAACGTCGCCGCATGATGGCTATCCGCGACTATCGCCGTTATCACCTGTCGGCTCCGCCGCGCGGCTATCACTGGGTTAAAGTCGACAATGACTATCTGCTCGTCGGCATCACCAGCGGCATCATTTCAAACTTTATTACGCGCTGAGCGCACCGAATCAAACAAACAGGGCGGCCTTTGTGCCGCCCTTTCTTTTTTGAGACTTCGTCTCGGCGGACTCGCAATCCGCCTCCTCTATACTGGCGTTCAGCTACTGCGCGACAAGCAATCCTTCACGGAATTGGCGATGCCGCGCATGAGATCGAAATAAAGATCCGGGCCTTCCTTCAGTGTAGCGGCTTCCGGATCGAGAACGCCGGACTTTGCCTGCGTCCCTTCGATCACGACATCGATCAGCCGTGGCTCGAACTGCGGCTCGGCGAAAACGCAGGTTGCTCCGAGGTCGGTAACCTTCCGGTGGATCTCCGCGATGCGCTCGGCGCCCGGAATGGTCTCCGGGCTGACGGTGATTGATCCGGCGACATGGACGCCGTAGCGATTTTCGAAATACTGATAGGCATCGTGAAAGACGATGAAGGGCTTGTCCTTCACAGGCGTTATGGTGCTCGCGATTTCCTTGTCGAGGGCGTCGAGCCGATCATCCAGCGCTTTCGCGTTGGCCTGGTAGGTCAGGGCATTGGCGGGATCTGCCGCCACCAGCGAGGTGGTGATCTCTGCCGCCATCGCCTTGGCGTTCATCGGATCGAGCCAAAGATGGGTGTCGTAGCCGTGGTGGCGATCCTCTTCATGGTCATGCGCCTCAGCAGCGTGATCATGATCACCTTTATCCTCGTCACTATGAGCCTCGAAAGGGCCTCCCTCGCGGAAGCCGAGCTTCTTCAGACCCGGCGCGTCCTCGAGCGCCACGACCGTCGCATCGGAACCGAGGGCCTCCAGAGGCTTTTCGAGAAAGGCTTCCAGGCCGGGACCAACCCAGAAAACGACATTTGCCTTTTCCAGGGTGCTCGCATTGGAAGGCTTCAGATTATAGGTATGCGGCGAGGCGGCGCCTTCGACGATCAGTTTCGGTTTGCCGACGCCCTCCATGATGGAGGCGACCAGCGAATGAATCGGTTTTACCGAGGCGACGACCAGAGGTGTATCGGCCGCTGACGCCGATCCTGCAAGGAGCAGGACTGTCGCTGCGAGGAGGCTGCTCTTGGGCGCATTCATTCAGGGTCTCCGCTTGATTCAGATCTGTTATGTTATTACATCAATTGCGTAATGCTATAACGTGTGCGATAGCAGGACGCAACAGTACCTAAGTGGAAAATATGCCCTCTTCCGGAAATGCCCCAACGCAGACACTGGTCTCGCTTTCTAATGCAGGTAGCAGGCGTGGCGATCGCTGGCTGGTACGCGGCGTGGATTTTTCCGTCAGCAGAGGTGAGATCGTCACGCTGATCGGCCCGAACGGTTCCGGCAAGTCAACGAGCGCCAAGCTTGCGATCGGCGTGCTGAAGCCCGATGAGGGCAGCGTGGAGCGAATGCGCGGTCTCACCGTCGGTTACGTCCCACAGAAGCTTTCGATCGACTGGACGCTGCCTCTGACGGTTCGGCGTCTGATGACGTTGACCGGGCCACTGCCTGAGCGTGAACTGAAGGCGGCTCTCGAAGCGGCCGGCGTCGCGCATATGGAGAAGGCCGAGGTGCAGCATCTATCGGGTGGGGAATTCCAGCGCGTGCTGCTTGCCCGGGCGATTGCCCGCAAACCGGATCTGCTGGTGCTTGATGAGCCGGTCCAAGGGGTCGATTTCACCGGCGAAATTGCGCTTTACGACCTCATTAAGCAGATCCGCAATTCCACCGGCTGCGGCATCCTGCTGATCTCCCACGATCTGCATGTCGTCATGGCCGCGACCGACACCGTGATCTGCCTGAACGGGCATGTCTGCTGCCGCGGCACACCCCAATCCGTCAGCCGCAGCCCCGAATATGTCCGGTTGTTCGGAACGCGGGCGGCTCAGGCTCTAGCTGTCTATAGTCATCATCACGATCATACGCACCTGGCGGACGGCCGCGTGCTGCATTCGGACGGCTCCATCACGGATCATTGCCATCCCGAAGACGGACATCACGACCACGCACACGATCACCATACGCATGATCATGATCAGCATCGGCATCCGGCGGGAGAACGCCATGCTTGACGACTTTTTCACGCGCGCTCTGATCGCTGGTATCGGCCTGGCCTTGACCACCGGTCCGCTCGGCTGCTTCATCGTCTGGCGGCGCATGGCCTATTTCGGCGATACGATCGCCCATTCGGCGCTGCTTGGCGTCGCCCTGTCGCTGCTCTTCGAATTGAACCTGATCCTGGCTGTCTTCGTCGTTGCCGCGACAGTCTCGGTCCTGTTGCTGCTGCTGCAGAAGCGTCAGGCACTCTCCGCCGATGCGCTCCTCGGCATTCTATCGCATGCCACGCTTGCGATCGGCCTGGTCATGGTCGCCTTCATGACCTGGGTCCGCATCGATCTCATTGCTTTCCTGTTCGGCGATATCCTCGCCGTCACGCCGACCGATATCGCGCTCATCTGGGGCGGCGGCATCCTAGTGATCCTGGCTCTCGTCTGGCTCTGGCGACCGCTGCTCGCCTCGACGGTCAATATGGAGCTCGCCGAAGCGGAGGGGCTGCGGCCGGAGCGGGCGCGTCTCTTATTCATGCTGCTGATGGCCGCCGTCATCGCGATCGCCATGAAGATCGTCGGCATCATGCTGATCACGTCACTCCTCATCATCCCCGCCGCGACGGCCCGTCGGTTTTCGTCGACGCCGGAGATCATGGCCGTCCTCGCTTCGCTGATCGGGGCCGCTGCTGTCGTCGGCGGGCTATTCGGCTCCCTTCACTACGATACGCCATCAGGCCCTTCCATTGTGGTAGCCGCCCTGGCGCTCTTCATCGTCAGCCTGCTTCCGCTGTCGCGCCGGACCGGCGCCCTGACGGCAAACCAGCAAGGACAACGTCCATGAGCACACCGCAAATGACCAAGAACCAGGCGCTTGTTTTTGATGTCCTGTCGCGCGCCGACGGGCCGCTCAGCGCTTACACCATTCTCGACAGGCTTCGCGACCAAGGTTTTCGAGCGCCGCTACAGGTCTATCGGGCGCTGGAAAAGCTGCTTGAATATGGCGTGGTGCACCGGCTCGAGAGCATCAATTCCTTCGTCGCCTGCGCCCATCCCGGCGAGAATTGCCACAGCCATGGCATAGTCGCCTTCGCGATCTGCGAGAGCTGTGGGCAAGTCATCGAATTCCAAGACCATGAAGTCGATCACCGCCTGATGAACTGGGTTCGCGGCCAGAAATTCAAGCCGGAAAAGACGACAATCGAAATCCGTGGCCAATGCGCCGCTTGCGCGGCCTGAAAAATCAAGGGCGTGCCTTGCGCGTTCGCTCGAACGCGCTGCTTCAGTCTATGCGCTTCAAGTCACGGGCGAAGCGCTGCCAGTTAGCGACATATTTCTCAGCCGAGCGCCGCAATCCCTCAACCGCCGCATCTTCCAGAGTGCGAACCACGCGGGCAGGGGAGCCCACGATCAGGGAATTGTCCGGGAATGTCTTGCCTTCGGTGATGAGGGCGTTCGCGCCGACCAGGCAATTCTTGCCGATCTTCGCGCCGTTGAGGATGGTTGCTCCCATACCGACCAGAGAATTGTCGCCGATCGTGCAGCCATGGATGACGGCATGATGGCCGATGGTGCAGCCTTCGCCGATAGTCGCCGGATGGCCAGGATCAGTATGCACCATGGCGTTTTCCTGGATATTCGTGCCCTTGCGGATAATGATCGGTTCGTTGTCGCCGCGCAACACAGCACCGAACCAGATGCCAACCTCCTCCGCGATTTCCACCCGACCGATGACATGGGCGTCCGGCGCGATCCAGAAAAGACCGGCGGCGGGCGTCTTCGGCTGCAGATCTGCCAGAGCGTAGAGCGGCATTCGAAATCCTCCTCGTTGGAGCTGTTCAGCCTTTCATGGAATCGCAGAACCGCTCTACCTTTTTGTCTTTATGCAATTCCGGACGGAAAGCCGCTTCGCACTTTTCCTGGAATTGCTCTAGATCACCGACAGCGACAGCGTTGCGATGCCCTCGACGCCGCAGGAAATGCGGTCGCCCTTCTGCACGGCGCCGACGCCGGCCGGGGTTCCCGTCATGATGATGTCGCCAGGCGCCAGAACAAAGAGTTTGGAAAGCTCGGCAATGATTTCCGGCGTCTTCCATATCATCTGAGCGAGATCGCCATCCTGCATACGCTTGCCGTTGAGCTCGAGCCAGACTTTACCCTTTCCCGGATGAGCAAGGCGGCTCGCCGGTACGATCGCCGAAACCGGCGCGGACGCTTCGAAGGCCTTGGCGACCTCCCAAGGCCTGCCGGCTTTCTTGGCCTCGCCCTGCAGATCGCGGCGGGTGAAATCGATACCGACGCCATAGCCATAGATGCAGTCGAGCGCGCGGTCGACCGGGATATCCGCGCCGCCGGATTTCAGCGCGATGATGCATTCGACCTCGTGATGCACATCGGAGGAAAGCGGCGGGTAGGGGAAATCCTTGCCCGGCGGCAGCAGGTTGTCCGGGTTCTTCTGAAAGAAGAATGGCGGTTCACGGTTCGGATCATGTCCCATCTCGATTGCGTGATCGGCATAGTTGCGCCCGACGCAGTAGACGCGGCGAACCGGAAAGCTCTCCGCAGCACCTTCGATCGGAAGCAGGACAGGGGCAGGGAGCGGGATGATGGTCGCGGGCGATTCGGACATGGGGAGACTCTTCAAGGAAATGGAGGGAGCCTTTTGTCTCGCAAATCAGGTGCCAAGACCAGCACTAATTTGCAGGTTGGACAAACTGGAAAGCAAGATGGCCGCCCGGCGAATGACGAACGACCATGTGCCTTCAGCAAGCCGCGACAGCCTGCCTTCTGCAAAGCACGATAGCGATCAAGAAGCCGAACGCTGCTGTCGTGCTCCCGACGAGAAAGACGCTCTCATATCCCGCTCGGTCAGCCAGAATTCCAGCCAACGGTCCAGTCAGCCCATAGGCGACATCCTGGAACGCCGAGAAGCCACCAAGTGCCGTCCCGCGCAGATGAGGGGCGACGAGATGGACGACCTCGCGGCCCATGGCCGGGAAAATCATCGAGCAGCCCAATCCCGTCATGAACGCGCCGATCAGAGCAAGATAGGGGTCAGTGGCGCTCCAGATCAGGAATTGACCTACCGCTTCGACCGCTAATGACACCACAGCCACGATGAGGCCGCCGAAGCGATCCGGCAGGTGGCCAAAGAGTATTCGCACCGAAACAAATCCGAGGCCGAACGCGGTCAGGCCAAGCCCGGCAAAGCCCCAGTCCTGGTCACGAAAGTAGAGCGTGAAGAACGACCCGATTGCTGCAAATCCCATTCCTTGGAGGCAGACGATCAAGCCGTGAGGCCATATCCTGCCGATCACGGCCCACAGCGGCGGGCGCTCCCCGCCAGGATGGGCCAGAACTGTGGGTATGGTCCGAATCGCCAGCAATCCGAGCAAGGGAAGGATCGCACTGATCGCCATCGTCCCGGCAAAGCCAAGACGATCAAGCAAGAGGAGGCCGATCGGTCCGCCAAAGGCAAGTGCACCGTAGATTGCTGCGCCGATCAGTGCGAGGACCTTGCCGGAACGCGACGGCCCGACAACACCAATACCCCATGCTATCACGCCGACCGCAACCAGACTTTCCCCGAATCCGAGAAGCAGCCGTCCGGCGATGAGGGTGATGAATGCCGTTATAGGTACGTTCGCCGCAAGGCCGGAGACCAGCGACACGAGCGCCCCAAGGACATACAGAGCAAGACCGCGTTGCACCGCAACCTTGGCTCCCCGGCCATCCGAAAGACCGCCGGCATAGCCTCGGCTAACGATGGTCGCGAGAAAGGCAATGCCAACGCCGAAACCAGCCCAGCCGTTGCCGAAACCAAGCGTCGCTGTCACATAAATCGGGACGATCGGCAGCGAAATTGCAACACAGAGATAGGAGATGAAGAGGATTGCGGTCAGCAGAAGAAGGCGGCCCTGCTGAGGATCGCGCGTAAATAGGAAAGCCATGACGTGCTCCTGGCTGTTCCTCGTCCGACGGGCACAAAAAAACGCACTCCGACCGACGAGGATCGATAAGTGCGTTGCTTGACGTCAAACGCTTACGGCCAGCGGGCTGGCATGAGCGTGACGTAATGAATTACAAAGCAGGTGTCAACATGGAGCGGTCTTACTCGTGCTCCTCAGAAAGCCAGTCCCTGCTATATATTGATGCATGATTACTCGCGAACCCAGACAACAAGATGCCGATTGGATTGCTAAACTCCTTGCAGAGCGATGGGGCGGCACGACCATCGTCGCTCACGGGGAAGTATTTGACCTGCTGAGCCTTCCAGCTCTTGTGGCTGAACCCGATCAGGGACTCGCTACGTATCGGTTGCGAGGGGACGATGCAGAACTGATGTCGCTGGACGCTGTGTGCCCCGGTCAGGGAGTAGGAACTGTATTGATAGAAGCTTTAGCCGATATGTTGCGGCGTCGAGGAATTTGCGACCTTTGGGTCATGACGACGAACGATAATCTCACCGCATTGCGTTTCTACCAGCGCCGAGGCTTCGAACTACGGCGGATTCGACCTGGAGCAGTAGATGAGGCGCGGCTGCTGAAGCCGTCTATTCCAAAGATCGGTGATGATGGGATTCCCATCAGGGATGAAATTGATTTGTGCCGTCGGCTTCTCTGAATGCTCCAATAGGGCAATGTCATTATTTGGAAGCCTCCGCAAACTGGCAATCCCGGTGATTTTGCTGTAGAGGGCGGGCAGAAAGGTTTGCCGATGTATGCCGATGCCCTGAAAGAAGGCCGCAAGATCTTTGCCGTGGCCCCCATGATCGATTGGACGGATCGTCACTGCCGCTATCTGCACCGGCAGATCAGCCGTCAGGCGCTGCTCTATACCGAAATGGTGGTAGCGGACGCAATCATTCATGGTCCGCGGGATCGCTTGCTTGCGCATGATGCGGCCGAGCATCCCGTTGCCCTGCAGCTCGGGGGATCGGATCCGGCGAAGCTTGCCGTGGCAGTCAGGATCGCGGAGCCTTACGGCTATGATGAGATCAATCTCAATGTCGGCTGCCCGTCGGACCGCGTCCAATCCGGGACGTTCGGCGCTTGCTTAATGCTGGAGCCACAGACTGTTGCCGCGAGTATCGCGGCGATGAAGGCGGTGGCCAAAGTGCCGGTGACGGTGAAGTGCCGGATCGGGGTCGACGAGCAGGAGCCGGAATCGGCTTTGCCGGAGTTGATTACCCGCGTGCTCGATGCCGGCGCGGATGCGATCTGGATCCATGCGCGCAAGGCCTGGCTGAAGGGCTTGTCGCCGAAGGAGAACCGCGAGATTCCGCCGCTCGATTACGAGATCGTCTATCGCATGAAGCAGCGCTGGCCGGAGGTTTTCATCGGCATCAACGGCGGCATTCAGACGCTGGATGAGGCGGAGGCCCATCTTGCCCATGTCGACGGCGCCATGCTCGGCCGTGCCGCCTACCAGAACGCGGCAATCCTTGCGAATGTCGACCGCCGTTTCTACGGCGCGCCGGCTACCGAACCGGACTGGACGCAGCTTCAAGACAGGATGATTGCCTATGCAGCCCATCATATCGTGGCCGGCGGACGCTTGCAGCATGTGGCGCGCCACATGGTCGGCCTCTTCAGCGGCCTGCCTGGCGCGCGACGCTACCGTCAGATCCTTTCGACCGATGCCACCCGGAACGGGGCAGGGCCGGAGGTAATTGCCGCCGCCTTCGCTGCGGTGGATTTCTCGGCCGACGAAAAGCAAGCGATCAGCGCGTAGCATCGGCCTCCGGTCTTCTGGGATCGACACGGGAAAGCGCGATAGCGCAATGAAAAACGGCGCCCCTCGCGGGACGCCGTTCGAAACTTTCCGTCGGAAACCAGCTTATGCAGCGCGGATGTTGACGGCCTTCGGGCCCTTGCCCATGCGATCCGGCTCGGTGTCGAAGGTTACCTGCTGGCCTTCGCGCAGCGTCTGGAGACCGGCAGCCTGCAGAGCGGAGATGTGGACGAAAACGTCCTTTGCACCGCCGTCCGGCGTGATGAAACCAAAACCCTTGTCCTGGTTGAAGAATTTTACGATGCCTTTGGTGGCCATGGGAGAAGTCCTTTTCCCTTTATAAGTTGATATCCACACCCTCGAAAGGAGGCGGACGCTTTTCCTTCCCCCCGGCAGGGCGGAAAGGTCAGTCGAGACGTCACGTACGGGGAAAGAACATCTACGCGCGTGGGATGCTACCCCACCGCCATCCAATCATTGGATGGCATTACCACATCAGTCCAGTCACCGGCATGCAAATGCCCGAGCGGCGCCGTTGGTGCCAGTATTCGGGACAAAAGGCAAGCGGCATTATTGTGGCATAAAGTTGACCATGACGGGAATCCTCAAAAATTCAGGGACTTGATGAATTGTAACCAAGGCCTAATAAAGGCGTCTCAATTTCGGATTCCGTATCGGAGTGGGATTGGACTTCGGCGTGCGCCCGGTGGATTTCGGCTGGCTGTTGTCGGGTACGGCGCTATATGGAGCTCGCCGCTTCGGGCGGTGCGGCCCAAGCATGAGCGACCGCGGGTGAACTGTCAGCAAACAAATGTACGGACCGCAAGGACCTTCATGTATGGAATCCATTGAATGGCATAACTATTTGTAATGTTATGCCTTTATGCAATCGAACGCAGAACTGCTCAGTGGCCGGGTCTGCCGGTCTTTCCCTTTGTCCGTTTCTTACGTTGCCGCTCATCCACGGGATCCTCATAGGAGCCTACGCCGGGTCTACCACGGATGACCGGACCGTCATTCGTATCCTCCGGCGAGCCAAACCGCTTCGTGGCTTTTGATGCATCCGGCTTCTCCGGCACCTTGCCACTCACCGGTTTTTCGGTCCGGCCGACGGTCATTTCGTCGAGGGTATTGCGACGGAAAAGGGAGCGCGAAGAATCCACCTCATCCGCCCTTCGGGCGCCTTCTCCCCGCCGGGGAGAAGGGGTCGCGACGTCGCGGCCCATTTCGTCAAGCTCAGGCTTGCGGAAGAGAGGACGTGCGGTGTCGGTGCCAGGACCCATGTCATCGAGGGAGGGCTTGGCGAAGTAGGAAGCCTGTCCTTCATCCGCACCTTTCTGTGAACGCGAAGAAGAAGAGGTGCCACCGCCGCGCCTGCTCTCCACGGACCTTGCTTCCTCTCGCGCCATCGGATCGTCCATGACAGCCAATTCCGCGGCCTTCAGGCGCTTGATCTCGTCACGCAGGCGCGCGGCCGTCTCGAAGTCGAGATCGGCGGCGGCATCGCGCATCTGTTTTTCGAGCGCATTGAGATGGGCCTGCAGATTGTTGCCGACGAGGTGGCCGCCTTCCGCAAAGCCCTTGCCTGTGACACCGGAGATGTCGGCCCGGACGTGATCCTTCTCGTAGACCGAGTCGAGGATGTCGGAGATCTTGGCCTTCACCGATTCCGGCGTAATGCCATTCTCCAGATTATAGGCCATCTGTTTTTCGCGACGACGCCCCGTCTCTTCCATGGCGCGGGCCATGGAGCCGGTGACGGTGTCGGCGTAGAGGATGACCTTGCCATCAACGTTTCGGGCGGCGCGGCCGATTGTCTGGATCAGCGAGGTTTCCGAGCGCAGGAAACCTTCCTTGTCAGCGTCGAGGATGGCGACGAAGCCGCACTCGGGGATGTCGAGACCTTCGCGCAGCAGGTTGATGCCGACCAGCACGTCGAAGGCGCCGAGGCGAAGATCGCGGATGATCTCGATGCGCTCCAGTGTGTCGATATCCGAGTGCATGTAGCGGACGCGCACGCCCTGTTCGTGCAGATATTCGGTGAGGTCTTCGGCCATGCGCTTGGTCAGAACAGTGCAGAGGGTGCGGTAGCCCTTGGCCGCCGTCTCGCGAATCTCGCCAAGCACGTCGTCGACCTGGGAGCGGGCGGAGCGGACTTCCACCGGCGGATCGATCAGGCCGGTCGGACGAATCACCTGTTCGGCGAAGACGCCGCCGGACTGTTCCAATTCCCAGCCGCCAGGCGTGGCAGAAACGGCGATCGTGTCCGGGCGCATGGCGTCCCATTCCTCGAATCGCAGGGGGCGGTTGTCCATGCAGGAGGGGAGGCGGAAGCCGTATTCGGCGAGCGTCGCCTTGCGACGGAAGTCGCCGCGATACATGCCGCCGATCTGCGGTACGGTGACATGGCTCTCATCAATGAAGATGATGGCGTTGTCGGGAATGTATTCAAAGAGCGTCGGCGGCGGTTCGCCGGGGTTGCGGCCGGTGAGATAGCGCGAATAATTCTCGATGCCCTGGCAGGAGCCGGTGGCTTCGAGCATCTCGAGATCATAACGGGTACGCTGCTCCAGACGCTGAGCTTCCAGCAGGCGGCCTGCCTTTTCCAGTTCGACAAGACGGAACTTCAACTCCTCCTTGATCGCCTTGATGGCGCCGTTCAGTGTCGGGCGCGGGGTGACATAGTGCGAATTGGCATAGATCTTGACCGAGCGCAGGTCGCCGGTCTTCTGGCCGGTCAGCGGATCGAATTCGGTGATGGCGTCGATCTCGTCACCAAACATCGAGATGCGCCAGGCGGCATCCTCGAGGTGGGCGGGGAAGATTTCGATCGTGTCGCCGCGGACGCGGAAGGAGCCGCGGATAAAATCCATGTCACGACGCTTGTACTGTTGTGCGACGAGGTCGGCCAGCAGCTGGCGCTGGTCGAGCCGATCGCCGACCGACATCTGGAAGGTCATCGCGGTGTAGGTTTCGACCGAACCGATACCATAAATGCAGGAGACAGAGGCGACGATGATGCAGTCGTCACGTTCGAGCAGGGATCGCGTCGCCGAGTGGCGCATGCGGTCGATCTGCTCGTTGATCGAGGATTCCTTCTCGATATAGGTGTCCGAGCGCGGGACGTACGCCTCCGGCTGGTAGTAGTCGTAGTAAGAGACGAAATACTCGACCGCGTTGTCGGGAAAGAAGTTCTTGAACTCGGAATACAGCTGCGCGGCGAGCGTCTTGTTCGGAGCCAGGATAACGGCGGGACGTTGGGTCGCTTCGATCACCTTGGCCATGGTGAAGGTCTTGCCCGAGCCGGTGACGCCGAGCAGGACCTGCGAGCGTTCGCCATCCTGCAATCCCTCGACGAGATCCTTGATCGCGGTAGGCTGGTCGCCGGCCGGCTGGTAATCCGAGGCCATGCGAATGGTGATGCCGCCTTCCGATTTTTCCGGGCGGGCGGGGCGGTGCGGCGTCCAAATCTTGCCGTTCTTGTGCAGCGGATTGCCGGATTCGATCAGCTTTGAAAGAGCTTCGACCGTTGCGGTGACGCCGCCGGGAGAGATCCTGTCTGCATCCTCCAGCGCGATATCGAGGCCTGCGACCGGATTGAGACCGGCGGCGGCGCGTGTCTTCGGATCGGTCGAGCCGCCCATCGAGACGCCGCGTGCCGTCTTGCCCGCGGTCATTTCCACCTTCTTGCGGTGCTTGCCGGCCTTTGACGCGATCTGGCGCTGGGTCTCGACGCCGGAAGCTTCGGCGTCGGCCTCGAGCTGTTTCACCCAATCGGCAACGGAACCGGACAATTTTGTGTCCGCGACTCGCTGATCCTTCTCGCTGCGCTCTAAGGGCGTCCCGGAATAGGGCTCGCCTTCAAACGACGATTGCGGAGCTTCCTCGAAACCATTCGGGGCAGGGGATTTTTTCGGAGATTTGGCCATGGGCGGAATATGGAGATAAACCCGACGAAAGGGAAGGGGTTAAGAGTACAAAAGGGAAACGAAATAGTCACTGCGCGATCACGCATATTGTGATGGAACGGCAACGGCGATGCCAGCGTTCTGAACAGGTTGCATCCGCAACCTCAAACCTGCCCGCTCCGGGCTTACTCTCTCCGACGGCATCCGGAATTGCCCGCCTCGCCGCCGCCATTCGGACGGAGGAAATATAATGTCCGCATTGGATAGTCTGCGGTCGCTGACACCGCAGCAGCGCCATACCGTCATCGCCAGCTATCTCGGCTGGACGCTCGACGCCTTCGACTTCTTCATTCTCGTTTTCGTTCTCAAATATATCGCCGAGGAGTTCCATACCGACGTTCCGACCGTCTCGACGGCAATCTTCCTGACGCTCGCCATGCGGGCGCTCGGCGCGCTCGTTTTCGGACTGGCGGCGGACAGATACGGGCGGCGAGTGACGCTGATGGCGAATGTGCTGCTTTATTCGCTGTTCGAATTCCTCACGGGCTTTTCGACCGGGCTCAGCATGTTCCTCGTGCTACGCGCACTCTACGGCATCGCCATGGGCGGCGAATGGGGCGTCGGCGCCTCGCTGACGATGGAGACAGTGCCGGAGGAATCACGCGGTATCGTCTCAGGCATATTGCAGGCGGGTTATCCGTCCGGCTACCTGATTGCCTCGATCGTGTTCTTCCTGCTGTTTCCGATCATCGGCTGGCGCGGCATGTTCTTCTTCGGCGCATTACCGGCACTGCTGGTGCTGTATATCCGCAGCAATGTCCAGGAATCGCCCGTCTTCCTGAAACGCCAGGCCGAGGGGGGTCGTCCGTTCCTGGCGGTCCTGAGAGAGAATATTCCGCTGTTCATCTGGGCCGTGCTGCTGATGACCGCCTTCAACTTCTTCAGCCACGGCACGCAAGACATCTATCCCACCTTCCTGGAAACCCAACGCAACTATTCGAGCTACACGGTCGGCGCGATTGCAATCGTCTACAATATCGGCGCAATCGTGGGTGGTCTTGCCTTTGGCGCCCTCTCGCAGCGGATCGGGCGGCGCAGGGCGATTGTCATCGCCTCGGTGCTGGCGATACCCGTGGCGCCGCTCTGGGCCTATGCGCCGGGACCGGTGCTGCTCGCAATCGGCGCCTTCCTGATGCAGTTCTTCGTGCAGGGCGCCTGGGGCATCATACCGGTGCATCTGAACGAGCTGTCACCGGATGAGGTGCGCGGGACCTTCCCGGGTTTTGCGTACCAGCTCGGAAACCTGCTGGCTTCGGGCAATGCGACGTTGCAGGCTGGGCTTGCCGCCCGCTGGAACGGCGACTACGCCTTCGCGCTGCTGATCGTCGCCATCGTCGTGGCGATCGTGGTGGCACTGCTTTCCGGTTTCGGTTTCGAGAAGAAGAACGTCCGCTTCGGCACGAAGGAGGCGGAAGAGCCGCGGGGGGCGATGCGAATCTGACGAGCTTGACTAGAGATAATGGCTGGGAAGACGGCCGGCGGAGGGTTCCCTCCGTCGGCTTTTATGCGCATTGATCATCACCGCGACACGCCCCATGGTGCGCCGATCAATTTTCACAGGATTCGTTCATGCCGTTCACGCTAAGCCCTGCCGCCGTCTGGCCGGTCATCATGCTCTTCGCCTCCAATATCTTCATGACCTTCGCCTGGTATGGGCATCTGAAGCACAAGAGTACCGCCATCTTCATCGCCATCGTCTCGAGCTGGGCAATCGCCTTCTTCGAATATTGCCTGGCGGTGCCGGCCAACCGGATCGGTTCGGCGGTCTATACGACGGCGCAGTTGAAGACGATGCAGGAGGTGATCACACTGATCGTCTTTTCCGGCTTTTCGGTCTTCATCCTTGAGGAAAGTCTGACCTGGAACCATGCGATCGGCTTCGCCCTGATCGCACTCGGCGCATCCTTTGTGTTCCGGGGATGATGCTGGAAGGATAGCCTTTCATTACATTTCATCCATGTCTGGAAACGGCCGCATTTTATCTCCAATCGAGACTCATCCTGCGGACCCCTTGTCACCAGTTTGTGATTTCAGGTGATCCGCGATGAGTCTTTCCTTTTCTACCATGGCCGCCATCCGCTTCGGCTATGGCTTCCGCCCCGGAGAAACGCCGCCGGGAAGCAAAGACGAGCTGCTCAACCAGGTCAGGGTCGGTGCCGGTGCCGCGCCTTCCTTTCCGGTCGGCGGCATCAACCGGCGGCACCAGCAGCTTCTCGAGCAACAGCAACGGCTGAAAGATATTCGCAATCTCGATGACCAGGCAAAGCGAGATGCACGCAAGGTCATCCAAAGACAGTCGCAGGAGCTGTTGCGGCGCGATGCCGATGCACGCCTGATGCAGGCAGCGCTGTCACCGAACGGCTTCTACGAGCGGCTGGCGACCTTCTGGACCAATCATTTTTCCACCAGCACCAGCAAGAGCCTGCCGATGCGGCTGCTGGTGCCGCTCTATGAAGCGGAGGCGGTCCGGCCGCATATCGGCGGCTCCTTCCGGGATCTCCTGCGCAGTGCAACCGAGCATCCGGCCATGCTGATCTATCTCGATCAGGCACTATCGCAAGGACCGGATTCGCCCAACGGCATGAAGCGCAAGAAGGGGCTGAATGAGAATCTTGGGCGGGAGCTGCTCGAACTGCATACGCTCGGCGCCGGCAGCGGCTATACGCAGGCGGACGTACGTTCGGCGGCAATGGTGCTCACGGGCCTGACGATCGATCGCAGCTCGATGGAAACCACCTTTCGGCCGGGCCTTGCCGAGCCGGGCGAGCACGATGTCCTTGGCGTCAGCTATGGCGGTCAGCGGCGGACTCCCGGAGACAATCTGGCCCTGCTGGACGATCTCGCAGCCAACCCGAAGACCGCGCAGCATGTCAGCCGCAAGCTCGCCGTGCATTTCATCTCCGACCAGCCGCCTCAGGAACTGGTGGAGGCCATGGCTGAGGCCTGGAAGAAGACTGACGGCAATCTGATGGCCGTCTACGGCGCAATGCTTGATCATCCGGACGCCTGGCGTAACGAAGGAGCCAAGGCCCGCCAGCCTTTCGACTATATCGTGACGGGGCTGCGGGCGCTGAATACCGGTGATGACGACGGCAATGTCGGCCGTTTCCTGGAAGCCAATGAGGATACCGACGATGGCGACATGATCGGCCAAGACATGTCCGTCGGTGAAAAAGCAACGGAAAACATGAACGGCACCGAACCGGTTCCAATGGATACGAACGACGCCGCGGATATAAAGCGTCGAAAGGCATTCCGGGCGGCGCGGGCGTTGGGCGCGGGTGCGCTGCGGCGCATGGGGCAGCCGATATGGCAGCCGCCAAGCCCGGCAGGCTTCGAGGAGGGTTTTGACGCCTGGATTACCGCGAGCCAGCTTGCGGAGCGGCTTGCCTGGGCGCGGCGCGCCTCGGCGCAATTCGGGGCACAACAGGATCCTCGCCAATTCCTGAAGGCGACGCTCGCGGATGCGGCGCGCGACGACACGATCCGCGTGGTCTCGCAGGCGCCGGACAGGACCAGCGGACTGACGCTCGTACTCGCATCTCCCGAATTCAACCGGCGATAGGACAGACCGATGAACAAGGACATTTCGCTCTCCCGCCGCGGTTTTCTCGCCTCAGCCTGCTGCCTGGCGGCAGCGCCGATCTTCACGCCTGTGACATTCGCCGCAATGCCGGGCGACAATCGTTTCGTGACGATCGTGCTGCGCGGCGCCATGGACGGCCTCGATCTGGTGCAGCCCTACGGCGAGCCCGGCTTTGCGGCGCTGCGGCCGACCCTGGCGCTGACGCCCGACAAGGGTCTGCTCGATCTCGACGGCTATTTCGGCCTGAACCCCGCAGCCGCCGATCTTCTGCCGCTCTGGAAAAGTCGTGAGCTCGCCTTCGTACATGCCGTTTCCACGCCCTATCGTGATCAGCGCAGTCATTTCGACGGTCAGGACATGCTGGAATCGGGCGGCGAAACCGTCAGCGAAGAAAAGACCGGCTGGCTCAATCGAGCGCTCGCGGTCATTCCGCGCTCCGAAGCGCGCAAGGCAATCGACATCAACACGTCCACGGAACTGATCCTGTCGGGACCGAACATCGTCGATGTCTGGTCGTCCGATTCAAATCTGAATACGGCAAAGGATGAAATACAGTTCCTGATGCGACTCTATGCCAACGATCCGCCTTTCGCCAAAGCGATGCAAGAGGCGAACCGGGCGAACGACGCTTCCGCCCTGTCCGAGCCGGCAGGGCTGCGCGGCGAGAAAATCACCGATATAGCGGCCTTGGCAGGAAACATGCTGCGGAAAGAATACCGGATCGCCAGTTTTTCGATCACCGGCTGGGACACACATGTCGGTCAGGCGGAGCAATTCAAGCGTCCGGTACAGGATCTGACAAAAGCGATCACGACGCTGAAGGCGACGCTCGGGTCGGACATCTGGTCGAGAACGGTCGTGCTGGCCATGACCGAATTCGGACGCACGGTACGCCAGAACGGTTCGGGCGGTACGGATCACGGCACGGGCGGCTGCGCGGTGCTTGCCGGCGGCGCCATTCATGGTGGCCGGATTCTCGGAAGATGGCCGGGATTGAAGGATGGCATGTTGCTCGACGACCGCGACCTGACGCCGACGGCGGACGTGCGAGAGCTGACTGCAGCGATGCTCTACCGGCAATTCGACGTCACTGCCGACGATCTGACGGCAAAGATCTTTCCGGGCTTGAGTTTCGACAAGAGCTCGCAGTTTCTCAGGGCCTGAGCATATCTCGAGCCTATTGCTCCACGAAAGAGCGAAGCCGCGACAGTGCGTCGTCCCATTGTCTGGAGACGCTGTCGAGATAGGCCTTGGCTTCGCTGATCGCGTCGGGGCGAAACGCGAAATGGCTCTCTCGACCGACGCGGCTGCTTTTGACCAGCCCGGCATTCTCCAGCACGTGCAAGTGCTTGGTGATGGCTTGCCGGGTAAGATTCGTATCGGCCGAAAGACCGGCGATGGATAGTACCTGTCCGTCGCTCAGCTTCCTTAGAAGCGAAAGCCGGGTGCGATCGCCAAGAGCCGCGAAAAGAGGGGCGGGGTCTGCGTCCACGTTCGTAAAGTTATCGTTCAACATAGGTCCTTATATTCTCGCTCTGCCCGGTCCATCCTTCATCGTTCATCCGCAGGGCAATCGATTTTCTTCCCGGCGGCAGCGCATCGAAACCGGACTCGACGATCGTCAAGAAAGTGCCGTTCGGGCTCGGTTCGAGACGGAACTCGACAAGGGTAGGCGGCTCCTTCGAATAGTCGACATCCGCATCGACCGCGTAGGGATGCCAGGTAAAGGAGAACAGCTTGGGGGCGTCCATCCGCTGGATCCGGGCTTCCCATTTCAGGTGCTCATAACCGGGATACAATATGCGGCCCGTCGCTACTTGACCCGGTATGAATGGACCGTCAAGCTTCACGCGGAACCATTCGCCAAACTCGTTGTGGTCTGTCAAAGCACGCCAGACCCGCTCGACCGGCGCCTTCAGCTCGATGTTCTTTTCGATGCGATCAGTCATATTAGCAACCTCCTGGTTGCCTTTTACCTTGCAGGAAAAGGATGGGATTGGCAACTTGAAAGTTGCGCTTTTGAGATAAAATGAAGATGCGGAGCGACTCCGGCATTCAAACCAGACCGATGGATAGCAGAACGGACGGTTCACCTCGGTGACAGTTTTTTCTGATGGCCGTGAGGGACAACGGAGGGTGCGACTCCCCTTCGCCCCGCTTGCGGGGAGAGGTGGCCCGAAGGGTCGGATGAGGGGCTGTCGCGGCACTCGAATTTTGATCCGCAACTATCGGATTCGCTGAGAGTTTTGCCCCTCGCCCTAGCCCTCTCTCGCAAGCGGGGCGAGGGGACCGCGACCTCCATTCCTCCAGCCCCTGAGAGAACTGTGACCTAAGTGAACCGTCCGTTCTGCTACCATCTATTCGGTCCGGACACCCGCTCTTCGCTTGAGCTCAGGGGCGTTCGGCTCTGCAATCGATTCATTGGATCGATTGCTCCGACTTCGTCGGACCGCGTCTCACCCCAATACATCATAGACGCGGAAGATGAAGCTCACCTGGTAGATCAGACCCAGCGTGACGAAGAGCGCATGGAAGCGACGGTTCGGCGTATAGGCGGCGATGGCGCAGAGAATGATATAGCCAATATTGCGCAGCGGATATTCCCAACCGAGCGACGACATGCGGTCCGATCCCTTGATGGCCGTATCAAGTATATCGACCGCATAGGTCAGGCCCAGGACGCCGAAGAACCATCCGCGCCGCGAGATGAAATATTCCTCGTAGCCGCCGTATTCGTCGAGCGAAGTGGGAAAGAGCAAGGCGCACAGCAGAAAGAACAGGCTGCAGAAACAGATAAGGAAAAGATAGATCCCGAAGTGGAACGTCGGAAGGCCGTGTAATCGATATTCCCACCACCAGATGTGGATGATGAACAGGAACATCGACAGGACCCAGCCTAGGTGAACGGCATAGACCTTGCCTTTGGCGGGATGCTGGATGATAGCGGCAACCCCGGTGAGCAGCCGGGCAAGACTCAAGCTGATGACCATCCCCATCACCACCTTGATGTGAAGGAAGACCTCGGCCGAACTCACCGACTCCACGCTTATTCCTCCGCCGGCACCGGCTTCGGCGCGCCATGTTCGTCGAGCGCGACCATGATGAAGATGCCAGCGGTTACCTTCTCCAGCTTGTCATAACGCGAGCGATGCGCCCATGCCTCGACCAGGAGCGTGATGGAGGTGCGGCCGACACGCTCGATGTGCGTAAAGACGCTGAGCGTGTCGCCGATCTTGACCGGCAGCTCGAAGGCCATTTCCTTGACCGCCGCGGTCACGACACGCCCTCTGGCACGTTCGGCGGCTCGAATGCCGCTCGCCAGGTCCATCTGGGCCATAACCCATCCGCCGAAAATGTCACCTGCGGGATTGGCGTCGGCCGGCATCGCCAAGGTGCGCAGGGTGAGTTCGCCTCTCGGCTTCGTGGCGTCGGTCATTATTTGCTCCTGTCCTTCCCGTCCGAGGGCTGCGATTCCGCGCCATCCTAAGGCAAGTGCGGAAAAAGGGAAAAGGCCCCGCCGCAATCCCGCTATGCGGTTTTGAGTGCCGGTAAGTTTTCATTCACCGTTTTTATTTAAATTTGATTGAAATTTCCCGATCCTTGCCGACAGCGGAAGGGACAGAGTATGGCGGTTGGTTCCTTTGTACGGCGATATGCAATGCCGGTATTGCTGTCAGTGGCATTGACGACCTGCTCCACCGATGGGCTGGTTCCCCCCGAGAGCGTGGATAGCGGTACACGGGTCGGCTCGGTCGCGCCGGCGATGCAGCCGCGTGCATCTGTCCGTATGGCGCCCATCGAAAGCCAGAACCCCTATCCGCAAGCAAGCGAGCCCGTGCGAAATACGCAGGAATCCGTCGACTATCTCGATACTCCGAACCTCGCTGGTACCAGTCGCAGGGTCGGCACAGGCACTCAGTCACAGCCTTCGGCTCAGGCAGCGACACCCGTGCAGCAGGGCCAGCGGCGACGATTGCCGATGATCGACAGCGACGAGGCTATGGCCGTCACCGCCAATCAGTCAGCGGACGGCCAGGCGATGAGTGTTCCATCGGAAGGCGTCAACATGGATGCGGAACTCGGCGCAGAGCCGGTGACCGGTCTGGCGCAAGAGGAAGCGCAGACCATCGCCGAAGGCAACTCAGCCGAACCCGTGGTCGACGGTATCGGAACCGATACTCCCACCCAGATGAACCAGACGGCGCTGCCGCCGCCAGCGGCGCAGGCGCAGATGAGCCGGCAGCCGACATGGGGTGATGGTTCGCCGGTGGTCGCACCCAGGCGCGTGCCCGAGGAGAATGAGCAGGTCGCCTTCCTGCCGCGCGCGCAGAACCCGATGGAAAGCGAGCCGGCGCCGCAGCCGGATGTGATGCCGTCGTCCGAGCTTGCCTGTCGCCGGGAACTGAAGAAACTGGGCGTCGTCTACAGCGATAAGCCGCGCATTTCCCAGGGGCCGAGTTGCGGTATTGACTATCCGGTCTCACTGCAGGGGCTTTCGGGCAATATTGGCGTGAAGCCTGCCGTGACGCTCAATTGTCAGGTGACGCTCGCTTTCGCGAAATGGGTCAAGAACGAACTCGCGCCCTCCGCCCGCTACCGCTACTGGACAGGGATCCGAACGATCGTACCACTCGGCGGATATTCCTGCCGCCGGATGAACAACAGCCGCCAGCGATACAATCCCATGTCCGAGCACGCGCACGGCAACGCCATCGACGTCGGCAAGTTCGTGCTGAAGAACGGCCATCAGATCGATGTTCGCAGGAAGGGGCTGTTCTCATTCCGTGAGGGCCGCCTGCTCAAGGCGGTACGCAGCGACAGCTGCAGGTATTTCACAACCGTGCTCGGCCCCGGCAGCAATCCTGAGCATTGGAACCATTTCCATTTTGATCTGCGCGCGCACAAGCCCGGAAGAGCCTATTGCAATTGAGCTGGCAAGAAAGAACTTGGCAATAAAAGAAAAAGCCGGCTTATGGCCGGCAGCAGGCGGAATTAGAGCGGCAAGATATGCCAGCTCTCGGCAACAAACTTATATCGTGATATTTCCAGTATAACGCAAGGCAGCTGCAATCAATTGCCAACAACACTAGGTAATTACGGTTCCGCCAAAATTGAAGGAGGCGGCGGGCGGGAACCGTCGCGTGCCTTGCTGAAGGTTATGCTTTAAAAAGATCACGATTTGATGACAAATACGGCCGTCTGCGGCAATTCTTCTCCGGCCTCCGCACTTTTCACATCCTCTGACCTGCAATCGATTTATACCCTCCAATGGAACACTGTGTTCTGCAAAGGCGGGGTGTCAAAACGGGCGTGGCAGGGTATATAGCGGGCAAAATTCGAGGAAAACGGCGAAGAACCAGGCATGCCTGCAATCATTTCCATCAAAAATCTCACCAAAACCTATGCAAACGGCTTCCAAGCCCTCAAGGGTATCGATCTCGAGGTCGAGCAGGGCGAGATTTTGGCGCTGCTTGGACCGAACGGCGCCGGCAAGACAACGATGATCTCCATCATTTGCGGCATCGCCAATCCGAGCGGAGGGCAGGTACTTGTTGCCGGCCATGACGTCATCAAGGACTTTCGCGCGACGCGGACCATGATCGGCCTCGTGCCGCAGGAGCTAACCACCGACCAGTTCGAAACGGTCTGGAACACCGTCAGCTTTTCGCGCGGGCTGCACGGAAAGAAAGCAAACCCGACCCATATCGAGAAGGTGCTGCGCGACCTTTCGCTCTGGGAAAAAAAGGACAATATGCTGCGCGAGCTGTCAGGCGGCATGAAGCGGCGCGTGCTGATCGCCAAAGCATTGTCGCACGAGCCGCAAATCCTGTTCCTCGATGAGCCGACAGCCGGCGTCGACGTGACGCTGCGCAAGGACATGTGGAATGTCGTCAAGCGGTTGCGCGCTTCCGGTGTCACCATCATCCTGACGACACACTATATCGAAGAGGCCGAGGAAATCGCCGACCGCGTGGGCGTCATCAACGGCGGCAAACTGCTGCTGGTCGAGGCAAAGACGGCGCTGATGGCGAAGCTCGGCCGCAAACAGTTGATCCTCGATCTTTCGGACGCACTGGATTGTCTGCCGAAACGCTTTTCCGGCAACGGTTTGTCCCTCGAGGCGGGCGGCAACCGCCTGATCTATGATTTCGATGCGCATAACGAGCAGGAAAGCATTGCTTCGCTGCTGACGAAACTCAGCGAGGAAGGCATCCATTTCAAGGATCTGTCGACCCGGCAGAGTTCGCTCGAGGATATCTTCGTAGAACTGGTGGGAGGCGCGAAATGAACTTCGAAGCGATCAAGTCGATCTACAGGTTCGAGATGGCGCGCACCCGCCGTACGCTTTTGCAGAGCGTCGTCTCGCCTGTCATCTCCACTTCGCTCTATTTCATCGTCTTTGGCGCGGCGATCGGCTCGCGCATCCAGGTGGTGGAGGGCGTGTCCTACGGCGCCTTCATTACGCCGGGTCTCATCATGCTGACGCTGCTCGGGCAATGCATCGCCAATGGTTCCTTCGGCATCTATTTTCCGAAATTCACCGGTACCATCTATGAGATCCTTTCAGCGCCGGTGGCGATGACGGAAATCCTGATCGGCTATGTCGGCGCGGCGGCAACGAAGGGCATTCTCATCGGGCTCATCATCCTGCTGACGGCCAACCTCTTCGTCGACATACGGATCGAGCATCCATTCATGATGATCCTGTTCTTCCTTCTGACGGCCATAAGCTTCAGTCTGTTCGGCTTCATGATCGGCATATGGGCGGGCAATTTCGAACAGCTTAACCTCATCCCGATGCTCGTCGTGCCGCCACTGACCTTTCTCGGCGGCAGCTTCTATTCGATCAGCATGCTGCCGCCCTTCTGGCAAGCAGTCAGTCATTTCAACCCAGTACTCTATCTGGTCAGCGGCTTTCGCTGGAGCTTTTACGGAATTGCCGACGTCGACCCGTTGATCAGCCTGGCGATGATCACGCTCTTCCTGGCGATCTGCCTCGGGACGCTCGGCTGGATCTTCAAGACGGGCTACAGGCTGAGAAACTGAAGCGTGCGGTCGGTGCAGCGGTCAGTCGCGCAATCGGAGCTCGTCCGTCTGCATCTGCAGCGAGCCTAGGGTTTCGAGGAAGCTCATGCCGAGGAGGCTCTGATCCAGCCGGCCCTCCTCGGCGACGCTTGCCGCAACGTCGCGGCGGACGATCGGGCCGATCGCCACCTCCGAGAGGCTGACCGGGGCGGCCCGGGCACGGCCGTTCGCCGTCATCACGGTCATGGAGTAGGTGAGGCTATCGGGGTCGATGCCCAGGCGCACGGCGTCTTCATGCGAGAGCGCAACCATGCTGGAGCCCGTATCGATCAGCATCTCGATCGGCTGGCCGTTGACCGCGACATCCGCTTCAAAATGGCCGTTCAGCTGTTTGTGAATGATGATTTCCCGACCGCCTTCGCTGGTGGTGACGACTACGGCGTGGCCCGGCACCAGGCCGGCGACGAGGCGATTCGCGACCTGCTCGGCTTCCGTGCGGTAGAGATAAAGGGTGGCAAGGCCGAGAATGATGACGAGCCAGATCAACAAGTGACGCGCCGTCTGGCCGATATTGCGGCGGCTTGCCCAGATGGCGGCGCTCAACATGAGGGCGATCGGCAGCAGATAGACCAGGCGACCGAAGTCGTCATTGTCCATGCCAAAGGTCATGCCGGTGTCGTTGTTGAAGATCAGGAGCGCCAGGCCGATGCCGATGATGACAAGAAAGATCGTCAGGCGACTCATGCGGAGCTGCGCTCCCGCGCCATCCGCTGGCGGCGCGTCTCCCGCCGCGGCCGGCGCTCGATTGTGGCCAGCCTTTCGGGCAGCAAGGCCATAATGTCGCGGCGCTCCTCATCCGAATAGACTGTCCATGCCCCAATCTCCTGTTGCGTGCGGCCGCAGCCGAAACAGTAGCCGGTCGCGATATCGATAGAGCAGACGAGAATGCAGGGCGTTTGCATAGCGAAATATATCGGTGTTTCAGGAAGCCATGGCAAGAGTGGCGAGAACGGCGATCTCGCAAATCTGTTGCA
Organism: Sinorhizobium sp. CB7; assembly: GCF_041357635.1. Classification (NCBI taxonomy): domain Bacteria; kingdom Pseudomonadati; phylum Pseudomonadota; class Alphaproteobacteria; order Hyphomicrobiales; family Rhizobiaceae; genus Sinorhizobium; species Sinorhizobium sp. CB7. Next base: position 327,340 of record NZ_JAULLL010000002.1, read on the forward strand.
TGGCGCCAAGTGTATCGCCGGTGTGGCCGGAAAGACGCTTCCGGACGTGCGCGGTGAAGATGGCGGCAACGGTCGCGGCAGCGAGAAGCGAGAAGATGAGCGGCGGCAGCGATAGCGCAGGCCACAACAGCAGGGCGGCGACCAAGCCTCCGGTAACAAGCGCGATCTGCATGGATGCCTCGTCAGGCTTGCCCGCAGCGGCGGCGACACCATCTGGCTTTGCGGCTGGCAGGACGTACCAGTGCCAGACGAGGGCACCGCGGCTGATAGCCGCGGTGGCGAGGAGGCAGAGTGCGCCGGTGGCCGGCGCGAGATCCCGCACGATCTGCGCAAGCGCGGCAGCTCTGATGCCGAAGGAAAGAAGAAGGACGATGACGCCGTAGGTGCCGATGTGGCTGTCCTTCATGATTGCCAACGCGCGCTCGCGGTCACGACCGCCGAGCCCATCGGCGGTATCGGCAAGGCCATCTTCGTGCAGCGCGCCGGTCGCAAGCGTCTGAACCGCAAGGGTAAGCAGGACAGCGAGAAGCGGATCGGCATGGAGGGACGATACGAGCACGAGGGTCAGTGCCGCGGGCAGGGCAATAAGAAGGCCCGCGGTGGGGAAGGTACGGGCGACACGTGTAAGCTTTCCGTCATGGCCCAGAAAAAAGCGTTGCGGCACGGGAAGGCGGCTCAGAAACGCGATGGCGCGCGCGACATCATCGCCATATTTCCTCACTCCCATATCCACCTTCGCCTTCCAACCGGATGCGGCGCTTTTGCAGTTGTGAGCGCCTTGTTCCGCCTTTAATAGAGTCGCCACGCAAAAGACCTGATTTGACAAAGAAAGACAAGGAATCCGTATCCATGAGCGTCTCCGGCCTGCCATTCGACGATTTCCGTGCCCTGTTGCGCGAACTGCCGGGACCGGATTCCAGAGCGCTGGCGGCGGCTCGCGCACGCGATGCGCAACTGACGAAACCGCAGGGGGCGCTTGGGCGGCTCGAGGAAATCGCCTTCTGGCTTGCTGCCTGGACGGGCCGCAGCCCGGCCGTCAACCGGCCGCTGGTGGCGATCTTCGCTGGCAACCACGGTGTGGTTAACCAGGGAATAACGCCCTTTCCGCAGGCGGTGACGCAGCAGATGGTGGAGAATTTCGCTGCCGGGGGCGCGGCCATCAATCAAATCTGCGTCGCCAATGATCTCGGGTTGAAGGTCTTCGACCTGGCGCTCGACTACCCGACCGGCGACATCACCGAAGAGCCGGCCCTTTCGGAACGCGACTGCGCTGCCACGATGGCCTTTGGCATGGAGGCGATCGCCGGCGGGACGGATCTTCTCTGCATTGGCGAAATGGGCATCGGTAACACGACCATTGCCGCAGCGATCAATTACGCGCTCTATGGCGGAACGGCGCGCGACTGGGTCGGCCCTGGTACCGGCTCGGAAGGCGAGATGCTGGAGCGCAAGGTGGCGGCAGTCGAAAGGGCTGTCGAGCTTCATAGCGATCACCTGTCCGATCCGCTTGAAATCATGCGTCGCCTCGGCGGCCGCGAGATCGCTGCCATGGCGGGCGCCATCCTCGCCGCACGGGTGGAGAAGATCCCCGTGATCATCGACGGTTATGTGGCGACCGCGGCCGGTGCGATCCTCAAGGCCGCCAATCCTTCCGCGCTCGATCATTGTCTAATCGGCCATGTTTCGGGCGAACCCGGACATCTCCGGGCGATCGAACAGTTGGGCAAGACACCGCTGCTGGCGCTCGGAATGCGCCTTGGCGAGGGCACTGGCGCCGCACTTGCCGCAGGGATCGTCAAAGCGGCCGCGGCTTGCCATTCCGGCATGGCAACCTTCACAAGCGCGGGTGTCAGCAACAGCCATTGATGTCCAAGCTCGCTATCTTGCGAACAGGTGGACAAATCTGTATTCGCATGATCGCTAATTATAATGGCGTGAAAGCGCAACGACGGCATGCCTGATGTCGTTCCAATTGCGGTGCAGGGCATGAGCGAATTGGAGAAACCAGCGGTGACCAAGGAACGGGGCTTCCGGCATCTTTTTGCGGCCGCGGGTTATTCCTGGGCGGGGTTCCTTCGGCTCTTGCAGGAATCAGCCTTTCGCCAGGAGCTTCTGTTCTTTGCCGCCGCCGAGATTCTGCTTGTTGCTGTCGGAGCCAGCATAGTGGAAATCGTTATTTCCATCGTGCTGTTTCTCGGGCTATTTTCCGTCGAGGCGATGAACACGGCAATCGAGGAAATGATCGATCGGATATCGCCGGAAATCTCGATCGTCGGCAAGCATGCGAAGGATCTCGGTTCCTTTGCCGTGTTCTGTATGATTGCCGCCTGCGGCCTCTACCTCATCTTCATCGTCGGCCGCCATTTGTTGGCATAAGCCGCCGTGCGTTCGAACGCAGGATATCCTAGGCAAAGCTTCTGCGCTTGCGCGCGACGGCCGGCGCATCCTCGACGGCCGGGATGGTCTGCATCACGCGCTTGGCAGGCAGGATCGCGATCGCCTCGGTGCCTTCGCGCAGTTTCGATTTCAGGATGAACTGGCCGTCATGCTTGGCAAGAATGGCCTGCACGATCGGAAGTCCGAGGCCGGTGCCCTGTTCGGCGCTCTTGATAGCAATCGAGCCCTGGCCGAAGGCGGAAAGCACGATCGGAATTTCCTCCTCTGGGATGCCGGGGCCATTGTCCTTGATGGCGATATATTGACCGCCGCCGGCGGTCCAGCCCACCTTGACGGTGACCTCGCCCGACTGGGGCGTAAACTTCACGGCGTTCGACAGAAGATTGAGCACAACCTGCCGTATCGACTTCTCATCCGCCCAGACCGCTGGGAGCTCCGGCTCGAATTGCTCGGAAATGGAGATATTCTTGCCGCGGGCGCGCAACTGCACCATACCGATACAATCTTCGGCGATGTCGAGCAGCGAAATCGCTTCCTCACTTAGCTCATACCTGCCGGCCTCGATGCGCGACAGGTCCAGAATTTCGTTGATAAGATTGAGCAAATGCTGGCCGGAACGGTGGATGTCGCCGGTATATTCCTTGTAGGTGGGATTGTTAAGCGGCCCCATGACTTCGGAAGCCATGACTTCAGAAAAGCCGAGAATCGCGTTGAGTGGCGTGCGTAGCTCATGCGACATCGACGCAAGGAATCGCGACTTGGCGAGGTTGGCCTCCTCGGCGCGGCGGCGGGCTTCGTCGGACATGGATTTGGCGACCTCCAGCTCGGCGATCAGGTCGTCCTTTTCCGACTGGAACGACAGGATCTTGAGATTGGACTGGAAAAGCCGGTCTGTGATGTAGCTGAAGAAGATGACTGTCGTTGTGAAAACTGCCGCCAGGCACAATTCGAGGATGTCTCGGGAAATACCAGCCTTGACGGACAGTGCAACGACAGCGGGCGCAAAGGCGACAAGGACGGCCGCCGGCAGCATGAAGCTCGACATCGCCGTCAGAGACAGCGCTATCAGCAGCGTTGCACCCTTGTAGAGAATGAAGCTTTCCGGTGCGCAGGCCGAACAGCCTTGGACAGCGAAGACCGCCCAACAGCAGCCGATCAGTATCTGACCGCAAAGCAGGATCCGCCGCCATTTACGGGCGCTTTCCGCCGTGATCTCCTGTTTGCGCGCGCGGCGCACGAGCAGCATGTTGACCGAGTGGGCACAGAGCGTGAAAGCGGCCCAGGCAAATATCTGCGGATCACGGGTGAAATAGGTGCCAAGCCCAGCGATGATGAGGATGAAAAGCGGCATGATCGATGCGCTCTGCAACGCCGCATGCACATGCATCATCAGAATTTCGCGGTCGAAAAGGGGCCCGGCAGCATGGCCCGACTGGAGGCGCTCGCGTGTCTGCCGCACAGCCTTGGACACGGCTTTGTTGCGGTGGCTACGCGACTTGTCGACAATGATTTTATCTGTCGATGTACTGACGCCGGTACTCATGTGCAGGTTGAAACTTCTTCCGCGGATAGTTAAAGCATAGCGCCCAATCCTTAAGAAGATGCTGCCGAGGAAATCATTTGTTTGCCATCTTTGCCAAGGATTTGTTCTTTAAGGAGGCAAAAGCGTGACGCGGTTTGTCCGCCTGCTGCGCGACGGAACGACCGCTTTTGCCCTTCTGGCCTTAATAGGCCTCATCGCGCTGAAACTGAACGGAGGGCCGGAAACCATTCATTCCGGAGGCTTTTTTACCGTCGACGGCGATACGCTTTCACGCAACGGCGAAAGGTTGCGGCTGAAGGGAATCGATGCTCCGGAATATCAGCAAAGCTGCGAACGTAACGGCACGTCATGGCCCTGCGGACGCGCGGCACGAGCGCTGCTCCAAAAGCTGATGGCGACAGGAGCGGCCGAATGCCGGGGTGGGGAGCGCGACCGTTACCACAGGCTGCTCGTGACCTGCGTGGCTGGCGGGGCGAACGTCAATGGCGAAATGGTCCGTCAGGGGATGGCGGTTTCCTATGGCGCCTACCGGAAAGAAGAGGCCGACGCCCGGCAGGCAAGGGCGGGTCTTTGGGCAGGGCGCTTCGAAATGCCCCAGGACGTTCGTCATCACGACGATGATACGGATGGTTCAGATGCATTTGCCAGCGTTGCCGAATTCGTGAAACGGCTCGCCGGATGGAATTGAGGCAAGGATGGCAGCGGTTTTCGAAAGGGCAAGACCAAATCCGGAGCAGGATCTCGAAGCGCTGCATGCGGAAATAGCGGCCTGCCGCATCTGCCGCGATGTTCCCGCAGGCGGCGAAGCGGACGCGCTGCCACACGAACCGCGGCCGGTGGTGGTAATGTCGTCACAGGCAAAAATCCTGATCGCAGGACAGGCGCCCGGTCTCAGGGTGCATGAAAGCGGCTTACCTTTCAACGATGCTTCGGGAGACAGGTTGCGACAATGGCTGAGTGTCGATCGCGACAGTTTCTATGATCGCAACCGTTTTGCGATTGTGCCGATGGGGTTCTGCTTTCCCGGTTATGACGCGGCAGGAAGCGATCTGCCGCCGCGGCGAGAATGCGCGCCGCTTTGGCGTGCTCGCGTGATCGCCGCCATGCCGCAGATCGAACTGGTGCTCACCGTGGGCCAATATGCACAAGCCTGGCATCTCGGCCGCGCCCGCAGGGCCTCCATGACGGAAACGGTTTCCGAATGGCGAAGTTACCTTTGGAGGAATGAATTGCCGGCCATGCTGCCGCTGCCGCATCCAAGCTGGCGCAACAGCGGCTGGCTGAAACGGAACCCCTGGTTCGAGGAGGAATTGCTGCCGGTTCTTCAAGATCGCGTCAGATCTCTGATTTCTTGAAACAAGTTTCTTTCCCCCCGGCGGAATCGCGCTATACAGAGAAAATAATTCGAAAGGACTATGGAATGGATCGCCTAGACCGCAAGATACTCCGCCTTCTCCAGGAAGACTCGACGCTGGCCGTCGCCGATCTCGCCAAGAAAGTCGGATTGTCCACGACACCTTGCTGGCGGCGCATTCAGAAGATGGAAGAGGATGGTGTAATCCAGCGACGCGTCGCCATTCTCGATCCGGCGAAGGTGAACACCAAAGTTACGGTGTTCGTGTCCATTAGAACCAGCAGCCACTCGATCGAATGGCTGAAGCGCTTCTCCGAGGTCGTGGTGGAGTTTCCCGAAGTGGTGGAATTCTACCGTATGAGCGGTGATGTCGATTATCTGTTACGCGTCGTCGTGCCCGATATCGCGGCCTATGATGCCTTCTACAAGCGGATGATCGCAAAGATCGAAATCCGCGACGTTTCCTCCGCCTTCGCCATGGAGCAGATTAAATATTCGACGGAGCTGCCGCTCGATTACATGATCCTGGAGAACGCCAAGTCGAGCGACGACTAGAATAAAAGAGGTAGAGGGTCACGTCTTCAGCCGTGCCATTATCTTTGCGCTCCTCAATTCCCTGACAGCGTCCTTTCCAATCCAGCGCGCGGTCCTGTCATCGCTTGCCGCAAGGCGCTCGGCCACGGCAAGCGCAGCGGCATGGCAGGCGCGATTGCGTTTGCCGATATTGCGTAGGGCCTAGCTGACGGCCTTTTTCACGAAATTGCGCGGGTCCCGGGAATGGGCTTCAATCAGGGGAAGCCAAGCGAGAAGGGCTTCATCCGGTTCCTTCTTCAGGTGCACGGCGGCGCCGGCGATCATGGCGAAGGCCGTCCGACGGATGAATTCGCGGTCGTTTGCCGCGAATTCAGGCACAAGGATCCTATCAAGGCGGGCGTCAACGAACAGGTCGGCGGCAGTATCGACAATTTCCCAGGAATTGAATTCCCAGGCCCAAACGCGGGCCTCCTCTGCCGTCAGGCGCGCAGGGTCGGCGGTATAGAGCGCCAGCATGCGCGCTTCACGTATGTCGCTCTGCCATAATTCCAGCGCACGGCGGTGATGACATCCGGCGCGGCGGGCGATCTTCTGCATATCGGGATTGGAAATGCCTAGCGCCGTTCCGGTGACGATCCCGAAACGCGCCATCCCGGCAATATTCTTCTCCGAGCGCAGCGTCTGAAGATGGGCGATCAGATCGGTCGCGCTGGAAGAGGGACCTATCATTTTTCGAGGCGGGCGAGCAGCGAGGACGTATCCCAACGGCTGCCGCCCATGGCCTGCACGTCGCCATAAAACTGGTCGACGAGGGCAGTGACCGGCAGTTTCGCACCATTGCTGCGCGCTTCCGCCAGGACGATGCCGAGATCCTTGCGCATCCATTCAACGGCAAAGCCGAAGTCATATTTACCCTGGTTCATGGTCTTGTGGCGATTTTCCATCTGCCAGGAGCCTGCCGCACCCTTGGAAATCACCTCGACCACCTTCTCGATGTCGAGACCGGCCCGCTTGCCAAAATGGATGCCTTCGGCCAGACCCTGGACCAGACCGGCGATGCAGATCTGATTGATCATCTTGGTCAGCTGCCCCGCGCCGACGTTTCCCATCAAGCCGACCATGCGAGCATAGGCGTCGATGACCGGTCTCGCTATTTCGAAGGTCGCCGGTTCTCCGCCGCACATGACGGTCAGAGCGCCGTTCTCGGCGCCTGCCTGGCCGCCGGAGACCGGAGCATCGATGAAATCGCAGCCCTTTGCCTTCGCTGCAGCATGGAGCTCACGGGCAACCTCTGCACTTGCCGTCGTATTGTCGATCAGAATCGAGCCGGGCTTCATCGCTTGAAGGACCCCTTGTTCGCCTGTTGTCACCGAGCGGAGGTCGTCGTCATTGCCGACACAGGTGAAAACGAAATCTGCATCTTCGGCAGCCTGCGCCGGAGTAGGGGCGCTTTTGCCGCCAAATTTCGCCACCCAATCCTGGGCCTTGGAGGCGGTCCTGTTATAGACTGTGACGTCGTGCCCGCCCTTCGTTTTGAGATGACCAGCCATTGGAAATCCCATGACACCCAGACCTATGAACGCGACTTTTGCCATCAGCGATGCTCCTTCCACAAACAGAGTTCAGAGGCTTACCGGAAAGGGCATGATCGCGAAAGGTCAGTTAGGTGCCCGCCATCGATTTCAGCATCGTCTGGCCGGCAGATCCTTGCAGCCGTGAAGGCAACAATCCTTTGCGTCAGCCGACGAAGCGGGCAATTACCAGATGGCCGGGCGTGGGGTGGCCGTCCTGCATGCGAACGTTGATCTCCGAAAGTTCGACGAGTTCAAAACCGGTCGCGGACAGACGCCCTCGGACATAGCTTTCTGCATGGGCGAAGCGCTGATGCGGGCCGACCATATAGGCACGGCCGGCCATCACATCGTCGGGCAGGCTTTCGGAGGAAAAAACGAAAATGCCGCCAGGCGTCAGGTTGTCGGCCGCGCCGAAGAAGAGCGGTTCCAGCGCGCCGAGATAGGGAAGGACGTCGGTTGCGGTGATGAGATCAAAGGATTCCTCGTCGTTGTCATCAAGGAAATCCTCGACTTCGGCAACGAACAGCGTCTCATAGAGGTCTTTCTCATGCGCAGTCTCGACCATCTTTTCGGAAATGTCGATACCCGTGATGTCCTCGACCATGTCGCGCAATGTGCCGCCCGTTAGCCCGGTGCCGCAGCCGAGATCAAGCATTCGCTTGAAGGGACCGAGGCCCAGAGCCTGGAGACGTTGACGAACGAGCAGGGGCACGTGATAGCCGAGCTGCTCGACAAGCACGTCTTCGAAGACTCCGGCATGCTGGTCGAACAGGGTCTCGACGTAAGCGTCCGGCGCCTTCACCGGCGTCTCGCCGCGTCCCATGGAGGCGATCCGGACAGCTGCGCCGCCGTGATCTTCAGGGTCGATGGCCAGAACTTCTTCATAGGCTTTTACGGCGGCATCAATTTCGCCCGCTTTTTCAAGGGCAAGCGCGCGATTATAAGCCTCCGCCAGTGCGTCCTCGTCGATCTTCTTCTTCATCGCTTTTCCGGTCACAAGAGATTGATCAGGCTCTACGGCTGTTGGCGGTCTTTGGCAAGGCTTGGGGCATTGTGAAACAGGAACAAAGAGCGAATACTGCGGTTACCATAAAAAGAATGAGGGAGGTCTCGCCATGGTTTCCGAGCTTAGCAAAGTCGTGTCCGAGGACGGCAAACCGGACTTGAAACCGCCGTCCCTTCCGATCGCCCCCGCGGAAATCACGACCGTCCTGTGCCATTATTATCGTGGCGAGCTTAGCCGGATGATCAGTTGGCGGGACCGAATAGACCGAACATCGAACTGGGCGATCACGGTCACGGCGGCGCTGCTCTCCGTATCGCTGTCGACGCCAAATTCGCATCACGGCGTCGTGCTTTTCGCAATGCTGCTGACCACACTGCTGCTTCTGATCGAAGCGCGGCGCTATCGCTTCTTCGATGTTTACAGGGCACGCGTTCGACGGTTGGAGCGCGGCTATTTCGCGCCAATCCTGGCGCCTCAGACCGAACTCAATACGGAATGGTCCGCGGCAATCGCCAAGAGCCTGCTCGTACCGAGCTTCATCATGGGATATCGCGAAGCGCTGCAGCGTCGGCTGCGGCGCAATTACTGTTGGATGTATCTCATTTTGCTGCTCGCCTGGGCCCTGAAGATTTCCGCGCCGGATCTTCAGCCGGGCGGCATTCCAGCCGATCACGTTCGGTCATGGAGCGAACTGTCGGCACATGCGTCCCTGGGACCCGTCCCCGGCTGGATCGTCATAGTCGCGGTTGTTGCCGCCTATCTCTGCATTCTCTACGGAGCAATCCACAGAGAGCCGGATGAGGGCGAGTTCGCCCACGGTCAGGTGCATGTCTGAGCGATATGGCCGTATCTTCAGTGGAGGATGAATTCTCCCTTCAAAGCCCGCCACTCCGTCGCGGAAATAAGCTTACGGTGGACATAGCGGACCGAGTGGAGCGGTCCGTCGAGTTTCTCCTGCCAGAATTTCAGGAAACCTCTCATCTCGGGAAAATCAGGTGCAAGGTCGTAGTCCTGCCACACATAGGTCTGCAGGATCGCCGGATGATCGGGCAGGCGGTAGAGAATTTGCGCGGTCGTCAGGCCGTAGCCTTTGAGCCGCATTTCCATGTCCTTGTGCATCTGCATCTCGCTTTTCTGTTCCCATTCTGGACGGCTCGTTGGCCGTTCCAAAATGGAAACACGGCATGATTAACCAAAGCTTTACCGATGCCTAATATTAGACATTTTTATTTTAAAAATCAATAGGTTAGCAGCGAACCAACCGGAGTGCTGCCAAACATAGAATTCGCAGCACACATGCTCATCGCTTAAGGTGCCTGGTCAGACGCGCTTCTATCCATGCCCAGACATGACGAAGGGTTTCGACGATTGCGAGATAGAAGATTGCTGCCCAGAGATAGGTCTGGTAGTCGAATGTGCGGGAGAAGGCGTAGCGGGTCTCGCCCATGAGATCGAGCACGGTGATGATGGCGACGACGGCCGATCCCTTGACGAGCAGAACGATCTCGTTGCCATAGGGGCGGAGCGCGACGATAAGTGCTTGCGGCAGGACAATCTTGCGGAAAGCGACCATCTTGGGAATCCCGAGGGCGGCGGCGGCCTCATGCTGACCGTGCGGAACGCTCTGGATCGCGCCGCGCAGAATCTCGGTCTGATAGGCGGCCGTGTTCAGGGTCATAGCAAAGAAGCCACAATTCCAGGCATTGCGGAAGAACCACCATACACCTATTGCCTCCAGCTGCGGCCGGAAGCTGCCGATGCCGTAATAGACAAGGAAGAGCTGAGCAAGCAGCGGCGTTCCTCGGAAGAGGTAGACGTACGCATAGGCAATTCCGTTGAGCACCCGGTTCTTCGATATGCGGGCAAAAGCGAGCGGCAATGACAGCACGGCTCCGCATACGACAGAGGCGCCAACGAGCGATAAGGTGAGAGAGAGGCCGTGGAGATAGCGCGGACCATAGCGGATGAATTTATCCGTATCCCAATTGGCGACCATCATGAACACGAGTGACAGGGCGAGTACCGCCCAGAGCGCCAGAATGGCATAAGCGGCCATCCGGGCGGGCGTGATGGGTTTGATCGCCTCTTCGGGCGCCGGCCGCGGCGGGATCAGAACTTCGGCATGGCTCATCGGCGAGTCTCCGCGCGTTTCGCCCATCTGTCGAGAAAGCCGAGGCCGAAGGAGGAAATTATGGCCAGCGCAAGATAGAGAAGGCAGGCGATCGAATAGAAAAGAAAGGCCTCCTTGCTGACCTTGGCCGCAATGCCGGTCTGGCGCAGGATATCGGAAAGGCCAATGACCGAGACATAGGAGGTATCCTTGAGCAGGATGAGCCAGAGATTGGTGAGGCCGGGGAGGGCAATGCGAACGAGTTGCGGCAGAATGATGAGGTACATCGTCTTGCCGTGATGGAAGCCGAGCGCGTCTCCCGCTTCATATTGTCCCCTGGGGATAGCCCGGAAAGCCGACAGCAGGACTTCGGCACAATAGGCCGAAAACACGACCGATAGAGCGATCATCCCGGCTACGAAGGCGTTGATCTCGATACGCTCATTGATTCCCATCAGGCCGAAGATGGATTGCAGCAGGATCTGGAGGCCGTAATAGATGATGAAGAGAGTGAGGAGCTCGGGAAGCCCGCGGAAGATCGTCGTATAAATACCGGCGGCAAGACGCGTGGACTTTTCTTGCGACTGCTGCGCCAGCGCGACAAGGAAACCGATGATGAGTCCGACCGGTAGCGTGGCGATTGCAACGGCCACCGTTATCTTCAGGCCGAGTGCGATCTCGTCGCCCCAACCGGTATCGCCGCAAGCCACAATCGTGGAGGAACCGAACCAGGTGAAAATGCCGGCGGGGCCGCAAAGCGGATCGACGATGTTGCCGATCCAGGCCAGGAACGAAGCCAACGCGGAAAACAATCCGCTCATACCAATTTCCCTTTACGGCTTTTGCCGTTTTTGCTCTTGATTACTTGTCAGACAAAAATGGCGGAAGAGCAAGTCTTCCGCCATTCGCTTCAAGACTACTCAGTTCCGATCAGTCGCCGTAGACGTCGAAATCGAAGTATTTGTCGTTGATCTTCTTGTACGTGCCGTTGGCGCGAATGGCGGTGATCGCGGCATTGAACTTCTCGCGAAGCGCGTCGTCGCCCTTGCGGATGGCGATACCGGCGCCTTCACCGTTGATTTCCTTGTCGATCGGCAGTGTCGTCAGGATCTTGCAGCAGCTGCCCGCGTCAGACTTGACCCATTGAGACAGCACCACGACATCGTCGATGACGGCATCGATGCGGCCGTTGGAAATATCCAGTTTGTACTCGTCAGCCGTCGGATAGAGCTTCAGCTCCGAATCCTTCATGTGGGCTTCGGCATAGTTCGAATGGGTCGTGGATGCCTGCGCCCCGATCGTCTTGCCGGCCAGTCCTGCGACATCGGTAATCGTGGAATCCTTCGGCACTGCGATCGCCGGCGGGGTGTTATAGTACTTGTTGGTGAAGTCGACCTTTTCTTTGCGTTCGGGCGTGATCGACATGGAGGCTATGATTGCGTCGAACTTCTTGGCCTGCAGCGCGGGAATGATGCCTTCCCAATCGTTGGTGACGAAGGTGCAGTCTGCCTTCATTTCCGTGCAGAGTGCCTTGGCGATGTCAACATCAAAGCCGGTGAGCGAACCGTCGGCCTCGAGATTGTTGAAGGGCGGATAGGCGCCTTCCGTGCCGATGACGACCTTTTCGCCGTCCGCCATCGCGGAACCGGCAAAGAGCGACATCGCCACGATCGAAGCTGCGGCGAAGAAACGGGTTGCGTTACGCATAAGGGATCCTCTCTGGTTGATGGCCGCCGGGTGTTCTTGTTTTCCGCCTGGCAGCCGTAATGCCTTGGGGCTAATCCGCCTTGGCGCGATAATCAAACCTTTTTTCATAAAAATGCAATCAGAATCGCAGGCGATTTTGCGGCGCAAAAAACATTCTCTACGGCTTGTTCAGACGGTCAAAAGTGAACCGCAGCCTGCCGCCTCGTTCATCCGAGATTAATTTTCGGTCTCCTACACAAACAGGAACAAATCGCGATTTGTGCAATTCTCGTTCGTAGCCGCATCTCGAAATGGATGCGGGGGGCCTAGGGACTTAAGGCAGACGAATTCAACATGACGAAGGAAAGCCAATGGGTATGAAATACAGACTGTTCGCAAGCGCGGCCTTTCCGCTGCTTTCGCTGTCGCTGATGGTACCGCCGGCCCATGCAGAGGTTCATGTACGCAGCATCCTGTCGAGTGAACGACCGATCGCCGCCAAGGCCGCAAACGGCAGTTATGAAATAGCGCAGGATGCACCGCAGTCCGAGGAAGAACTGCCGAAGAAGCGGAAAAAACAGCAGGAGGAGCAAGCCCCGGCGGCCCAATCGCAGCAGCAGGAAGAATCGGCACCCAAGCCGAAAAAGGAACGGCAGTCTGAGCAGCAGCCAGAGTCGGCACAGGAACAACGAGCGCCAGAGGCTGCGCCGGAGCAACCCGCGCAGCAGCAGGAGCGCCCGCGACGCGACAAGCAGCAGCGCCAGAAGGAAGCTACACAGGAGCAGCAGGCACCCGGCGCCGAGCCTGAACAGCCGACACAGGAACGCCCGCGACGCGACAAGCAGCAAAGTCAAGGAGCCGCGCCAGCTCAGCAGGCGCCGGAGGCCGGGGCGGTAGAGCCCGCTCAGCAGGAGGAGCAGCCTCCAAGGAAGCGCAAGGCGCCGACGCAAGAGGAAGCCGCACCGGCACCGAAACAGCAGGAGCCCCAGAAACAGCCGGAACCCACAGCCGAGCAGCCCGCAACTACGGCCGAGCAGCCGGCGCAACCAAAGCCACGCGAGAATCAGAAAGACCGGGCAAATGCGGAGTCCGAAGGACAACGGCCGGAAAAGGGATTGAAGAAACCGCCAATCGAAACAAAGCCGAAAAGCCAACCTTCCGAGCAACAGCCGCCCGTAGAGCAGGCGGTCCCAACTCCCGAGCCTTCGCCCGCACCCGAGAAGGCCCCAGTTCCGCAACAGAAGGAGCAGGCGCAGCCACAAATTCAACCTGATACCGGCAAGGCACCAGCCCAGCAGGAGCAGGCGGCTCCCGAGAAGCAGCCGCTTGATCAAACCGGGCAGACCGAGCAGCCGATCCCACAGCCGGAGAAGGTTTCGCCGCAGGAGCTCGAGCGTCGCAAGCAGATTGCAGAGGATCCGACCAAGACTGACCAGCCTGTCATCCTGCCGGTCGAAAACGGTGCCGCAGTTCTCGACAGCGACAAGGATGCCGTTCGAGGTGGCCAGGAACGTCGTCAGCTTCGTGCCGAGGAAGCTCCAGTGAAGGCGCCGACATCGGATGCCGACGCACAGGCGGCAGGTGAAGGCTCACGGCGTGAGCCTATAAAGATTGAGGCGGTGACGCGGGAGGAGGGCCGCAGGTTGCGGGACCGTCCGGACTTCCTGCAGCCCGAAGGCGCCCGTTTTGGTGAGCGGCAGGATGATCGCGTCATCATGCAAATCAACAATAACGTTATCGTACGCAGTGACGACGATCGGCGCTTCCTGCGCAATGGCGAGCGCCCGCTTTACGAGGAGCTCTCGCGGGATCGCTACCGCGAGACGATCGAGCGCCCGGAAGGATATCGGATCGTCACGATCCGCAACCGGTACGGCGATATCATCCAGCGCTCGCGCATCGACGAGGCGGGACGGGAATCCGTTCTCTACTATTCGCCCGAACTTTATGAAGATCCGGACCGAGGCTATTTCGAGGATCCCGGCGCAGACCTGCCGCCAATGCGTCTTGGCATTCCGGTGCGAGACTATATCATCGACACCAGCACCGACCCGGATCGTGACTATTACGAGTTCCTGAGCGAACCGCCGGTGGAACCCGTCGAACGCGTCTATTCACTCAACGAGGTGAAATATTCGGCCCGCATTCGCGACAAGGTGCGACGCATCGACCTTGATACGATCACCTTTGCGACCGGCAGTGCCGAAATTCCGATGAGCCAGGCGCGCACGCTGCGCAAGGTGGCAGACGCGATCAATGAGGTTCTTGAAAAGAATCATAGCGAGACCTTTCTGATCGAGGGTCACACGGACGCCGTCGGCTCGGATCAGAGCAACCTGATCCTCTCCGATCAGCGGGCGGAATCAGTCGCGAACGTGCTGACCGACGTCTACGGCGTTCCTCCGGAGAATCTCGCGACGCAGGGCTATGGTGAGCGCTATCTGAAAGTAAACACGCCCGGGCCGGAACAGGAGAACAGACGTGTTACCATCCGCCGTGTGACGCCGCTGGTGCGACCGGTCGCCTCCAACTGATATTTTATGCAAGCAAACATGAGGAGCCGCCGTTTAACCGGCGGCTTTCATTTTTCCGCGCTCTGGAGCCCTGTGGCGGAAGCAATGAAATCCGCTATGGCATCCGTGTCATCAAGATTGAAGACGGGTAGGGACGTGTCTGCCACCGGATGATCCGCGGCGATGGCGACGATATGTGGATCCTGTGGTGCGAGCGGCTCGCGCTTTGCCGATTCCAGGCGTCTTGCTTCGATCTTCGGTATAGGCTCGCGCTTGTATCCCTCGATCAGCACGAGATCGCAGGGCGACAGCCGGGCCAGGACTTCCTTGAAGGCGGGCTCGGGGTCACCGCGTAATTCATGCATGACGGCATAGCGCGTACCGGACACGATCGTAACCTCATGCGCGCCTGCCTGACGATGGCGGTAGCTATCAGTACCGACCTTATCGATGTCGAAATCGTGATGCGCGTGCTTGATCGTGGAAATGCGGTAGCCACGCCGGGTGAATTCGGCGACCAGCCGAACAGTGAGGTCCGTTTTTCCCGAATTCTTCCATCCTGCAATGCCGAATACCCTTGGTCGCGTCATGATCCAAGCACCTCCAGCCAGCGTTCCGCCTGGGCAAGATCATCAGGCGTATTGATATTGAAGAAGGGATCCAGAAGGCCGACGCGCGTAACGGTCATCGGGAAATCAACGTCCTGCACGTCGTGACGTCGGAGAAAGTCGAGAACGCGGCGCGTTTCGTTCCGGTTCAGCCAGTCCTGCAAATCGTCGGCGATCGCAACAGGCCAAAGGCCGAACACCGGGTGGCGGCGTCCATTCGAGGCGGCAATCGCGATCGTATTGCCAGGACCAATGCCCGTTATTAGCCGACTAATTAAATTCAAGGGGAAGAAGGGCGTGTCGACGGGAACAGTCGCGACATGCGTGGCATTGCCATGATTTTCAGCGGTATAGCGCATGGCGGCCAGCACGCCGGCAAGGGGTCCTGCCTTGCCCGGAATGGTGTCGGGCACCAGCGGCAAATAATGCGTTTGCGATCCATTACTGTCCGCATTAAGTGCAACCGAGGAAATCTGTGGCGAAAAGCGGTCGATGGCGCGGTCCAACAGGCTCAGTCCGCCAAGTCGGACAAGAGCCTTATCGATGCCCATACGCTGCGACCGGCCGCCTGCCAGGACGACGCCCGGTATGTCGGAGAGAGGAGAATTGCTATCCACCATGGTTTCGTTCCTAGACCGTGGCGCGCGCCGTCGTTTCCTGAGCTATCGGTTGCGCGCGACGACGCATACTCTCGCGATAGAATGCGTAAAGGCCCGAACCGATGACGATGGCCGCTCCGACGACCGTCCAAAGATCGGGCACCTCCCCAAAAAAGGCGAGACCAAGAAGCGCCGAACAAATCAGGCTCGTATAGCGAAATGGCGCAACGAAGGAGATCTCGCCAGTGCGCATTGCAGTAATGACGGAATGATAGCCCACGAGCACCAATACGGAAGCCAACAGCAGATGAAAAAGCGATTCAAGGCTGACAGGCTGCCATCCACCAAGCGGCACGATTGAAAGGGCACCGAAGATCGCAACCGAGGACGCCGTAATAACCGTTACCATCAGCGAAGGAACGTCCGTGTTGAGGCGACGGGTGGCAAGATCGCGCGTGGCGGTCGAGAGCACACTGCCGACGCAGAGAAGGGCGGCGGCAGTGAAGCCCTCAGGGCCTGGCCGAATGATGATCAGGACGCCGATCAGGCCGACAATGATCGCGGTCCAGCGACGCCAACCCACAGGCTCCCGAAGGAACAGGGCTGCTCCAAGGGTGACGACCAGCGGCAAGGCCTGAAGAATGGCGGAAGCATTCGCGATCGGCATCATGCCGAGGGCGGTGATGTAGGTGATTGCGGCAATGATCTCGCCGGCAATACGCAGCAGCATCATCGGCTGCAGCACGACGCTCCAGGAGCGCAACGCGCCGACATAGCGGGCGATAAGATAGACGATGGCAGTGGTGAAGAGACCGCGGAGAAACATGATCTCGCCGGCGTTCATATGAACGATGACCGATTTGGAGATTGCGTCGCTGCTGGAAAAACCTGCCATTGCCAGGGTCATGTAGATCGCACCCTGGGTATTTCGTGACCGCGTCATCAAGAGATTCCCTATTCCCGTACATGCCCTTCTAGAGCGGAAAAGCGGCGAAGGGAATCACGGGTTAAGTGCTTGGGAATCAAATTTGATTGTGCGATGCAACAAAATGCAACCGCGCCCGCACGCTGGCAAGAAACGGGTGGCTGCAGGTGATGTGATTTGAGAATTGAACTCTGCAATCGGAATTTCAAATAGCGGAGGTTCAAAATGACTATCCTGAGGGAAAAGATCGCGATCGTCACCGGCGCCAGTTCCGGCATCGGGCGAGCAGCCGCCAAGCTCTTCGCCGCCGAAGGCGCGAAAGTGATCGTGACGGCCCGCCGTAAGCATGAACTGGAAATGGTGGTGGCGGAAATCGCGGAGGCCGGCGGAGAAGCCGTAGCGGTTACGGGCGACATCACGGACGAAGCACTGCATGGAACCTTGGTCGAGACCGCCGTCGAGCGCTTCGGCGGATTGGATATCGCCTACAACAATGCCGGTGGAAGCGGTGAGCTTGGCGCTCTCTGCGACATATCGCTGAAGGGCTGGCGTGAGACGATGGAACTCAACCTCACGAGCGCATTCCTGGCGACGAAATATCAGGCGCCAGCGATGATTGCGCGGGGCAGGGGCTCCATCGTCTTCACCTCGAGCTTCGTCGGCCACACGGCGGGCATGCCGGGGATGGGTGCCTATGCGGCGAGCAAGGCAGGATTGATAGGGCTTGTCCAGGTGCTTGCCGCCGAACTCGGGCCGAGGAACATTCGCGTCAATGCGTTGCTTCCAGGCGGCGTGAATACCCGTCTCAACCCGATTAATTTTCCGAACGCCGCCCCTGAAACAATCTCCTTCATAAAGGGCCTGCATGCTCTGAAACGTGTCGCGGAACCGGAGGAAATAGCCAAGGCAGCCCTTTTCCTCGGATCGGATATGGGAAGTTTCGTCACGGGATCGGCGATGCTCGTCAATGGCGGGGTTTCGATCAACCGAACCTGAAGGAATATTCTGCCCGGGCGACGCCTCACGGCATCAGCCGCCGGTGACACTCATGTGACGGGCGACGGCCGGGCGCTTGTGGGTGCGGTCGATGATGAAGTCATGACCTTTCGGCTTGCGGGTGATGGCCTCGTCAATCGTCGCATTGAGCAGGGCGTCATCCTCGGAGGCGCGAAGCGCCGAACGCAGGTCGGCGGCATCATTCTGGCCAAGACACATGTAGAGCGTGCCGGTGCAGGTCACACGCACGCGATTGCAGCTCTCGCAGAAATTATGGGTCATCGGAGTGATGAAGCCGAGCCGACCACCGGTTTCCTCGACCGTCACATAGCGGGCCGGGCCGCCGGTCTTGTAGGCGATGTCCGTCAGCGTGAATTGACGCTCGAGATCAGTGCGCAGCTTCGAGAGCGGCAGATATTGATCGGTGCGATCCTCATCGATCTCGCCCATCGGCATGGTCTCGATGACGGTCAGATCCATGCCACGGCCATGGGCGAAGCGCAAAAGGTCCGGAATTTCGAACTCGTTGAAGTCCTTGAGCGCGACGGCATTGAGCTTGATCTTCAGCCCCGCCTTCTGCGCGGCGTCGATGCCTTCCATGACTTTTGCAAGATCGCCCCAGCGGGTGACCTTGCGGAACTTGTCCGCATCGAGCGTGTCGAGAGAGACATTGATGCGCCGCACGCCGCAATCGTAGAGTTCTTCCGCATGACGGGCAAGCTGCGAGCCGTTGGTAGTGATTGTCAGCTCATCGAGGCCGGCACCGATCCTGGCGCCGAGTTCGCGGACGAGGAACATGATATTCTTGCGCACGAGCGGCTCTCCGCCGGTGAGGCGAATCTTGCGCACCCCCTTCGCGATGAAGGCGGAACAGAGCCGGTTCAGCTCTTCCAGAGTCAGAAGGTCCTTCTTCGGCAGAAATGTCATGTTTTCCGCCATGCAATAGGTGCAGCGGAAATCACAGCGGTCGGTGACGGAAACACGCAGATAGGTTACCGCCCGCCCAAAGGGGTCGATCATCGGGGTGGCACCAGCGATCATTGGGATCGCGTTGCCTGTGTTTCCTACATTGCTGTTCACGAAAACCTCCGCAATGATGGATATGTGTGCACATGCCGTTGTCACGTCAAGGGAAATACCCATGTCCCAGGGTAAAATGCGCTTGATTGGCATTGAGCCAAAGCCTACTTCTCGGCGCAAGGCAATAGGGGATGTGAAATGAGCGATGTCTGGCCAACCGAACTTAGGGTATCGAAGGATCGCCAGCGGCTCGCGGTGACCTTCAGCGACGGTGCGAGCTTCGATCTTTCGGCCGAAATGCTGCGTGTCCTGTCGCCATCGGCTGAAGTGCAAGGCCATGGGCCGGGGCAAAAGGTCACGGTTCCCGGCAAACGCAATGTCGCAATCATGTCGATTACCCCGACCGGCAATTATGCGGTGCGAATCGGGTTCGACGACATGCACGATACCGGCATCTACACCTGGACCTATCTTCGGGAGCTCGGAGAAAAGGGAGCCGAGCTTTTTGTTGCCTACGAGGACGAACTCAAGGAAAAGGGCTTGAGCCGTGACGTTTCGGAAAAGCCGCGCTGAGGGGTAACAAGCAAGACACTAAGAGGGAACCGCATGGCTGAACAGGGCAGGGGTAACTGGCAGCGCGCACACGGGGATCACAAGGTCACATTCATCGAGCTTTTCTTCGATCTGGTTTTCGTCTTTTCGATCTCCCAGCTTTCCCATGCGCTCGCCGCGCATTTCACGGTAGCGGGTGCGCTGGAAGCGACCCTCCTGACCTTCGCCATTTGGTGGGTCTGGATATTCACGGCATGGGTCACCAATTGGCTCGCTCCGGAAAAGATGCCCGTACGCACCATGCTCGTGGTGCTGATGATGGCCGGGCTTGTTCTTTCGGCGTCTATCCCAGAGGCGTTTGGCGACAAGGGCCTGCTCTTTGCCGGCGCCTATGTCTTCATGCAGGTCGGACGCTCGCTCTTCGCCACCCATGCATTTAAAGCCGT
This sequence comes from Sinorhizobium sp. CB7, assembly GCF_041357635.1. Classification (NCBI taxonomy): domain Bacteria; kingdom Pseudomonadati; phylum Pseudomonadota; class Alphaproteobacteria; order Hyphomicrobiales; family Rhizobiaceae; genus Sinorhizobium; species Sinorhizobium sp. CB7. The sequence continues at coordinate 347,203 of NZ_JAULLL010000002.1, forward strand.
CAGCCGGTCGCGCTACCTCAACTTCCTTCGGATCGCCATCTGGTTGGCTGCAGCGGGCCTGTTCTGGATTGCGGGAGCGCTCGTCGAACACGAAGCTAGGCTGATCCTCTGGATAGTCGCGCTCGCGATCGAATATATCGGCCCTGCAACTGGTTTCCGAGTACCCGGTCTCGGATGGTCGACAACGCAGGAATGGAACGTCTCGGGCGCGCATATGGCGGAGCGCTGCGCCCTGTTCATCATCATCTGCCTCGGCGAAGCCGTACTCGTCTCAGGCCGAACCTTTTCCGAGCTGCCGTTTTCCTGGCTCACCGGAATCGTCTTCGTTTCCGCCTTTGTCGGCACGGTCGCGATGTGGTGGCTCTATTTCCGCTTCGGACATCGGCGCGCGGCACACCGCCTCGAACACGCCGAGACGCCCGGAAGCCTGGCGCGGCAGGCCTTCACCTATGCGCATATCCCGGTCCTGGCCGGCATTATCCTGCATGCGGTGGCCGTCGAATTCATGTTCTCTCATCCGCACGAGGCCGGCGACCTTGCGATTGCATCGGCCATTATCGGCGCCCCGGTCATCTTCCTGCTCGGCAATCTGTGGTTCAAGGGCGCGACGACGGGACGCCCTCCGTTGTCGCATTTTGCCGGACTGGTGCTGCTCATCCTGATCGCCTTTGCAGCACCCTTCATGGAGAGCTATCTGCTCGGCATCCTCGCCACGCTGGTCCTTATTGTCGTGGCAGCCTGGGAGTATACGTCGCTGAGCCGTGTGTCGGAGATCGCTTCCCACCACTGATCTGCATCAAGCATCCTCCCGCTCGTCCTGCTGCAGGATGCCGATGATCCGTTCCATGGAATCGGCGATCTTCATGCACTGGTCGAGGGGGGTCGCCGAAAGAGTGCGCTCAATCAGATCTGTCTGAATGGCCATCGCTTTTTCCGTGACGTCCCGCCCTCGTCCGGTAAGGAAAAGACGCAGCACGCGCTTGTCGCGCGGATCGTCGCGCCGTTCAATCAGCCCCTGTTTTTCCATCTGCGGTAACAGCATGCTCATGTTGGAGCGGCCGACAAGGAGCTTGCGGGCGAGTTCCTGCTGCGAGATGCCTTCGAAGCGGTAGAGGTTGATCAGGATATCGAGATGCGGGGTCTTGATGTCGAGGTGGACAAGCGCTCGACCCAGGGATTGCTGCATCATCTGACAGGCGCGGGCGACGGCGATCCAGCTGCGAAATCGCGGGTGATCCCAGGGAAGGGATTGATTTTTGTTCATGGCTGTACTTTATTGTTCATCATTGAACATATTCCGGATTCCCACTATGCCATCGTTTCTCCCCAAGGTCACCCGCCTTGGCTTTTCGGTTGCGCAGGCCCTGTCGCCGCGGCTTGCGGGCAAACTCGCGTTCAAGCTCTTCTGCCTCACACCCGGGCGTCGCCCGAAAGGCGAGAGGGCGAAGAAGATTCATACCATGGGACAAGAGCGTCTACGCGAAGCGGAGACTTTTGATCTTGTCATTCCAGGCGGCGCGCGAGCGGCGGCCTACCGTCTCAACGGAGGCGCAAAGGGTCGGCGCAAGCGCTATCTCGTCGTGCATGGCTGGGGCTCCGGCAGCGCTTACATGTCCGAACTGATCGCAGCGCTGGCGGGCGACGGATCCGAAGTGGTCGCGCTCGACTTTCCCGGGCACGGTAGTGCCAGCGGGCGCTTCCTGCATATGGGCATGGCGGTAAAAGCGATCGCGGCGGCTGAAGCGCGTTTCGGTGCATTCGATGCGGCAATCGGGCACTCATTTGGCGGTGCGGCGCTCATGGTTTCGGCTGCCGGTCTGCTGCCGGATGTTGCGCAGGTCCTTCCGGGCAAATTGGTGCTGATCGGCGCGCCGAGCAGGATGCGGTGGCTCTTTGTCGGCCTCGGAAAATTGCTGGGCCTTGGAGCAGCGGCGCAGGCGCATTTCGAGGCCGAGATCCTTCGCGTCACCGGCCGCAGGCTCGAGGATTTCGACATGGCCCATGCTGGGGGATGCATTCGACGGCCGGTGCTCGTCGTTCATGCCGAGGAAGACAAGGAAGTAAGCGCCGATCACGCTTGGGCCTATGCGACGGGCGGAGACCATGTCCGCCTACTCTGGGCCAACGGCTTTGGGCATAGGCGCATCATCGCCGCGCACGATGTCATCGCCGCAATCTCCGACTTTCTGAAACAGGAACCGGAAAGGCCCGACGGAATGATGAAGATCGTACCTCTTTTTGGTCTTCCCGGCAGGAGAATGTCATTATAGCGTCACGACCGACCTCCAATAACACCTGATCGCAATTCATAGGACATTCGCATGCGGCTTATCACCTCCGTCGAAGAACTGAACGAGCGCTATGGCGGCGTTGGCGAGGCATCGGTGGCTAAGGTGACCAAGGCGCTGACGCCCATCTACCGACAGATGATCGAAGCCTCACCCTTCATGGCGCTCGCGACCGTCGGACCTGAAGGATTGGACTGCTCTCCGCGCGGAGACCTCGGCGGCGTCGTGCGGGTGATCAATGAGACGACGCTGCACCTGCCGGACTGGCGAGGCAACAACCGGGTGGATTCGCTTGCCAATATCGTGCGCGATCCACGCATCGCTCTGATGTTCCTGATCCCTGGTTCGAACACGACAATGCGCCTCAATGGCCGCGCCGTGGTCGCGATCGAAGAGGAACTGCTGATGAGTTTCGAGATGGACGGCAAGCATCCGCGCAGCGTCGTCGTCATTACGATCGATGAAGTCTATTTCCAATGCGCACGAGCCGTCATGCGTGCGGAATTGTGGAACGCTGAAAATTTTGTCGCCCCGTTGTCGCTGCCGACACCGGGGCTGATGTTGAAAGCGGCCAAAGAAGACTTCGATCACGAGACCTATGATCGCGAATGGCCCGGGCGCGCCGCCAAGACCATGTGGTAGACACTGCCCGGACTACAGCGCCGTGCGTCTTATAAGACGCACAAAGTCGCTGTAGCACTTTGAAATGCTGCATGTTTTCTTAAATCGGCTCCGATTTAAGGAAACATGCAGTAGGGCAAGATCTTTATGATTTGTAGATCAGCCAGTTCTTGGGCGCAAAATCCTTCTGCATGCCGTCCTGATATTCGACGGAGCAATTGCGCCCGGCATTCTTGGCGCAATAGAGGGCGATGTCCGTCTTGCTGTAAAGCTCGCCGGGATCTTGCGCGTTCGAGGCCATGCAGATGCCAACCGAGATCGTGACCGGGCCGTAGTTGACCCGGGTGCGGGAGTTCTTGAAGGGAGTGGCCTCGAGTGTGCGGCGGATGCGCTCGCAGATGCCCATGACTTCGTCACTTGTATTGCCCTCAATGATGAGAGCGAATTCCTCGCCGCCGGTGCGGGCGACAAAGACATCCTTGCGGACATTGGCACGAATGACGGAGGCCACGGTTGCGAGGATTTTGTCACCGACCGGATGGCCATAGGTATCGTTGATCTTCTTGAAATGATCGATGTCGGCCAGAACCAGAGCCGTAACCGGGCGGACGACAGGATTGTTGAAGATCGCGGCGAGACGATCGTCGAAGGCGCGTCGATTCGAAAGGCGCGTCAGCGAGTCGGTATTGGCGATGCGCTTATATTCGTCGAGTTCCTTGCGCACTTGATCCATTTCGTGCGAACGGAGGTTCATGTCCTCCACGGTCTTCTCGCCATGCGCCATCGTGTTGCCGGTCGCCTCCGTCAGGAGCGTGATAGCGCTCTGCAGAATATCGGCGCTGGCGCTGCTCTTCGAGCTGATGCGCTTGAAGGTTTCGCCGAGCAGCCTATTGTAGCTTTCGAGCGAGGTCTGTTCTTGCCGCAACACACGTAGCAATCCGTCGAGCTCGGCGATGATGCGGGAATGAGCGTCATCGAACAATCGGCTCGGATGGGGATGTGTGAAATACTGCGCACCGAGGGCGTCGAGATCCTGCTGCGTCGCATTGCTGCCGAGAGCGGCAAGCTCACGGGTGAGAGCCGGGTTCGATCCGATGTAGGCCTCGTAAAAGAGTTCGTAATTGCGGGGGATTGGGGCAACGCCCATGGAGCGCATGGCGTAGGTGATCTGGCCTGCCACATCGGGAACCTGCACCTTCGGTGCAACAGCCGTATTCATCCCGCGAACTCCCTGAAAGTTTTGGTAAAGAGACTTTTTATTGGTTAGCTTAAAATTCTTTGGAAATGATTAAAGATGCGCATACTAAAAATTACATATGAACTACTGTGCCACCATAAAGTTGTTGCATGATGTTGCTGATTTCATTAGTCAATCGGCCAAGTTCGAATTCTCCTCAGTCGTCTCGCCGTGGTTTTCTCAGCTCAAAAAATTTTAATCTGCTATCGCAGAGTGGGTCACTGTCTACAGAACATTGACGATCGGTCGCCAGAGTCTGGCCTTTCGATTGGGGCGGAAGGTGCCCATTCTTCAATCAGTAGTCATAAGACGTGGCGCGAACCACGAAAATCCGACGCAGGCCGCTCGGTCATGGTCAGTAAAAGGCATGAGATAATGAAAACATCTCATCATCTGTCACCTGCAATCTTCGCTGCCGCGATCGTCGCCGGCTCCGTTTTCATGTTGAACCACAACGGCTTCTTTGACCGCACGGAAATCCTCGCCAGCGTCAAGGCAGAGGATGTCCTGACCGCGAATGATCTTGGCGCAACGACGAAGGTTCCGGCGGCCGCGCTGGACGGCGATCAAACCTCTTCCATACATTAATACGGTCCCGGTCGAAAAAACTGTCCGACCGGAACGCTCTCAGAGCTCAGCCGAGATTGAGCTCCTGAAAGAAGTCGTTGCCCTTGTCGTCTATGACGATAAACGCGGGGAAATCTTCCACCTCGATCTTCCAGACGGCCTCCATCCCCAGTTCGGGATATTCCAGCACGTCCACCTTCTTGATGCAGTCCTGCGCAAGGCGGGCTGCAGGACCACCGATCGAGCCGAGATAGAAACCGCCGTGTTTTTTGCAGGCTTCGCGCACGGCACGAGAGCGGTTGCCCTTGGCAAGCATGACCATCGAACCACCAAAGGACTGGAACTGGTCGACATAACTGTCCATGCGGCCAGCCGTCGTCGGCCCGAAGGAACCTGAGGCATAACCTGCCGGCGTCTTGGCCGGCCCGGCGTAGTAGACCGGATGGTTCTTCATATAATCCGGCATGCCTTCGCCCCGTTCCAACCGCTCGCGAATCTTTGCGTGGGCGAGGTCGCGGGCGACGATGATGGTGCCGGTCAGCGAGAGGCGCGTCTTTACCGGATGCTTCGACAGTTCCGCCAGCACTTCGGCCATCGGCCGGTTGAGGTCGATGCGGACCATCGATTCGGAGAGCTTAGCCTCATCGATCTCCGGCATGTATTTCGAGGGATCCGTCTCGAGTTGCTCGATGAAGATGCCGTCGCGGGTGATCTTGCCCCTGGCCTGACGGTCGGCCGAACAGGAAACACCGAGACCGATCGGCAACGAGGCGCCGTGGCGGGGCAGGCGGATAACGCGCACGTCATGACAGAAATACTTGCCGCCGAACTGTGCACCGACGCCCATCTGCTGCGTCAGCGTGTGAATTTCCTTTTCCATTTCAATATCGCGGAAAGCGTGGCCGCTTTCCGACCCCTCAGTCGGCAGGTCATCGAGATAGCGCGTGGAAGCAAGCTTGACGGTCTTCAGGTTCATCTCGGCGGAAGTGCCGCCGATGACGACCGCGAGATGATAGGGGGGACAGGCGGCGGTCCCCAGCGTCAGGATCTTCTCCTTGAGGAAGTCGATCATGCGATCATGGGTCAGGAGCGAGGGCGTGCCCTGATAGAGAAAGGTCTTGTTGGCAGAGCCGCCCCCTTTGGCGACGAAGAGGAATTCGTAGGCGTCCGTGCCTTCCTCGTAGATGTCGATCTGGGCTGGCAGGTTGTTCCTGGTGTTCTTCTCTTCGAACATCCTGATCGGCGCTAGCTGCGAATAGCGCAGGTTCTTCTTCTCGTAGGCGTCCATGACGCCCTTGGCGAGCGCGGAATAATCGCCCCCTTCGGTCCAGACGCGTCGCCCCTTCTTGCCCATGATGATGGCCGTGCCCGTATCCTGGCACATGGGGAGCACGCCGCCTGCAGCGATATTGGCGTTCTTCAGAAGATCGTAGGCGACGAAGCGGTCATTCTCGGTTGCCTCCGGATCTTGAAGGATCGAGGCAAGCTGCTTCAGATGGCCGGGTCGCAGCAGATGGTTGATCTCGGCGAAGGCGGTCTCTGCAAGCAGGCGCATGCCCTCCGGTTCGACCGTCAGAACATCCTGTCCCTTGAAGGTATCGACCGAGACATAATCGCTCGTGATCTTACGGTAAGGGGTGTTGTCCTTGGCGAGGGGGAAGAGATCGTCAGCCATCGAATAGACCTTTTGTGCAGACCTGAAGGGAAGTCGCCCATGGTCTATTCGCGCAGCCAGCCAATTGCAATTGCTCTAAAACTTGCTGATTTTCCTCAAGAAAATGCCTCACGCCATGACAAGGTGGCCTTCCGACACCTGCCGGTAATTCCTCCTTTCCGGCGTGTAACCCAAGGGTCTGATAGGGCTTTTCAATTCATCGGCGGAAAGATTGCGCTTTATGCCGCGGCGGGTGGGATCGGGGACGGGGACGGCGGCCATCAACTTCTTTGTATAGGCATGCTGCGGGTTTTCGAAGACGGCGGCGCGCGGACCAATCTCGACGATTTCGCCAAGATACATGACCGCTACCCGATGGCTGACGCGTTCAACGACCGCCATGTCGTGCGAGATGAAGAGGAAAGCAAGGTTCAGGCTCTGCTGCAGATCCATGAGCAGATTACAGACCTGCGCCTTGATCGAGACGTCGAGGGCCGAGACGCTCTCGTCGGCGACAATGACCTTGGGATCGAGCGCGAGCGCGCGGGCGATGCAGATACGCTGGCGCTGTCCGCCGGAGAATTCATGCGGATAGCGTTTCATCATGTCGGCCTTCAGCCCGACGCGTTCGAGCAGGTCCGCAGCCTTGTCGCGTGCCTGCGCGCGCGTGCCAAGACCGTGTTCGATGAAAGGTTCGGCGACAGCCGCACCAATGGTCATGCGCGGATTGAGGCTGGCGAAGGGATCCTGGAAGATCATCTGGATACTGCGGCGCATATGGCGCAGGTTCATCGCGTCAAGGGTCATGACGTCATAGCCGTTAAGATTGACCGTACCGGCATAAGGCTGCACCAGACGGGTGATCGAACGACCGGTCGTGGACTTTCCGCAGCCGGATTCGCCAACGAGGGCAAGTGTTTCGCCCTGGAAAAGATCGAAGGAGACATCCTCCACCGCATGGATGGCGCCCTTCTTGCGGCCGAATATTCCGCCGCGGATGTCGAACCGGGTGACAAGGTTCTTCACCTCGAGGATCGGGGTCTTGTGGCGATCGACGGTTTCGGCGACTTCCACCGGTTCGCTACGCTCACCCGTCGCCGTATCGACGATCGGAAAACGCAGCGGCCATTTACGATCCGCCATCGAACCGAGACGCGGCACGGCGGAGAGCAGCGCACGCGTGTAGGGGTGCCTGCCGCGGTGGAAAATATCGTCCGTCTTGCCGGTCTCGACGGCCTCACCACGATACATGACGATGGTGCGGTCGGAAATTTCGGCAACCACACCCATGTCATGGGTGATGAAGAGAACGGACATGCCTTCCTCTTCCTGCAGCAGTTTGATGAGATCGAGAATTTGTCCCTGGATGGTGACATCGAGCGCTGTCGTCGGCTCGTCGGCGATCAGCAGTTTCGGGCGGCTGGCAAGGGCCATGGCGATCATGACGCGCTGGCGCATTCCCCCGGAAAACTGGTGCGGATATTCATCGAAGCGTGATGACGCATTCGGGATACGAACCTTCTCGAGCAGGCGGATGGTTTCCGCCTTGGCCTCGGCCTGGGAAATGTCGCCGTGGCAAGTGAGCGCTTCGGAGATCTGGCGGCCGATGGTGAAAATCGGGTTGAGGCTCGTCATCGGCTCCTGGAAGATCATCGCGGCGTCATTGCCGCGCACGCGGCGCATCTCCTTGTCGGAGAGCGACAGTATATCCTTGTCATTGAGAGTGATCTTTCCCTCGATCCGACTGGTCGCCTTCGCCAGAAGCCGCATGATGGAAAGGGAAGTCACGCTCTTGCCGGAGCCGGACTCCCCGACGATCGCAACCGTCTCGCCGGGCATGACATCGAAGGAGACATTCTTTACCACCGGCCGCCACTCGCCGTCGGCCAGGAAGGACGTCGTCAGATTGGAGACGGAGAGGACCGGGGCAATACCGGCTTTCGTCTCGAGGGCTGCGGTTGTCATGGTTCACCTTTATTGTCAGTTCGTGGTGCCGCGTCAGCAGCCGGTTCAGGAGGTTTCAAGGGGGTGGCAAAAGAGGGCGATGGCCGCCCTTCGGCGATCCGTGCCGCCTCCAATGCCGCGATCTTGCGGTCGATCTCGCTGCGGTCGATCATCCCGGTCGGGTTTTGCCGCGTCGGCATGACCTCTGCCACGTGCAGATAGCGCTCCTGAGCAACAGCATGGAGGCGGCCGAGTTCGGCCAGAGGATCGGGATGATCATCCGCGCGAACGCTCAGCCAGGGGTAGTCCTGATCGCGATAGATCACGAGGGCCGCCGACTGCTTGCCACGCTTGTCGCCACCCGCGTCCTCGCCGGCCCGCATGGCTTCGAGTAGCCTTTCGACCAGCGGTCTGTCGGCAAGCTTATTGAAGGTTGCGAGGGTCTCTGCGATCACCTGCGGACCAGCGAGCATGTTGCCCGCGACGGAAACATTCTCGTCAATCAAATGCCCGGCCCAGTCGATGCATCTGGCCCCAGTGAAAGCGGCATTGCGGCCGCTCGCATCGATCAGATGCAACTGCCGTTGATCGCACCCCTCATCGCGAAGAGTGAGCGTCCTAACGACCTCCTCGGGAGCGTGGCCGGCGGCCAGCAAGGACAGTCCGTCGGTTCCATAGAGAGGGCTTACAAAAGCCTGGGTCGCAACGGCGCCCACATTGCCGCGGATATGAGGCACAATGGCGCCGACCGCGAAAAAGCGGCTGGCGACGGCAATACCAAGATGGCCTGTCAGCGGATCGCGGGCAACGATCGACCAGGTCATTGGCGACTATCTCCCAACCGCATAGGCCTGCATCATCCGCGGCGTCGCGGCGGCCCGCATCAGGCCGTCGGCTTCACGTTTTGCAGCGGTCAGGCGGCCGACCGTCCATGGATCCGCGACGGTCAGCTTGTGACCCTTCTTGCGCAACGCGTCGAGCACCTCAGGGCTGAAATTCGCTTCCGCGGTAATGCCACCCGGCTCACGGGTGCGCGGATAGAAGGAGCTCGGGAAGTGCGAGGTGTGGAATAGCGGCTGGTCGATCGCTTCCTGGAGGTTCAGGCCGTAATGGGCGTAGCGCAGAAAGAAGGCAAGCTGCCACTGATCCTGCTGGTCGCCGCCGGGCGTGCCGAAGGCGAGCGTCGGGCGGCCTTCATAGAGCCCAAGAGAAGGTGTCAGCGTCGTGCGCGGACGTTTGCCCGGGGCGAGCGACGAGGGCAGGCCGGGCTTCAACCAGAACATCTGGGCACGCGAATTGAGGCAGAAGCCGATCCCCGGCACAATCGGGGACGATTGCAGCCAGCCGCCGGATGGCGTGACGGACACTATATTGCCCTCGCGGTCGATGACGTCGATATGCACCGTGTCACCGCGCTTTTCCGTCAGATGCGCCATGGTCGGCTCGTAGACCGCGCCGGTCTTGGCATCGGGTCTTTCGAGCATCTCCATGGTCAGATCGTATTGGCTTTCAAGATCTGGCAACCTGCCGGGGCGCAGCTCCAGCGACGCTTCCGAGCCGATGAGCTTGCGGCGCTCGGCGGCATAAGTGTCCGACAGCAGGTATTCCATCGGCACATTGGTGAAGTTCGGGTCGCCGTAATAAACCTCGCGGTCGGCATAGGCGAGCTTCATCGCTTCGGTGACGGTGTGGACGAATTCGGCACCGGCGGGATCCATTGCGCCGATGTCGAAGCCTTTCAGCAATGAAAGAGATTGCAGGAGTACCGGGCCTTGGCCCCAGGGCTTCTGCTTTGCAATCGTCCAGCCGTGATAATCATAGGTCTGCGGCTCTTCGATCGTGGCCGACCAGTTCGCCATGTCGTCAGCGGTCAGCACGCCCTTGTGGCGGTTGCCGCTTGCATCCATGACCTCGGCTACGCGCAAATAAGCATCCATCGCTTCGGCGACGAAGCCGCGGTAGAAGGCGTCGCGGGCCGCCTCGATCTGCGCCTCGCGGCCGGCTTTGCTCTCGGCTTCCGCGACGATGCGCTTCCATGTCTCGGCAAGAACCGGGTTCTTGAAGTTCGACAGCGGTTCCGGAGCTGAGCCGCCCGGCAGCCAGGTCTCAAAGGACGTCGGCCATTCCTTGCGGAAGAATTCGCCGAGGTCCTTGATGGTCGCCGAGACGCGCGGCAGGACGGGATGGCCGTGTTCGGCATAGTAGATTGCGGGTTCCAGCACATCGCGAACAGTCAGCCTGCCGTAGTCGCGCAGCATCAGCATCCAGCCGTCGAAGGCACCAGGAATGACGGTCGAAAGCAGGCCGTCACCGGGAATGAGGGAGAGCCCTTCGCGCGTGTAATGTTCAATCGTGGCGCCCGCGGGAGCGGGCCCCTGCGCGCAGATGACCTCGACCTTGTCTTTCTTCTTCGAATAGATCACTGCCGGCAGATCGCCGCCCGGCCCACAAAGATGCGGTTCGACGATCTGGAGCACGAAACCGGTCGCGACGGCAGCGTCGAAAGCGTTGCCGCCCTTTTCAAGGATGCTCATGCCCACCGAGGAGGCGATCCAGTGGGTCGAGGCGACGACGCCGAAGGTGCCGAGAATTTCGGGACGGGTCGTAAATGCAGCCATTTGAGAATTCCTTTCGACTTTACTTGATGCTCATGCCTCGCGCGGATCGAGCGCATCGCGCAGTCCGTCGCCGAGAAGATTGAAACCGATGACAACGAGAAAGATCGCCGCACCAGGCCACATGGCCATCCAGGGCGCCTGGCTCAGGAAGTTCTTGGCCACATTCAGCATGGAGCCCCAGCTTGGCGCTGGCGGCTGCTGACCGAGACCCAGGAAGGAGAGGCTTGCCTCGGCTATGATCGCGGTCGCGATCGTGAGAGTTGCCTGTACGAGGATCGGAGCGAAGACATTGGGCAGGATGTAGCGAGTGATGATGCTGGAATGACGAAGACCAATCGAGCGAGCACCCTCGACATATTCCTCGGTCTTGACCGCGAGTACCTGCCCACGTGTCAACCGGACGAAGACCGGCATGGCCGAAAGACCGATGGCGATCATGGCGTTGGTGAGGCTCGGCCCGAGGAAGGCGGCCAACGCGATCGCGGTAATGAGGAAGGGCATCGCGAGGAAAGCCTCGGTGATACGGGAGATGATCTGATCGATCCAACCACCGTAATAGCCTGAGACAAGACCGAAGGGCACGCCGATCAAAACGGCGATTGCGACCGAAAAAACGCCGGCCATCAGCGATGCCTGTGCGCCCCAGATCATGCGCGAGAGGATATCGCGGCCGATATCGTCCGTGCCGAGCCAGTGGGCAGCAGACGGCGCCTTGCGGATTGCCGACCAGCTCGTCGCCGTTGGATCAGGGATCGGGAGCAAAGGGGCCAGGATGGCGAGGAGCGTGAAGAAGACGATGATGGCAAGGCCGACGAGGGCGCCCTTGTTGGCCCTCAGCTTGCGCCATGCACGGTTCGGCGCGCGGCGTTCGGTCGCTGCCGGCATGGCGGCGGTCTGTTCGATTGCGGCGGTCATAGGGCGGCCCTCATGCGCGGGTTGAGCAGAACATAGAGCACGTCGGCGACCAGGTTCATCAAGATGAAGCCGACGGCGGTGCAGAGCACGACACCTTGCACCACGGCATAGTCGCGATTGAAGACGGCATCGACGATGAGCTTGCCGAAGCCAGGAATTGTAAAGATCTGCTCGGTCAGGACGGCGCCGGCCAACAGTTCGCCGAAGAGCAAGGCGCTCAGCGTGACGATCGGCAGCACTGCGTTGCGGAAGGTATGCGAGAGAATGACCGACCCTTCCGAGAGCCCTTTGGCGCGGGCGGTGCGGATGTAGTCCTGGCTGAGCACGGTCAGCATGGAGGAGCGCGTGTGCCGCATCAGCGTCGCCGCAAGCGCGTTGCCGAGCACGAAGGATGGCATGAGCATTGTCTCGATGGAGCGCAAGGGATTGCTGAAGAACGGCTCGTAGCCTGAGGCAGGAAGCCAGCCGAGATTTACCGAGACCAGAAGGATCAGCATGATGCCGAGCCAGAAGTTCGGGATCGACAGACCGGACAGCGCAATCAGATTGGCGACGTAATCGATGACCGTGTTCTTCTTGACCGCCGCAAGAATACCCATCGGCACGCCGATCACGAAGGCGAAGATCATCGACATGATGGCGAGCTGGATCGTGACGGGCAGCTTTTCAGCGACAAGCTCGAGCACGGGCTGATTGGTGCGCAGCGAGATGCCGAGATCGCCCTTGAGCACGGAGCCCAGCCAATAGGCGTACTGATAGGGCACGGGATCATTCAGGCGGTATTTCTCGCGCAGGAACTCGATCACTTGGGGATCGCGTTCCTCGCCGGCCATGGCAAGGATCGGATCACCCGGCAGAAGCTTCTGCAGCGAAAAGACGAAGACCGAGATAATCAGTATCGTCGGTATGGCGACCAGCAGCCTTTTTCCGATGTAGGTGTACATAGCGATCCCGTAGTCCATTCGGACATCATTGCAGCCCATACGGGACCGGAGGCGTCCCGTATGGGCGTTTCATCTTACCATCAGCCGTTCTTCTTGACGCCGACCAGTCGGATCATGCCATCAGGAGAGGGGACAAAACCGGTGATCTTTTTGTTGAGCGCCCAGATCCATGCCTGATGGCCGAGATAAATGATCGGCAAATCGTCGTTCAGGATGGCCGCGGCAGCGTCATACTTCTGCTTGCGCACGGCCTCATCCGGAGACTGGCGCGCTTCGTTGAGCAGCTTGTCCACTTCCGGATTGCAATACTTGCTGTCATTGAGGCCCGCGTTACAGGTTACGAACTGCTGGATGTTGCCGTCCGGATCAACGCGGCCGGACCAGTCAGAACGGCTAAGCTGATAGTTGCCAGCCGTCTGCTCGTTGAGAAGCGTCGCAAATTCGGTTGCCTTGAGGGTAAGGTCGAAGCCTGCTTCGGCGACCATCGATTGAACAATCTGCATCATCTGCATCGCGACCGGATTGTTCGGAACCTGCATCTCGACCGGGATACGATCGAAACCGGCTTCCTTGATCAGCGCCTTGGCCGTGTCGAGGTCTCGAGCAGGGACCGGAATGTTCTTGTCGAACCACGGGCTGCTGGGCGGGAAGGGCTGATTTCCGGCAACGGCCGTGCCTTCATAGACGATCTGGTTTAGTGCATCACGATCGATTGCGAGAGAAAAGGCCTGACGAAGGCGCTTGTCCTTGCCCATCGGATTGTCTGCACGCGGACCGTTGCCGATATTGGCGTAAACGCCCAGCCAGCCGGTGCTGATCGCATCCGCATAGGTGAGGTTCGCATCCGATTTTACCGCCTGCGCGTCAGTTGCCGCCAGACGCTCGATCATGTCGAGATCACCGGATCGCAGGTTGGCAAGGCGCACCGTCGTGTCCGGGATCGGCATGTAGGTAACCTTGTCAATGAAGATGTTGTCCTTGTTCCAGTAATCCTGGAACTTCTCCAGCACGATACGGTCCTGCTGCACCCGCTCGACGAACTTGAACGGACCTGCGCAGACGGGGTGGTCACCGAACTTGGCACCCATTTCCTTGGCCGCCTTGGGCGAAACGATCATGCCGGCGCGGTCGGAAAGCTGCGCAAGGAGCGTGACATCCGGGCTCTTCAGGGTGAATTTGACTTCATAGTCGCCGGTCGCCTCGATCTTCGAAACGGAGGTCAGCTCGCTCTTGCGGCGGGACTCCGGCATGTTGATGTTGCGTTCGATGGTGGCGACGACTGCTTCGGCATTGAACGGCGTCTCGTCATGAAATTTCACGCCTTCGCGGAGCTTCATGGTGAGTTCCTTGCCGTCGTCGGACCATTTCCATCCCGTCGCAAGCTGCGGAACGATCTTGAGGTCTGGCGTGACGTCGACCAGTTTGTCGCACAGCGCCGTGTAGACGATGCGACCGACGAAGGTCCGCGATTGCGCCGGATCGAGCACATCGGCATCATCCTGCAGACCGATCTTCAGCTCGACGGCGAAGGCCGGAACGGCCATCAGCGCCCCAGCCATCAGCGTTGTCAGAAATTTGGCAGTTTTCATTTTCTTATGTTCTCCTCTGGATATTTTTAGAGTTCAAAACGGTACTGCGCTGTCAGCCCTTGCCACGTTGGATGGGGGACCGTTCAGATAAATTCAGGGGCTTGTCCTTCCTCCTGATGGTCGAGCGAAGTCACCCGGATCAGGCTCTCCTGTAGCGTGAGCAGATGCCGGCGCATCGCCTCTCCGGCCGTGGCCGGATCGCGGGCGGCGATCGCGTCGACGATGGCGGTATGCTGGGCGAAGGTGACGGACTTCGTCCTGCTTGCGCTGCGCGCTCTCTCGCGGATTGTTTGCCAGGCGTCGTCCTGTCGCACTCGATTGATGACGTCGAAAATGGTCAGGAAGAGATGATTTCCCGCACATTGGGCGATCTGGCGGTGCAGAGCGCCATCCCATAGTTCCTTGGCGTCCGCATCCGTGCTTTCGTAGATCTTTCCAATGAGTTCATACATGCGCTTAACATCGGCAGGTTTCGCTCGCATGGCGGCAAGTTGTGCAAGTTGCGGCTCGATGCGCAGACGCACTTCCATGACTTCCATGAAATCGGTCCCGGCGACGATGGAATCCACGTGGTCCGCCCATTGGTCTGGACGCTGACCGGCATAGGTGCCTGAGCCCTGACGGCGCCAAATGAGACCTTCCGCTTCCAGTACCTCGAGCGAGCGACGAATCGCCCTGCGGCTGACGCCGAACATCTCCGACAGAGCCCGCTCGGTCGGCAGCTTACCATCCGGTTCAAGCCCGCCCGAACGCAGCAAGCCGCGCAGCTTCTCCAGCGCGTAGATGGAATTCTGCTGAGTGATGTCAGTTGTCATGCCGTTAAAATGGTCCGAACCAATTTCCGATTGGTTCAATGCAACGGCAAATCCATCGCTCGGTCAAGCTCTTTTTTGTGCATATTTTGCATTGCACAATAATTGCGCAAAACGTACGCAACTGCGTAAAAAAAGACCCGCTCACAACGGCCATGTGAGCGGGTCTTGAGCAGTTCGGAAAGTGCTGGCGGTTTACTTCGGCCCGATCATCGTCTCCGGACGAACAATCGCGTCATATTCTTCGGCCGAGACGAGACCGCTCGCGAGCGCCTCTTCCTTCAGGGTCGTACCGTTCTTATGCGCTGTCTTGGCGATCTTGGCCGCGGCGTCGTAGCCGATCTTCGGCGCCAGCGCAGTGACAAGCATCAGCGAACGCTCCAGCCCGACCTTGATATTGTCTTCGCGCGCCTCGATCCCGGTGACGCAATTGTCAGTGAAGGAGACTGCAGCATCACCCAGCAGCTGGACCGACTGCAGGAAGCTATAGGCCATTATCGGATTGTAGACGTTGAGTTCGAAGTGCCCCTGGCTGCCGGCGAATGTCAAGGCGGCGTGATTGCCGAAGACTTGGACGCAGACCTGCGTCAGAGCTTCGCATTGGGTCGGATTGACCTTCCCGGGCATGATCGAGGAGCCGGGCTCGTTTTCCGGGAGCGCCAGTTCGCCGAGACCGGAGCGGGGCCCGGAACCAAGCAGGCGAATATCGTTGGCGATCTTGAAAAGCGCGGCAGCGGCGGCGTTGATGGCGCCATGGCTGAAGACCATGGAGTCATGGGCGGCGAGCGCCTCAAACTTGTTCGGCGCGGTCACGAAGGGCAGGCCGGTGATCTTTGCGATTTCATCGGCAACCTTCTCGGCAAAACCGACCGGTGCATTAAGACCGGTGCCGACGGCCGTGCCTCCTTGGGCGAGTTCGCATAGGCCCGGCAGCGTCATCTCTATGCGCTTGATGGCAGAGGCGACCTGCGCGGCATAGCCGGAAAATTCCTGGCCCAGCGTCAGTGGCGTTGCATCCTGCGTATGGGTACGGCCGATCTTGATGATGTGATCGAACTCTTTCACCTTCTTTTCGAGCGCAGCATGAAGATGCTTCAGCGCCGGCAGGAGATGATGAACGATCTGCTCGGCAGAGGCGATGTGCATCGCCGTCGGATAGGTGTCGTTCGACGACTGGCTCATATTGACATGGTCGTTCGGATGGACGGGCTTCTTCGACCCCATGACGCCGCCAAGCATTTCAATTGCCCGGTTGGAGATAACTTCGTTGGCGTTCATGTTGGACTGGGTGCCGGAGCCGGTCTGCCAGACGACGAGGGGGAAGTGGTCGTTAAGCTTGCCGTCGATCACCTCCTGCGCCGCCTCGACGATCACCTTGCCGAGGGCAGGATCCAGCTGGCCGAGCTCCATATTGGCGCGAGCGGCCGCCTGCTTGACAATTCCGAGCGCGCGCACGATCGACAGGGGCTGTTTTTCCCAACCTATCTTGAAATTGCCGAGTGAGCGTTGCGCCTGGGCACCCCAATAGCGATCGCTCGCCACCTCGATGGGGCCAAACGTATCGGTTTCCGTGCGTGTAGAGGTCATGTTTGCGTGCCTTCCTTTGAAAATGCTTCGAGCAGATCGGCTCCACGAAAGATGGCGCTTTATAGGTCCGATCGCCACACAAGAAAACAGGTTGAACAGCAAAAATCATGAGGCGCCAAATCAGGATTTACGACCTTCCACAGCCCTGCGTGCCCTTTATGACACGCTGGCGATATATTCGATCGGATGTGCTTTTTCGCACTCACCTCGAGACGGAAAAATCGGTAAAAAATTAACTAATAATTTCATAATTTTGTGTGAACTGGAACACGGACCGGCCGTTCCGCTTTGTAACATAAGTTGACATGAGCGGCTCTGGCGGGCCGGGCCGTTTTCTTTCAGTAACCGGCCGATGCGATAGCGTCGTGCGAAATGGAATGGGCCTGCCGAAGGCAACCGCATGTTACGGGGATGTGACTAAGTATGAGTTTTCTGACAAAAAGCGCCGTTTCGGCGCTCGCTCTTTCTTGCAGCATAGCGATGATCGGCGCCAAGCCGGCCAACGCCTATACGCTGATGGATTTGTTTCGCGGCCATCGTGAACGGACGCAGAGCACGATCATTGATCCCGGCGGTTCCGCGTTGCAAAGAATGGCTCCGCAGAGGCCCAGCCCGCTGCCGAAAGTCACCGGACCGACCTATTATACCTACAAGCCGGATCCTCTTCGTTATGTTGATACGGGAAGATTTGCCGATACGATCGTAACGGGTGCAGTCGTGGATGCGTCCTCAGTGCCACAGGCCGACATTGCTGCAAGCCAGAACATGCAGCGGCGCTTCCTCATCGACGCCAAGGTGAAGGCGAATAGCGACGTCGCAAAAGTGCTCGAGAGCTATTATAGCGACAACACCCGCCCACTTGTCTGGATCTCAGGAAATGACGTAAACGACCGCGCAAGGGCGGCGCTCGATGTTCTGAAGGATGTCGGCACAGTAGGGCTCGACCCGACCGACTACGCAGTCGAGCTTCCGACCGTCGATCCGTCCAATCCCGATCCGACGCTCCGCGAGCGCGCCCTGATGCAGTTCGAGCTCGAGCTCTCCGCAAAGGTGCTCACCTATGTTCAGGATACGGTACGCGGAAGGATCGACCCCAACAGGATTTCCGGCTACCACGACTTCACGCGTAAGACCGTTAATCTCGCCCCGGTCCTCAAGCTGATCACCTCAAGTCCTGATGTAGCCGCCTATCTGAATAGCCGTAGCCCGAACGGCCCGCAATTCCAGGCGCTCAAGGCCGAGCTCGCCAAGCTGAAGGCGGAAGATGCGAGCGATGAGGGCGCCGTGAGCATCATGCTCGACGGTCTCATCAAACCCGGCGACAGTTCGCCGCAGCTGGCGGATATCATCAAGGCGATAGACAAACATGGCTCGAAGGCGCTCAAGACCGAGCAGGCCGTGACGCTCGCAAGCTACCGGAACACCCCGGAATATACGCCTGATCTTGTCGCGCTCGTGGAAGGTTTCCAGAGGGAAAAGGGCTTGACGTCGGATGGTGTGATCGGACAGGCGACCATCCGCGCCATGACGGAAGAAAGCAATGCGGCCAAGATCGACAAGCTCATAATCGCGATGGAGCAGTCTCGCTGGTTGCCGGCGGATCTCGGCTCGCGCTATGTCTTCATCAATCAACCCGCCTACATGGTCTACTACTACAACGATAACCAGCAACAGCTGGCGATGCGTGCAGTGGTCGGGCAGAAGACCAATCAGACCTATTTCTTTCAGGATCAGATTGAGACGGTGGAATTCAATCCGTTCTGGGGCGTGCCCCAGTCGATCATCATCAACGAGATGCTGCCCAAGCTGCGCCAGGATCCGGGCTATCTCGATCGGATGGGATATCAGGTCGCGGTCAACGGTCAGCCTGTCTCCTCATCGAGCGTCAACTGGTACAGCTCCACGAACGCAATCTCGGTCCGCCAGCCACCAAGCAGCGACAATGCGCTCGGCGAGCTGAAGATCCTCTTTCCGAACTCGCATGCCATCTACATGCATGACACGCCTTCAAAGAGCTTCTTCAAAAAGGATATGCGGGCGCTCAGCCACGGCTGCGTCCGGCTTGCCGATCCGCGCGCGATGGCTGCAGCCGTTCTCAATACGACCGTGAGTGATATCGCCAAGCAGATCGCGACCGGAAAGAACCATGCGGTCCAGGTGCCGCAGAAGATCCCGGTTTACGTCTCCTATTTCACCGCCTGGCCGAACAAGGACGGAGTCGTCGAATATTTCGACGACGTCTACGGTCGTGACGCCTATATGGACAAGGCTTTCGACGCCACGGCGAAGTCCCGCACGGCGGAAATTTGATCCGGAGATCAGCATGGAAAAGGCGGCCGAGGGGCCGCCTTTTCTTTTGATCATGCGATCGATTGGCTACGTGTTGTCTGCCCACCCGCCAAAAGGTTCTCGATTAAAGCAGGCCTCAGCTCGTCAAAATGCGCAATCATTGCGTCCGGACCCAATGTCGCGACCGGGACATCCGAGTAACCGAAGGGAACGGCAATCGACGGAATTCCGGCATTTCTTGCGACGAGAATGTCATTGATGCTGTCGCCAACCATGACGCTGCGCTGCAGCTCGCCACCGGCGCGCTCAACCGTGCCGACGAGGTGTCGGGCATCGGGTTTGCGCACCGGAAAGCTATCTCCGCCCGTAATGGCATCGAAATAGTGCATCAGGCCGAGATGTCGGATCAGCGGCAAGGCGAGCGACTCGAGTTTGTTCGTGCAGACGGCGAGCTTGAAGCCGTCGGCCTTGAGGGCGTCCATCGCCTCGACCAGCCCTGGATAGGGCCTGCTGTCGCCGGGCATCGTTTCGGTGTAGAAGGCGACGAAACGTTCAAGCAGTGGTTCCAGGCTCTGCGGTTCCAAGGAATAGCCGCGGAGCTTACAGGCGCGCTCAATCATAGCCTTCGCACCGTGTCCGACCAGGTGGGTAAGGTCAGAATAGCCTACAGGCGGCAGGTCAAGTGCTGCGATCGTGTGATTGAGACTGGCGACGAGATCGGGAGCGGTATCGATCAACGTTCCGTCGAGATCAAAAATGACAAGAGCGGGAGCAGGGGTCAAAGAATAAGCCTCGGTGATCCGGGAAATAAGCCTCTCCGAAGTAGGAGATTGCCCGCAGAAAAGCAACGGCGGGGACCGGTTCCAAATGCCTTCACGCCATTTTGCTTTTCATTTCAGCCCCGTTATTTTGGCTTTCGTTTGCAATGAAGGCCGTGTAAACAGCACTCGAATGAAACAGACGGGGAGCACGCGGCGCATGGACGCCCGGCAAATGAAGATCAAGGCTGCCGAGGCGGCTCTGGCGTATGTCGAGAACGGAATGCGCCTCGGCATCGGAACCGGCAGTACGGCGGAAGAATTCGTGCGCATGCTGGCCGAAAAATGCGCCGCAGGGCTGAGGGTGGAAGGTGTGCCGACTTCCGAGCGCACGGCAAGGCTCTGCGTCGAGCTTGGTGTTCCGCTGAAGTCCCTGGATGAACTTCCCGAACTCGACATCACGATCGACGGCGCCGATGAAGTCGATGGACACCTGCGTCTTATCAAGGGTGGTGGCGGCGCGCTGCTTCGGGAGAAGATCGTCGCATCCGCCTCGGCCCGTATGATCGTCATCGCCGACGAGAGCAAGCTGGTCGATGTTCTCGGCGCTTTCGCCCTGCCGATCGAGGTCAATCCCTTCGGACTTTCAGCGACACGGCTTGCAATCGATAAAGCCGCATCCCGCCTCGGCCTCAGCGGTGAATTGAAGCTGCGCCAATCCGGTGACGGCGAATTTACCACGGATGGCGGCCACTACATCATCGATGCATCTTTTGGCCGCATTCCTGATGCAGAGGCGCTGTCGACGGAATTGAATTCCATACCCGGTGTCGTCGAACACGGGCTTTTCTTAAATATGGCGACGCTTGCGATCATTGCCGGTCCGGCAGGCGTGCGCACGCTTCAGGCAGACAATAAACAGGAGCAATCATGATGAAACTTGCGGGTCTTGGCCGTTTTGCCGCTGCGGCCATTGTTCTTTCGGGCGTTGTGCTCGGCTCTTCCGCAAGCGCGCAGGAGGTTACCGAGGAGCAGCTCAAGGCAGCACGTGCTGCAATCAATGCTCTCGGTGTCACCAACCAGTTCGACAACATCCTTCCTAACCTGGCGGAGCGGCTGAAGAGCGGGCTTATTCAGGATTCGCCGAATTACCAGGATGTCATCATCTCCACCGTCGATGACCAGGCACTGGCTCTCGCTTCACGTCGGGCCGATCTCGAGCGCGAAGCCGCGACTACCTATGCCAAGACCTTTACCGTCGAGGAGTTGAACGCCATTGCCCAGTTCTACACCTCTCCCACCGGCAAGAAGCTTCTTCAGGATGGTCCGATCGCATCGCGGGAACTGCTGAAGGCGGCCGATATCTGGGCCTCCGGTATCTCGCGCGATCTTGCCAACCAGAGCAACGCTGCGCTCGCCAAGATCATCAAGGTTCCAGCGCAACCAGCCGCCGGTGATGCGGCGGCCAATCCGCCTCAGCAACAGCAGCAGCAGAAGAAGTAAGCTAGCTTCACCCATACCAAAAGCCCGGTCGTTCCGGGCTTTTGTTTTTGTCACGCCATGCATATATGCATGCGCGCTTCTTCGCATGTTTTGCTGCTTAAGGAGTTTTTCGATGCCTTCCTTCGACTATGATCTTTTTGTTATCGGCGGTGGTTCCGGCGGTGTGCGCGCCGCGCGCGTGGCAGCGTCGCTGGGCAAAAAGGTCGGGATCGCCGAGGAATATCGTTATGGCGGCACCTGCGTGATCCGCGGTTGCGTGCCGAAGAAGCTGTTTGTCTATGCATCACAGTATCATGAGCATTTTGAAGATGCTGCCGGCTTCGGCTGGACGGTCGGCGAAAGCACGTTCGAGTGGAAGAAGCTGATTGCAGCCAAGGACAAGGAAATCGAACGGCTCGAGGGACTCTATCGCAAAGGCCTTTCCAATGCCGGGGCAGAGACGTTTGACACGCGCGCCGAACTGGTCGACGCTCACACGATCCGGCTGCTCAGGAACGACAGGATCGTGACCGCCGAGACGATCGTGATCGCGACCGGCGGAGCGCCAAATCCGCACAACGCATTGCCGGGCCACGAACTCTGCATTTCCTCCAACGAGGCATTCCATCTCGAGGAACTGCCGAAATCGATCCTGATTGCCGGCGGCGGTTATATTGCCGTCGAATTCGCCAACATCTTCCATGGTCTCGGGGTGGAAACGACACTCATCTACCGCGGCGCAGAAATCCTGTCGCGCTTCGATCACGACCTTCGGCGCGGACTGCATGAGGCGATGGAGGCAAAGGGCATCCGCGTCCTCTGCCATGATATCATCGAGGAAGTCACCAGGACCGAAGACGGTCTCAAGGCTCGGACCAAGAACAACAAAGTCCTGCACGTCGGGCAGATCATGCTGGCGCTCGGACGTGATCCGAACACGAAAAACCTTGGGCTGGAAGCGGCGGGTGTCGCGCTCGATGAACGCGGCGCCATTGTCGTCGACGAATACTCGCGCACAAACGTCGCCAACATCTATGCGCTCGGCGACGTTACCGACCGGGTACAACTGACGCCGGTCGCCATTCACGAAGCCATGTGCTTCATCGAAACGGTCTACAAAAACAATCCGACGAAGCCTGATCACGATCTCATCCCGACAGCGGTCTTCTCTCAGCCGGAAATCGGCACCGTCGGCCTCAGCGAAGAGGAGGCCGCCAAGCGCTACGATACGGTTGAAGTCTACCGGGCCCAGTTCCGCCCGATGAAGGCCACACTTTCCGGCCGCGCCGAAAAGATGATGATGAAGATCCTGGTCAATGCTGAAGATCGCAAGGTGGTGGGCGTGCATGTCCTCGGCCATGACGCAGGCGAGATGGCGCAGATTCTCGGCATCACCTTGAAGGCAGGCTGCACCAAGGACGATTTCGACAGGACAATGGCGCTGCATCCAACGGCGGCGGAAGAGCTGGTGACGATGTATTCGCCAAGCTATCGCATCCGCAACGGCGAGCGCGTCTGAGCGATCTGAAATCAAGGGCCTGACCCCGCTGAACGGGGTCGAAAACGTCGTCATGCAAAAGACCTGATGGCTGCTATGCAAGCCTGACCTAAAGGTTTATAAGCCGCCGATATTTATCGGCGATGACGGACATCCGGCTCAGATCGGGTGCAAACAGGTGAGTGAGATGGCAGAGAATTGGACCCCGAGCAGTTGGCGGCAGAAACCGATCCAGCAGGTTCCGGATTATCCGGATGCGGCAGCTCTTGCTGCTACGGAAGCAACGCTTGCGACCTATCCGCCGCTCGTTTTTGCCGGTGAAGCGCGCCGGCTGAAAACGGCTCTTGCCAAGGTCGCCGAGGGGGACGCTTTCCTGCTCCAGGGCGGCGATTGCGCCGAGAGCTTCGTCGAACACGGCGCCGATACGATCCGCGACTTCTTCCGCGCCTTCCTGCAGATGGCCGTTGTGCTCACCTATGGCGCCCAGTTGCCGGTGGTCAAGGTCGGCCGTATTGCCGGCCAGTTCGCCAAGCCGCGCAGTTCAGCTTTCGAAAAGCAGGGCGACCTGACGCTCCTGACCTATCGCGGCGATATCGTCAACGGCACGGATTTTACGGAGGAGGCGCGTATGCCAAATCCGGAACGCCTGATGATGGCCTACCGGCAGTCGGCTGCGACGCTCAACCTGCTGCGCGCCTTCGCCATGGGCGGCTATGCCAATCTCGAAAATGTGCACAAATGGATGCTCGGCTTCGTGAAGGATAGTCCGCAGGGCGAACGCTACCGGAGGCTTGCCGACCGCATCAGCGAAACGATGGAGTTCATGAAGGCGATCGGCATCACCTCGGAAAACCATCCGAGCCTGCGCGAGACCGATTTCTTCACGAGCCACGAGGCGCTGCTGCTCGGTTACGAGGAAGCGCTGACCCGAGTGGATTCGACCTCGGGCGACTGGTACGCGACGTCCGGCCACATGATCTGGATCGGTGACCGCACGCGTCAGCTCGATCACGCCCATGTCGAATATTTCCGCGGCATCAAGAACCCGATCGGCCTGAAGTGCGGCCCGTCGCTGACGGCCGACAACCTGATCGAGTTGATCGATGTCCTGAATCCGGCGAACGAAGCCGGCCGCTTGACGCTGATCTGCCGCTTCGGCCATGACAAGGTCGCCGACTGCCTGCCGAAGCTCATCCGCGCCGTCGAGCGCGAGGGCCGCAAGGTCGTCTGGTCATGCGATCCGATGCATGGCAATACGATCACCCTCAACAACTACAAGACCCGTCCGTTCGAACGCATTCTTTCGGAAGTGGAGAGCTTCTTCCAGATTCACCGCGCCGAAGGCACGCATCCAGGCGGCATCCATGTCGAAATGACCGGCAAGGACGTGACCGAATGCACCGGTGGCGCACGCGCTGTTTCGGCCGAGAACCTGCAGGATCGCTACCATACGCATTGCGACCCGCGCCTCAACGCCGATCAGGCGCTCGAGCTTGCCTTCCTGCTTGCCGAGCGCATGAAGGGCGGTCGGGACGAGAAGCGGATGGCGGTCAACGCCTGAACCGGCAAGGATGCCAGAATAGCTGTGGAACGGGCCGGTCGAAAGCCGGCCCGTTTTTCATTACAGTCCGGCGGGACGGGCGTGCTCGAGACATGACAGCGTAGCCGCGCAATTCATTTCATGACTTCGAAAGAAGCTCATTCAGCCGTGTGATTTCCTGGCGCAAAGCCGACAACTCCGTCATAACCTGCATATCTATCTTCTGATGCAGCGAGAGCACTTCCAGCTCCGCCTTCAAATTGACTTCGTAGTCCTTGGCAGCCTCGAAGCGGTCACGTTCAGCCTGGCGGTTCTGTGACATCATGATGATCGGGGCCTGGATGGCAGCGACCATGGAAAGTACGAGATTGAGAAAAATGAAGGGGTAGGGATCAAAGGCACGTGTCAAAAGCACGATGGTATTGATCACGCACCAGAAAGCGAGAAACAGAAGAAAGGCAATGATGAAAGTCCAGGAACCGCCAACGCGCGCAATCTTGTCGGCAAACCGCTCACCGAAAGACGCCTCGGCGGAAAATGCGGCGTTGATGTCCGTCGAGATGACCTTGCGTTCATGCGCCTTCTTCAGCACACGTCTTTCGATATCTCCAAGCTCTTCCATGGTCTTGCCGAAATGCATGTGGGCGAAATTTGGGAAACTGGACATGGGAGACTCCGCGAACAAGCTCTTTTCCGCGCCAGTATTCTTTTGCGCCGGTAAATTGCAATGCGAAATCCGTCAGAGGCCGGAATCCGTCAGCCAATAATGTGATGGAAAGAAGCGCTCCAGCGAATGCTGTTTGCCGAACATGATATCGTATTGCAGGTATCGATAATCCTTTAAAAGCGGATCGAGCTTCTTCTCCTGCAGAATCCATCCGGGTGAGGTGCTGCCATCGCGTGCGGCGAGTTGATACCGATCGAGGATCGCATACTTCTTCTGCACGCGGCCAAGAAAACCAGTATAAAAGGGATGCTCGTAACCGGCGAATTTGAGAACATGGTAAGGCAGCAGCGCCGGGCTTATGGTGCCGACATTTCTGCGGATACCCTTTTTGCTCGACCATATGACGAGCGGTGTCTCGTGCTCGCGCTTCATGACGTCGAGCGGGGCCTTTCTGGTGGCCACCTGCTCAGGCATGTAGCCGGTGTCAAGATAGATGTTTCCCAGCGGAGGCAGATGATCTCCCCAGAGCACTATGATTGTCTCGCGGCTGCGCTTTGAAGCCCAGTCAACAAGCATTTTGAGGCTTTCGTCTGCTTCCCTGACACCTTGTGTATAGGTGGCGAGTGCATCACCGTCGCCATCCGTCAGATTGCCTTCGATGGCAACTGTATTGCGTGCATAGCGGTTCGGTTCATAAGGGCCGTGACCCTGCAGGGTTACTGCAAAGAAAAAGAAGGGCCGATCAACGTCATCGCCTTCACGCATGACTTCCTTCATCAGAGCATCATCGGAGGTAAAGATGCCGCGTTTTTCCATCGGTGGCATGCTTTCCTCGGTACGGAACGCATCGAAACCAAAATCCTTGTAGACTTCGCTGCGATTCCAGAACCATCCGGTAAAGGGATGAATGGATCGTGTCGTGTAGCCTTGGCCACGAAAGAAAGTCGCAAGAGACGGCAGCGAATGGCGGATATATTGCTGGTAGGGAATACTGCCATAGGGCAGGAAAGCGTTGGAAAAGCCGGTCAACGCCTCGAACTCGACGTTTGCGGTCATTCCGCCGAATTCCGGTGAAAAGACGTAGCCAGACTGCAATGCGCGTATGGTCGGCATCGGATCCGGCGTCAGCTTAACCGTCGCAAGACGGGTCGGATCCCAAAGAGATTCGCTCATGAGCATGATGACATCCGGCTTTTCGTCCGGTCCCGCCGGATAGCCGTAGCTGCGTGCCGGGATAGCGTCGATGGCCTCGGAATTAAATCCGGAGGGCGCGGTTACATGGGCCATCGGCAGGTTGAGCGAAAAGGCCATGATGAAACCGTTCTGGCGATAATTCTCCTTCTGGTCCCACATTATCGGAACGACCTGCAGCCGGTCGCGGATCCAGGAATATTGAGAATAATCGCTTACGAGCGATACGAAGGCCGCCAGGACCGGCAGACAGATCAAAAGACGCGCCACTCGCGCACGCCACGTCAGTCTTGGAAAATGCCGCCACGCGTAACGCCAGAGGAAGACGAGACCGACGAGGAGAGCGACGACGCCAACCACAACCATTGTCGAAAACCAGGGACGATCCCTAACGATCACGGGCATTAACTGCAGGATCTGTCCGGTAAAGAGAAAATCGGACGGATAGAGCGGGTCGGGAAGGTAGAGCTGCTTCTGGCTCGACACGAAGGCGGGAACGGCGGCAAGCGGAGCAAGAGCAAGCGCAGACAGGTAAGCGCGGCCAGAAAGCGCATCCAGCAGGACCATCAGGAGCATGAGAACGCCGACTGTCGTCAGGCCTGGGCGAATGGGAGATATCAGAAAATCTCGGACGTTTACAAAGGAGCCGCTGGCGACCCACTCCACAGCCACCACGGTCCCGAGCGCGAGTAGCAACGAAATCAGACAGTTACACAACCCACGTGCGGCACGGGCAGAAAAGCTTCCTTCCTGTGTACTGAGAAAGAAGATAGCCGATCCGCGAAACGGTACAAATTTCCAAACCAGTGCGGCCAACGGCTTCTCCGGTCTTTAAAGAAATTTCATGCAATTGTCACATTACTGTCATGAATGCGGGATGAACCGTGCCGGTTCCACCGACTCATGCCATCGCGCTTGTTTTCTTTCGACACCAGCCCATCTATTTCTGCGCGCAGATCATTGCGGAGCCTATCGGCTAGAGCTAAATGAATGGCATGACAGAACAAAACTCGATCGCTCAGACCCTTCGCATCGCCGTTGGACAGCTCAATCCAACCGTCGGCGATGTTGCCGGCAATCTCGCCAAGGCCCGGGAGGCACGTGCTGATGCGGCGCGCGAGGGCGCGCATCTGCTGATGCTGACCGAGCTTTTCATCTCCGGTTATCCGCCGGAAGACCTGGTACTGAAGCCGGCTTTCATTCGTGCTTGCTGGAAAGCAGTCGAAAGCCTCGCCGCCGACACCGCCGATGGGGGACCAGGCGTCGTTATCGGTTTTCCGCGTCAGGATCAGAGTGGTCGCTACAATTCCATCGCCGTGCTCGACGGCGGCAAGGTCATCGCCGTCCGTGACAAGGTGGATCTGCCGAACTACGGCGAATTCGACGAGAAACGTGTATTCGACCAGGGCGCCATGCCGGGTCCGATAAATTTCCGTGGCGTCCGGCTGGGTATTCCGATCTGCGAGGATATCTGGGGCGAGCTCGGCGTATGCGAGACATTAGCCGAAAGCGGTGCCGAAATTCTGCTGTCGCCGAATGGTTCGCCCTATTATCGCGGCAAGGTGGACGTGCGTCATCAGGTCGTCCTCAAGCAGGTGATCGAGACCGGTCTGCCGATGATCTATGCGGCCCAGCTCGGCGGCCAGGACGAACTTGTCTTCGACGGGGCGAGCTTTGCCTTCAATGCCGACAGGACGCTGGCCTTCCAGATGAGCCAGTTCGAAACGGCGGTGGCGGTCACGACCTGGAAGAAGAACGGCGATGGCTGGCACTGCGCCGAAAGCCCGATGGCGCATATTCCCGAACGCGAGGAGGCGGACTATCGCGCCTGCCTGCTCGGCTTCCGCGACTATGTCAACAAGAATGGCTTCAAGACTGTCGTACTGGGCCTTTCCGGCGGCATCGATTCCGCGATCTGCGCGGCGATCGCGGTCGACGCGCTCGGTGAGGAGCGCGTCCGTACGGTGATGTTGCCGTATCGTTATACTTCGAGTGATTCACTAAAGGACGCCGCCGATTGTGCGCGCGCTCTCGGCTGCCGCTACGATATCGTACCGATCGAGGAACCGGTAACGGGATTCAGCTCGGCGCTTTCGGACCTTTTCGAAGGCACCGACAGCGGCATTACCGAGGAGAACCTGCAGAGCCGCGCACGTGGCACTATCTTGATGGCGATCTCCAACAAGTTCGGTTCGATGGTGGTTACCACCGGCAACAAGTCGGAAATGTCGGTCGGCTATGCAACGCTCTACGGCGACATGAACGGCGGCTTCAATCCGATCAAGGACCTGTACAAGATGCAGGTCTACGCGCTGGCGCGCTGGCGCAATGCGCATGTGCCACCAGGCGCGCTCGGCCCGTCGGGTGAGGTGATCCCACACAATATCATCGAAAAAGCACCGTCGGCGGAATTGCGCCCGAACCAGACGGACCAGGATTCGCTGCCGCCCTATCCCGTGCTTGATGACATTCTCGAATGCCTTGTCGAAAAAGAGATGGCGGTCCATGAGATCGTTGCGCGCGGTCATGATGTTGCAACAGTGCATCGTGTCGAGCATCTGCTCTATCTCGCCGAATACAAACGGCGGCAGTCGGCGCCCGGCGTGAAGATCACCAAGAAGAATTTCGGCCGCGACCGGCGCTATCCGATCACCAACCGGTTCCGGGATCGGTAAGTCTACCGCCTATCGGGCACATTGGGGGAGCAATGCGCAGTTCGGTCGAGATCTACAATATCCCTACGGGCAGTTCCCGGATCGTCTGGCAGACGGAGCGGCTCGTGGAAGCCCCGAATTTTTCCCGCGACGGCCGGTTTTTGCTCATCAACGGCGATGGGCTGCTTTATCG
The DNA here is from genome assembly GCF_041357635.1 of Sinorhizobium sp. CB7. Classification (NCBI taxonomy): domain Bacteria; kingdom Pseudomonadati; phylum Pseudomonadota; class Alphaproteobacteria; order Hyphomicrobiales; family Rhizobiaceae; genus Sinorhizobium; species Sinorhizobium sp. CB7. Next base: position 376,251 of record NZ_JAULLL010000002.1, read on the forward strand.
TCTTGCCCTCGAAGGCGATCCAGAGCCGGTGCTCATCGATACCGGCTTCGCGCGATTGTGCAACAACGATCATGGCATCTCGCCGGATGGCACGCTTATCGCCATTTCCGACAAGACGGAATTCGGCAAGTCCTGCATCTACGTGCTGCCGGCTGCGGGCGGAACGCCACGCCAGGTGACGACAAACCTGCCTTCCTATTGGCACGGCTGGTCTCCGGACGGGCAGCGCGTCGCCTATTGCGGCATCCGTGATCAGGTCTTCGATATTTATACGATTTCGATCGATGGCGGCGAGGAGACGCGGCTGACACAAGGCAAAGGCCGCAACGATGGCCCCGATTGGTCTGCGGACGGGGAGTGGATCTATTTCAATTCCAGTCGTACTGGCCTCATGCAGATCTGGCGCATCCGTCCTGACGGCAGCGGTCTGCAACAGCTCACCCATGACGACTACGGCAACTGGTTCGCCCATCCTTGCCCCAGGAACGAGAAGGTCGTGCTGATCTCCTATGACCCCGATGTCTTCGACCATCCGCGCGATCTCCATGTGCGGTTGCGCCTGATGGATATGGATGGGGGCAATCTGACGACGCTGTTCGAGCTCTTCGGCGGGCAGGGGACGATCAACGTGCCGAACTGGTCACCGGACGGTGACGAATTCGCCTATGTTCGATACGCGCCCGAGAAATGACCTCTCTGGACAGTGACAGCTTTCCTCGTTAGGAATTGACCGTTCGCAGGGCGCATCCGATCCGCGGGAAGGGCAAAGCCCACCTGATGTTGAATTTATAGACTGCCACACCTCTTTTCAGTCTGTGGGCGCGGATACCGGACGTGAACGAAAGGAGGTCGTCATGACCACGCGCCCATCTGCCGCGAGCGCCAGCATTGAATCCCTAAAAAAAAGGCGAAACTTCTCCTCCGATCCGTGCAATCCGGTGATGCGTCGGCCCGCGCTCGCGTTGAATCCTATTTCTCCAAAATCGAGGACGTCGGACTGCAGGACGTCCAGCTTGTCATCGCCCGTGAACATGGCTTTTCGAGCTGGACCAAGCTCAAGGCCCATTTCGACAGGATCAGTCCCGACGAACTGCCGCGCGATCAGCTCGCCAATCACTTTCTCTCGCTTGCGACGGTTTCCTATTTCGCCCGCATTTCCGCCGATCCAGCCCGTTTCGAGGCAGCTCTCCGCCTGCTGCAGGACCACCCCGTCATTGCGGACGAGAACATTCATGTCGCGGCTGCCATCGGCGACGCCACGCGCGTTGCCCGCTGGCTTGACCGCCAGCCGCAGCTTCTCGACCGCAAGGGCGGACCTTATGATTGGCCACCGCTGCTCTATGCCGCCTATGCGCGTGTGCCGGGTCGCTCAAGCCTTCCGGCAGCACGACTGCTGATCGAACGCGGCGCCAGTCCCAACGCCTTCTACCTCGATGACGGACAATATCGTTTCACGGCGCTAACTGGCGCCTTCGGCGAGGGGGAAGCGGGCAAGCTGCGTCAGCCCGAACATCCGGATTGCATCGCTTTCGCGCGCATCTGCTCGATGCCGGTGCCGATCCGAACGACAGCCAGGCGCTTTATAATCGCATGTTCGAACCGGATAATTCATGTTTGAAATTGCTTCTCGAATACGGGCTCTCGGCTCAGCATCGCAACAATTGGCTGGTGCGGACAGACGGAAAATTCGTGGAGAATTCGCAGACCGTGTTCGACTACCAGCTCGCCTGGGCACTGGAAAAACGCATGCCCGAGCGCGTCAGGCTGCTGGTTGAACACGGCGCCGATGTCATCAGACCGGTCAACGGACGGACGCCTTTCGAATGGGCCCAGCTCGGCGGCGACCGGGAGCTGGCGTTGTATCTCGTGAGAAAGGGAGCAGTTGCGGTCCGACTGAAGCCAGAAGACCAGCTCCATATTTCGATCATGAATACGGAACTTCCGATCGAAGAGGTGGTCGGGATGATGCGGGAGCTCACCAGTCCGGCGCAGATGCAACGCGTCCATCCAGCAATGCTGCATGAAGCGGTCGCCGACAACGCTTTCGAACCGGTCAGACGCATGCTGACGCTCGGTTTCGATGTCAACGCCATGACGAGCCGAGCGCCGCTACATGAGGCAGCCCTGCATGGCCATATCGAGATGGCAAAGCTCCTGATCGAGCATGGCGCCGATACGAAAATCCGCGATCCTTACCACTATGCGCCGCCGATTGGTTGGGCCGAGTACAACGGCCAGCCGGACATGGTCAACTTTCTTAGAGATCAGTCGCTCGATATCTTCGCTGCGGCTGCCTATGGCATGATGGATCAGCTCACTGCGTTGCTTGACGCCGATCCGTCACTGATGGAGAGAACATTTGGAAGCTTCCGGCCCAGCGGCAGAGCGGATCCGGATCGCGACTGGCTCACTCCGCTCGGCTTTGCCGTTCTCAACGGCCGCTTCGAGGTAATCCATTTCCTGATGAAGCGAGGTGCCGATCCCACGATCAGGAATACATCCGGCCGTTCGCTGAAGCATGTGGCACGGGAAATGGGCGATGAAGCGCTCTTCTCGATTCTTGACGGCCACACACCGATGACGTGAGCCTCGGCCGGCGCCTTGCGATCCGCTTGCTTTCTGCGAGCGCATCGCGCATACCGGTGGGGTCAGGTGCCCGCGCAAGCGGGAGAATCGGGAATCCGGTGAAAATCCGGAACGTGCCCAACGCTGTATGGCGGATGCCTGCCGCAGGATTGAGCTTTCTCAAGCTCTTTTCAGATGGTTGCCACTGGTTCCTGAACCGGGAAGGCAGCGGCGGGCAGAGGAAGCCTAGTCAGAAGACCGGCCTGGCGAGATAGGCTGACCCGCGTGGACGGCGGGGAGGTCAGCATTGTTGGGGAGTTGACGATGCGACCAGAATCTGCGGACTTTCTTGTCCGTGCGGAAGCTTTTTCCGTCACTGAACGTGAGGCTGTATACCACGCCATTGAAACACGGCGGGATGTCCGTGACCAGTTCCTGCCTGATCCCTTGCCCGATGACTTGGTGAACCGGCTTCTCCAGGCGGCGCACAACGCACCTTCCGTCGGCTTCATGCAGCCATGGAACTTCATCCTCGTGCGCGATGCAGACGTGCGTGAGAGAGCCTGGCAGGCCTTCGACCGGGCGAACCGCGAGGCGGCGCTGATGTTCGAGGAAGAACGGCGCGAGACCTATCGCTCCCTGAAACTCGAAGGCATCCGCAAGGCGCCGCTCAGCATCTGCGTCACCTGCGATCCGGATCGCGGCGGCAAGGTCGTGATCGGGCGGACCCACAATCCGCGCATGGATGTCTATTCGACGGTCTGCGCCATTCAGAACCTATGGCTGGCGGCCCGCGCCGAAGGGGTTGGGGTTGGCTGGGTCAGCATTTTTCATAACAGCGACATCCGTAATATCCTCGGCATTCCAGAAAGGATCGAGATTGTTGCCTGGCTCTGTGTTGGATATGTCGATAAGCTTTACAGCGAACCGGAACTGGCAGTGAAGGGCTGGCGGCAACGTCTGCCGCTCGAAGAACTGGTCTTCAGCGAGCGCTGGGGAAACACTCCCTGAGCTGTTTGCCTATAGCGTTTCAGCTTTTCATGGAGGCGCAGAACCGCTCTAACTTTTTATTTTTGCGCAATTCCGGACGGAAAACCGCTTCGCACTTTTCCTGGAACTGCTCTATTGCTGCGGCTGCGGGCCGGGAAGGGCCGGTTTTTTCAGGTCGATCTTCCCTTGGGCGTCGTCGAGGAATTGTGGACCGACCTGGCGGACCTTGTTTGCTGCCGGGTCGTAAGGTCGCTCCGGTGGCGGTGCTGGCGAATTGAGCGCCGTGGTCGACGTCGGCTGGGATTTCTTCGTTTCTATCCTGGTGACCGAACTTTCCGGTGTCGACGCCTGTTCGCCGTTGCGCCGCAACTGCTCGTAATAGGCCGAGAAATTGCAGGTGCAGGACGATTTTTCTCCCGGAGGCCGGTTTCGATAGGCAAAAGCGTTGGGCATTGCGCTATAGGGGGCACCGGTCGAAACCGAAACCATGTCGTCCGCCTCCTGAGTGGAGAGGACCCGATAGAAAAGCTCCGTTTGAACGCCCGGACACATCCGTGCGCAAGTTTCCGCGTCCCGCTGGAAATCATTAGGCCCCGCATGGGATGAGAGCGGAAAGAACCCGCCGTCACAGGTTCTCACGCAGACGGTGCTGACATCGGCGGGATATTCGCGTGGGTCAGAATAATTCCCGATGTCGCGAGGATCACTGCCCATCGGCGGAATGAAAGTCTCCTGCGGCATCCGTCGGCCGATGTCCCGGTCAGGGTCAATGAGTGCATCGGGCGTCACAATGCTGGCTTCATTGCAGCCGTTTTCCTCCAGCGAGGCGAGCAGATGGCGCCGGAGCCCGTCATCCGGACGACTGGTCAGATTGATCTGGTTCCGCCTGTCGATCAGGTAGCGGATATTGTCGCGCATGCGATCAAGTGCGGCCTGCAGTTCCTCGCACATTGGGGCGTTCTCGCCGTTGACAATGACGAAGCTGCCGCCCGAGCAGCCGTAATCGCGCAGATCGTTCTGCACCTTGCGCATTTCGAGGTTCTGCTGGGCGATTGCATTTGCGTATTGCCGCGTTTCGGGATTGTTGCCGACGACTTCGCGAAGATCCGCCAGACGCGCCCTCAGATCGTCACAGAGCGCGCTTGTCTGCGCTGCCGCGGGTGCTGCAAGGAGGGGCAGGACGAGAAGAAAGGAAAGGCTCCGGCGTTTCACTGTTTCTTCCTTCGCAGGCGACCGGCGAAAGGTTCCAGCCGGCTCACGGGGCATCAAGACTTAAGTTGGCTATCGTATACAGCTCCAGCCTTAACAAGCCTTTGCAAAAAATTAGAACGGCCGGCGAGAAATGTCCACGACGGACGCTCGCCGGCTGTGCTGATCATGCTGCCCGGGCGAGTTCCAGTGTCGTCTCTCTTGCGAGCAGTTCCCCCTCGATCTCGGCGACGGACTTCATTCTCTCAAGAAGATCCTCCGTGACTTCCCAGGCGATGGCGACGGCGTGGACGGAACCGATCTTCTGCGGATCGCCGATCCGCTCGCCCGGGCATCCCATGCGCCGGAACATACGTTCGAGAAAGACGTCCGTCACCGTGACGATATGGGAAAGCCCGGAGGCGAGACCCAGTTCGCCGACGCCGCACATGAGCTCGGCGGCGGCAATCGTCACCTGGTTGGAGGCGCGGTCCTGGGAAATCTCGGGATCGATGCAAAAGCGGCTGGATTCCCAGATCGTTTCGCTGCGGATCTCCGGCTTGCCGCCAAGCAGAATCGGGAAGGTATCATCCAGCATGTTGGGACCCAGTGTCGGAAGCAATCTTAGCGCGCCGCGCAGGCGGCCCGTGCGGGGCGCATGGGAAAGCACATAGATCGGATTGGCCCGGTCATATCCGTCGATCTCCCATTCGTCCTCGACATGAACATCCCATTTCAGAAGGTCGTGGAAGACCTTTTTGCGGAGCCGAAACATGGCGTCCATTGCGCCGGGGTGCTGGTGGCGGTTCACTCCGTTGAAAAGCTTGATCATGGCAGTCTCCTTCGGGTTGGCCGAAGAAGACTGGCAAAAGGAGCAGGCCTCCTAAACTGTCACTAGCGACAGTATACGCGACACTATTATGTTGTTAGTTATGTACGAATGTCAGGCTTGGGGGAGGAAACCGCGCCAGACGGCCTCCGCAACGGCCTGTGTATTGGACACGACGTCAAGCTTGCGCCGGGCATTGCCCATGAAGAAACGTACGGTGCGCTCGGAAATACCAAGGATGACAGCGATCTCCCAGTAACTCTTGCCGGCAGCGGACCAGCGCAGCACCTCATGTTCTCGAGGGGTGAGGAGAGATATGGGGTTATCGTCGGCCGGTGCGCTATGCTCGGTATCGACGTGTCCTGCATGGAAGAGCGCCGAGAGCGTATGAATGTCGCGGCCATAGCATCTAAGATAGCTCGCGAGATCAGCATGCGACGTGGGAATGGTGATCGAAAGTGCGGCCGCGCGGCCAGCCGTCGACACCAATGGATAGGATATCCCTTCTACCGGCAGCCCGAGTGCTTCGATGAGGTGAAAAAGGGGAGCGGCAAGGGGAAGGCGTTTGCGAAGCGTCCCATGTTCCAGCGGCCGGACCGTGCCGAGTATGGTTCTGAGCACCGAAAGCAATACCACCCGATCAAGGCTTGCGACTTCGCGCTCTTGCGAGGCCGTCAACGTGTGATGGGCACGATGCAGATGGACAGTTCGGGCAAAGACTGTCGCGTCCGCATAAAAGAGATGAGAGATCCCGTAGGCCGAGCGCATCCGCCGGAAAAATTCATAAGGATCGGCCGGATACTGCGCATCGAGCCAATCAAGCATGTCAAAGTAGGCGTGTCTTCCGGCCATTTCTGAACCCTGAGCATTCATAGGGATCGACTATCGATGGCCGGAACGGGAACGTCTAGAGCAATTCAGAGTTTAATGCGATTCAACCCCTAATAATCTAAGGGTGTGACGCGCAGCATGTGTCCTGTTTTGCGTCACACCAACTACCTACGGCTCAATCCGGATGCGATGCCTCTACCACCGCGAGAGCGGCCATGTTGACAACTCCTCGCGAGGTGACAGAGGGCGACAATATATGCGCCGGTTTGGCGGCACCGAGCAGGATCGGTCCGACATGCAAGCCATCCGTCATCGTCTTGACGACGCCGAGAGTGATGTTGGCCGCGTCGAGATTGGGAAAGACCAGCAGATTGGCTTCATCTGAGAGTGTGCTGTTCGGCATGACGCGCTTGCGCAGGCTCTCGGAGATAGCGCTGTCACCGTGCATCTCGCCGTCGACCTCCAGATCGGGTGCGGCTTTGCGGATGAGTTCCAGCGCATTGCGCATCTTCGTGGCGTTCTCGGATTCGCGCGAACCGAAATTCGAGTGGCAGACGAGCGCGGCACGTGGGGTGATACCGAAACGCTGGACTTCCTGAGCAGCGAGCACCGTCGACTCGGCTATGCTCTCTGCGGACGGATTGAAAGTCACATAGGTGTCGGTGAAGAACGTCGCGCCGCGCTGGGAGATCAGCAGGCTAAGAGCGGAGAAATCGCGGACGTTTTCGCGCTTGCCGATGATCTGCCCGACGTCGCGCAGGTGTTTCTCGTAACGACCCTCGAGACCGCAGATGAGGGCATCGGCTTCGCCGCGTCGCATAGCCAAGGCGCCGATAACGGTCGTATTGGTACGAACGATCGTGCGAGCCGCTTCGGGAATGACGCCGCGGCGGCCAACAAGCGAGAAATAGAGATCGACATATTCGCGGAAGCGCGGATCGTCTTCCGGATTGATGACGTCGAAGTCGCCATGCGGCCTGATCTTCAAGCCATATCGCTTCAGGCGCGTCTCGATGACCTGGGGGCGGCCGATCAGGATTGGTTTTGCGATTCCTTCCTCAAGCAAGACCTGGGCGGCGCGCAGGACGCGCTCGTCCTCGCCTTCGGAGAAGACGACGCGCTTGCGTTCTGCCGTCTTGGCGGCGGCGAAGATCGGCTTCATGATGAAACCGGAACGGAAGACGAAGCGGTTGAGCTGATCGAGATAGGCGTCGAAGTCCGCGATCGGTCGCCGCGCCACGCCGCTTTCCGCGGCAGCCTTCGCCACCGCCGGGGCGATCCGGAGGATCAGGCGTGGGTCAAACGGCGAAGGAATGAGGTAGTCCGGTCCGAAGATAGGTGTTTCGCCGGAATAGGCGCGGGCAGCCACATCCGATGGCTCCTCGCGCGCCAGCGCCGCGATCGCGCGGACCGCCGCCATCTTCATTTCCTCGTTGATGGTCTCTGCGCCGCAGTCGAGCGCACCGCGGAAGATATATGGGAAGCAGAGAACATTGTTGACCTGGTTCGGGAAGTCCGAACGGCCGGTACAGATCATCGCATCTGGACGCGCGGCGCGCGCGAGGTCGGGCATGATTTCCGGGGTCGGATTGGCGAGCGCCATGATGAGCGGCTTTTCGGACATTTGCGCGAGCAGATCTGGCTTCAGGACCCCGGCTGCGGAAAGGCCGAGAAATACATCGGCGCCGCCGATATTGTCGGCAAGCGTGCGCATGTCACTCTTCTGCGCATAGACGGCCTTCCATTTGTCCATCAGTTCGGTCCGGCCCTCGTAGACCAACCCCTCGATGTCATGGACCCAGATATTTTCGCGCTTTGCGCCGAGGATCACCAGCAGATTGAGGCAGGCGAGCGCAGCGGCACCGGCGCCTGACGTGACAATCTTGACGTCTTCGATCTTCTTGCCGGCCAATTCCAGGCCATTGAGGATCGCGGCGGCAACGATAATCGCAGTTCCATGCTGATCGTCGTGGAAGACGGGAATTTTCATCTTCTCGCGCAGGCGCTGCTCGACCTCGAAACATTCCGGCGCCTTGATGTCTTCCAGATTGATTCCACCGAAGGTCGGCTCCAGCGTGGCAACGGCCGAAACCATTTGTTCGACCGAGGGGGCATCGAGTTCGATGTCGAAGACGTCGATACCAGCGAACTTTTTGAAGAGGACCGCCTTGCCTTCCATCACGGGCTTGGAGGCGAGAGGACCGATATTGCCAAGGCCGAGAACGGCGGTTCCATTGGAGATGACGGCGACAAGATTGGCGCGCGACGTATAGTCGGCCGCCGTTTCGGGATCGTCGCGGATGGCAAGGCAGGGGGCTGCAACGCCAGGAGAATAGGCAAGCGCGAGGTCGCGCTGATTGCCGAGCGGCTTGGTTGCCTGGACTTCCAGTTTGCCGGGGCGCGGATAGCGGTGAAAATAGAGCGCCTGCTCGTCCAGATCCGCGCTCGTCAGATTAGTTTGCGCCTTCAAACTGTCATTGTTGTCCATAGCCGACCTCCACTTACGCAGATTCAGTATATTGCTGCGTCTTTTGCGCGTCCGGACGGAGTGCGCGGCGCAGTCGTGAAAGTCCCTGCATACATCAATCGCCCGAACCGCACAGTACGGAAATGCATGTCGCAGCAAAAATCCGAAGATGCCGAACATGCGCCGGCCCAAACGGCGCGAACAAGAGGAATTGGGGACCAATAGGGGATAGCACCCAGGTATCACGAGATGTCACGAGAAGCCTAACGTCTGCCTGGCGCGGCGCACCTGCAGCAACGATAGTAAGCCGAACTACTCGGTATCACGAGCTTCACGACCTCGCCATCGCTGCATCAAATAGTTGATTCCGATCGCTGCAGTAACGGCTCTGCAGCCTGGTCTCAGCGATTCTGTCATCTTCCTGAAACACGAGTCTGATTTTGGAAAGCCACGACAAAGGGATAGATAGGGCACGAACATCAGGTTCGTGAATGAGGACATGGAAACCCGACGCTTTCGGACATTGTTCATTTCCGACGTGCACCTCGGCTCGAAGGCAGCCAAGACCGATTTCCTCCTGGATTTCCTGCGCTACCATGATGCCGATACCATCGTCCTCGTCGGAGATATCGTCGACGGCTGGCGACTGAAGCGGAGCTGGTTCTGGCCGCAGGATTGCAACGATGTCGTCCAGAAGCTCTTGCGCAAAGCGCGCAAGGGCACGCGCGTCGTTTACATCCCCGGCAATCACGACGAATTCCTCCGTGATTTTCCCGGCACCCATTTCGGTGGCATCGAGGTCGCCGAGCGCATGATGTATGACGGTGCCGACGGCAGAAAATATCTCATTCTGCACGGCGACGAATTCGATGTCGTCGTGCGAAATGCCCGTCTTCTCGCCTATCTCGGCGATTGGGCCTACGATATGGCGATCATGATCAATGTCGGGCTTGCTGCAGTGCGTCGCCGTCTCGGCATGCCTTACTGGTCGTTTTCCGCCTGGGCCAAGTTGCAGGTTAAGCACGCGGTCAACTTCATCGGTGAATTCCAACGGGTGGTGGCCGAAGAGGCTCGGCGCAATGGCGCCGACGGCGTCATCTGCGGTCATATCCATCATGCCGTCATCGAGGAGATGGAAGGCATCCGCTACATTAACACCGGTGACTGGGTCGAAAGCTGCACGGCGATCGCAGAGCACGACGACGGCACATTCGAATTGCTGACGTGGCGCACGATCATGAGCCCGAAAACCGCTCTTGCCCTCGTTGATCAAACGGATGACGAGGAATTGGCGCCGCAGGCCGCGTGAACTGCTTCCATCTGAGCAGACGCTTTTTGCGGTTCTGAATCTTACCAGTTTTCTGTTGGTGTCGTTGCAAGCCAGCGACAATCGCCGATTTTTTCAACAAATCTCCTACAGCGCCATCTGCTTTGATGGTCGCGCATAGGTTGATGTGATAGGAAACCCTCAGTTTCCTTCAGGTCGACTCATGAATATCGCGAATAACGTCGCGACAGGCGGCGACGCGCCTCCGCGTTTCCAACTCCTGACTGCGCTTTCCTATTGCGCTCCGCTCATTGTGAGCGGTGTCGTGCTGCCGTTCTTTCCCATCTGGCTCGAGACGCGTTCCTTCAACGAGCACGAAATCGGTTTGATCCTCGCCGTCCCGATGGTGGTCCGTGTCCTGGTCGGGCCTGTCGTTGCAATGTACGCGGACCGGATAAAGGAGCGGGCGGATGTGCTGCTCTGGTCGAGCGGCCTGTCTCTCCTGACCGCCATCGCCCTTTACTGGACGAGCAACTTCTGGCCGGTCCTGATCATCTACAGCCTGCAAGGGGCCACCTATGCTCCGTATGTGCCCGTCGTGGAATCCATCGCGATCTCGGGTGTGCGCCGTTGGGGCCTCGATTATGGCTCGATGCGTGTCTGGGGATCGATCGCCTTCATCTTCGCCACGCTCCTGGGTGGCTGGCTCGTCGGTCGATGGGGAGGACATATGGTCCTGCCGGTCATGGTCTTCGGTTTCATCGCGACCGTCATCATGGCGACGCTCTGTCCACGTATCGGGCCGACGCGTCGATATGGCAAGGCGGTCGATCTGACTGGACCGGCACGCTCGCTGCGCCAGCCGCATCTCCTCGTTCTGCTGCTGGGAGTCGCAATCCAGCAGTCCAGCCACGCCATGCTTTATACATTCTCGTCCATCTACTGGCACGAAATCGGCTTTTCCGGCACGGCGGTCGGTATCCTGTGGAGCGCGGGCGTTCTTTCAGAGGTAATGGTATTTTTTCTGGCACGGTTCCTTGCACGGCGCTTCAGCGCCTGGACGATGATCCGCTTTGGCTGTGCGGTGTGTGTCTGTCGCTGGATATTGTTTCCGATGCCGCTTGGTTTTGCCGGCTATTTCCTGCTGCAGTGCTTTCACGCCTTTACCTACGCCTTCGTTCATGTCGGCATGCAACGGCGCATCGTCGAGGCGGTGCATGAATCAGAGGAAGGCTCCGCGCAGGGCGCCTATTTCTTCTATAACGGCATGTTCCTCGGCCTCATGACTGTCGCCTCGGGGTATCTCTATGCGCGGTTGGGACTTGCGAGCTACTATGCAATGGCCTTGGTCGCCCTGTTCGGGATGGCGCTCGTCATGATCGCCTTCTATCTTCAACCCCAGAGATCGGCTGGCGGCGGAAAGACGAGCGAATCGGCATAGCGCAGGCCGGGCTGGCGGTCGCGGGCAAGCAGGAGCGGGCCGTCAAGGTCTACAAAATCCGCATCCTGCGCCAGAAGGACAGCTGGCGCCATCGCGAGCGACGTTCCGACCATGCAGCCGACCATGATCTGGAACCCGAGCCGCTGCGCCTCCTGTTTCATCAAAAGCGCTTCTGTAAGGCCGCCGGTCTTGTCCAGCTTGATATTGATCGCGTCGTAGCGATCACGAAGGCTTGCAAGATCACCGGTATGATGAACGCTTTCGTCCGCGCACACGATCACCGGCCGATCGATGGCCGCAAGACGCGCATCCCTTCCAGCGGGCAGGGGTTGTTCGACAAGAACAATACCGGCCTCGGCGGCAATATGAAGGTGCCGGGAAAGCGTATCCTCCGGCCACCCCTCATTGGCGTCAAGAATGATCTCGGCGTGGGGTGCGGCAGCGCGCACGGCACGGATTCGGCTTTCGTCATCACCTGTTCCGACCTTGACTTTGAGGAGCGCGCGCCCGGCGTGATCACGCGCCTGAGCGGCCATGACCTCCGGTTCACCGAGCGAAATCGTGTAGGCGGTCGTCAGGGACTTCGGCGCATCGATGCCGATGCGCGATACGACCGCAATTCCGGAAAGCTTCGCCTCGATATCCCACAACGCACAATCCACGGCATTGCGCGCAGCGCCCGGCTTCATCGCCTTCTGCAATTCGGCCCGCGTCAGTCCGGACCGAATGGCCGGAGCGATGGCCTCGATATCGGCCAGCACGCCTTCGATGCTTTCGCCATAGCGTCGGTAGGGCACGCATTCGCCTATACCACGGACGCCATTCTCGGCAATCGTGCAGGTGACGACTTCCGCCTCGGTTTTGGCGCCACGCGAGATCGTGAACGAGCCGGCGATCGGAAAGGAAGACATCTGTGCATCGATGTAACGCAGCATATTTTGCGACCCCAAAAGCATGGAAATTGTAGGCGGCTCGGTTATATTAACGCGCCGAGCAGATGGAGAGATTCCAGAGTCGGTGCGTTTGCAGCAAGTCCTGAGAGATACAATAGTTTTGAACTCCGAAAATTCCAGCGCCGCCTCTCTGCACGTCGATGACCGGACCGATGATTCCGGTCCCGTGGCTCATCTCGAAGGCAGTTGGCGCAGCGCGGATATTCACAAGGTCCTGCGGCCGCTCGAAGAACTTACAAAGCGCAACGGCAAGAGCGATCTGACACTTGATCTTTCCGGCATTTCGGAAATCGACACGGCGGGCGCCTGGCTGATCAGCCGTTTGAGGAAGGATCAGGAATCCAAGGGCAAGACGGTCAAGCTCACCGGATCCAGCAAGCGGGTCGACGAGCTGCTGGAGGTCTTTGCTGATACGGCGAAGAAGACCGACACCGAGCAGAAGCCCAAGGTCAGCATTATCGACCGGATTTTCGCGCCGATCGGCGAATCGGTCTACGACCTGTGGGACAATCTTGTCGCCGGCATGTATATCCTCGGCTCGGCGGTCCGCGGCGCGCAGATGAAGTTCGGGCGCGGCAGTGGCATTTCCCCGGCCTCGATCGTCAATCAGATCGACCACATGGGCGTGCGGGCCGTTCCGATCATCCTGCTCATGTCTTTTCTTATCGGCGCGATCATTGCCCAGCAGGGCGCATTTCAGCTCAGATATTTCGGAGCGGAAGTCTTCGTGGTCGATCTGGTCGGCATTCTGCAGTTGCGAGAGATCGGGGTGCTACTGACTGCGATCATGATCGCCGGACGTTCCGGCAGTGCGATCACCGCCGAAATCGGTTCCATGAAGATGCGCGAAGAGGTCGACGCGCTGAAGGTCATGGGCCTCAATCCAGTCGGCGTGCTGATCTTTCCGCGCCTGGTGGCGCTGACCGTCGCGCTGCCGCTCCTGACCGTGATTGCGAATTTTGCGGCACTTGCGGGCGCAGCGGCCGTGGCCTGGGGCTATTCCGGCATCACCTTCGCTAACTTTCTCGCGCGCCTGCACGAGGCTATAACCCTGTCGACGGTTCTTGCCGGAATGATCAAGGCGCCGTTCATGGCGCTCATCATCGGCATTGTCGCCGCAGTGCAGGGATTGAAGGTCGGCGGCAGTGCCGAGTCACTTGGCCAGCATGTGACCCAATCCGTGGTGAAGTCGATTTTCGTGGTGATCCTGATGGACGGGCTGTTTGCGATGTTCTACGCAGCCATTGATTTTTGAGGGATCGGACAGAGTGGACCAGCAGCCGGAAAGCAACGGGAAGAACCATGCGGACGTCGTCCTGTCCGTGCGTGACGTCACCGTCGGCTTTGGTTCGAAGGTGGTTCTCGACAAACTGAGCCTCGATGTCTACCGCGGTGAAATCCTCGGATTCGTAGGCGCATCCGGAACAGGCAAATCCGTCCTGATGCGAACGGTGCTGCGCTTGCTGCCGCGCCGGTCCGGAACGATCAAAATCCTAGGCGCTAATTACGACGAACTGGACGAACCACATCGCAACGCGCTCGACATGCGGCTCGGTGTGCTGTTCCAGCAGGGTGCGTTGTTCTCGTCGCTGACGGTCAAGGAAAACATCCAGGTGCCGATGCGGGAATATCTGGACCTGCCGAAATGGGTCATGGACGAGCTTGCGCATCTGAAGATTCGTCTGGTCGGTTTGGCGCCTGACGCGGCGGACAAATATCCGTCCGAACTTTCCGGCGGCATGATCAAACGGGCGGCACTCGCCCGCGCGCTTGCCCTCGATCCGGATCTTCTCTTCCTGGACGAGCCCACATCCGGTCTCGATCCGATCGGAGCGGCAGAATTCGACGAACTGATCGCCCGGCTGCGGGACACTATGGGTCTCACCGTCTATATGGTAACACACGATCTGGACAGTCTTTTTTCGGTCTGCGACCGTATTGCTGTGCTCGGACAGAAGCGAGTATTGGTGGAAGGCACGATTGATGACATGCTCGCCTGCGACGATCCGTGGGTAAAGGCTTATTTCCGTGGTAAACGAGCACGTTCGATTGTGCCGAACGGCAACGGCAGTACCGGTAACGGAGTGCGCGCTGAAGACATGCGCGAGAAGTGACGAGAGACAATGGAAACGAGAGCCAATTACACGATCGTCGGATTTTTCACCGTTCTCGTCATCGCGGCTGCCTTTGGCTTCGTGTACTGGATGGCAGAATACGGTCGCGGCGGTCCCATGGCCGAGTTGATCATCCGCATTCCCGGCTCTGCCAACGGTCTGAGCGTCGGCTCGCCGGTTCGCTTCAACGGCATTCAGGTGGGCTCTGTACGCACGCTTTCAATCGACGCCGACGACCCGCAGTATTCTCTCGCCTTCACCCAGGTGCGCGCCGACGCGCCGGTCTACCCCTCGACACGTGCCGTGCTCGAAATCCAGGGCCTTACCGGCGCGGCCTATATTGAACTTTCAGGGGGACGAACGGGTGAGGAGAATATCCTGCAACGGTCGCTCGAGACCGGAAAGCGGGCGGTTCTCGTGGCGGATCAGTCGAGTGTCACGAATCTGCTCGCGACCGCCGACAAGATTCTCGACAGGGCGAACGATGCTGTCGGACAGATTCAGGGTTTCGTTCAGGACGCGCGCGGTCCTCTTACCAATACGCTGAAGAATGCCGAAACCTTCTCGAATGCGCTGGCTGCCAATTCAGGCAGTATCGATGCTTTCCTTAAAAGCGTCGGTACGCTTTCCGATACCGTTACCCGTGTTTCCGGTCGTGTCGACTCAACAGTCGATGCCATCGAGAAGCTGGTCAGAGCCGTCGATCCGCAGAAGATCGACCACATTGTCAGCAATGCGGAAAAGGTCAGTTCGGATATCGCCAATGCGTCCGGCGATCTCAAGGGCGCCATTCAAAGTTTCCAGCAGGCGACCAGCACCTTCAATCAGTTTGGCCAGAATGCGCAGCGCACGCTGGATCGCGTCGATACTCTGGTGGCCCAGATCGATCCTGCGAAGGTGAGGGGCACGGTCGACGATATCTCCCAGGCGACGAAGGATGCCCGTATGGCTGTCGCTTCCATCCGTGATGTCGCCAATACGGTTTCCACACGCCAGAAGGATATCGACCAGACGATCCAGAACGTAACGCAGATCGCCAGCAAGCTAAATGCTGCCTCCACACGCGTCGACGGCATCCTGGTCAAAGTGGACTCGCTCCTCGGCAGCGAAAATACGCAATCGCTCTTCACCGAGGCGCGCACGACGCTCGAGTCCTTCAAGAGAATGGCCGATAACCTCAATGCGAGGATCGGGCCGATTGCCGACAATCTACAGCGATTTTCGGGGGGTGGCTTGCGTGACGTGCAGACGCTCGTCAACGATGCCCGGCGCACCGTGGACAATCTAAACAATACTATTAGTAATTTCGATCGCAATCCGCAGAGGCTGCTTTTCGGCGGGGAGACGGTCAAGGAATATGACGGCCGCACGCGGCGATAATGGGGATAATATTATGATTGTATCGGGTCCGGTGCTGCGCCGCTCGTCGATGATTTTGAGGACAGCGGTAGTATTCCCCTTGCTGACCATTTCGCTGACCAGCTGCGGCACAGCCGCCGCCAAAAGAGACACATTCGACCTCACCGCCAGGGCGAGCGTGGAAGGTCCCTCCGCCCGCAACCGCCAGATCCTGATTCCCACGCCCACTGCGTTGAAGGCGCTGAACAGCGAGCAGATCGTGGTGCGCACCTCTCCATCCGAGATCCAGTATCTCTCGAGAGCACAATGGAGCGACAGTCTTCCTCGCCTGATGCAATCGAGACTGGTTGAGGCTTTCGAAAACTCCGGCAAATTCGGCGGCGTCGGCATGCCAGGGCAGGGGCTGGCCATCGACTATCAGATCGTGACCGATATCCGATCCTTTGAAATCGTTTCGGCCGGCACAAGATCAGCCGTTGTCGAGATTTCCGCCAAGATCCTCAATGACCGCAATGGGACTGTGAGGGCGCAGAATGTCTTCCGCAAGTCCGTTCCCGTGGCCGCGGCGCAGAACGAAGCCTTCGTCCGCGCGTTGGACAGTGCGGCTGCGCAGGTGACGGGGGAGATCGTCGACTGGACCCTTCGCGCGCTCTGATTCATTCCCGGAAGCGTTACCGCTAGGGCCGGATGATTTCAGGTCAAATCGACCTGAAATCGTCTCAATCAAAAGTTAGAACGGGATGTCGCCCAAAAACCGCGCACACTTTTCGGCATTAAGCTCTAGTTCTCACGCGCTTAATCTCAGAACCTTCATCAAAAGGGCCGCCCTGTAAGGCGGCCCTTTTTCCTTAAGATTTTTAGTTGCTTTTAGCTCAACCGGCCAGCGGCGTGGGCGAGCATGGTGTAGACCTTACCCGTATCCGACGTGAGATAGGACTGAGTGATCGTCCGGTCGCGGTCGGTCTTGGCAACGTCTGCCAGCAGCTTTTCGAAATCGCCGATGTAGCGGTCGACAGCCGTGCGGAATTCCGGCTCGCGATCATACTTGCGCTTGATCTCGTCAAAAGTCTGCTGACCCTTCAGCGTGTACAGACGTCTGGTAAAGACATCGCGTTCGCCGCGCTGGTAGCGCCGCCAGAGCTCGACGGAAGCGTCGTGATCAATCGCGCGAGCGATATCGACGGAAAGCGAGTTCAGCGATTCGACCACATGGCGCGGGTTGCGGCTATCGCTGCTGCGGGCTGCGGGCGCCGGTTGGGCCGGCGTGATCTGCGGAGCCGCCCGGGCCGCGGCCTCTGGCAGTTCGTCGCGCGAGGCCCCGCGCAGCAGGTCACTGATCCAGCCGCCAGTTTCCTGACGGGCAGGCGTTGCAGGCTCGGCCGGACGATTCTGGCTCGGCGCGGCACGCGCCGGCGCAGGAGAGATGCTGCCGCGCAGCCCCATGCCTTCGGCCGATTGCGGCTGTGGCTGCGGAGCGGGCTGCGGCACCGCCGCCGTCGGCTGGGCCGGACGCGAAGGCCGTGGTGCCGGCTGAATTTCGGCAAGCGAACGGGCCACCGGCTCGGAGACTTCGAGTTGCTGGGTGGAGCGGCCGACGAGAAGCGAAATATCCTGCAACGCCTTGATCTGCTCGGCCACGGCACGACGCATCGCAGCGGCGCTTTCCTTGGCTTCCTCCGGTAGATCGAACGCACCGCGCTTCAGTTCGCTGCGTGTCAGATCGAGCTCCTTGCGGATCTCGCCGGCGGAACGACGGATCTCGTCGGTGGCGCCAGAGAAGCGACCGATCGCCTCTTCAACGGCTTCACGCAGTGATTCACGAAGCTGTTGTGCAGCGCTATCGGAGACGCGGTTTGCTTCACCGAGCATGCGCTCGACATCGGAGAGTGAAGCTGTCAGGCCACCGCGCAAGCGGTTGGTCAATTCACCAGAGCGCTGTTCGGCGCTGGTGAACGTGTTGTTGATCGTCTGGTTCGCCTCTTCCCCGGCCCGAGCGAGCGCTTCGCGCATTGCAGTTGCCGTCTCCTCCGCACGCTTCTCGGTTTCCGCGAGAACCCGCCCGATATCGGAGAACGAGGACTGTACGCTCTGGCGCAGGTTTCCTGTGACCTGGGTCGAACGCTGCTCGGCGCGTTCGAAGGCGCTTTCCACCATGTTGCTCAACATGCGCATGGTGTTCTCGATCTCCTCCGAGCGCTGCACGAGGCCGACCGCCAGGCTCTGAAGGGCGCCTTCACGTTCTTCGAGTGTCGAGACGAGGTTGGACTGCGCCGCCGACAGGAGTTGGGAGGCCTGGCCCAGGACCTTCGAATGTTCGTCGAAGCGGCCGATGATGCCGCCAACTTGTGCGAGCGTCTGTCCCGAGATGTCGGAGAGACGGTCCACCTTGCCTTCGAGAAGGCGGGTCGAGGCCGAGACCATTTCCGCAGCCTTGGCAGCCGAGTCCGTGAAGCGGGTCGTGGTGTTCCCGAGGCGGCCGTCGACCTCCGTCAGGTCTTCGGCGGCCTTGCTCATCATCGCCGCCATCGCACTGTTGTTTTCCGCCAGCCGCTCGATGAGGCTGTTGACGTTGCTGATGAGGCTCGTCTCCATCGCATTGACCGCGCTGGCGGTATTCTGCGTTCGGGCGGTAATCGCGGCAAGGGTATCATTGGTGCGCGCGGCAATCGCCTCAACAAGCGTCGCATTTTCGGCACGAAGGCGCTCCGCGCTCGTCTGTGCAGCCGCAGCAATGCGCTCGGCGGCCTCTTTTCCGGTTTCAGCGTAGCGGTCGATGACCGGACGAGCTTTCTCGTCAATAATGCGTGACAGTTCGCTCGTGTGTCCGGAGAGCACGGAATTGAGTTCACGTGTACGCTCGTCGAGAACGGAACGGATCGCGTTTCCACGCGCCTCCAGGGCCTTGTCGACATCGGTGAGTTTGTCGTCGAGTTCCCGGGTCCGCTCTTCGAGATTCGAGCGGATGGCGCTGCTGCGAGCCTCCAGAGCGCGATCGACCTCGGCCATCGTCGCCGAAATCTCCTGCGTGCTGCCTGAGATCGTGGCACGGATCGATTCGCTGCGGGATTCCAGCGATTCGCCGGCTTGCGATAGCGCCTGCGAAATGGCGCTGACCTGATTATTGACCAGGCCCTCCGCCTCCGCGACCTTGTTGACGATCGCGTTCCCGGCTTCCGAGAACGTCTGTGCGACAGCGGCTGCCTGGCTTGCCAGACGGTTCTGCGCCTCGGACACACGGCCGACGATCTGCTCCGAACGCTCGTCCATCACACGGGTAAATTCGCCGCTTCTGGCTTCGAGCTGCTCCGTAAACTGCTGCCCCGTCCGGCCAAGCAATTCTGCCGTGCGGGTCGCCTCGCTATCCATTCCCTGTGCAGCCTCGGCAACGGCGCTACGCAGCGTCGAAGCGAGACCTGCTGCTTTGCCTTCGATCGTCCGATTGACGGCATCGAGGCCGACATTCAACGCCCGGTCCATGGTCGACAGTCGTTCATCGATGCGCGCACCGCCGGTATCCAATGCCTGAGTAAGGCTTGAGGTGCGGCCTTCAATTGTTTCCGCAAGGGTTGTCGCACGGGCGTCCATGGCGGTGGCAAGTGCGGCAGCCCGTTCATCGACAGCAGCAGCAAGAGCGGCGGCTCGGTCGTCGATCGCAGCCGTCACCCGAGCTGCGGCCTGGTCTCCGATGGTTCCCATACGGGAAATGCCGTCCGAGAGCGTTTCTGAAAGCCTGTTTCCAGCCGCGTCCACCTGATCGGCCATTCCACCGACGCCATCGCGAATCCGGTTCTCGAGCGCCGACAGACTTGTTTCCACGCGGGATCCGGTCTCGGCAAAACGGTTCGCCATGCTATCGATCGATTGATCGAGGTTGGAAGAGAAGGTTTCGGCCGAGCGCGAGATTTCTCCGGCGGCATCCTGGAACCGACCCGCAAGATGCCCGGCGCTGTCACGCAGACGATCCTCGAGCGACTTCGCGCCATTGTCGATCGTCTGGCGCAGCGATGCCTCATGATCCTCCAGAGACATTTCGAGCAGACCGACGCTCGTCGCGATGGAAGTGCCAATGGTGGTCGCCTGATCGGACAACGTCTCATTGATCTGTGCGTGCGCGCTGTTGAGGGTCAGATTGATCGCGTCGGTGCGATCCTGCAGCGTCTTGCTGATGCGTTCATGAGCGGAAACAAGGCCGTCCTCGAGCTTCGACACGCCGCCGCCGACCGCATCTTCGAGACGGCGTGCCGTGTCGGAGAGGGCGCTCTCAATGCGCGACGCCGAACCACCGACAACCTCCTGCAGACGATCGCCGCCGCTGACAAGCACACCAGACAGCGTCTCTGCGTGATCGGCAAGCGACCGGTCGAGCCGCTGCTGGTTCTGGGTGTAGGCGGTATGGATTACCTCAGCCTTCTCGCCGAATGCTTCCGCAATGCGGGTCTCCGCGCCGGCGACCGTATCCAGTATAGCATTCGTCCTTGCCTCCAATGCCTGATCGAAGCGGCTCTGGCTGTCATCGAACGAAATCGCCAGCGCCATCGCCTTCTCGTCAAGCGCATCCGACAGCCGCTCGTGGCTGCCCGATACGGTATTGATAATGGCCTCGGAGCGGCTGGCAAGCGTCTGCTCGAAGCGGGACTGGCTGTCGGAAAGGGCATTGAAAAGCGCGCCGCTGCGTTCAGCCATGACGGCGTCGATCCGCTCGTGAGCGGAGCCGAGCGCCTGTGCTATCTCGCCGCTTCGGGCGGAAAGCATGTCGTTCAGGGCACCCGTCCGTCCTGCGAAAGCCGTGGTGAGTTCCTCTGTTCCGGACGCGAGCGCGGATGTAACTTCGGATGCCGTGTTGCGCAGTGTCGAAGTGAATTCATAGGAGCGCGCGGTGAGCATTCCGCCGAGCTCGCTGGCGCTGTCGGAGAAGCTTGAATACATATCCGATGCGGCAGTTTGCAGAGCGGACGTGATTTCCGCAGAACGTGCCGATAGCGTACTGTTGAGCTCGCGCGTTCCGCCGGCCAGCGCAGACGCGATCTCAGACGTTGCCGTCTCCACCGCCGAGGTCAGTTCATCCGTGCGTGTGGCCAGCGTGCTGTTGAATTGAGCCGCCCTATCTGCAAGCGTCGAGGAAATCTCGGAACTCGCCGTCTCCAGAGCGGAGGTGAGTTCGCCCGCACGAACGGCCAGCGTGTTGTTCAATTCGGCCGTTCTGCCCGCCAGCGTCGAGGAAATCTCGGTACTTGCCGTCTCCAGAGCGGAGGTGAGCTCGCCCGCACGAACTGCCAGCGTGTTGTTGAATTCGGCCGTTCTGCCCGCCAGCGTCGAGGAAATCTCTGAGCTTGCCGTCTCTAAAGCCGACGTGAGCTCGCCCGCGCGAACTGCCAGCGTGTTGTTGAATTCGGCTGTTCTGCCGGCCAGCGTCGAGGAAATCTCTGAGCTTGCCGCCTCCAGAGCGGAGGTGAGTTCGCCGGTGCGGGTGGCCAAAGCGCCGGTAATCTCGTCGACCTTGCCACTGAGGGTATTTTCCAGCACTTCTTGACCCGTGCCGAGCGCCGTCGCAAGCGCGAAGGACTGATCGGTAAGCGCCGAACCGATGCGCTCGATGCTCGTATTGAGGACGCCATCGATGGCATCCGAACCGCCGGCAAGCGTCTCGTTGATGCGGGCCAGGCTTTCCATGAGCTTGGTATCAAGCGAGCCGGCGCGCTTATCAAAGGCGGACGTAAACTCGGCCACGCGCTCGTCGAAGGACGTGGAGAGCTGCGCGACAGTGCCCTGAAGCCGTTCTTCGAAGAAGCCGGAACGCAGGTCAAGATCCATCACGACGTTGTCGACACTGGACTGCAGGCTCTGACGGAAGCTTGCGCCCCTTTCATCGAGGGCGTTGTTCAGCTTGGAAAGAACGTCGTCCAAGGTGCCGCTAATGCTGCGCCCGCCGCCCGTCAGGCTCTCATTAAGTTCGCGCGTGCGGGCGATCAGGATTTCATTGAGCTGATGGGCGCGCTCGTCGAGCGCGGCATTGAGCTTTTCCGTACTGACATCAAGCGTGGACGCGCGCGTCTCGAACTGGCCAAGCAGTTGTGCACCGCGTTCGCTGAGCGCCGACGAAAGCGCTCCGAGGCGGGAATCGAATTCAGATGCTAGTGCCGAACCGGAAGAATTCAGTGCCTGAAGCAAATTATCCGTCTTGGCGGCAAGCAGCGTCCCGAGCGACTGGATCGCCGAGTCCGACTTTTCCATCAGTGCCGCCGAGCGCGTATCGATCATCGAGGCAAATGCCTCGCCTGAGGTGGCCAGCCGGACTGCAATCTCTTCGGTCGCCAGCGCCAGTTCTTCTTTAAGCTGATCGTGCACGCCGACGATCGAGGAACGGATGCGCTCGGAATGGCTGACGATGGCTTCACGCTCGGAGCCGAGTTCATGAACAAGACCGCGCACGCGCAATTCATTGTCTGCGTAGCTGCGCTCCAGCGCATTCACCTCGGAATGAACCAGCGTCTCGAGTTCGCTTGCCCGTGCGATCGTGCGCTCGATTCCCTCGTTCATGGCGGAGACTTCGCGGCGCACGGCCTGACCGACAGTCATGATGCGGTCGGAAGCAATGGTTTCCGGCTCCGCGAGACGTAGCGCCACCTCGGCCATCGATCGGGCCGCATTGCGCATGTCCTGCGCCCGCGCAATCATGATGGAGAAGGCGTAGAACATCAGTACGGGGACGATGATGCCGACAAGACCGGCGATCACACCCGGAAGCGCCACCAGATCGGCTACCGAGCGGATCTGCCAGATCTGCGGCGAATAGAGCAGGGACATCAACCCGATACCGCCAATGACCCAGAGCACGGAAACGATCGTGGCGTTGCGGATAGCCGACCGCATCGAGCCGCCGTCGAGGGACCTCAGCATCGTGGCGGGATTGACCCTCGTGGCATCGTTAGCCGGTTCGAAGGCAGGTGTCTTGGGCGCGGGTTCGGCCCTGCCCGCGGGCGCACTCCTTGCAGTCCTGCGCGCGGCCTCCTCCTGGTTCGACTTGGCACGCGGATTCGGTGTGTCGGACAATTTTGCCTCCGGGGCGTTGGCCTTTCTGCCGGTGTCGCGAGGCTCTACGCCCTCATCACTGAAATCGATCTGCAGCGCCTCGTCCAGGGCCCTGAACGCTCTATCCTCAATCGACTCGCTGTGCTTATTGTTCGCCATACGGTTACGCCTCGTTACTTTCCGGTCAGGCATGCCGCGCTCAATTCCGGATCCCCGCCTCGTTTCGGAACCAATCCGTCGGTGCCCGCCAAGTCATCCCCCAGGCCTGTAGCGACGAGGGATTTCCATTGCATTTCAGAGTAGATAGCCGCTTTTTAGACGGATGGTATCAAAACATTACCACTATCCACGCGATGGGCAAAGGCATCCGCCTCAAGCCCTGAATACCCGTATCGTAGTGACACATTCGCAGAGCCGACACAATTAAATCAATAGGGCGAAGTGGCGACGCTTAACGGGTTGTTAACATCTTTTAAATCAATGGCATGCTGAAAAAGCAATAAATTAGGGATGTTTAACGGATGTTAACCATACCACGAAATTTCCGCTCTGAATGTGCCGGAATTTAACTCGACAGCCATGCGGCGGCCGCAAGAGTGCGACAACCAAAGAATATATAGACGGGAGAATTGGCAAATGACAGCGTTAAACATCGCCTTCGAGGCACCCGACAATTCGCGAGGCGGTCCGCGCCCGTCGCAATCACGTCCGATCGACCTGGTTCACCTCGCAAGGCAGACAATGGGCGATAAGGCCCTTGAAATCGAGGTGCTTCAGATGTTTGCCCGACAGGCGCGCGGCTGCCTGCAGGAAATTGCAAGCGGCGAGGCGGACAGGGTTCAGGCGGCTGCACACCGGCTCAAGGGTGCCGCGAGCGCCGTCGGCGCCTTTGGAGTATCGCAAGCCGCCGAGGCCATGGAAGGCGCGATCAACGATGCCGGGCGCATGGCATCCGTTGGGGCCGCCGTGGCTGAAGCGGAAAATTTCATTCTGAAACTCTGCCGGTAAGGGCTTCGGACTGCTGTCTCCATGCATGTCGTGCCTAAACCTAAACCGTGCGACATGCATGAGCGTCTTTGATAGGACGCTCTTTCACTTTCTTGTCCGCACATAAGCAGAGACCCGGGCCTGCAGAGAAGCTTTTCCAAGGCGGCGGCAATCGGTTCGATTTGCGTCGATGTTGACTGGTTTCGAGATTTGTTGGAAGACAAATCCAAATCTCTCCCGTTCACGAATACGGAAATCAGTTACATGACGAAACTGACCATCGTTGCCTTCGACGGCACGCGTTTTGACATTGATGCCGACGAGGGCTCCACTGTGATGGAAAATGCCGTTCGCAACTCCGTGCCTGGAATCGAGGCCGAATGCGGCGGCGCCTGTGCCTGCGCGACCTGTCACGTTTATGTCGACGAAAGCTGGGCGGAGAAGGCCGGACCTCCAGGACCCATGGAAGAGGATATGCTCGATTTCGCCTTCGAAGTCCGCCCGACATCGCGCCTGTCCTGTCAGATCCGTCTGACGGCCGCACTCGACGGCCTCGTCGTGCACGTACCAGAGCGCCAGGCATAGGCCTTCCGCAAGATCATAGCCGCAAAAAAGGGCCTCGCTCTTCGAACCGACGAGCGAGGCGAGGAGGGCGCATTACCAACAGGCGAGGGAGGAATACGCCTGCGGCTTCGGAATGCGCCAGGAGAACCTGGTAACAAAAGTTCGAATCAACGAGCTTTCGAATAATAATATTTTAGTTCCCGACAACATTCCAGAACGAAAAATGATCGATCAATCACTGGGTCTATGTCGGCGCTCGTACAAGTTTCGCGGGATTCCCGGCAATTTCAATGGAAGGGATCACGATGTTGGGCTATTATTCGCCGCCAGTTCGCGGTCTGATTCTATAATAGAGCAGCCGCGTCATCCGGTTCTGAAAATTGACGGCCTCCACCCGATCAAATCGAGCCTGGTCCCGATCATGCGCTGCGATTGCCTGCGTTGATTCGTCTGCGACCTTGCGCTGCAGGGTCTCGCAACTTCTCTGCGGGCGCAATTTGCGAATCTCCTTCTCCATCGCCCTTGCATGATTGCGCGCGATCTCCGCGTGATGCTCCTCGTGCCGTTTGATGTCGCTTGCCAGTGTATCCCAAACGATGGAAAGATCCTTCTCGGCGTTTCTGCGGTTGCGCCATCTCGGCATTATGATCTGTGTGTCGACCGTTACCCGGACGTTTGCAACATAGCACCAGCCACCGCGTTGGGCATAGGTGACATCGCCGCCGAAACGGATCCTGGTGGCGCCGGGATGGCGATTGTCATTGCCCTGGGTCGAGGGACCATGCTTTGCCAGTTCGCGATCGAGATCATCGGCGGTTTTTCCGCGGATATCGAAATAGGAATAGGAGTTGCGGACAACGACCTCCGACGCCGCCGGCCCGCAGATACCGAGCGACAGGGGGATGGCAAGCAATACGCGGACATATCGGGATGCAGACAGCATTCGTGGCACTACCAGGTTGAACTTCGACTGAGCTTGCGGCATAGCCGATGCGAGCGCAATATTCGCCTCGGATTTTTCGTTTCCTGGACTGTACGGATCCCAAGTGACCAGAATTCACGCACAATCATGGCAAGTCGCGCATGGGCGCACATTGGAGCTTGGCGCGCGTGCCTCCATCATGGCGATCATCAACGTGACGCCGGATTCTTTTTCGGATGGCGGACGCTACGTCGACGTCGAAGCTGCGGTAGACCACGCGCTGCAATGCTTGTCCGAGGGTGCTGACATCATCGATATTGGTGGAGAATCGACCCGTCCAGGGGCTGTGGAAGTCAGCCCGTCCGAGGAGCAGGGACGCGTGCTGCCCGTGATCGAAGCCCTGCGTGCACAGACAGACGCGCTGATTTCCATCGATACCTATCATGCAGAAACCGCGCGACTGGCGATCAGCGCCGGCGCCCACATCATCAACGATGTCTTCGGGTTGCAGCGCGACCCCGACATCGCGTCGCTAGCCGCCACCGCTGGTGCCGGAGTTTGCATCATGCACACGGGTCGTGGGCGCACCAAGCTTGCCGACGTCATCAATGATCAAGACGCGTTCCTCGGGAAATCACTGGAAATTGCCGATGCTGCGGGCGTCGGACGGGAACATATCGTACTCGATCCTGGTTTCGGCTTTGCCAAGGAGCATACGGAAAACCTGGAACTCATGGATCGCTTGCATGAACTCCATCGCTTCGGTCTGCCTTTGCTGGTCGGGACGTCGCGCAAACGGTTCATCGGCGCTGCGACGCAACAGGAGGCGGCCGATAGGGACGTGGGCACTGCGGCAAGCAGCGCGATCCTGCGCCTTAAAGGTGCTGCGATCTTTCGCGTACACAATGTCGCAATCAACAGGGACGCCCTTGCTGTCGCCGATGCCATCTTGGCGACCCGCCGATCAACGGCAGGAGAGGGGGCATTATGAGCAGCATCTATACCATAACCCTGCAGAACTGCGCCTTCTTCGCTCGTCATGGTGTCCATGACGAGGAGGAATTTCTTGGACAGCGCTTCTTCGTCGATGCCGAACTCGACGTCGTCGCGGGCAATGCTCTCGAAACTGACTCCATTGACGATACCGTCCACTACGGTATCGCTTTCAACGTTATCCAGGAGATCGTCACGGGTAAGAGGCGCTACCTTATCGAGGCGCTGGCGCTCGATGTTGCAAAGGCACTCTGCGCTCGCTTCCCGCAGATAAAACGGGCGAAGATCGTCGTGAGAAAACCGAATGCGCCGGTGCCGGGCGTTCTCGATTACGTACAGGTGAGTGTTGAGCATTTTGCCTGAGGCCATACCGCAGCGTGCGACCCTCGGGCTCGGCGGCAATCTTGGCGATCCGATCCGGGCGATGACGTCCGCGCTACAAATCCTCGATGCGCGAGATGATTGTGCCGTTATCGCCGTTTCACGGCTTTATCGTACGCCGCCCTGGGGCAAGACCGATCAATCCTTTTTCTTCAATGCCTGCGCAGAGCTCGAAACGACGCTCGAGCCCGAGGCTCTTCTCGATGTCTGCCTCGGCGTGGAGAAGGAGATGAAGCGCGAGCGAAAAGAACGCTGGGGACCGCGGACGCTCGATATCGATATCCTCACCTATGGTGATCTCCTTCTGGCAACCCCGCGACTTGAAATCCCGCATCCGCGCATGACGGAGAGGGGCTTCGTGCTGATGCCGCTTGCGGATTTTGCGCCTGACCTGACGGTCAAAGGCCGCACGGTGGTCGAGTGGCTGCGCGAGGCAGATATGGAAGGCATCCAGATCGCCGAAGACAACGAGAACTGGTGGCGACGGTCCTGAAACAAAACGGCCCGGAAAAGCTCTCAGGCCGCTTCTGGATATGAAATTATAAAGATGAGACCTATTCGATCGCGCCGACTGCGATCTCGTCCACCTGGCGCGTCAGCGAAAGGCCGATGACCGGGATCATCTTGTCCTCGACCTTGACGGAAATAGTCACATTCATCGCCTTGTCATCCTGCAGACGCGCGATCATTGCGCCATTGAGCTTTGCACGGTTCAATCCGACGACGACAGTGGAGCCGTTAACGGTGCCGGAAGTTACGTCCAGTCCCTTGCCGGCCGCACCGTCGAGAAACTTGCCGGTATAGGTACCGCCAGTTTGGGAAATCACTGCGGACATCGGTTGCTTGAAGACGCCAACGCGGCAAGTCCCGTCGAGCTTGATGCCCGCGGCGTCCGCCATAGGCTCGCCGACCAGGTTGCAGGTAAACTTCGTTCCCTTGTACTTGCCTGCCACGATTTCGCCCGGACCTCTCCACGTGCCGGCTACGGATTCGAAGAAGGCTTTGTCGCGGGAGGCAGCATTGGCCATGGAAGCGACATCGGTGAGAGAAAAAAACGCTGCGGCGGCCAGGCCGCATGCAATAAGGAACTTGCGCGAGTACATGAGTTTTCCTTGGCGAACCGCATCCGAACTAATGTGAGTTTTGCCGGATAATGGTTAACAGTTGGTTTCCGCGACCGCTAAAATAGCCGCGGCAGCCAGCTGTTGGAAGGATGCTGTTCCGCGCGATCTCAGGACGCCGGTCAGAATAATGAGCGATGCCTGTCGCTTCCCCGTCACCCTATTGCCTTCTGGCGCGTCGATCTACGGGTTATTGCGGCCGGTCATCGTAGGCGTCAGATCACTGATGAAATCGCCGATTCCCGGTCGCTTCAGCGCTTTGAAGGGCAGGGGGCGGCAGAGATCCATCGCCGCGATACCGATTCTTGCCGTCATGAGGCCGTTGATGACGCCCTCACCGAGCCGGGCCGAAAGTTTAGATGCCAGGCCATGGCCGAGCACCTGCTGCACTAGGCTGTCACCCGCGGCGATAGAGCCGGTGACGGCAAGATGGGCGATGACGTCGCGCATCAGGCGTATCATGCCCAGCGTTCCCGGCCGGCCGCCGTACAGATCAGCCATAGCACGCACAAGCCGCGCCGATTCATAAAGGACATAAAGGAGATCGACGAGGGCACGAGGGCTGACGGCCGTGACAATGGAAACGCGTTTCGAAGCGTTGAGGATGAGGGCGCGCGCCTGCCGGTCGAGAGGCGCCAGCAACTCGCGTTCAGCAAGAGCGACGAGATGCGGCGCGTCGATGATGTCGTCCTCGGCCGCTTTCAGCGTTGCCCGTCCCTTGGCCGTCGCGGGCTTTGATGAAAGGAGGCCCGACAGCCGGTTCACCAAAGCGCGCGCCCTGGCTGGACGGGTCTCGATAATGGCGGCTTCTGCCTCCACCTTGATGGTCTGCACCGCAGCAAGCCGCATCATGCCGGCCACCTCACGCAGAACAACGGCGATGACGGCAAGAATACCGATCGCAAGCACTGCAAGCGCGGCATAGCCCAGCCAGTCGGCACGGGTGAACAGATCGCGGATCAGGCGATCCGTCCACAGACCAATCGCGAGCGAAATCAGGATACCGAAAGCGCCAAGCGCGATCCTGGCGAAGGAAAACTGGCGGCGACGCGGCGCAGCGACCGGAAGGTCCAAATCGTTCGTCGCTTCGGGCGGGGTCAGAAACGGGTCCTCTTCATCCGGGGTGAGGATCACGTCGCCCTCGAAGCTCTGCGGTGAACGGAGCGGGGATTTGGGGGCTGTCAGGCTGGGCGCCGCATCGGCGGTTGCCTCCGGCTCGAAAGAAAAGGCGGCGGGGCGGCGATGCGGTTTCTCAGGATGCGGTCTCTCGGGATTCTGGGAACTGGATTTTATCATGCGAGGCGATCCCCGAACAGAAACTGCATGGCGCGATCGAGCCTGATATGCGGCACCGAGAGCTTGATGCCGCCGCCCGTCTCCTCAATCTCGGGCGGACGAAAGCGCACGACATTCACTTCCGGCAATTGGACGTTTGCGGGGTCGGATTCAAGGCTCTTGAACAATGTTTCCGGATCTTCCGGAAGGTCTCCCGGAAATATCGCGGTCTTGCGCGTACCGTCGAAGCGCTCTCCGCCGATCGTTTCTCCCGCCATGGGCGTTCCGACAATTACCGGAAGCGTGTGTCCCTCGCGCTTGACGGTTGCTTCTCGCGTGGCGCGAACGGAGGCCAGCGCCATGACGTCAATGCCGGCGCCAGCCATGCCGATGCGCTGGATGGCGCGCTCGACCAACCGGCGGGTCAGCGCTTCCAGCCGGTCATGGCTTTCATGATGAAGATGGTCGGCCTTGGTTGCCGCCACCAGCACCCGGTCGATCCGGCGGCCGAGAAAGGAAGAGAAGAAGGAATTGTGACCGGGACGGAAACAGGCAAGCACGTCCGTCAGAGCGCGTTCCAGATCCTGGACCGCTTCCGGGCCGCGGTTGAGAGCCTGCAGCGCGTCGACAAGCACGATCTGGCGATCGAGCCGCGCGAAATGTTCGCGGAAGAACGGCTTGATCACCACAGACTTATAGGCTTCATAGCGGCGCTCCATCATCGCCCACAGCGATCCCCTCGGTGCCTTGGCGGCCGGCGGTAAATCGGCGAGCGGCGCAAATGTCAGGGCAGGAGAGCCTTCAAGGTCGCCTGGCAGCAGGAACCGGCCCGGCGGAAGGGTGGAAAGCGAGCGCTCGTCGGATTTGCAGGCCTGCAGATAGGCGGCAAAGGCTGCATTCAAATCCCGGACAAGCATCTCGTCCGCAGGCGCGTTGACATCAACGGCACCCGTCGCAGCAAGCCAGTTCCCCGAAAGTTCGGAGCGAACGCCGCTTCGGGCAAGCGCTACCGTTTCCTCGCTGAAGGTTCGGTAGTCTTTGGCGAGCAACGGCAGGTCCAAAAGCCATTCCCCGGGATAGTCGACGATATCGATGGAGAGCCGGCCGGGAGAAAACAGCCGGTTCCAGCCGCTTGCACTCTGATAATCGAGGGTAATGCGCAACTCCGAAATCGCCCGCGTGGAATCGGGCCACACGCGCTCCTTCACCAGCGCCCGGATATGATCCTCATACTGAAAACGGGGGACCGCATCATCCGGCTGCGGTTCGAGACGGGCGGAAGAGATCCGACCCGACTGCAGCGCCTCGAACAGCGGCAGGCGCCCGTTATGCAGCAGGTTATGGATAAGCGAGGAAATGAAGACCGTCTTGCCGGAACGGGAGAGGCCCGTCACGCCGAGGCGTATTGCCGGATTGACGAGACCCACGGCTCGGTCGGCCAGATTGTCAAGCGCGATCCGCGCGTCGTCGGTAAAGGTGGTCAGGCTTGGCGGCAAGGCGGGATCCCGGAATGAAAGCTAAGTCCATATGATTTATGCAATGAGGAAAGAAATTTCGAGACGGGTATTGCAGAACGCCGGTCATGGCTGATTTTCGTTTGCAACACTGCCTATCCGGAAATTTCTTGCGCCGCCTTGCGGTTCGCTTCGCATGCCGAGACCGTCGTCGGATTATTCCGTCAAGAGTTCTTTCAGAGTCCAAGCCAATCCTGGGCTTGAAGGCGCGTCGACGATAGCAAGGCCCGCCGTCGGATATCCGTTGGGCAACGCCTTGCAAAGCGCTTCGTGGCCTATCAGCGCCTCAAGTGTCTGTTCCATCACCGGATTATGGCCGATCAGCATGATGGCGTTCGCGCCCCTCTGGGATTGCAGGATCTCAATATAAACAGGAAGCGATGCGTTGTAGAGTTCGTCGACGAAACGGAACTCCACGTCCGGATCCATCACCCGACGGATTGCGTCGGCCGTCTGTCGGCAGCGAACGGCCGTCGAACTGATGACGAGGTCTGGCCTGTAGCCTCTGTCCGATGCGATATCGGCGACAATCTCAGCTTCCGCAAATCCGTTTGCGCTGAGTGCGCGATCGAAATCACGCTCTCCGGGCCGCGCCCATCCAGCCTCGGCATGTCGCAGCAAATAAATTCGATATGGCGGAGGCGAAATGGCGACCATTCGACAAAAAATTCCGAACACGAAATGGCCCATTCACTACATTCTCAGCTTCAGCTCCGTCAACTACAGCGCCCGAGTTGATGCCCGGCAGCCGCGCGATGCGACAAGTAGTCAAAGATCGGCTCGCAAGTTGCGCTTGAATTAGCTCCACGAATAAGTGCTGAAAAAATAGTGCCTTAGCCGATTTTTATGACAGATTTAAAAATCTGTTTACCTATCGTATTTGGCTTGAATCACTACATGCGGTTGGGATATACACCCGCCAGATGAGATGTTCTTCAGGAGAATCGCGTTGAGTGAGAAGATCGATCTTAGCAGTTACGTTCCCTCGGAAGACGAGGAGTTCATGAACGTAAATCAGAAGGCATATTTCCGCGCTAAGTTAATTGCCTGGAAAAACGATATCCTCAGAGAAGCGCGCGAGACTCTCGACCATCTAGCTGAGGAAAGCGCCAATCATCCCGACCTCGCCGACAGGGCGTCCTCCGAAACAGACAGGGCAATCGAACTCCGAGCGCGTGATCGCCAGCGCAAGCTGATCTCGAAGATCGATGCCGCGCTGCAGCGGATCGAGGACGGCACCTACGGCTATTGCGAGGAAACCGGCGAGCCGATCGGACTGAAGCGGCTCGATGCGCGACCGATCGCAACGCTGTCCATCGAGGCGCAGGAGCGCCACGAGCGGCGTGAAAAGGTCTATCGCGACGAATAACCCGCATTTCCGGGATCAATAGTCGAGGCACGGCATTCGCCGTGCCTTTCTATTTTGTGAGATGAAGACGCTGAAGACGCTGTTGTCTTCGGGCATGCCGTTCCCGCAAAACCGCTGCACACTTTTGCGCGGCATGCGTTGCCTTTACAATTTCACTTGTCGCGATTGACGCTCATCTCGCCGAAAATGCGCGCGACCTCTTTCTGCAATGCGGCATCGGAACCGGTGATCGGGGGCAGTTCCGGGTCGCGACGCGGCATCTGGCTCGGCTGGCTGGCGCGATGAGGTGCGGCGCCCGCGGGTGGCACGAGCCGTTCCGCTGTCAGATTGCTTGCCATCTCCGCTTCCAGGACACGCTGGAAATCACTTCCGAGTTCCCGTGGCCTCGGTTGCGCTACGGGCGGCGCGACATTGCCATCATCAGGGACGACGGGCGTACCTTGCGCGGCGGCGGGCAGGCTTTGAGCCGGCGGCGTTACGGGCGGCTGAGGTTGGGGCTGTTGCGAAAGAACCCGCTGGCGGTGGGCGTCCAGGATATCGACGGCCTGTGCGGTGCGGGGCGGTGTTGACGGAGTGCGTTCCGGAACGGGCTGTGGCGCAGCGGCACGCTCCCGCTGTGGAGAAGGTGCCGGTCGAACAGATGGCTCCGCATCGAGAATGGGCTCTCTGCGCGGGAGACTTTCAAGCGTCGCTTCGAGAGGGACATAGGGGGGCGTCGGTTCGTCCACCGGAACGGCAGGCGCAACGGAGCGGGGAACGGCGCGCGGTTCCGGCCATACGGGCGAAGGTTCCGTGGTCTTCACTTCCGGCTTGGAGGTGAAAGCGGGCACGGCAGTCACAGGCGCTTCGGCATTGGAGATCCTGCTTTCAATGACGATATCGGTCGGACCACCGATCATGATCAGATGTTCGACATCGTCGCGCCGAACGAGGACAAGGCGGCGGCGCGTATCGACCGCGGCCGCATCCAAGACCTGAAGCCGGGGCTGGCGATTTCTGCCACCACGTACGAAGGGGGAAGGTGCGCGGCGGTTGCGAATGATCCAAAATATGCCGATCAAGCAGAGTAGGGCTATTCCCACTCCGCCAACGGCGAGGAAGAAGCGGTTTCCATAGGCTGCGACAAGATCATCATACATATTCCAAATACTCCCTCGCCCCCGGTACTTCCAAAACGACTTTCCGTTCTCCTTAGACAGGATGAAGACGCCGTTTGTCCAGTGCCCTCGGCGGGGCAGGGCCTGTGCGGCGTGTTGGAACGCCGGAACGATCGGCTTCGACCGTCCCATCAGAGCCAAAGCTGGAGCGGTTCCTTGTGAATTCAAGCGGTCTTTCTCTGCCGCAGTGTTTTTGCCGCTGGCGCAAATTGCTAAGAAGATTCGGAAGTTCCGATTCTGACCCCGTTTTGGGCTATCATGAAAAGGGGCTGCAATTGTGAGGGATGCATGACGAAGCGTCAGGCTGACGACTACAACATGCCGCTGGTGGATCGCGGAGTGCGTTCGGGTACGGTACTGCGTATCATGCTCCTTGCGGTCGTGCTGGTCGCCGTGGCGGCCGCCTTCATCATGTTTAAGAATTCCCTCGACAACGAGATCGTGCTGGGTGCGCTCGGCATCCTTGCCATGGTGGGGATATTCTTTCTTGTTTCCTCGATCATCGGCTTCGTCGAAGTGATGCCGCAGTCGCAATCGGATACTCTTGCCCGATCATTTCTCAACAGCCATCCAGACGGCACGCTGATCACCGATGAAAAAGGTCGGGTAATCTACGCCAATACCGCCTATGGCGAACTCACCGGGGCAACGAAGGCGACGCAAGTGCAGACGCTGGAAGCACTGCTGTCGCGTCACCGCGAATCCAACGAAGCGCTGTACAGGCTTGTCAACGGACTGCGCGACGGCCGCGAAGGCAGCGAGGAGTTCCGGCTCTTGAAGCCGCTTGGGCCGGCGATGGGTGTGGGCGGCGCCGGTGCGCATTGGTATCGTCTGAAGGCGCGCGCGCTGCCACAGGAAAAGCGCGGACAAAGCCTGTTCATCTGGCAGATCACCGACATCACCTCCGAGCGCGACGATCAGGAACGCTTCTTCAAGGAATTGCAGAATGCGATCGACTATCTCGACCACGCACCGGCGGGCTTCTTCTCCGCCGGGCGTAAGGGCGAGATCTTCTATCTCAATGCGACGCTGGCGGAATGGCTGAGCCTCGATCTTACGAAATTCGTTCCCGGCTCCATGACGATCAATGATTTGGTGGCGGGCGAGGGCATGGCGCTGATACAGTCCGTACAGGCGGAACCGGGCCTGAAGAAGACGGTTACATTGGATCTCGATCTGCGGCAGACCAACGGACAGAGCCTTCCGGTCCACCTCGTCCACAGCGTCAGTTCGATGCGCGACGGCGCTCCGGGCGAGAGCCGTACGATCGTGCTGGCGCGGCAGACCGGAGGGGAGGGCGAGCAGTCCGCCTCCGCTGCCTCCATGCGCTTCACCCGCTTTTTCAATAATACGCCCATGGCGATCGCATCCGTCGATGGTGAGGGCCGGATCCTCAGAACCAATGCGCCGTTCCTCAAGCTGTTTTCGGACATTGTGTCACGCGATGACATTGAGCGCGGCGCATTCCTCAATTCCATCGTGCATGAGACCGAGCACCAGCACCTTGCACAGGCACTCGCCGCAGCCAAGGATCGCCAGGGCGATATCTCGCCAATCGATTCCCGTAATCCGAAGGACGAGACGCGGCATTTCCGCTTCTATGTGAACGCCGTCATCGATCAGAGCGATGAGGCGCCTGAGGAAGCTGCAATCGTCTATGCGGTCGAGGTGACGGAGCAGAAAGCGCTCGAGACTCAGATGGCGCAGACTCAGAAGCTCAATGCCGTCGGGACGCTGGCAGGCGGCATCGCGCATGACTTCAACAACGTTCTGACCGCGATTCTGCTGTCTTCCGACCATCTCCTTCTGCAGGCGCGCCCCTCGGACGCCAGTTTCGCCGATCTCATGGAGATCAAGCGCAATGCGAACCGGGCCGCGGTGCTCGTGCGCCAGCTCCTCGCATTCTCGCGCAAGCAGACGATGCGGCCCACGGTATTGAACCTCACAGATGTCATCGGCGACCTGCGAATGCTTGTCGATCGGCTGATTTCCGGCACCAATGTCAAGCTGGAGGTCGAGTACGGGCGAGATCTCTGGCCGATCAAGACCGACCTGTCGCAGTTTGAACAGGTCCTGATCAATCTCTGCGTCAATGCGCGTGACGCAATGCCTAACGGCGGTACATTGACGCTTAGAACGCGTAATCTTTCCACCGCTGATGTGGCGGCGCTGAATTACGCCGAGCTACCGCATGAGGAGCTCGTGCTGATCGAGGTCAGCGACACCGGCACGGGAATTGCTCCCGAAATCATGGACAAGATCTTCGAGCCCTTCTTCACCACGAAGGAAGTCGGAAAGGGCACTGGTCTCGGACTAGCGATGGTCTATGGGATCGTGAAGCAGTCGGGCGGCTACATTCATCCCGAATCCGAGGTCGGAAAGGGAACGACCTTCCGCATCTTCTTGCCGCGTTATGTTGCTGAGACGCCGTCAGTCGCGGAGGAAAGTGCAGGCGAAATCCGGAAGGCTTCTGTGATGGAGCCAGGCCTCGCAGTTGTCTCCGCGGCGGAACCCGCTGATCTGACCGGCAAATCCGCCGTCGTCCTGCTTGTCGAGGATGAGGAGGCCGTACGGCGCGGCGGCAAGCGCATGCTGGAAACACGCGGATATACCGTGCACGAGGCCGGTTCCGGCGTCGAGGCTCTGGAGATCTTGGAAGAGTTGGAAGGCAAGGTCGATGTCGTTGTCTCCGACGTCGTCATGCCGGAAATGGACGGACCGACGCTCCTGCGCGAACTGCGCAAGAAATATCCGGACATGAAGTTCATCTTCGTATCCGGATATGCGGAAGACGCCTTCGCACGCAACCTCCCGGCCGATGCCCAGTTCGGCTTTCTCGCCAAGCCGTTTTCGCTGAAGCAGCTTGCCGTCGCGGTGCACGAAGCGCTGGACAGCTAGAGCAATTCCAGGAAAGCGCGAAACAGCTTTCCGCAAGAAAACGCGAAAAAACAAAAGCTTAGATGTTCATCTTTACATGAAAGATGAACCGCTAACCAACCGCTCGGGCGCCCGATGGCCCCGTCAGGATGCAAGCGCAACGGCGATTTCCGCCGCCAGCCGTGCGTTGTTCTCGACAAGTGCGATATTGGTCTTCAGACTGCGGCCCTCGGTAATCTGGAAGATAGCGTCGAGCAAATAAGGGGTCACAGCCTTGCCGGTGACCTCGTCGCGCTCCGCGTTGTCGAGCGCTCTCTGGATGTAGATCTCCATCTCCTCGCGCGGAATCTCATCGGCTTCCGGCACCGGGTTGGCGATGAGCATGCCGCCATCAATACCGAGCTGATCGCGGGTCATCTGAAAATTGGCGATCGCTGCCGGACTGTTGAGCGACAGCGGGCTCAGCAGCCCGGAAGATCGCGACCAGAAGGCCGGGAATTCCGCACTGTCGTAGGTGACGACGGGAACGCCGCGCGTTTCCAGTACTTCGAGCGTCTTCGGAATATCGAGGATCGCCTTGGCGCCGGCGCAGACGACGATAACGCCGGTCCTGGCCAGTTCCTCGAGATCGGCGGAAATATCGAAACTTTGCTCGGCGCCGCGATGGACGCCGCCGATGCCGCCGGTGGCGAAGACCCTGATGCCCGCACGGGCGGCGGCAATCATCGTCGCGGCAACCGTAGTGGCACCCGTGCGACGTTCGGCAATGGCAAAGGCGAGATCGGCGCGAGAGACCTTCATTGCGCCCTTGGACTTGGCGAGGCTTTCCAGCTCTTCCGCCTCGAGGCCGATATGGAGCGTTCCGTGGATGACGGCGATCGTCGCTGGCACTGCACCTTCCTCGCGGATGATCGCCTCCACGCTGCGGGCCATCTCGATGTTGCCGGGGTAGGGCATGCCGTGGGTGATGATCGTCGATTCGAGCGCGACCAGCGGTGCACCGCGCAACTTGGCGGCGGCGACTTCCTTGGAGTAGGAGATCGGCAGGAGAGGCGAAATGGTTTGGGTCATGCGGTTATCCGTTCGATGGAGTTCTGCTGTTCATGACAGAAATTCTGCCTGAGGGACAAGAGCGAGCGTCGCCTCCATGAGGTCAGGGGTCAGATTTTCGGCGACCGCGTGGGGCGATTGTACAGTGATTGCGGCCGCTGCGGCTCCATGACGCAACGCCTCTGCGAAATCATGGCCGGAAAGATGTGCTGCGAGCATTCCGGCAGCAAGCGAATCTCCAGCACCCGTTACATCGGCGACCTGCTCTACCGCAATCGGTGGCAGGCTGACGGCGGTATCGGCGGAAAATGCGATGATCGGAAGCTTTCCTCGCGTGATGACCCCGCCCTTCAACCCAAGAGCGCGCAGATGGCGCGGCCAATGTTCCGGCGCGTCCGGCCGGCTCCCGCTCAGTGCCTCCGCTTCCGCCTCGTTCATGAAGAGATAGTCGATGTCCTCGAGGCAGGCACGCAGGCGGACAGCCTTTGCGGGCGAGATCGCGATCGCCGCAACCGGCTTTGCCAACGATGCGCTCCGCCGGACGATCGCCTCCAAGGTCTCCTCCGGCAGGTTCGCATCACAGAGAATCAGATCCGCCTTCTCGAACGCATCCCGAACTGCGCGAATCGCCAGGCGCCGCGGCACGAACAGCCGATAGAGATCCATATCCGCCAGCGCGATGACGAGATTGCCGTTACTTTCGAGGATAGCCGTGTAGCTTGGCGTTCTGCGATCAAGAAAGACGAAGGGCTTGTCCTCGATGCCCGCCCGATGCGCGGCTTCTGCCACGACATCGCCTGCCGCGTCGCCGCCACGCGGTGAAATCAGCCGCACGCCGAAGCCGAGCCTTGCGAGATTACGAGCCGCATTGAAGCCGCCGCCGCCCGGCTCCTCGAACCATGTGCCGGGATTGCTCGCACCATGCGCGGTTTCGGCGAGAATGCGTCCGCGGCGGTCGATATGGGCTCCGCCTAGGACAAGAATCTTTTTCGTCACGGCAAGTTCCCTTTCATCGGCGGATCGCGCGAATCGAGCATTCCCGGGCCGATGGCGCCGCATGCCCGAGATCCGCCATAAGTTATTGCTATGAAACAGGAAAACAAATGCCGAACAGAACTCATTTTACCTTTTTCTTTCAATTGCTTGATATGACCTTGCGACATCGGAACAAATAGAGTACAAAATTCCCATCGGCGGCTACGTTGCCTATGCGGCTTCAATAACCTAAAGGTGGATCGGATGTCACAGAATTCTTTGCGGCTTGTAGAGGACAAATCGGTGGATAAAAGCAAGGCACTTGAAGCGGCGCTCTCCCAGATAGAGCGGTCGTTCGGCAAGGGCTCGATCATGAAGCTCGGTTCGAACGAGAATGTGGTCGAGATCGAGACGATTTCGACGGGTTCTCTGGGGCTGGATATCGCGCTTGGCGTTGGCGGCCTGCCGAAAGGTCGCATTATCGAGATCTACGGACCGGAAAGCTCGGGCAAGACGACGCTCGCGCTGCAGACGATCGCCGAAGCGCAGAAGAAGGGCGGCATCTGCGCTTTTGTCGACGCCGAACATGCGCTCGATCCGGTCTATGCACGCAAGCTTGGTGTCGATCTTCAGAACCTCCTCATCTCGCAGCCCGATACCGGCGAGCAGGCCCTTGAGATCACCGATACGCTGGTGCGCTCGGGCGCCATCGACGTGCTGGTCGTCGACTCGGTCGCGGCACTGACGCCACGCGCCGAAATCGAAGGCGAGATGGGCGACAATCTTCCCGGCATGCAGGCGCGGCTGATGAGCCAGGCGCTGCGCAAGCTGACCGCCTCGATCAGCCGCTCGAACTGCATGGTGATCTTCATCAACCAGATCCGTATGAAGATTGGTGTCATGTTCGGCTCGCCGGAAACGACGACAGGCGGCAACGCGCTGAAATTCTACGCCTCCGTCCGCCTCGACATCCGCCGCATCGGCTCCGTCAAGGAGCGCGAGGAGGTCGTCGGCAACCAGACCCGTGTCAAGGTCGTCAAGAACAAGATGGCGCCGCCCTTCAAGCAGGTCGAATTCGACATCATGTATGGCGAAGGCGTCTCCAAGACGGGCGAACTCATCGATCTCGGCGTCAAGGCGGGCATCGTCGAAAAGTCAGGCGCCTGGTTCTCCTATAACAGTCAGCGCCTTGGGCAGGGTCGTGAGAACGCCAAGCTGTTTCTGCGCGATAACCCGGACCTGGCGCGCGAGATCGAAATGGCGCTTCGCCAGAATGCCGGTCTGATCGCCGATCGCTTCCTCCAGAACGGTGGTCCTGAGGCCGATGACGGTGACGCCGCCGCGGAGATGTAATTTGAAGCGGTGATCGCCGTTTCCGGTTAAGCCTGAATTCAAACCGGCCGCATTATCTCTCCAGATTGCGGCCGGTTTTCTTTGTCCGCTGGACACTGGCTGGAGCGGACGATAAAAGCCACTGGATTTACTACAGTAGAGACCTGCCTCACGCATTGAAAGGCCAAACATGAGCGGTGTGAACGAAATCCGGTCGACCTTTCTCGACTACTTCAAGAAGAACGGACACGAGATCGTGCCGTCCAGCCCGCTCGTTCCCCGAAACGACCCGACGCTGATGTTCACCAATGCTGGCATGGTACAGTTCAAGAACGTTTTCACCGGGCTGGAGCAGCGCCCTTATAAGACGGCGGCAACGGCGCAGAAGTGCGTGCGCGCCGGTGGCAAGCACAATGACCTCGATAATGTCGGTTACACCGCGCGTCACCACACGTTCTTCGAGATGCTCGGCAACTTTTCCTTCGGAGATTACTTCAAGGAACGGGCGATCGAACTCGCCTGGAACCTGATCACCAAGGAATTTGGCCTCGATGCGAAACGT
This sequence comes from Sinorhizobium sp. CB7, assembly GCF_041357635.1. Classification (NCBI taxonomy): domain Bacteria; kingdom Pseudomonadati; phylum Pseudomonadota; class Alphaproteobacteria; order Hyphomicrobiales; family Rhizobiaceae; genus Sinorhizobium; species Sinorhizobium sp. CB7. The sequence continues at coordinate 416,363 of NZ_JAULLL010000002.1, forward strand.
CTGCTGGTCACTGTCTACCATACCGACGATGACGCTTTTAACTTATGGAAGAAGATCGCCGGTCTGCCCGACGAGAAGATCATCCGCATCGCCACCAGCGACAATTTCTGGGCAATGGGCGATACCGGTCCCTGCGGCCCCTGTTCGGAAATCTTCTACGACCACGGCGATCAAATCTGGGGCGGCCCGCCCGGTTCCGCGGAGGAAGACGGCGACCGTTTCATCGAGATCTGGAATCTCGTTTTCATGCAGTACGAGCAGGTGACGAAGGAAGAGCGCGTGGACCTTCCGCGCCCGTCGATCGACACCGGCATGGGATTGGAGCGCGTTGCCGCAGTTCTCCAGGGCCAGCATGACAACTACGACATCGACCTCTTCCGGGCGCTGATCTCCGCGTCGGAGGAGGCAACCGGCGTAAAGGCCGAGGGTGAGCGTCGGGCGAGCCATCGCGTCATTGCCGATCACCTGCGTTCCTCCGCCTTCCTGATCGCCGACGGCGTGCTGCCTTCCAACGAAGGCCGCGGCTATGTGCTGCGCCGTATCATGCGCCGCGCCATGCGCCATGCCGAGCTGCTTGGCGCGCGCGAGCCGCTGATCTGGAAGCTCCTGCGGACGCTGGTGCAGCAGATGGGCCACGCCTATCCGGAACTCGCGCGCGCCGAGGCGCTGATTTCCGAAACCCTGAAACTCGAGGAAACCCGCTTCCGCAAGACGCTGGAGCGGGGGCTGTCGCTGTTGTCGGATGCGACAACGACGCTCGGCAAGGGTGACATGCTCGACGGCGAAACGGCCTTCAAGCTCTACGATACCTACGGCTTCCCGCTGGATCTCACGCAGGATGCATTGCGCGCCCGCGGCATCGGTGTGGATATCAGCGGCTTTACCGACGCGATGGAGCGTCAGAAGGCGGAAGCGCGCTCACATTGGGCCGGCTCCGGAGAGAAGGCGACCGAGACCGTCTGGTTCGAGCTCAAGGAAAAGCTCGGTGCAAGCGAGTTCCTCGGCTACGACACGGAGGCGGCGGAAGGCGTGATTCAGGCAATCGTCAAGAACGGTGCAGTTGTCGACAGCGCTTCAGCGGGCGACAGCGTGCAGGTTGTCGTCAACCAGACACCGTTCTATGGCGAATCCGGCGGTCAGATGGGTGATACCGGTGTGATTGCCGGCGAGAGCGGCAAGCTCCAGGTCAGCGACACGCAGAAGAAGGGCGAAGGCCTGTTCGTCCACATCGCGACGGTGTCGGAAGGCGGGATCAAGACCGGCGAGCCGGTTGTGCTGACGGTAGATCACGCCCGGCGTTCGCGCCTGCGCGCCAATCACTCCGCCACCCATCTTCTGCATGAGGCACTGCGCGAAGTGCTCGGCACGCATGTGGCGCAGAAGGGTTCGTTGGTTGCGCCCGAGCGCCTGCGCTTCGACGTCTCGCATCCAAAGCCGATGTCGGCCGGGGAATTGAAGCAGGTCGAGGATATGGCCAACGAGATCGTATTGCAGAACGCACCGGTCACGACGCGGCTCATGAGCGTCGACGATGCGATCGCCGAGGGCGCGATGGCGCTCTTCGGCGAGAAATATGGGGACGAGGTCCGCGTCGTGTCCATGGGGCAGGGCGTGCGTGGCACCAAGGCGGGCAAATCCTATTCGATCGAGCTCTGCGGTGGCACGCATGTCGCGGCGACCGGCCAGATCGGGCTCGTACGCATCCTCGGTGAAAGCGCCGTCGGCGCCGGCGTTCGCCGTATCGAAGCGGTCACCGGTGAAGCCGCGCGCGACTATCTCGCCGAGCAGGATGAACGCGTGAAGGCGCTTGCCGCATCGTTAAAGGTACAGCCCGCCGATGTTCTGTCACGCGTCGAAGCTCTGATAGAGGAACGCCGCAAGCTGGAACGCGAGCTCGCCGATGCCAAGCGCAAGCTCGCGATGGGCGGCGGGCAGGGCGGGACGGGTGACTCGGTGCGCGAGGTCGCAGGCGTTAAGTTCCTCGGCAAGGCCATTTCCGGTGTAGACCCGAAGGATCTGAAGGGACTTGCCGACGACGGCAAGGCGAGCCTCGGTTCCGGCGTCATCACGCTCATCGGTGTCTCCGACGACGGCAAGGCGAGCGCGGTCGTTGCCGTGACGCCCGATCTGACCGGCCGCTTCAGCGCCGTCGATCTCGTCCGCGTCGCATCTGCGGCCCTCGGCGGCAAGGGTGGCGGTGGGCGCCCCGATATGGCGCAGGCCGGTGGCCCGGACGGTTCCAAGGCGGATCAGGCGATCGAAGCTGTCGCGGTGGCGCTGGCGGGCTAGTAGCAATTCCAGGAAAAAGTGCGAAGCGGTTTTCCGTCCGGAATTGCGTAAAAACAAAGGGTTAGAGCGGTTCTGCGCTTTCATGAAAAGCTGAAACGCTCTAACGAAAATCGACCGATAACGCAATTTGAGAAGGCGGAGGATTGATCTCCGCCTTTTTTCTTTTCGTTTCAGGCTGTTGTTTTCATGCATATCGTTGCAGTGAGCCCGCCGCACTTTTGTACACCATGCATCAGTCCCCTGGCGGTTCCGACCATCCAATGACCTTCGCCCATTCGTTGGCGCCGTCCATGATGATGTCGAACACGGGATCCTTGATATCGTAATACGCATCCGCGTCTGTTGGAAAGCGCTCGGCGAGACGCTGTTTGATGAGCGCGTAAGCGCTTGCCGCCGTCGGGTGGGCGCGCAGGAAATACCGGCAGAGAAGTGCAAAACGCTGGTTGAATCGCCCCTTTTCACGAATGTGTACGTTCGCTGGACGACCCGAACCGCGAAAGAACAGTTTTCTCAGCTCGCTTTCGGCCAGCTCGAGTCCCGGCGGGCAGTGGTCGACAAGCCCCGGCCGGCATTTGAAGCCCTCCCGTTCGAAAGCGGCGCCATCGATTTGAGCCAGGTCATCCACGGTAACCTGGATATCGGTTATATCCTTCGCGGCGAGCCCGGGCACGGCTGTGGAGCCAATGTGATGGAGATACGCGCCAGCCGGTGCAGCCCGCATGATAGTCTGCTTAAGACGCAGGAAATCGTCGACCCAACTCTGTCGTGGGGCCAGTATTTCAATAAGCTTCGACATGCTTGAGCGACTATCCATCCAGCAAGAGTTTGCAGCGGTGTAGCACCAGCCAATGCCATAAAAAACGCTGCGACGGGAAGGCTGTTAATCCAAGCGCAATTGCACCGCATACCTGTCTGAACGAAAGGCGCTCCAACTCACTACGGTTTGGAATGCTCAGCCAATTTTGCGGCACTCATCGCTTCATCATCAATCTCGTTAGCGCGACGATAGGCCGGGCGGTCACTGAGGCGGCCGAAATAGTCGACGAATGCCTGCCGTTTCTCGAGCGTGCCGTAGCCGAGCCCCCAACCGATATGCGAGCCCACATAGACGTCGGCGGCGGTGAAGCGATCGCCGGCGATGTAAGGCGAGGCGGATACCGCCTCTTCCAGCGTTCCCATGACATTGCCGAAGGAACCGCAACCGGCCATGCGTTGGCGGTCCGGCGGGATTTCGAAGCCGAGCGCGCGAAGGGTGACGGAGGCTTCGAGCGGGCCCGCCGCAAAGAACATCCATCGATAGTAGCTGCCACGCTCATTCGGCCTGGGTGCCAGATCTTTCTCCGGAAATGTGTCCGCCAGATAGGCACAGATCGCCGCACATTCCGTCACCACGGTATCACCATGACGGATCGCAGGGACCTTGCCCATTCTGTTGACGGCGAGATAGCGCGGTTCCTTCATCGTCGTGCCGAAATCGAGATATTCGGTTCTGTAGGGAACACCGATTTCTTCCAGCATCCAGCGGGCGATGCGGCCACGCGACATAGGATTGGTGTAAAACGTGATCTCCTCGTTCATTATCTCCCCCATCGTTCTCTCTATGTTCCCTACAACTAACATTCCCCGCCGCGAGTTTCAACCACACGGTTTCGGCCGTTGGCGGTGCAGCCCGCGGTAAGGGGCGAGGTTGGGCGAAAAAAACCCGGCACGATGGCCGGGTTTTTCGATAGTGACGATGCCGTGTGGCTCAGGCGCCCATTGCCTTCTGCAGGTTCGCGTCGATCTTGTCGAGGAAGGCGGTGGTGGACAGCCACGGCTGATCGGGGCCGATGAGCAGCGCGAGGTCCTTCGTCATGAAACCGTCTTCGACGGTCGCGACGCAGACGGTCTCGAGCGTGGAGGCAAACTTTGCGAGTTCCTGGTTGTTGTCGAGCTTGGCGCGGTGGGCGAGACCACGGGTCCAGGCAAAGATGGAAGCGATCGAGTTCGTCGAGGTTTCCTGACCCTTCTCGTGCTGGCGGTAATGGCGGGTGACCGTCCCGTGGGCAGCTTCGGCTTCGACGGTCTTGCCGTCCGGCGTCAGAAGGACCGAGGTCATTAGGCCCAGCGAGCCGAAGCCCTGTGCGACCGTGTCGGACTGGACGTCACCGTCATAGTTCTTGCATGCCCAGACGTAGCCGCCGGACCACTTCAGGGCGGAAGCGACCATGTCGTCGATCAGGCGGTGTTCGTAGGTAATGCCGGTTTCCTTGAACTGATCCAGGAACTCGGTCTCGTAGACTTCCTGGAAGATGTCCTTGAAGCGGCCGTCATAGGCCTTGAGAATGGTGTTCTTGGTAGAGAGATAGACGGGCCACTTGCGCATCAGTCCGTACATCATCGAGGCGCGGGCGAATTCGCGGATCGACTCGTCAAGGTTGTACATGGCCATGGCAACGCCGGCGCCGGGCGCATTGAAGACTTCCTTCTCGATGACTTGGCCGTCTTCGCCGACGAACTTGATCGTCAGCTTGCCCTTGCCCGGAAATTTGAAGTCGGTGGCACGGTATTGGTCGCCAAAGGCGTGGCGACCGACGACGATCGGCTGCGTCCAGCCAGGAACGAGGCGCGGCACGTTCTTGCAGATGATCGGCTCGCGGAAGATGACGCCGCCAAGGATGTTGCGGATCGTGCCGTTCGGGGACTTCCACATTTCCTTCAGGCTGAATTCCTTCACGCGGGCTTCGTCCGGCGTGATCGTCGCGCACTTGATGCCGACGCCATATTTCTTGATGGCGTTGGCCGCGTCGACGGTAACCTGGTCATTCGTGGCGTCGCGGTTCTGGACGGAAAGATCGTAGTAATCGATGTCGAGATCGAGGTAGGGGAAGATCAGCTTTTCCTTGATGAGCTGCCAAATGATGCGAGTCATTTCGTCGCCGTCGAGATCGGCAACAGGGTTTGCGACCTTGATCTTCTTCATATTCCTGCCTCGTCTGAGCTTATGGGGACGGACGTCCCGGTGGGTAAATGGAAATCCCGAGGGCTATAGCACTGTGAACAGGGAACGCAAAGCCGCAAGCGCCGCCGGGAGGTCTTTTGACGCGCCCCCAAAGGTCTTTTTCATAGACCAGTCGGCTGTTTTCCGGTTGCCAAACAGCTCGGCGCCATGCAGTGGATTCATGCGGGACCAGCGCCGAAAAGGCGCATGGCATCGGTGCGATCGTGATTTGATTGCAAAGCCGCGGCGATATTTGCCATCCTCCGGCTAACCGGTTGATTTCGGAAGAGGACAGGGGCGTGATCGGTTCGGGATTTCAGATCAGAGACTGGATTCTCGCCAATGATCCAGCGCTTTCACGATTCCGCATGGCGTCGCGGGTCACGCTCACCATCATCATTTCCTTCCTCATTCTGATCGCCATCCATTATCTCGTTTTGCCGCTACCTACATCCGCCTTTGGGCTTGGAGTCGTTCTTTCCATTCAGGGCGGTGTGTCGGTTCGCGACAAGGGGACTGCCCGCCAGTTCGTCACGCGTCTCCTCGGCGGTCTCGCAAGCCTCATGGCGGTCACCATTGCCGCCGGTTTGAAGGATCACCGCCTCCTGTCTGACTTCGTCTTTCTCGTCATCATCTTTCTCGCAGCGGCGGCTCGGATCTTCGGGCCACGTGGATTTGCCATCGGCATGTTCGCCTTCATCTCCTATTTCATGGGAGCCTATTTCGAGCCGAATCTCAGCGAATTGCCTGTTATCGCCATTGGACCACTCGTCGCGTTGGTGGTTGGCCATGTCGTGCGTGCCTGGATGCTGCCGGACGACTGGCGCCGGGATTTGCTGCGATCGCTCGAAAGCGTGCAAGGCAGGGTCAATGAGATACTCTACAAGCTGGCGGCCATCGCAGCGGAAGGCAGGGTGAGCGAGGCTGACCGCAATGAACTTCGCCAAGCGGAGGAGCGATTAAAGGAAGTCGTCCTGATGGCGGAAAGTTTCGTGCCACGCCCCGCCGGTGGAGTTTTCGACAGTGATAGCGGGCCAGCGGCGGAGGTGGCTCTGCGCTTGTTCGACGTCCATCTTGCGGCCGAGAGCGTGATCGTGCTCAGCCGGCAGCAGCTTCCGCCCTTTGCACTGGTTCACGCAGTGATCGAAAATGATGGAGCTTCTCTGGAGAGGCAGGAAGAAACCGGGATAAATGCCGAAGCTGGCAGTCAGGATGAAACGAGACAGGCGCTTTTATGGCTCGGAGAAACCCGCAAGGGGCTCGCAGATACGATCGCCAAGGCGAGAGAAACCGGCTTTGCTGAAATTGAAAGCATAAGCGAGACGACTTCGCCGGAGAAGATCGACTTTTCGCTGCAAAATCCGCTGCTGCGATCCGCGCTCCAGATCACGCTCGCTTCGGCAATCGCGATGGCCTTCGGCCTGGCGCTTTCCCGCGAGAGGTGGTTCTGGTCGGTCCTGACGGCATTTCTGGTTTTTTCCAACACAACATCGCGGGGTGACATGGCAATCAGAGCGCTCCAGCGCTCGATCGGCACACTTTTCGGGATCGTGATCGGCCTCGGCCTCGCGACGCTGCTTACCAGCCATCTTGCGATCTCCATGCTGGCCGCGGCCATGTGCATTTTCCTGGCCTTCTATTTCCTGCAGATTTCATACGCGATGATGACTTTCTTCATCTCCATTGTCCTATGCCTTATCTACGGGATGACCGGTGCACTGACGTTCAACCTGCTGCAATTGCGGCTCGGCGAGACGTTAATCGGTTCCGCGGCGGGAATCCTTGTCGCCTTTCTCGTCTTTCCGGCCCGCACACGCGGTGCCGTCGATACCGCGCTGGAGCGATGGTATGGAGCGCTGGGTGAACTCCTAAGTGCGGCCGCCGCGGGAAAGGCACATCTTGAACTGATGCCGCTTTCGCAAAAGCTTGATGCCGCTTACCGGGACCTGACGACTTCGGTCCGGCCGCTTGGTTCCTCCTGGTCCATGGTCACCCGGCCGGGACGCATCCGGCAGACGCTGGCGCTCTTCCTCGCGGCGACCTATTGGGCGCGGATCACGGCGAGGAACTACGATCCCGCAATGGCGGCCGATGGGGATATCCAGCGGCAGCTGGCCGCCGACACGGCACGGCTTGCCGATATCTCGCCGCGCGGATCGGAATGTTTCTTCGTCGAACGCAAGACTCCACGCTCGGCCGGACACAATTTGCCGCTGTCGCGCAAGGGATCGCGGCTCGGCATCGAAATGATCGGCTCGATGCTGGATAGGCTCTATCCGTAAGCAAGGGCCTTGCCGTTTGTGGCCTCCCTCGCTATTCCCGCTATGAATGCGCCTCGAGGGCGCCACATCAAAATTTAGAGCGGGATGTCGTCCGAAAACCGCGTACATTTTCGGCATTCCGCCAGGATCGGCATTTCATGGCAGGCACCAACAGCGAGCGTCAACTTCTGGCCGAAGGACCGGTGATCATCCTGGTCGAACCGCAGATGGGCGAGAATATCGGCATGGTCGCCCGGGCCATGGCCAATTTCGGGCTGGTTGAACTTCGCCTCGTCAATCCGCGTGACGGCTGGCCGAATGAAAAGGCACAGGCGGCGGCATCCAAGGCAGACCATGTGATCGAAGCAACGCGGGTCTACGACACGCTGGAAGAGGCGATCGCAGATCTCAATTTCGTCTACGCAACGACCGCACGCGAGCGTGACGGGTACAAACCGGTACGCTCTCCGGTCATAGCCGCCCGGACCTTGCGCGAGAAATTCATTGCGGGCGAGGGGACGGGCATCCTCTTCGGCCGCGAACGCTGGGGGCTTACCAACGAGGAAGTTGCCCTTGCAGACGAAATCGTCACCTTTCCCGTCAATCCCGCCTTTGCATCGCTGAATATCGCCCAGGCCGTTCTGTTGATGTCCTATGAATGGATGAAATCCGGCATGGAGGATCTCGGCGCCGTTCCGTTTCAGGCGGTCGAGCAGCGACCGTCGACCAAAAAGCAACTCTTTGGTCTATTTGATCAGCTCGAAGAAGCCCTCGATGCGCGCGGATATTTCCACCCTGCCGGGAAAAAGCCGAAAATGGTCGACAACCTGCGTGCTGTCCTGTCCCGCCGCGCCTTCACGGAACAGGAAATCAGCGTGTTGCGCGGCGTGATTTCATCTCTCGACCGCTTCTCGCGGAAATCTCCGCGTGGACGCGGCTCGCCTGCCGCAACCAAGGAACCGCCAAGCAATGACACCACCGGCGAATGAGCTGAAACCCGTTCTGGTCTTCGATTCGGGGATTGGCGGGCTGACCGTCCTGCGTGAGGCACGGGTACTCATGCCGGAACGCGGATTCATCTACATCGCGGACGATGCCGGCTTTCCCTATGGCGGCTGGGAGGAGAATGCGCTCAAAGAGCGGATCATCAAGCTTTTCGCAAAGCTCCTGCAGGAGCACGATCCGGAAGTCTGCATCATTGCCTGCAATACCGCCTTCACGCTTGTTGGCGCCGACCTGCGGGCGGCCTTTCCCCAGATGACCTTCGTCGGCACCGTACCGGCCATCAAACCGGCGGCCGAGCGAACGCGCTCCGGTTTGGTCTCGGTGCTTGCCACCCCGGGAACGGTGAAGCGCGCCTATACCCGTGATCTGATCCAATCCTTTGCGACGCAGTGCCATGTCCGACTGGTCGGTTCGGAAAATCTGGCGCGGATGGCGGAAGCCTATATTCGCGGCGATGCTGTCTCCGATCAGGCCGTGACTGCCGAAATAGACCAATGCTTCATCGAGAGAGACGGCAGGAAGACGGATATCATCGTGCTCGCCTGCACCCATTATCCCTTCATGGCCAATGTCTTCCGCCGGCTGGCGCCCTGGCCAGTCGACTGGCTCGATCCGGCAGAAGCGATCGCAAGACAGGCTCGACGGCTTGTCCCTCAGATCGTCGATGCCGTGCATCCCGACGGCTTCGATTTTGCCGTCTTCACCTCCGGCGCGCCCGATTTTCCGACACGCCGGCTGATGCAGGGATTCGGATTGAAGGCCTGAGATGGGAAGCGGCGAGATCGTAATCCGGAGACTCGCCCTTGCCGACATGCCGGCCGCGGCGCGCGTTCACCGCGCGTCGTTCGATGAACGGCTGCCCTGGCTCATGGGACTTCATACACCGGAGGAAGACCAGCATTTCTGGAGCGAGCACGTTTTCCATGACTGCGAGGTCTGGGGCGCAGCCGCCAATGATCTGTTGCTCGGCGTTATCGCATTTCGTCGGGACTGGATCGATCAGCTCTACGTGCTTCCCGCCGCGCAGGGACGCGGTATCGGCTCGCGTTTGCTCGAGGTTGCCCGATCGGCATCGCCGCAGCTCTTTCTCTGGACATTCCAACGCAACGATCGGGCACGCCGCTTCTACGAGGCGCATGGGTTTGTGGCCATGAGAGAAACCGATGGCGCTGAGAACGCGGAAAATGAGCCAGACATACTCTATTTACTGGCAGCGCAACAACGATAGGTGAGCGGAAGTTGACGTCGGCATGAATTCGGTTGCGACAGATCTCATCCGATGATGATCTGCACCATCCGCCTTGGGAGGGATGGAAATGACGGACTTGACGCTTCTTGCATTCGCAATGGTATCATTGATCGGCATCGCAACGCCGGGTCCGACTGTGTTGCTCGCCCTGACCAATGGTTCGCGTTACGGCGCTCGGCGCGCCTGTTTCGGAATGGCCGGAGCGGTTGTCTCCGATTTTGTCCTCATCGGGGCAGTCGCGCTGGGGCTTGGTGCACTGCTTGCAGCATCGGAATTCTGGTTTTCCATCATCAAGTGGCTGGGTGCCGGTTATCTTGCCTTTCTGGGCATCATGCTGCTGCGATCGAAGGGCACGATCGACGTCTCGGCGCCGGCGGCGGATACCGGATCGCGTTCCGCCCAGCAGATCTTCCTGAAAAGCTTTCTGGTCGCCGTGACAAACCCGAAGGGATATCTGTTCTTCTCCGCATTCCTCCCCCAGTTCATCGCACCGGATCTGCCGCAACTGCCGCAATATGCGATCCTTGCGCTGGTCTTTGCAGCAATCGATTTGCTCGTCATGTTCGGTTATGCGCTGCTGGGCGCCCAGGCCGTGCATATGCTGAGGAAGGCCGGGGCGCTCTGGCTCGATCGCATCTGCGGCGGCGCACTGCTCGCGCTTGCTGGATCGCTGGCGCTCTATCGTCGTGCCACGGCTTAGATATTCCCCTGTGGGTTTTGCAATCCTACCCCGCGAAAACCGAAGGATTCTTTGATAGACCGAGCCGCTCCATTTGGTGAAAATGGGCGTCCACACATCTGAGTCTTGAACGAGGTCGCAAATTGCAGGTTGGAATCGATATGGGAACAGCGTCCGGGGGCACGCCGGCCACGCTCGATATCGAGGAACTGCTGGCGACCCGTCTGCTCGTTCAGGGCAATTCCGGCTCCGGGAAATCCCATCTGTTGCGCCGTCTTCTCGAGCAATCGGCGCAATGGGTGCAGCAGGTTATTATCGATCCCGAAGGTGATTTCGTCACGCTTTCCGACAAATTCGGCCATGTGGTGGTGGATGGCGAACGCACGGAGGCCGAGCTTGCCGGCATCGCCAATCGTATCCGACAGCACCGCGTCTCGTGTGTCCTGACACTGGAAGGACTTGATATCGAGCAGCAGATGCGCGCTGCCGCAGCCTTCCTGAACGGCATGTTCGACGCCGACCGCGAATATTGGTATCCAGTGCTCGTCGTGGTGGACGAGGCTCAGATGTTTGCGCCTTCCGTCGGCGGCGATGTCTCCGAGGATGCGCGAAAAATGTCGCTCGGCGCCATGACGAACCTGATGTGCCGCGGGCGTAAACGCGGGCTTGCCGGGGTCATCGCCACGCAGCGTCTTGCCAAGCTTGCCAAGAACGTGGCGGCCGAAGCCTCGAACTTCCTGATGGGGCGCACCTTTCTCGATATCGACATGGCGCGCGCCGCCGATCTGCTCGGCATGGATCGGCGGCAGGCGGAGATGTTTCGCGATCTGAAGCGCGGTAATTTCGTCGCTCTCGGCCCGGCGCTCTCGCGACGTCCGCTGCCGATCGCCATCGGTACGGTGGAAACTTCGGCGCGCTCCTCCAGCCCGAAATTGATGCCGCTGCCGGACGCGCCGCAGGATGTCGAAGACCTGATCTTCACGCCGGACCCCGAGGAATTCCAGCGGCCGATCGTGCGCCGTGCGCCACCGGCCCCGAGACCGACGACGGACATCCTCGCTGAACTTTCCCGCTCGACCCCCGCGGCTGCGCCGGCGCCTGTCGAAGCACGCGCCAGTCAGCCGGAGCTTTCCGTCGAGGAGCGCGAGGAACGACTTGTGACCGTGCTTGCCGAAATACTCGACGATCCAGCCTCCGCCTTCCGCACCGATTCCGTCCTCTATCAGGAATTCCTCGTACGGCTGCGCATGCGCCGCGTACCGGGTCCGCCGATCTCGCTGCCGGAGTTCCGCCGCCGTGTCGCAATCTCCCGCTCGGGCGTCGATGCCGCTACCGCTGAGACGGAGGCCTGGGCAACGGCACTCTCTCTCTCATCGACAGTCACCGACGATCTCCAGGGCGTCTTCCTCATGCTGGCCAAGAGCGCTGTCTGCGGCGAGCCGTGCCCTTCGGATGCGCGCATCGCGCGCGCCTACGGCACGCATTCAGCCCGTCGCGCCCGCCGCCTGCTCGGCTATTTCGAGGAGCAGGGTACCATCGTGGTGCACACCGACTTTTCCGGCAAGCGCATCGTCGCCTTCCCGGACATGAACTGCCAAACCGCGCCGGGCGACGCCAATGCGCCGGACGGAGACGGTGCACAGCAAGCCGCGGAATAGGACCCAAAGCGATTCCCGCTGTTGACATTTTTATGACTTCTGCTAAAGACGCGGCCAGCACCGGGCAGCAATGTCCGGTGTTTCATTTGACATGTCCCGTGGGTTCTCCCTGTTCGCGTAACGTGGAAAATCCTGTCGGACCTCCGAAAAGAGGTCAAAGGAGGGCGTGTTTCCTTCGCGCGGTTTGGTAACAAACCGACATAACACTTTGAAAAGGAAATACGATGAGCAAGCGCGAATCGTCCAAGTACAAGATTGACCGCCGTATGGGCGAAAACATTTGGGGCCGTCCGAAGTCCCCGGTGAACCGTCGCGAATATGGCCCGGGCCAGCACGGCCAGCGCCGCAAGGGCAAGCTTTCGGATTTCGGTGTGCAGCTGCGCGCCAAGCAGAAGCTCAAGGGCTACTACGGTGACATCCGCGAGAAGCAGTTCCGTGCGATTTACGACGAAGCAAACCGCATCAAGGGCAACACGGCTGAAAAGCTGATCGGCCTCCTGGAATCGCGTCTGGACGCGATCGTCTATCGCGCTAAGTTCGTACCGACGGTCTTTGCCGCCCGTCAGTTCGTCAACCATGGCCACGTGACCGTGAACGGCGTCCGCGTCAACATCGGCTCCTACCGTTGCAAGCCGGGCGACGTCATCGAAGTACGTCAGAAGTCCAAGGAACTCGTTTCCGTTCTGGAATCGGTCGGTCTCGCTGAGCGTGACGTTCCTGACTACATCGAAGCCGACCACAACAAGATGGTCGCGACCTACGCACGCGTCCCGGCTCTGACGGACGTTCCGTATCCGGTCGTCATGGAACCGCATCTGGTCGTCGAATTCTACTCGCGTTAATAAACGCGATACGTTTTCGCAGATGGAAAGCCGCTCTTCGGGGCGGCTTTTTGTTGTCCGGGGAGGGCAACGACGTGGTGTTGTGCTCCGGGCATTTCTGCTATGGGAAAACGAGGTCCAGGCACCTAACGGAACAATGGGATGAATATTGCAGCGACGATAGCCGATGACGACATGGATGACGAAGGCGGCACAGGCCACGCTCTCTTTGCCGATACGCCGCATACCGTCTCCTTCAACAAGCTGCGCAAACGGCTGCTGCGGCAGGTGCGCCAGGCAATCGACGACTTCCAGATGCTCAACGGCCAGAAGCGCTGGCTGATCGGCCTTTCCGGAGGCAAGGATTCCTACGGACTGCTCGCCATTCTGCTGGATCTCAAATGGCGCGGCCTGCTGCCGGTGGAGCTCATCGCCTGCAACCTCGACCAAGGCCAACCGAATTTCCCCAAGCACGTGCTGCCGGAATACCTGACCTCAATCGGAGTGGCGCACCGCATCGAATATCGCGACACCTATTCGATCGTGAAGGAGAAGGTGCCGGACGGTGCAACCTATTGCTCGCTCTGTTCGCGTCTGCGCCGCGGCAATCTCTATCGAATTGCCCGTGAGGAAGGCTGTGATGCGCTGGTGCTCGGCCACCATCGTGAGGATATTCTCGAAACCTTCTTCATGAACTTCTTCCATGGCGGACGTCTCGCCTCCATGCCTGCAAAGCTTCTGAACGACGAGGGCGACCTCATGGTGCTGCGTCCGCTCGCCTATTGCGCCGAAGATGATCTGGCGAAATTCGCCACCGCCATGCGGTTCCCCATTATTCCATGCGATCTTTGCGGCTCTCAGGACGGCCTGCAGCGCAATGCAATGAAGGATATGTTGGCTGATATCGAACGGCGCATGCCGGGGCGCAAGGATACGATGCTGAGAGCATTGGCCCATGTGAACGCATCTCACCTGTTTGATCCGAAGCTGTTTGATTTTTCCGCGCTCGCCGTCACCGATCCGTCACAGAATCGGACATAAGAGGATCTTTCTCCTCCTCTTCGAAACGAAAACCGTCCATGAAAATCTCCGATCAAGACCTCGAATTCCTCGTGGCCGCCGTCACTGACGCTGCGGCTGCCGAAATCATGCCGCGCTTCCGCAATCTCCGCACCGGCGACATTTCCGAGAAGACCTCATCCATCGACCTCGTTACCGAGGCCGATCTTCTGGCGGAAAAGCACATCACGGCGGCATTGAAGCAGAGATTTCCGTCCGCTCTGATCGTCGGCGAGGAATCCTACGAGACCGACAGGTCGGTCGTGCCGGCGCTTGCCAATGCCGACCTTGCCTTTGTGATCGATCCGGTCGACGGCACATTCAATTTTGCGGCCGGTCTTCCGGTCTTCGGCACAATCCTTGCCGTGACGGTCAAGGGCGAGACCGTGGCCGGTATTATTCACGACCCCATCCTTGGAGACACGATCGTGGCGGCAAGGGGCGCGGGTGCGTTTCTCAATCGCAGGAACGGCCAGACTACGCGGCTTGCGGTCGCCGTGCCGACGGAACTCAACGCCATGGTCGGGACATTCTCCTGGCCCCACATGTCGCCTCCGGCCCGCCCGCTCGTGGCCGGAAACATGGCGAAGGCGAAGATGGCCGTTTCGATGAACTGCTCTGCCTACGAATATTGGATGGTCTCGAGCGGGCGGCTGCATTTCATCGGTCATGAGAAGCAGATGCCATGGGACCACCTGGCTGGCGTGCTCGCGCATCATGAAGCCGGCGGCTATACGGCGAAATTCGACGGAACGCCCTATCTTCCTGGTGAGACCTCCGGCGGTATCATCTCCGCGCCCGACCGGGAGAGCTGGAAAATGATCGCCCGCGAGATTGTCGGGCTCTGAACGAAGAGTAGAGAAGGATCGAGGATGGTATCGAAGATTGACGTTCAGGCCCTGGCCGATCTGCTGCGTCACGCCGCAAAGGCGGAGATTCTGCCGCGCTTCCGACGGCTGGGCAGCTCAGATGTTCGCGCCAAGACCGAAGCAACCGATCTTGTGACGGAGGCGGACGAGAAGGCTGAGCAGCTGATCAGCGCCGAAGTGGCGGCGCGCTGGCCGGATGCGCTCTTCATCGGCGAGGAGTCGGTCGCTGCGGATCCGACGCGGCTCGGCAAGCTCGGAAGCGCCGGTCTCGCGATCATCGTCGATCCTGTCGACGGCACATTCAATTTCGCTTCCGGCATTCCCGCCTTCGGTGTCATGGGTTCTGTGGTCGTCGCAGGCGAAACGGTGGCCGGCATCATCTTCGATCCGATGGGCGACGACTGGGTGATTGCCGAAAAGGGCGGCGGAGCCTGGCTGAGACGGCCGACCGGCGAGGCGGAACGTCTGCGGGTCGCCGCGCCGGTTCCGCTGGATCAGATGGTCGGCATGGCCTCTACCGGCTATCTCCCGAAGGAGAAGCGGGCCGAGATTCTGGCAAATCTCGCCAAGGTGCGCTTCCTCACCAACTATCGCTGCGCCGCACATGAATACCGGGTCTTTGCCGGCGGCCATGTCCACTATCTCATGTACAACAAGCTTATGCCGTGGGACCATCTTGCAGGAACATTGATTTCACAGGAGGCGGGCGCCTATGCCGCCCGCTTCAATGGCACGCCTTATTTGCCGCATCACGTGGACGGCGGGCTGCTGATTGCGCCGGATAAGGCGTCCTGGGAATTGCTGCGACGGGAGGTCTTCACGGTCTGAACACCGTGAAAACTTCCTTTAGAGATGACCAGCGCCCGCATCGAGTTGCGGGCTGTCTCCAGGATGCGTGAAGAGCCTGCCTTTTTCCGCCCAGAGGGTCGAAAGGATCGTCAGGGCGCCGAAGAGGGCGAAGCCGCCAAGTATCGGCTGAATCGTGCCGTTGAACATCTGACCGATGGCGCCACCCAGCAAGGCTCCCCCGGTGGTGGAGACGAAGCCGCTGACGGCTGTCGCGGTTCCGGCGAGATGGCCCATCGGCTCGAGAGCGATCGCGGTAAAATTCGTCGCAATCAGCGCAAACATCATCAGAAGGATCGTGAAGAGAATGTAAGCGGTGGCGAAAGGCGGCGTACCGCCGAGGGCCACGGAATAACCCACCGTCGACAGAACTGTGAAGATGATCATCGCCCCATGCGAGATACGGCGCATGCCGAATTTACGGACGAAATAGCTGTTGGCGAAATTGGCAACGGCGATACCGGCCGCCGTTGCGGCGAAAGCGAGCGGCAGCCGGTCGCCCAATCCATAGACCTCGCCGAACACCTGCTGCACCGAGACCACATAGGCACAGATGATGCCGGTGAAAAGCGTGAGCCCGATCATGTAGCCGCAGGTGATGCGGTTCGTCAGGACCGTGCCGAAGCCGGAGAGCACCGAGTGCACGGAAAGTGGCACACGCTCCTCTTCCGGTAATGATTCCTTCAGGCGGGTGAGGGCCCAGAGAAAGAGCAGCGAGCCGACGATGCCGAGCAGAATGAAGATCCAGTGCCAGTTGGCATAATGGACGATCAGCTGCCCGACGGACGGTGCGACGATCGGCACGATCATGAAGACGATCATGACATAGGACATGACGCGCGCCATCTCGCGGCCGCCGAAACAGTCGCGCACGACCGCCATAGTGGTGATACGCACCGCGGCTGCGCCTATGCCCTGGATGAAGCGCATGACAAGCAGCATCTCGAAGCTGGCCGTGACTGAGGCGGCAAACATCGCCAGCGTGTAACATGCAAAGCCGCCGAGCACGATCTTCTTGCGGCCGAACGCATCCGACAGGCTGCCGAAGACGATCTGCGACAGTCCAAAGCCGAGAAAGAACACACCGATGACGAGCTGCGCGTCATTGCTGTTTCTTACTCCCAGCGAATGGCCGATGTTCGGAAGGGCGGGAACCATGATGTCGATGGCCATGGCGACACTCGCGGTCATGATGGCGATGGTCACAATGAATTCGAACAGACCGAGGCCAATGCGGGCCGAGCCCTGGAGTTCTTTCTTCTGCAACTGCGTCGGATTCATCTTGAGGCCTGTCAGTGGTTGAAACTGGCGAGCGAATCGTCGCCTGAAATCGGCGCATTCTGTGGACGGAAAAGCCGGCCGCGTTCGGCAATCAGCACGAAAACCAGACCGATCAGCGAAACGATGAAGTAGCCGGCAACCATTGGCGTCGCGGTGCCGTCGAAGGCCTGGCCGATGCCGGCGCCGATCAGGGCGCCGCCAACCGTACTCATGAAGCCGATAACAGAGGAAGCGGTCCCCGCGACATGGCCGAGCGGCTCCATGGCGAGCGCATTGAAGTTTGAACCAATCCAGCCAAATTGGAACATCACCAGCGCGAAGAAGGCCATGAAAAGCGGGAAGGGCATGGGCGAGGGGCCGTATATCTCGGCCAGAAGCCAGATGAAGCTGAGCGTGGAAAAGCCAATCAACGATCCGTGCGAGAGGCGTCGCATGCCGAAGCGGCCGACGAGCTGAGAGTTGGCGAAAGAGGAAAAGGCCATGAACAGCGCGACACCCGCAAAGGCGAGCGGCGAATAAACGCCGAGCTTGTAAATCCCGACATAGATCTGCTGGGCGGAATTAATGAAACCGAAGAGAGCGCCAAAAAGAAAGGTGTTGGCGATCGTGTAACAGAGGGCAATCCTGTTCGTGAAGAAGATGCCGAAACCTGAAAGCACGGCTTTCACGGTGAAGGGCCTGACATTTTCGGGATGAAGGGTTTCCGGCATGCGAAGATACATCCAAATGCCGACTGCCGTTGCCATCGTGCCGATGAAGACGAAGATCATGTGCCAGGTGCTGACGAGCATGACGATCTGGCCGGTTCCCGGTGCGATGACCGGCACGATCATGAACACCATCATGATGAGCGACATGACTTCAGCCATCTGGCGACCGCCATAGATGTCGCGGACGATCGAAATCGTGATGACACGGGTTGCGGCCGAACCTAGCCCCTGAATGAAACGCAACAGGAGGAGACCGGCGAAAGACGGAACAAGAGCAATGCCGAAAGCCGAGACGACATAGACCACGAGACCGATCAGGAGCGGGAGACGACGACCGAAGCGGTCAGACAGCGGACCATAGAAGAGCTGAGCCCCACCGAAGCCCAGTAGATAGGCGGAGACCACATACTGCCGATGATTCTCGTTGTCGACGCCGAGGCTTTCGCCGATCTGCTGCAAGGCAGGCAGCATGATATCAATCGCAAGCGAGTTCACGGCCATCAACAGAGCCGCAAGCGCAATGAATTCCAACCTGCCCATGGGCAACTGCCCAGCAGACGCGGTTTGTGAAGGATTTGTCACAGTATTGATCCCAAAAATATCCAAGGCGCCACCTGCGCAGTGGCGCCTTGATAGCAAAAATCACTTTGGAAACCGGGCAGGCGCGCCCGGTGACCGGTCAGGCGGCGCCGCGAACGGTGACGCCGTTTTCCTGGAAGTGCTGCTGCAATTCGCCCGCCTGGAACATCTCGCGCACGATATCACAGCCGCCGATGAATTCGCCCTTTACATAGAGCTGAGGAATCGTCGGCCAGTTCGAATAATCCTTGATGCCCTGGCGGATTTCCGGATCGGCAAGCACGTCAATGCCCTTATAGTCGACGCCAATGTAGTCGAGGATTTGGACGACCTGCCCGGAGAACCCACATTGCGGGAACTGCGGCGTGCCCTTCATGAAGAGAACGACGTCGTTGCTCTTGACTTCGTTGTCGATGAAATCGTGAATTCCGCTCATGAAATCTTCCTTTCACATGCAGGTTCAAGGCCCGCAGTTCAATCGTTCATCTTAGATAGCATGTGACAGCCGGAATTCCAGCGCCGAAAACAAAAAAGAACGGCGAAACCCTGCGCAAGAATGACGCTGTTGCGCTATCGTTACGGTTGTCAGAAGCAACCAAGAGTAATCGACTTAATCCCGCTTCTCGCGAGAGAAAGCTACTGCGTGCGCTGCTTGCTGCGGCTTGCGGCCGTGCGCCGGCGGCTGGTCTGCTTCCTGGCCGGCTTTCGCGTGGAAGAAGCGGACTTCTGCGTTAAGCGGCCAGTCGTCGTTGAACGCGATTGCCGTCTCTTGCGTTTCGTCGTCGTCCGTCCGGTTGTCTTTTTGAGAATCTCCTTCAGAACGCTCTCGACAACCCCGCTTACCAGTTCCTTGACAAGATCGGTCATTGCCCCTCCGAAAACCGCCTTTATCGCGCTGGCAAAATTCAAACGTGCTACGGCGACCCTTGTGCGCCTGAAAAGACGCACGGCGCTGCAGAGGTGAGAAACGCCTGCACTCCCTATTGAATTCCGCGGCGGTTCAGTTAGCAAGCGTGCGTTGAAATTGCGAGATGTTTTTCCGGCCTGTCGTGCCATCGGAAACGTTGCGCCGGTTAGAAATATTTGGGGGGCGAACGCTCCCGCGAAAGATATAGATGAATCAAATTACGAAGAGGGTCGTCCTGCATTTTCCAGGCTTCGAACCCCTCGATGCGCAAGCACACAGAGCACGGTATGAGCGTTCGGCAAAGCAGAGTGCTGCCGTCTGGAATTATAACATCTCCACCGGGGAGCTGGCGGAAACAAGCGGAGTCCGCTCCTTCATTGTCGACGCACAAGGCGCAGGCTGGAGGACGCAGAGCAGCATTCACATCCTCGATCACGACGACCTCGTTAGAGCGTTACGGAACAAGAACTTCGTCCTTAGGCTCGTGCATGGATATCTGAATGCGGCGCGCGTGGCACTGGATGGCGGTATGGCGGGCTATTTCCGTCATGCCTGGCGCTTTGGGCTGTTCTTCATATTTCCCTTCCTGTTGATGGCGGTGGGTCTTCTCATCAGCCTGTCCATGGCGATGCTGCCTTACGGTCTCGGACTTTCCGCCTGGCATTTTCTCTGGAGCATTCCGGTTGCGATTGCCTTCTTCGCTCTCATTTTTCTGCCGCTTGCCGAGCGTCTTCATACGCTACATCTTTTTGCGGACTGGGAACTGGCCGTCGCATTTGCCCGAATGGACAGGGCGCATTTCAATCAATGGCTCGAGCGCTGTACGGAGGCCGCGCGCGCGGCATTTGCCGAAGAGGCGGAGGAATATGTCATTTCCTCGCACAGCATGGGATCGAACGTTGCCGCGCATGTCATCGGCATGCTGATGGAGCGAGAACCGAAGCTTCTCAACGGCAAGCGGGTGGTCTTCGCCACTCTCGGCGGCGCTATTCTGCAATGTGCGCTGCTACGTCCCGCAGCGGTTCTGCGCTCGCGGGTGGGGCTTATCGCCAGGTGCAAGGAGATCTTCTGGCTGGATGTCCATTGTCTGACGGACGCCATCCATTTCTACAAGGCACCCGTGGTGAGGCTGGCCGGACATGCGGACGCGCCGCAGGCGAATATCGTTTTCATCCGCATCCGGCATATGCTGGCTTCGGAACGCTATCGCAAGATCAAGAGGGATTTCCTGCGGGTTCACCGCCAGTATGTGCTGGGACCGGACCTGCGCGCACCGTTCGATTTCACGCTCCTGACGGCCGGTCCGTTGCCGGCGGCTTCCTTCGCCAAGTTCTCGTCCGCAAATATGCCCAGTCTTTGACCGGGCATATCAGTTCGCATTTTAGCCGATCATCAATCCGGAGCGGACGTCTGCAGTGCAAGCGCGTGTAGAATGCCGCCCATATTGCCCTTCAGGGCTTCATAGACCATCTGGTGTTGCTGCACACGGCTCTTGCCCCGGAATGCTTCCGCGACCACTTCCGCAGCGTAGTGATCGCCGTCACCTGCCAGATCGCGGATCGTAACTTTGGCGCCGGGTATCGCGGCCTTGATCATGTCTTCGATATCGCCAGGCCTCATGGGCATCGCAGTCTACTCCTCATTCCGCAGCGAGTGTGGTCTCGCCTTCCATGAAATCAGGGAACCACGATTCATGGGCGTCACGCAATTGTTGAATCGGAAGCGAGAGAAGATCATCGATGACGAGCGCATCGCCACCGACCACGCCGAGACGGCGGAAGGGCACTCCGGCTCCTTCAGCATTGGCGCAAAGGAAATTCGCCACGTCCTCCGGCACGGCCAGGACATAGCGCGCCTGGTCTTCGCCGAACAGGAGCGCATGGGCCGCTCCCTTGCACTCGCCGAGACTGATACGGAGACCCTTACCTGACGCTATGACTATCTCGGCCAGGGCCAGAGCCAGACCACCGGATGAGATATCGTGGCAGGCTGTGACCTGACCATTGCGGATGGCAGAGCGGACGAAATCACCGTTTCGGCGTTCCGCAAAGAGATCGACTTCCGGGGCAGGGCCATCCGTGCTTCCGACGATGTCGCGCAGATAGATCGAAGAGCCGAGATGACTGCCATCGAGGCCGATCATGATGACGTGGTCGCCATAGGATGCCGAACCGAT
The DNA here is from genome assembly GCF_041357635.1 of Sinorhizobium sp. CB7. Classification (NCBI taxonomy): domain Bacteria; kingdom Pseudomonadati; phylum Pseudomonadota; class Alphaproteobacteria; order Hyphomicrobiales; family Rhizobiaceae; genus Sinorhizobium; species Sinorhizobium sp. CB7. The sequence continues at coordinate 437,732 of NZ_JAULLL010000002.1, forward strand.
ACGCGTCATCTTCGTCCAATCCGGCAGCAGGCCGACACCGGCGATCGTTGGCGTCGGCAGGATCGCGATCCCGTTGGTTTCGTTGTAAAGCGAGACGTTGCCAGAGACGATCGGGAAATCGAGGGCCTGGCAGGCTTCTCCAATGCCGCGCACCGCATTGACGAACTGGCCCATGATTTCCGGCTTTTCCGGATTGCCGAAGTTCAGGTTGTCGGTTGCCGCCAATGGTTCTGCACCGCTCGCGGTGATGTTGCGCCAGCATTCGGCCACCGCCTGCTTGCCACCCTCGAATGGATCCGCTTCGACATAGCGCGGCGTGACATCCGAGGAGAAGGCGAGCGCCTTGGACGGATGACCGTCGACACGAACGACACCGGCATCGCCACCCGGAAGTTGCAGTGAATTGCCCTGGATCAGCGTGTCGTATTGCTCGTAGACCCAGCGGCGGCTGGATTGGTTGGCCGAGCCGACGAGCGTTAGCAGAGCCTGGCCGTAATCCTCGGGAGCAGCGACTAGGCTGGCGGGCAGCGGCGCACGCTTGTCCGACTCGCGCCAGGGACGGTCATATTCAGGGGCCTGATCGCCGAGATCCTTGATTGGAAGGTTGGCGACTTCTTCACCCTGATGAAGAACACGGAAACGCAGATCGTCCGTCGTCCTGCCGACGATCGCAAAATCGAGGCCCCATTTGACGAAGATCGCTTTGGCTTCCTCTTCCTTTTCGGGCCTCAGCACCATGAGCATGCGCTCCTGGCTTTCGGACAGCATCATCTCATAGGCTGTCATCATCTCTTCGCGGACCGGCACCTTGTCGAGATCAAGCTCGATGCCGAGGTCGCCCTTGGCGCCCATTTCCACTGCCGAGCAGGTGAGGCCGGCGGCACCCATGTCCTGGATTGCGATGACGGCGCCGGTCTGCATCAGTTCGAGGCAGGCTTCGAGCAGGCATTTTTCGGTGAAGGGATCGCCAACCTGCACGGTCGGGCGCTTTTCCTCGATCGACTCGTCGAATTCGGCGGACGCCATCGTCGCGCCACCGACACCATCGCGGCCCGTCTTGGCGCCGAGATAGACGACCGGCAGGCCCACGCCTTCGGCTTTCGAATAGAAGATGGCATTGGATTTGGCGAGCCCGGCCGCGAAGGCATTGACGAGAATGTTGCCATTGTAGCGGGGATCGAATTCGACCTCTCCGCCGACCGTCGGTACACCGAATGAATTGCCGTAGCCGCCGACCCCAGCAACAACCCCGGAAACGAGATGGCGGGTCTTCGGATGATCCGGCTCACCGAAACGGAGCGCGTTCATTGCCGCGATCGGACGTGCACCCATGGTGAAGACATCGCGCAGGATGCCGCCGACGCCGGTGGCTGCCCCTTGATAGGGCTCGATATAGGATGGGTGGTTATGGCTTTCCATCTTGAAGACGACACAGTCGCCATCATCGATGTCGACCACGCCGGCATTTTCTCCCGGACCCTGAATCACGCGCGCCCCCTTGGTCGGCAAGGTGCGCAGCCATTTCTTGGATGACTTGTAGGAGCAGTGCTCGTTCCACATGGCCGAGAAGATGCCGAGCTCGGTGAAAGTCGGCTCGCGGCCGATCAGATCGAGGATACGCTGATATTCATCCGGCTTCAGGCCGTGCGCAGCAACGAGTTCCGGGGTGATCTGAATCGAATTGGAAAGTGTCATGGGCGCTCGGGATTCCTTGCCGATAAAGGGGCCGATAAGGGGATCGGGTCTCTTTAGCGCAACTGTACCCGTCATGCGACAGGAAAATGCCAGGATCAACAAACAGCCGCCGCGCCGCGGACCCCCGTGTGCATACGATAGGAGCAATCAGTCGATCAGAACTTGTAACCCACGAGAATTCCGGCGCGGGTCATGCCGTCATTCGGACCGTCGCGGAGATTGGCGTCGGACGAGTGGGCTATCTGCGCCATCACGCGCCAATGATCGTCGAGTTTCAAACCGGCCGCCGCATATTCGCGGAAGAGGACACGGGACCCAAGTGCGGGACCATCGTCGTTGTCATGGAGCTTGCCGGTGTGGATCGTGCCGCCAATGCCAGCCTCGACGAAAACCCTTTCGCTAAGGTCGATCGTCCAGGAAAAACCGGTAAAGAACTGTGTCGCTTCTCCGGCCGTGCCGATCGACGTGCCGAGCTGCACGCGCGGACGAAGCAACCGCTCCTTCCAGTCCGCTGCGGTTTCGTAGCCGAAAGGATCGAAAAACACCGAAATCTCGGGAAAGATACCATCCTCGCGTGAATGGCCGCCCTGTATGGAAGCGGAGGCGCCAAAGCGCAACTCATCGAAGATTTTGTCCTCGGCCTGGGCCGTGCCGTGTCCGGCAGCGGCTAGAATCGTGCCGGCCAGCACGAAGGACCATGCTGCGTGACTAAATCGGGAAGCAATCGATGGCATGAAATCTCCCGCCTTACCCAAGAATCATTTGGCAATCTCCATGAACGAACTGGTAACATCTGAGCGGGTTCGTAAACAGAGCCTAGAGAGGCCCGAGCGCATTTTGGGCCCATGACACCGAACTGCAACACAAGGCAGGAATTCGCTACACGTCTGCGTCGTAGGCAACGCCGCTTTCAAGCAAGCGACGCAAAATCATAAGGCCATCGGCGACGTCTTCCTGACATTGCGACGCGGAAAACCCCACGCGAACGCGATGATAGACCCTTTCGATCCTGGCCGCCTTGAACTCGTCCTCATCGTCGACGAGCACACCGGCCTGGAAAGCAGCCTGCTTGAAGGTTCCAGACATCCAGGGCTCCGGGAGCTTCAGCCATAGGAACGGAACACGCGGATGGGACACGAAATCGAATCCGGCGAGGTGTTCTCGGACGAGTTTCTCGCGTGCCGATACTTCCTTGACGCTCTTTTTGCGTATCTCATGGGCGTGCCCCTCCAGCACGAGCCTTGCGCAGGTCTCGGCGAGGATGAAAGGCAGGCCACCGGTAACCATCTTGTGGGTCACCTTCACGCGCTGGGCAAAATGCGGCGGGCAGGCGATCCAGCCTCCGCGGACGCCGGCAGCAACCGCCTTGGAAAGACCAGCCACCAGGAATGTTCGATCCGGCGCCAGGGACGCGAGCAGGGGGGCGTCATCCTGGGACATGGCGCCATAGATATCGTCCTCGATCAGCCATACGCCATGCTTGCGGGCGATCGCGGCAATCGCCATCCTTCGATCCTCCGGCATGGTCGCAAGCGTCGGATTGTGCGCGGTGGGCATCAGGAAGGCGAGCCGCGGATGCTGCTGCATGCAAAGCCGCTCGAACTCGTCTGGGATCATGCCATGCTCATCCGAATCGGCCAGGATGATCCGGCGTCCGAGAACCCGTGCGCTACGGCTGACATGGGTATAGGTCAGATTCTCAAAGACGATCTTGTCACCCGGTGAGGAGACCGCTGATATGACCGCGATCGCCGCTGCATGGGCTCCGAGCGTCGAGACAACATTTTCGACCTCGGGCTGCCAGCCATTTCGGGAAAGCCAGATCCGCCCCGCCTCGAACCATTTCTGCGGGAAATTGCGCGAATAGGAGGCGACTTCGGACGGGTGGTCTCGGCTGATATCCGCGAAGAGCCGGCCGATCACGGCACCTTGTCCCAGGTCCGGCGCAGCGGTGGTGTCAAAGCGGATCATGTCCGAAGGAGCATCGATTGGTCTCGTTCCCGCCAATGACAGGGTGAGGGGATCGGGCTGCAGCGAAGGCTGCGTATCAGTACGATTGAGCACATAGGTGCCGCGTCCGACCTCTCCGGCGACGAGGCCCCGCTCGTGGACCAAAGCATAGGCTCTTCCGACCGTCCCGATCGTAACGCCGATGTCATAGGCAAGGTTACGCTGCGGCGGCAACTTGCTGCCTGCAGCAAGCGTACCGTTAGCGATTGCCGTTTCGATGCTGTCGGCAAGACGCAGATACATGGGGCCGCTGCCGCGAGAAATGTCTGGGAGCCAATTTGTCATGGTGACAATTCAATAGATTGCATCGTTCTCGCTGTCAAGTTTAAGAGACAATTGCGCCCCTACGACGACCAGGAATGTGCGAGATGTCGCGATCAATCGATACAATTGAGACAATTAGCGCAGCTGTTGCTGATTCAAGCTCCGAACGGACAAACGGTCTGTTGAATTCCTTCCGCCTTTGGGCACAAAAGCGGAAGGGACGGCGAGCGCTGCGCGAGCTCACAGATGATCAGCTGAAAGATATTGGGCTGACCCGCGCCGAAGCGATGAAAGAAGTCAGCAAATCTTATTTCTGGGATTGAGCGGTTCTTAATGCTCTGTTGCATGATTCCTTGAATCAAAACTGATTTAAGGATGAAAACATGGAGCAATTCAAAGTGCTACAGCGACCTTTGTACGTCTGAAAAGACGCACGGCGCTGTAGATATGCAGGTTATCGACAATCCCGTCTTCCGGCTGCCCAGCGCGTGACATCGGCAGAAATGCGATCCGCTACCGGCTCCGCCATCATCGGCCCGAACGCCTGAAGACGTGCGGGATTGCCTTCGGCCTGGACCACCAGCAAGGGGCGACCTTCGGGACTGGACTTGTGCACCAGCAGAATGCGTGGACGACCGGAGAAGGAATTCAATTCCGGCGCAAGACGATAGGCCCCGAAAGCGGCATCGCCCGATTTGAACCAGCAAGAATTGGCGCCCACGGCGACGCGTTCCATCGTGGACAATGCGCTTCGCTCAGGAGAACTGCTCGACGTTCCTGACTGACATGACGCAAGCGTCATGAGCGCAAGCAGGCAGAAGGTACGGACGGCTCCGGCGGCAGGGTGAAGATGCATCAATCTCTTTCGTCGATCAGGACCCAGAGCGGGATGCCGAAAAGTGTGCGCGGTTTCCGGCAACATTCCGCTCTAACTTTTTGATGTAGAGCCTCTTACACCTCGGAAGTTAAGCAGCGATTACGTCGAGTGCGGAAGCAAAGATCCCGCGGCCGTCGGAGCCGCCATGCGCCGCTTCGATCAGATTTTCCGGATGCGGCATCAGGCCGAGAACATTGCCCTTAGCATTCATCACGCCTGCAATGTCATTGATGGAGCCGTTGGGATTGGTCCCCTCCGCATATCGGAAGACGACCTGGCCATCGCCCTCGATCGCCGCCAGCGTTTCGGCATCGGCGAAGTAATTGCCGTCGTGGTGAGCGACCGGGGAACGGATGATCTGCCCTTTCTCATAGGCACGCGTGAAATCGGTCTCGGCATTGACGACTTCCAGCTTGATCTGCTTGCAGACGAACCTTAGCGAGGCGTTACGCATCAGCGCGCCCGGCAAAAGGCCTGCCTCGAGAAGAATCTGAAACCCGTTGCAAACGCCAAGGACCTTGACGCCTTTTTCTGCCCTGTCTTTGATGGCCCGCATCACCGGCATGCGGGCGGCAATGGCACCGCAGCGCAGGTAGTCGCCGTAGGAAAAGCCGCCGGGGATGACGATCAGGTCGACATCCGGGATCTCCGTTTCGGTCTGCCAGATGGTGACCGGCGCCTTACCGGAGATCTTGGTAAGTGCTGCAATCATGTCGCGGTCGCGATTAAGGCCCGGAAGTTGAACGACGGCTGATTTCATGGCGGCTCGGATCCTGTCTGTCTCGTTCAGTCGATCGAAATCGTGTAGTTCTCGATCACCGTGTTGGCGAGAAGCTTCTCGCACATCGCCTTGAGATCGGCTTCAGCTTTCGCCTTGTCGGCGCCCTCGACTTCGATGTCGAAGACCTTGCCCTGGCGGACATGGCCAACGCCATCGAATCCCAATGTGCTGAGCGCGCCTTCGATAGCCTTTCCCTGCGGATCGAGAACGCCGTTTTTCAGCGTAACGGTTACACGAGCCTTGATCACGTTTGCTTCCCTGTTTACTTGACCAGAACGGGGCCAGTGCCACGCACCGGCTCGTTTTCGTTGATGATGCCGAGACGGCGGGCGACTTCGGAATAGGCCTCCAGCAGCCCGCCCATATCGCGGCGGAAGCGATCCTTGTCCATTTTTTCCCGGGTTTCGATGTCCCAGAGCCGGCAGGAATCCGGCGAGATTTCGTCGGCGAGGATGATGCGCATCATGTCGCCTTCAAAGAGGCGGCCGCATTCGATCTTGAAATCGACGAGTTGAATGCCGACGCCCAGAAAAAGACCAGTCATGAAGTCATTGACGCGGATTGCGAGTGCCATGATGTCGTCGAGCTCAGCAGGATTGGCCCAGCCGAAGGCGGTAATGTGCTCCTCCGAGACCATCGGATCTTCGAGCGCATCAGACTTATAGTAGAACTCGATGATCGAGCGCGGAAGAACGACGCCTTCCTCGATGCCGAGGCGCTTGGCAAGAGAGCCGGCCGCAACGTTGCGCACGACGATCTCGAGCGGAATCATCTCCACTTCCTTGATCAACTGCTCGCGCATGTTGAGACGACGGATGAAATGCGTCGGAATGCCGATCTTGTTCAGATGACTGAAGATATATTCGGAAATCCTGTTGTTGAGGACGCCCTTGCCGTCAATGACTTCATGCTTCTTCTTGTTGAAAGCGGTCGCATCATCCTTGAAGAATTGGATCAGCGTGCCCGGCTCAGGTCCCTCATACAGGATCTTGGCCTTGCCTTCGTAAATACGGCGGCGACGGTTCATCGTCATTATTCTCTGTCGTTGGCGCTCTTGGGATAGCGCGAGTGGTTCGATCTCTGGGCGTCCCATTATCGGAAAAGAAGCAATTTCACAATCCGCCCGCGAGGTCTTTCCCTGGTATTCCATCTTTGCCGATCCCAGGTGAGGCCGGCATCGAATTGGGACCCTCTTCAGCACTGCCTGACCGAGCAAACAGGGCTCGCGATGGGGCGCCGGTTGTTGCCTATATCGGCTGCCGCCTCAGCCGCGCAGGCGGCTGAGGAATCTTGCAAAGACCATTGTACCCTCTGGCCAGGGTCCATGGCCAGATTCCGCATTGATATGGCCGGCTTCGCCCGCATCGATCAGGAACGATCCCCAGCTGCCGGCAATGTCGTCGGCGTGCTCGAAGCTGCCGAAGGGATCGTTGCGGCTCGCAACCGTGATCGAAGGAAAGGGCAGGGGGTCCCGCGGATAGGGACCGAACGTCATCAGATGCTTGGGCCGGATCGCGGGATTGGCAACATCAGGCGGCGCCACGAAGAAAGCGCCCGCAACCGGCTTGCGGAAAAGAGGAATGGCGTGGATGACCGAGGGAACGCCGAGCGAATGGGCAATCAGCACAACCGGTCTGACAGCGTTGTTGACCTCCTCGGCAATGCGGGCGACCCAGTCCTCACGCACGGGCTTGGACCACTCGGCCTGTTCGACGCGACGTGCCGTGCTAAGCTTCGCTTCCCAGCGACTCTGCCAGTGGTCCGGTCCGGAATTGGTGTATCCGGGAATGATGAGGATGTCTGCGTCCGAGGCTTTCATGATCACGCCGATGTGAGAAAGCTTCAGCAAGAAGTCAAGAGAAGAGCGACAATTCCCGCAAGATTTGATAGTTTGGGTGCGTGCCGGTTGCGGAAGAACGTGTCGGCAGTGCTCTGTCGATGCGTTTTTGCCTTGTAGCCGGCCAATCGGTCTAGGAGGAGAACGATGACGGCTTTTCATGTAATGGCGGGTGGCAGCGAAACTTTTGTCCGCCCTGTTGTCAGAAAAATCGGGACGGGGGATGTCTTCGACGCATTGCGCCAGGGTCTTGATGACTTCCGGGAAAAACCTTCCCATTATGTCTTTCTTTGTCTGATGTATCCGATCGCAGGCATTTTTCTAGCCGTCTGGAGTTCCGGGGCGAATTTCCTGCCGCTGCTCTTTCCGTTGATGTCCGGCTTCGCGCTGATCGGTCCGATCGCGGCCATCGGTCTCTATGAGATCAGCCGCCGACGCGAGGAGGGGCTGGATACCTCGTGGACCCATGCGCTCGATGTCCGTCATTCGCCGGCGCTGCCATCCATCATCGCAGTCGGCATCATGCTGGTTGGGCTCTTTATCGCCTGGCTGATCGCGGCGCAGCTGCTCTATATCTTCTATTTCGACGGCAACGCGCCGGCTTCCATTTCTGCCTTTCTGTCGAGCGTATTGACCACGTCCGCCGGCCTGCAATTGATCATCTGGGGGAATCTGATCGGTTTTCTGTTCGCGCTTGCCGTGCTGGCAACGACAGTCGTCGCGTTTCCACTGCTGCTCGACCGGGATGTCGGCGCCGTGGCGGCCGTGGATACCTCGCTGCGCGCAACTATGGCCAATCCTGTGCCAGTCGCCCTCTGGGGCCTGATCATTGCCGCACTACTGGTGATCGGTACCATTCCGATCTTTGCGGGTCTTGCTGTCGTCATGCCGGTTCTCGGCCATGCCACGTGGCATTTCTACCGCAAGCTCATCGCTCCGGCTGCCGGATAAGGCGCGAGCACGATAGACCGCGCCGGGCGAACCTCTGCCCGCCCGGCGCTCTAGGATAAGGAACCCGCAGCTTCTCGAAACGTTGATCGTTCACCGTGATCGAGGAGGACTGCATGACGATACATGCACATGTGTTCAGCCGTTTCGCCAGTTGGGTTTCGGAATGGGCGGGCAAGCCCGCCGCTTTCATACTGGCGCTTCTGTCTGTGATCGTCTGGGCGACGACAGGACCGATCTTCGACTATTCGGAAACGTGGCAGCTTGTCGTCAATACAGGCACCACCATCATCACCTTCCTCATGGTCTTCATTCTTCAGAATGCCCAGACACGGGATACGAAGGCCATTCAGGCCAAGCTCAACGAGCTGATTCTAACCAGCCAGGCCGAAAACCGCTTCATCGGCATCGAACATCTAGATGAAGAGGATCTGAAACATCTCGACGAACTCGTTGCGAAAGCGGCCCGGCGAAAAAAAGCAGACTGCAGAGCCGTGGAGTCGGAAAACCGCGATGCGGATAGTTCTTCCGAGGCTGGCGCGACTGAAACTGCCAGAAAGCCACCTGACGACAGAAAGCGCCGGCAAGCGGCCCGCGGCTAAAGCCTGTCGCCTGAAAAGAGATTCACGCGACAGGCTTTAGCTTATTGTTTTTTATGCATGTCGTTGCCGCAAAAACCGCTGCACACTTTTGCGCGACATGCATTAGTTGGGGACGAATATTTCAGATCGACCCGACCTGAAATCTGAATCTCTCTCTAAATCGCTAGGTTAGAGCAAAATGTTGCCCGAAGACCGCGCGCACTTTCGGTATCCCGCTCCATTGCTCGTCAGCTGTTGCCGAAGACGCGATGGAAGATCGTGTCCACGTGCTTGGTGTGGTAGCCGAGGTCGAACTTCTCGCGGATATCCTCTTCCGAAAGTGCGGCTCGAACTTCCGCGTCAGCCAAAAGTTCCTCCAGGAAGTCCTTGCCTTCCTCCCAGACCTTCATCGCGTTACGCTGCACGAGACGATAGGCGTCCTCGCGCGACACGCCGGCTTGCGTCAGCGCAAGCAAAACACGCTGGGAATGAACAAGTCCTCGGAACTTATTCAAGTTCTTCATCATATTTTCCGGATAGACCAGGAGCTTATCGACAACGCCGGTCAGGCGGGCAATCGCAAAATCGAGAGTGATCGTCGCATCGGGGCCGATCATGCGCTCGACAGAGGAATGCGAGATGTCCCGCTCATGCCAGAGCGCGACATTTTCCATGGCGGGCAGAGCGTAGGAGCGCACCATCCGCGCAAGGCCAGTCAGGTTTTCCGTCAACACCGGATTGCGCTTGTGCGGCATCGCCGACGAGCCTTTCTGCCCTGGCGAGAAGTACTCCTCAGCTTCGAGTACTTCGGTACGCTGCAAATGGCGGATCTCGATTGCCAGACGCTCGATCGAGGAGGCAACCACCCCGAGGGTTGCAAAGAACATGGCGTGGCGGTCGCGCGGTATCACCTGCGTCGACACCGGCTCTGGCTTCAGGCCCATCGCTTTTGCGACATGTTCCTCGACGCGAGGATCGATATTGGCGAAGGTACCGACGGCGCCGGAAATCGCGCAGGTGGCGACCTCCTCGCGAGCGGCGAGAAGCCGCGTCCGGCAACGCTCGAATTCGGCATAGGCGAGCGCCAGCTTGATGCCGAACGTGGTCGGTTCGGCATGGATGCCATGCGAGCGGCCGATCGTGACGGTGTCCTTGTGTTCGAACGCCCGGCGCTTGAGCGCCTCCAGGAGCTTATCGACGTCGGCAAGCAGGATGTCCGTCGCACGCACGAGCTGGACATTGAAACAGGTGTCGAGCACATCGGACGAGGTCATGCCCTGATGGACGAAGCGGGCGTCAGGACCGACGATTTCGGAAAGGTGCGTCAGGAAGGCGATGACGTCGTGCTTGGTGACGGCCTCGATCTCATCGATGCGGGCGACGTCAAATGTGGCCTTGCCGCCCTTTTCCCAGATGGTCTCGGCAGCCGACTTCGGGATGACTCCCAATTCCGCCAGCGCGTCGCAGGCGTGGGCCTCTATCTCGAACCAGATACGGAACTTCGTTTCGGGCGACCAGATGGCGACCATCTCGGGCCGGGAATAACGAGGGATCATGGCTTCTGCTTTCATTGACGAAAAGATTGGCTGGCGCCCCTGTAGCAAAGACGGCGCGTAATCTCAACGCATGCGTTTGGCAAGGAACAGGCTGGTGACGATCAAGCAGGCGAGGCCGACCGGCAGGAAGAGATCCAAACCGAGGACGGCGAACTGATAAACCGCATTCGCGCTGGTGAAAACGAACTGAAAGACCCAGACGATTGTACCGAATGGGTCGTGCCAGCGCGAGTAGAATACGCGATAGTCCATCGCGAAGAGAAAGGCGGTCATGGCGACAGTTCCGCCGGCCAACGCCACGAAGAATGCAGCAAAGCGGGTTTCCGGGCGACGTCCCCTAGCGAAGAAGCGTGCAAGCGGCAGCATGAACGGCCAGCTGAACATTCCACCGAGACCATAGAGAAGGATCAGTGTCGGCAGATGACTCGTCTCCATCCTATTGCGGAGATAGAGCGCGACGAGTGCGGACAGAGCCATTTGGACGCCCCAGCACGGGGCCCCGATCAGCATGTCGGACCATGGCGGGAAGGCCGCAGCCAATCGGTCGCGAAGGGAAAATCGTGCTGGAGCCGAAACAGGCTTGAGCAGTCGCGCCGGCAGCTCCGTCATCAGAGGCGCACCGGCATCGCGATGCGGTCCCGGACGACCTTTGTCTTTTTCATTTCCGCCCTTCTTCCGCGGCAGTGCGCAGGGCGCTGATTGCCTCCCGGTATGCTTCTAGCGAGCCGCTCTTGAAGATCGCGGAACCGGCCACCAGCACGTTGCCTCCGGCAGCAGCGACCGCCGGCGCGGTTTCGACCGTCACACCACCGTCAACCTCCAGCTCGATAGGTCTGTCTCCGATCATCAACCTGGCCATACGGATCTTGTCCGTTATGGCGGGAATGAATTTTTGGCCGCCGAAGCCCGGATCGACGGACATGATCAGAATGAGATCCACATCGTCGAGCACGTTTTCGAGCGCGCTCAAGGGCGTTGCGGGATTGATCGTGACGCCGACCTTCTTTCCGAGGTGACGGATGGTCTGCAACGAACGGTGCAGATGCGGCCCTGCTTCGGCATGGACGGTGATGCGATCGCAGCCGGCCTTGGCGAAAGCCTCCAGATACGGATCGGCAGGCGAGATCATCAGGTGGCAGTCGAAGGTGGCATCGGTATGGGGGCGCAGAGATTTGATGACATCCGGGCCGAAGGAAATGTTGGGCACGAAATGTCCGTCCATGACGTCAAGATGGATCCAGTCGGCGCCTGCCGCCGTGACGTCGCGCACTTCCTGCCCGAGCTTGGCGAAATCGGCGGCGAGGATCGAGGGGGCAATCCGAATCGGCGGTGTCATCGGTGTCGGGACTCCTCTGTAGTAATTCGTCGTCTGGCTTATCACCACCTGACCGGGTGGACAACAGAGCGAGCGGTGCAACAATCAGCCGAAGTCCGGCCGCTACTCCGTTGTCGCTCCCACAAGCCCGAACGCCTGTCCCTGCCATTCGAGAAGCCGGTAGGGGTTTTCCGACAGTTCATGTGCAGCGTTAAAGCTCACGGCGCCAATAACGGTCTGGAATATGGTGCCCTGAAGTTTTTCAGCAGCCGGCTTATTCTCCGCAACGGCGGCGGTGACAGCGGCGGCAGCGATCTGCGCGGCGGCATAGGCGGGCAAAACATAGCCTTCCGGTTCGATATTTTGCGCCCGCATCGCCTCCACGGTGCTCGCGGCGGGGGGAAGCAGCGCATAATCGGGAAGGGCGACGGCACGCACTCCTTGAGCGAGCGGCACCGGCTGATCGGCCGCACGCATCGCATCCCCGCCGAGAATGGCCAGCGGAATGTTTTCAGCTTTCGCGTCACGCGCGATGATTGCCGCATCGCTGCGGTCACCGCCGATGAAGACGTGCGTGACGCCGGCTCTTTTCAAGCGCCGCACAAGGGCAATCTGCTGTTCCTGGCCCGGACGATAAGTATCGGTGAAGACTGGCTTCAGGCCTTTTTCCTCAAGGGCATTGCGCACCGCTGCGACAAGCTCCCGGCCATGAATGGTGCCGTCCTCGATGAGGGCCAGCGGCTCGGCCGGCCAGTCCTTCAGAATGACGTCAATTACTTTCGCAGCTTCGGCCCCGTCAGGAGGTGCCAAGCGAAACAGCGGCCAGCCATTCTTAAGTGCATCCTCCATCAGAATTCGGGAACGGACGGAAACGGTAATTGCAGGAATCCCGGCATCCTTCAGCCGGGGCAGGGCGCTTTCCAGCGTTTCTGAACAAAGGAAACCAATGACAACCTGTACTTTGGCATTGACGAGCGCGTCGGCGATCGCCGCGCCGCTGCCTTCCTCACATGTCTCATTGATGGCGATCACCGTGTCCTGATCCGCCTTTGCCTGGAACCCGGCACCGGCAAAGATCTGGGCGCCAAGGGGAGCAAAGCTGCCTTCCTGCGGTGCGACGACACCGATGACGACGCCGGCAGCATTGGCACTCCCCGCCACGAGGAGCGCCGCAATCGAAAGCAACATGCCGCGGACAATATTCATGTGAAAATGAATTCCCTTATATTCTTTCATGCCCTTTTATCCGCCAGGATGTCGTCGTCAAAGAAAAAGCAGCAATTTCGGGCGGTTTTCCGGGACGGCGTTGTAGAAAAGGTAACTCCAAACCTCCATATTGGCCGGAAAGGAGAAAATGGAGAGAACGTGCAGGACAGAGTTTTAGTGGGCAGGCAGGAAATAGATCCCGCCCTTTATCGCGATGCCATGAGCCGTTACGCCGCGCATGTCCAGCTGGTCACAACGGCGCTCGGTGGCGAAAGGCGTGGTGTGACGATCACCGCCGCCTGTTCGGTTTCCGACGATCCCGCCTCAGTTCTGATCTGCCTCAACAACAGCAATCCGAAGAATGCGATCTTCTTTCGCAGCGGGGTCTTCGCGCTGAATGCACTGGGCGCCCAACATCAATCGGTCGCCGATGCCTTTTCGGGACGCATGCCGCTCGATTCGGACGCGCGTTTTTCAGTTGGCTCCTTTGGAACTTTGGTCACCGGCGCACCGGTACTCATGGACGCACTTGCCTCCTTCGATTGCCGGGTTACGGAGATCAAGGAGATGTCGACGCATAATGTCATATTCGGCGAGGTCGTGGCGGTGCACTACAGCGAGACGACATCCGCACTGCTCTACCTAAACCGCGACTATCGCACACTATAGAGCCCCATAAGGGGAGAAGCCTCCCCGGGAGGAGACATGCCGAACCAATCTGCGCCATCGCTGCCGGAATCAATCGATCAAACGATTGCGATGCTCGGCGCCCACGACTATCTCGCCGGCCGCGCGCTCGGCACGGTCCTGTTTCTGGCGCTCAAGATGAAGCGGCCGCTGTTTCTGGAAGGAGAGGCAGGCGTCGGCAAGACGGAGATAGCCAAAGTGCTGTCAAAGGCGCTCGACCGGCCGCTGATCAGGCTGCAATGTTACGAGGGTCTCGATGTCGCTTCGGCGGTGTACGAATGGAACTATCCGGCGCAGATGCTCGAAATCCGACTGGCCGAAGCTTCCGGGCTGACCGACCGGGGGCGGATGGAATCTGATATTTTTTCGGAGCGTTATCTGATCCGGCGGCCTGTACTGCAGGCTCTGTCGTCGCCGCAAGGCCGGGCTCCGGTTTTCCTGATAGACGAGCTCGACCGCACCGACGAGGCCTTCGAGGCCTTCTTGCTCGAAGTGCTGTCCGATTTTCAGGTTACCGTTCCGGAGCTCGGCACGATCCGCGCATCCGAGCCGCCGATCGTCATCATTACGACAAACCGCACGCGCGAGGTGCATGACGCCCTGAAGCGGCGCTGTCTCTACCACTGGGTCGATTATCCGCTCGCCGACCAGGAGTTGGAGATCATCCGCCGCAAGGTGCCCGGATGCAACGAAACGCTGTCGCGCCAAGTCGTGGCCTATGTGCAGAAGCTGAGGACTCTCGATCTCTTCAAGAATCCGGGGGTCGCAGAGACGATCGACTGGGCGAGTGCACTTACCGAGCTCGACCACCTGGCGCTCGATCCGGAAACAATTTCAGATACACTCGGCACGTTGCTGAAGTATCAGGACGACATCGCCCGCATTCAGGGCAGCGAGGGCCGCCAGGTCCTGGATGAAATCAAGGCGGAATTGCTGGCGGCAGGCTGAAGAAATGGAAACAATCGCGCGTCAGGATGGAACCGTCGCGCCACCGCTGCCGATGGGCGAGGGGCGCCTGGCCGACAATATCGTGTTTTTTGCCCGCGCGCTGCGCAAGGCCGGCCTCAAAATCGGCCCGGCCGCCATCACGGATGCCATCGAGGCGGTGGATGCAATCGGCATCGGGTCGCGGGAAGAGTTTCAGGCCGCGCTCTTTTCGGTTTTCGTAAAGCGGCACGAGGATCGTGTCGTCTTCGATGAAGCCTTTCGGCTTTTCTGGCGCCGACGCGATCTCGTCGAGAAAATGATCGCCATGATGTCGCCGGCAGCTCCCGACAATCGCGACAGGCAAAAGTCGAAACCGGGAGAAGCTCGCGCCAGCGACGCCCTGGTTGGCGATCAGCGCAACAACCGGCATTCGCGTGAAAATCCCGATATCGAAGTGGATGCGCGCTTTACAGCGTCCGGCAGCGAAGTGCTGCGCAGAATGGATTTCGCGCAAATGTCGGCAGCCGAAATCAGCCTTGCGAAAAAGGAACTGGCAAAGCTGCAACTGCCGTTCGACAAAGTGCGCACGCGACGGTTCCGCTCCTCTCACAGGCATCGCCATGCCGATCCGCGGGCAACGATGCGCGTCGCCCTGCGCAACGGCGGCGCACTGATCCTGCCGCGCTACCGAGACAAGCGGGAGATGCAGCCGCCTCTTGTGGTTCTCGCCGATATTTCCGGCTCGATGAGCCAATACACGCGCATCTTCCTACATTTCCTGCATGTCCTGACGGAAAAGCGCCGGCGGGTGCACACATTCCTGTTTGGAACGCGATTGACGAACGTTACCCGGCAAATGCGTCACAAGGATCCGGACGAGGCGCTGGAGGAATGCGCCGCCGCCGTTAGGGATTGGTCCGGCGGCACCCGGATCGGCGAAACGCTGAAGGAATTCAACCGACTGTGGGCGCGCCGCGTTCTCGCGCAGGGCGCTGTCGTGCTTTTGATCACCGACGGCCTCGAGCGCGAGGGAACTGAACTCCTGGAAAAGGAAATGGACCGGCTGCACCGCTCCTGCCGCCGCCTCATCTGGCTCAATCCGCTGCTGCGGTTCGAAGGCTTCGAGGCGAGGGCGCGGGGCGTACGCGCCATGTTGCCACATGTTGACGAATTCCGCCCGGTCCACAATCTGTTATCCTTGGCCGATCTCGCATCGGCTCTCAATGCGGGGCGATCCGGACAATATGATCCGCGCCGCCACCTGGAAAAGTTAAGAGGCAGTCCATGACAACGTCATCCGAAAATCTTGATCCGCTGATGATTGCGGAAGAATGGAAGAGCAACGGTCGCGATGTTGCAGTTGCCACGGTGATCGAAACCTGGGGCTCTGCGCCGCGCCAGGCCGGAAGCCATCTCGTTATCGATGGCGAGGGCAACTTCCACGGCTCGGTCTCCGGCGGTTGCGTCGAGGGTGCCGTGATTGCGGAAGCCATCGATATCATCGGCTCCGGCAAGCGGAAGATGCTGGAATTTGGCGTGGCTGACGAAACCGCCTGGAGGGTTGGTCTTTCCTGCGGCGGTCGCATCCGCGTCTATGTCGAAAGGCTTGCGTAATGGAACTCGCCAATCTGTCGAAACTGAATGCCGCACGGCGTCAGCGAAAGGCTGTGGTGCAGATCACCGAACTCGGTCACGGCAGTGACCAGGTTTTCGTCGAGGGAGAGCCCGCCTTTGAGGGCGTTCTTGGCGACGCAGTCTCGTCGGCGCTTCGCTCCGGAAAATCAGGCGTCATCGAGGCCGAAGGTCGGTCCTTCTTCTTAAATGTCCATCTGCCACCCGCCCGCATCGTCGTCATCGGCGCCGTTCACATCAGCCAGACATTGGCGCGGATGGCCGAGCTTGCCGGCTTCGACATCCGCATCATCGATCCGCGGACGGCTTTCGCCACACCAGAGCGTTTCGAAGGCGTCGATCTCGTTGCCGACTGGCCTGTTGATGTCCTGAAGGATCATCCACTCGATGCCTATACGGCACTCGTTGCCGTCACGCATGACCCCAAGATTGATGATTTCCCGATCGCTGAGGCTTTGCGAACCGGGTGCTTCTACATCGGCGCGCTGGGTAGCAAGAAGACTCATGCCAAAAGGGTGGAACGGCTGCTGGCGGAGGGGATCACCGAAGCGGAGCTGGTGAGTATCCACGCACCGATCGGCCTTCCCATCGGTGCTTCAAGCCCCGCGGAAATCGCAGTCGCGATCCTCGCCCAAATCATCCAGGCATTGAGAACGCGCGACGTCTCGACAACGAAGGCTATCCTGTCATGATCTTCCGTGATTTAGCGCTCGATGAAGCTGAAGGTGCAATCCTGGCCCATTCGGTCAGGCTTGAAGACGGACGCATTGCGAAGGGTCATGTCCTCGAAAGGGCTGATATCGATCGCCTCTCCAATGCGGGGAAGGACCGAGTCATCGCTGCCCGCCTGGAACCCGGCGATCTCATGGAGGACGAAGCCGCCGACAGGTTGGCAAAGACGATTGCACCGGATCACCTGCGATTTTCCGAGGCGGCAACCGGTCGGGTGAACGTCTATTCGACGGTCAATGGCCTGTTTGTTGCCGACAAAACCGTCGTCGATCGCCTGAACCGCATCGACCCGGCAATCACGCTTGCCTGTCTCGCCGACCACTCGGTCGTCAGCAGCGGGGACATGGTCGCAACCTTTAAGATCATTCCGTTGGCTGTGCCTGGCATTAAGATCGATGCCGGCGTTGAAATCCTGAAAGCGGCGACGGCATTTGAGATCAAGCCTTTCCGGCCACATGCTGTCTCGCTCGTCGCAACGCAACTGCCGTCGCTGAAGCCTTCGGTTATGGACAAGACCGCGCGCGTGCTGGCGCAGCGTCTCATGCCTTCCGGAAGCATCCTAAAGCGCGAGGAGCGGGTCGCGCATGACGCCATTTCTGTCGCCGCAGCGATCCGCGCCGCCTGCGAAGCACCGGACGACGATCCGAAGCTGGTTATCGTCTTCGGCGCCTCCGCCGTCATCGATCCCGGTGACGTCATTCCCGAAGCCATCAGACTGGCGGGCGGGGAGGTGATCCAGGTCGGCATGCCGGTCGATCCCGGCAACCTGCTTGTCCTGGGATGGGTTGGCGACGTGCCGGTTTTTGGTGCGCCGGGCTGTGCCCGCAGTCCGAAGGAGAACGGATTCGACTGGGTCATGGATCGCGTTCTCGCCGGAGAGGTTCCGACAGCGTATGATATCAGCGGCATGGGCGTAGGGGGCCTGCTTATGGAAATCCAGACACGGCCACGGCTGCGCGACACCAATGGCAAGCCGGCGGAGTCGGTTTCCGTCGCGATCGTTCTCCTGGCCGCCGGCCGGGCGAGCCGCATGGGCGAGACCGGATCGCATAAGCTCCTTGCGGAATTCGATGGCGTCCCTCTGGTCCGGCGGTCCGCTGCCGTCGCGCTTGCAAGCGGAACATCGCCGGTCGTGGCCGTCACAGGCTACCGCAATGAAGAAATCGGCGAGGCGCTGGCGGGGCTTGACCTGACGCTGGTGCACAATCCGGATTTCGCCTCCGGCATGGCAAGTTCGCTGATTACGGGTTTATCGTCAGGGGCAAAGAGCGCCGACGGTATCCTGGTGATGCTGGCCGATATGCCGGGTGTGACCGCCGATGACTTAAACATGCTGATCACCGCTTTTCGGCGGGAGAAGGGGCGAGCGATCGTGCGGGCCGTTTCCCGCGGCAAACGCGGCAATCCGGTCATCCTGCCGCGCCAAGTCTACGATGCTGTTATGAAACTCGAAGGGGATGTGGGCGCCCGTCATATCATCGAAACCTCCGGCGTCCCCGTCGTCGACGTGGATATCGGCGATGCTGCCCATCTGGATGTCGACACGCCGGAAGCGGTTATTGCCGCCGGCGGCATTCTCAAGGGCTAGATCGATGGACAATGCCGCGATCGAAGAGATGTTCCAGGCGCTCGGACCCGTCACGATCAAGCGGATGTTCGGCGGCAAGGGCATCTATCATCTTGGGCTGATCGTAGCGGTCGAGGTCGATGATCAGATCCTGCTGAAGGCGGACAATATGAGCGCGCCGGAATTCGAGGCGGCCGGTGCGCTGCAATGGTTCTACGAAGGCAAGAAAGGCAAAGCGGTGAAGATGCCTTATTGGTCGATCCCCGAAGATGCTTTCGACGATCCTGACATCATGGCACGTTGGGTACGGCTTGCTTATGAGGCGGCGCTGCGAGCCAATACGAATTAGAAGCAGAGCGTCACCGGTGCGGAGAGAACGCACAAAGGACGTCCTAAAGAACCGCTAACCTTCTGTCTTCCCGGAGAATTGCTTCTAGCGGAACTCATCTTCCGTGAGACGAGCTATTGCGGCCTCAGCGAAAGCCGATAGTGGGCTCGGCAGCTCACCGCGACCGAACCAGCCGAAATCGGAGAGCTTGTCCGGTTCCGTCAGTTGCGGCTCGCCGGCGACATCCCGCGCGATATAGATCAGCGAAATCCAGTGCTGCTGGTCAGCCTCGGTGATCAACTCGGCGCTGCAGAGAAAATCGACATGGCCGATGGCAAGGTTTGTTTCCTCCACCGCCTCGCGGCGAGCAGCGGTCGCTGCCGGCTCCATATGGTCGACCTTGCCGCCGACGATACTCCAGCAACCGGCCTCAGGGGCATTGAGCCGCTTGTAAAGCAGGATTTTTCCGGCACGCAAAACGACCAGGCCAGCGCCCAGCCCGGGAAAATCGATGCCCGGCTTGCTCACGGAAGAAACCTAGATCTTGGCGTTTGCCGCGATCAGCATGAAAGCGGGAATATCGTCGCCGAAACCGACCGGGGTCGGGCCGTCGTCATGATCGCGATTGTTGCGGCGGCGATCGCGGTTATCGTCATTAGCAGGATAAGGCCGGTTGCTGCGCGCGTTATTGTGCGGTTTGTTTTCTTTGCGCTCGTTCTTCACACTTTCGGCCTTTGCTGCTTTTGCGATTGGTTCTGCGCCATTATCGTCGGCGTTGATATCAGATTTATGACTCGGCGCCTGGCGACTGCTGCGGCCTTTGTCCCTGCTGCTCTTGCCTTTCCTGCGTGAACGATCGTTATCATGATCGTCGTCGGCGGCGGGCGGAAGCGAGGCGACATCGCCATTCAGCCATTCGACCTTCTCGCCAATCAGCTTTTCGATGGCATCGGCGTGCTTCTGATCACGCTTGGTCACGATGGTGAATGCTGCACCGGAACGTCCCGCTCGCCCGGTGCGGCCGATACGATGGACGTAATCCTCGGAATGGATCGGGACATCGAAATTGAAGACATGGCTGACATCAGGAATGTCGAGGCCGCGGGCAGCGACGTCGGAGGCAACCAGCAGCTGAAGATTGCCCTCCTTGAAATTGTGCAGCATCGTCATACGCGAGCGCTGGTCCATGTCACCGTGCAGCGCGCCGGCGGAAAAGCCGTGGCGGTCGAGCGAACGGAAGAGCTCGGAAACGTCCTTCTTGCGGTTGCAGAAGATGATCGCGTTCTTGAGATCACTTTGAGCGCGGATGAGATCGCGCAGGACGGCGCGTTTTTCGTAGTCCTTGCCGTGCGAGGCGACGAAGCGCTGCGTCACCGTCTTTGCCGTCGAAGCGGGCTTGGCGACCTCGACGCGCTCCGGATTCTGCAGGAAGCGATCGGCAAGCTTCTGAATTTCCGGCGGCATGGTCGCCGAGAAGAAGAGGGTCTGCCGCGTGAAAGGAATGAGCTTGGCAATGCGCTCGATATCAGGGATGAAGCCCATGTCGAGCATGCGGTCCGCCTCATCGATGACAAGGATCTCGACGCCGCTCATCAGGAGCTTGCCGCGTTCGAAATGATCGAGCAACCGACCGGGCGTGCATATGAGAACATCGGCGCCGCGCTCCAGCTTGCGATCCTGGTCCTCGAAGGAGACGCCCCCGATCAGCAATGCGATGTTCAACCGATGGTTCTTGCCGTATTTTTCAAAGTTTTCTGCAACTTGCGCAGCAAGCTCGCGCGTCGGCTCAAGGATCAAGGTGCGCGGCATACGAGCGCGGGCACGGCCCTTTTCCAGAAGTGTCAGCATCGGCAGGACGAAGGAAGCTGTCTTGCCCGTGCCGGTCTGAGCGATACCGCAAACATCACGGCGCTGCAGTGCAACGGGGATAGCCCCAGCCTGAATAGGAGTGGGGGTCGTGTAGCCGGCGTCAGCAACGGCGGATAGCACTTTCTGGCTCAAGCCAAGGTCAGCAAATGTCGTCAAGGGGAAAACTGTTTCCGTTCCGGTTCGGTCGAACACCAATGAGTCGGCATGCCGCATGCCGCAATGCAGCGCCACATAGTCCTAAAACGGCGTGAAGTCAAGGAATGCAAGGGCTTCCGCCGTCTTACCGGCTGTCAATGATGCTTTCGACGGCCGGATAGCGTAAATAAAGAATAAATCCGCATCTGCGCTAGCCGATCGCGGGCCGATACGCGCAAAAACTGTAGCTGCTATTTGACATAACTGGCGAGCTTTACGCCGGCATTCATGAAATACATCGGATCGACTGGACGGCCGTCCTGGCGGATCTCGTAGTGAAGATGCGTTCCCGTCGATCGTCCGGTGCTGCCTGCAAGGCCGATGGTGTCATTCGGGCCGACCGTGTCGCCCACCTTAACGAGTACCTGGGACATATGGCCGTAGCGGGTTGAAATACCGTTGCCGTGGTCGACCTCGACCATATTGCCGTATCCTCCCGTCCAGCCGGCAGCGACGACCTTGCCAGGCGCCGTCGGCCTGATCTTGTCCCCGGGCGCAAAGCGAAAATCGATGCCGGAATGCAAAGCCAGGCGACCGAGAAAGGGGTCGACGCGGTTGCCGAAGGGGCTGGTAATTTCCTTGCCGAGGGCCGGATTGCCGAAGGGGAGGGATACCACTGTGCTGCGCACCGTATCGAGCCGGTTCAGCGCATTGTCGAGCCGGACGAGGGATGCATCGAATTCATCCTCGCTTTCAGGTTCGACAAATGGACCTCCGACAGCGCTATCATCGGTGCGCGGCTTGGTGTCATTCGCCGGCATCTTTATGCCGACACGAGTTAGAATGGCCTGAATAGCATCCGCGGTTTCGTCCGCGTCGTCAGTCAGTTGCTCCACACGGCTCTTCTGTTCCTGCTCTATGTGTTTAAGCGACTGCGTCACCTTGGAAAAGACGCGGTCGGCCCGATCGGCGACGGTCTCCAGTCCGCGCGCATCGAGCGGGACAGCGTTCTCGGCCGAGGCTTGCGCCTGGCCCGTTCCGGAGATCAGCGACTCAATCGGCCGAACGCCGCCTGAACGCGAGGCCCGCTTTCCACCGGCATCCTCTGGGACATAGCCCGAGGCAGGGGATTTCTTATCCATCAAGCCGGAATTTTCGGCGCGGTCGATCAGCGAACCCAGCTTACCGTGGCGCGAGGTCAGCGACATCTGCCGTTCCATCAGCTTGTCGACTTTCTGCTCGACGACCTGTTGATCGAGGAGCTGACGGGAGGTCACCCGATCGACCTGCGCCCGCAGCGCCGAGATCCTGTCTTCGTAATCATGCTGCATTCGCGCCTGACGCGCCATCGTCGCACCGATCAGGTCGTCGCGCAGAACCAGATAGGTGGTCGCCAGCAGATAACCGATGACGAAAACGCCACCGAAGCAGAAACCGAGAGCGGCCATCCAGGGCCGGACGGTCATGTGGCGAACCTTGTCGCCGCTCGCCAGGATGATGATATGTTCCTGCGCCCGCCTTCCAAAAACCCGGTTCTGATGTCCGCTTGTCACGGAGAATCTCCCAATTCACGCCTTTGCGCGCCGATTGGAGAATTACACATTATTAAGGTTAACAATTATTTGCAGAAGGAACCGGAACAGCCTCTGGGAAGGCCGATCAGGCGCTGCTGGTCGATGTCATGGACCGGTAGAAGGAGGGCGTCAGGCCAGCTTCGGCACGCGCTATATCGTTGAAGGGTGCCTTTAGAGGACCTCGGAAATTGGCGCGCACGAGCTCCTGGAATGTTCGGGCCGGATCGCGTCTTTCTCGTGCACAGAGAAAACGGAACCACTTGGCGCCGACGGCAACATGGCCCTTCTCGTCATTGTAGATGACATCGAGAATGGCCGCGCTTTCCAGGTCGCCGGTCTCGCGCATCTTCGCCTGAAGCGCAGGTGTGACATCCAGCCCGCGAGCTTCGAGAATGAGCGGCACGACGGCAAGACGCGCTGTCAGATCCGTGCGCGTCGCATGCGCCGCCTGCCACAATCCATCATGGGCGGGAAGGTCGCCATAATCAGCCCCGAGATCGCGCAGACGCTGGCGGACCAGGCGGAAATGCTTGGCCTCCTCGAAGGCGACCTGCATCCAACCGTCGAAGAAGGAGTTTGGCACTGGTTCAATGGCAAAGCGCGCAACGATATCGAGCGCGAGATCGACCGCGTTGAGCTCGATGTGGGCAATCGCGTGGAGAAGTGCGATCCGGCCCTTCACGGTATGCAGCGAGCGTTTTTCCACCTGTGTTGGCGGGATGAGAACAGGTCTTTCTGGCCTGCCTGGTCGCTCGGGCAGAGGTGCGTCCAACGGCGAGCGCAAGGAGAGCGAGCGGGCGAGCCAGCGCTTCGCCGTCTGCTGGGCGATTTCCGTTTTCCTATCAAGATCGGCGGAGGCGATAGCGCGGATAGCGCCGCCGCGAAGGGAAGCTATCGTGGCTTGCTCGGTCGCATCCATGGACTGTGGCCGGGCTCAGAGATTTCTGACCGCTTCGAGCACGATCTCGGCGTGTCCGGGAACCCGCACCTTCTGCCAGATGGCAGCAACGAGGCTATCCGGAGCCACAAGAAACGTCGTCCGCTCCACTCCCATGAAACTCCTGCCGTACATGCTCTTCTGCTTCCAAACGCCATAGGCCTGAAGCGTGGTTTTTTCCTCATCCGAAGCCAAGACGACCGACAGATCATGCTTCTTCTTGAATCTATCGTGGCAGGCGACCGAATCGGGCGACAGGCCGATGACGACAGCACCGGCCGCTTCGAAATCGGCGGCAAGGTTGGTAAATGCAAGCGATTCGGCGGTACAGCCGGTGGTGTCATCCTTGGGGTAGAAGAACAGGACCACCGGCTTACCGCTGAACTCGGAGAGCGAAACGCGGCCACCTCCGTCCCGCGGAAGATCGAAGTTTGGAGCAAGTGTGCCGATGCCGGGGGCCGCCATGTGGAAACCTTTCTTTTGCCGGGATTTTGGATGATTATCGTCACATCCGTTATATAGTGCGGCGAAAATCGTCCAGTCAGGACGTTGCTTACCTGAAAATTAGGGAAACCATCGAGACGAAATGAGTGCAATTCGGGGCGAAAAGGTCACATTTCGCAAGAAAGATATCGTTTCCCTCGACCACCTGCCTTCGTCTCAGGTCGAAGACCCGATTATCGTTCATTGCCCGCCACCGCGTTCGCGCGTCGGACACGCAACTCGAATCTGTGGTTTACTTGCGGGAATAATTCTGCTTCTTGGCGCGGTCCTTATTGCGACCATCGAAAGCGGTGTTTTCGATGCGCCGCTCTCAGCGAGGGCGCAAACCGCGCTCAATAGCGCAATTGGTCCGCGCTACAAGGCAGAGGTCGGCTCGGCCGTCATTCGCTTCACCTCAGACTTCCGCCTGGCTCTTGAAGCGCGTCAGGTCAATTTGATCGATCAGGAAAGCGGCAGGCACCTGTCTACCACCGAGGCAGTGCGCATGGCGCTCGATCCGCTCGCATTGTTGCGCGGGCACGTGGCGCTCGCTGCCATCGAGGCCCAGGATATTGCGCTGGATACCGCACTCCTGCCGTCGGGAGATCCGATCAAGCTCGACGACATCAGGGTGGATTCGATGCCTGCCGCGATGGAGACGGCGTTTTCCTATCTCGACATGCTCGACAATTTCGTCGAACGCGGCAATACGAGCTCGGTGCGTATCTCCGGCCTCGAATTGAAGTTTGCCCAGAACGACGCAGCACCACTTTCCATCGTCATCGACAACCTGTCGCTGGCGCGTGCCGGGCCGCAGTCGCTGCGGCTCAAGGGAGAGATCGCCGTCAACGGCGCCGTAGCAGTGCTGGATGTCGTCGCACAGCAGGGCGCTGGCCGCACGGCCTTGCTGACGGCCTCGCTCAGAAATGCAGACCTCACGCCCTTTCTCCTCAAGCGCAACGACCTGGGCGAAGCGCGACAGGGGGTGAACAGCTTCGGCGATCTGACGGTCTCGGCTGTGCGGCAGGGAGAGGGCATGGAGCCGAAGCTCGACGCTTCCGTCGATCTCAAGCCGGGTCTGCTCTATGTCGACGGCGACGAGCAGCAGCTCAGCCGCGCCACACTCAACGCCGCTTACAACTTCGCGCAGCAAACGCTGGAAATCACCAAATCTGATGCCCAGCTTGCGGCGACTTCCATTCCATTTACCGGCGGCATTATCGATCTCGATCGCTTGGATCCATCCGCGGGAAAAGGCTTTGGCGTCGATCTGCTCATCAGCGGCGGCAAGGCAGCACCTACCGGGTCGGGCGAGGCGCCAGTCGATTTCGATGCGCAGGCGACGGGCCGCTTTCTGACGGGTTCCAACGAACTGCAGATGAACAACATCGCGGTCTCGACCCCACATGGCGCACTTTTCGGATCGCTTCACATGCGCTTCTCCGACGTTTCTCCGGAGATCAGCTTCGTCGGTCAGTCGCAGCGGATGCAGACCGCCGCCATCAAGCAGTTATGGCCTTTCTGGATGGCCCCGAGGGCACGCACCTGGGTACTTGGGAATCTCTTCGGCGGAACGGTCACCAACGCTTCGATTTCCGTATTCATTCCGGAAGGCAGACTGGATGAAGCGGTCGGCAAGGGCCTCAGGCTGGACGAGAAACAGCTGAATATCACATTCGATATTGCCGAGACCCGCATGAACGTCGCCGGCGACATTCCGCCGATACGCGATACCGCCGCGCATTTCGACCTGACTGGCCCGGTTGCCACCGTCAGCATCCACGGCGGCACCTCCTATTTCGCCTCCGGACGCTCGGTCACCCTAGGCCCGAGCGAATTCGTGATTCCGTCGACCTACGACAAGCCGTTGATGGCAGATCTCAAGCTCGCCATTTCCGGATCCGCCGACGCGATTGCCGAGTTGTTGACCTTCAAGCCGGTGCAGGTGCTTCAGAGGACGGGATTTGAACCGCCGGATCTTAGTGGACAGGTCGATGCGACGGTCGAGGCGCATTTCGGTTTGGTAACGGCGCAGAACCCGCCGCCGGCGGAGTGGAAGGCAAATCTGCGCCTTGCCGACATGGCGCTCGCAAAGCCGATGTCCGGACACAAGATCTCCAAGCTCGATGGCACGCTCGAAGCGGATCCCAAGCAGGTGCGGCTCGACGCGAAAGGACAGATCGACGGCGTGCCCGCAGATATCGACTTAGTAGAGCCCGCGGGACCATCCTCCGACGTCGCTCGCCAGCGTGTGATCACGCTGACGCTCAACAATTCCCAGAGAGACACGATCATCCCGGGGCTTTCGGATATCATCGACGGTACCATCAAGGTCGAGTTGACCCGTCTCGATGAAGAACGACAAGGTGTGAAGGTCGATCTCAAGCAGGCCACCCTCAGTGTGCCGTGGGTCGGCTGGTCCAAGGGCAGCGGGATTCCCGCAAATGCGGAATTCGAGGCCTCGGGTGCGCCAGATTCCATGTCGATCCAGAACTTCCAGCTCAAGGGCGATGGTTTCGGCGCCAGCGGCGATCTCGCCGTCAGCAATGGCGGACTAGCTTCGGCGGATTTCTCGAACATCAAGCTGTCGGCGGCCGACGATTTTGCCTTGTCCGTGAAGCGCAGCAAAGGCGGCTATGACATATCCGTCACCGGGGAGACGGCCGACATGCGGCCTATCATTGCGCGGCTGAAGGGCAAGGACGGAGATGGCAAGGATGAGGGCCCGGCCGTCCTCATTCGCGCCAAGCTGAACGCCATCACGGGCTTCAATAACGAGAGAATCGGTAATTTCGAAGCGACCTACGCCTCCCGTGCAGGGCAGTTGCAAACGCTTAATTTCTCCGGCGTCACCACCAGCGGCCAAGCTGTCGTCAGCCAGACCGGAGGCGGAGGGAGCAGTCCGATCATCAGCATCACCAGCGGCGACGCCGGTGCCGTCGCGCGATTTGTCGATCTCTATCGCCATATGGACGGCGGCCTCCTGAACCTGAGGGTCAGATTGCGCGCCGGCGGAGACTGGGACGGCTCGATCGATATCAGACAGTTCGCGCTGGTCAACGAACAGCGCCTGCACTCCATCGTCTCGACGCCGGTTGGCGCAGATCAGCGCAGCCTTAATTCAGCAGTCAGACGCGACATCGATACCAGTGCCCAGCAATTCCAGCGCGCCTTTGCCCGCATCGTCTCACAGAATGGAATCGTCGGCGTCGAGAACGGCGTTGCTCGAGGTGACCAGGTGGGCGCGACGTTCCAGGGCATCATTCGCGATGAGAGCGGAAATATGAACATGACCGGCACCTTCATGCCGGCCTATGGCCTCAATCGTCTCTTCGCCGAATTGCCGTTGATCGGCGTCATCCTCGGTAACGGTACTGACCGTGGTCTCATCGGTATCACATTCAGGCTGACGGGCAACTTCGATTCGCCCAATCTGCTGATCAATCCGCTTTCGGTGATCGCGCCAGGCGTCTTCCGTCAAATCTTCGAATTCCAATAAAAAACCGGCGGTGCTGCCGCCGGTTCATCGATAGCGCTTTGAAGCGGTTTCCTCATGCCGCGCGGCGTATGAGGATGTGCTTCTTTTTCCCGAGCGAGAGCTTGATGACGCCGTCAGCGGTGATCTCGCCGCTGCCAACCATCTTGCGCTCGTCGCTGATGGCCTCGTCGTTGATGCGCACCGCGCCACCCTGAACGTGCCGGCGAGCCTCGCCGTTCGAACCGGCAAGGCCGGCGCGGACCATCAGCGAAAGAAGACCGATGCCGGCGTCGAGCTCCGAGGCGGGAACATCGACGGAGGGGAGATTTTCGGCAACGCGCCCCTCTTCGAAGGTCGTGCGGGCGGTCTCTGCGGCTTCTTCGGCAGCCTGGCGGCCGTGAACGATAGCAGTCGCCTCGGTTGCGAGAATCTTCTTCGCCTCATTTATTTCCGATCCCCCCAGGGCTGCCAGCCGCGCGATTTCGTCAAGCGGAAGGCGGGTGAAGATTTTCAGGAACCGACCCACATCCGCGTCTTCCGCGTTGCGCCAGTACTGCCAGAAATCATAAGGGCTGAAGACATCCTCGTTGAGCCAGACGGCGCCGGAAGCGGTCTTACCCATCTTGGCGCCGGAACTTGTGGTGAGCAGCGGAGTCGTCATGGCATAGAGCTGCGGCGTACCCATGCGATGCCCCAGATCGACGCCGTTGATGATGTTGCCCCACTGGTCGGAACCGCCCATTTGCAGGCGGCAACCGTAGCGCCGGTTCAGCTCGACGAAGTCATAGCCCTGCATGATCATGTAGTTGAATTCGAGGAAGGACAGCGACTGTTCGCGGTCGAGCCTGAGCTTGACGCTATCGAAGGACAGCATGCGATTGACCGAGAAATGCCGACCGACGTCGCGCAGGAATTCGACGTAGTTCAGCTTCATCAGCCAATCGGCGTTGTTGACCATGAATGCATCGGTCGGACCGTCACCGAAACGCAGAATGCGGGAGAATATCTTCTTGATTCCCTGGATGTTCGTCTCGATTGCCTCGGGCGTCAGCAGCTTGCGCTGCTCGTCGCGAAAGGAAGGATCGCCCACCATGGACGTGCCGCCGCCCATCAGCGCGATCGGGCGGTGACCGGTTTCCTGCAGCCAGTAGAGCATCGTCGCGGAGATGAGATTGCCGATGTGAAGACTCGTCGCGGTAGCGTCATAACCGACATAGGCCGTCACGGTTTCCTTGGTGAAGAGATCGTCGAGGCCGGTTTCATCAGAAACCTGATGAATAAAGCCCCGCTCTTTCAGCGTGCGAAGGAAATCGGATTTGAACTCGGACATGACCTCAGTCTCTCGGATGGCGAATTTAGGATTGGCTATTGTTGAACTGTCGCGGCGCGTTTAGCACTGTTTTGCCGAAAGTGCACTATCGGAGAGCGATTGTTTTTGGGAGACCCCTCATGGCGATGAGAACTGCGATCGGGCTGATGAGCGGAACATCGATGGATGGCATCGACGTGGCTCTCCTGCGGACAGACGGCGACGGGCTCGTCGAGCGCGGGGCGTTTCTGAGCGTTCCCTACGATCCTCAATTTCGCATGCAACTGAAGGAGGCACTGGAGCAGGCGAAAGAGATCAGGCAGCGCGATGAGAGGCCGGGTCGCCTTTCCGACATTGAACGCGAATTGACGGCGCGGCATGCGATTGCCGTTAGGGAGTTTCTGGGTCGGAATGGTCTGGCGGCCTCCGAAATTGATGTCGTTGGCTTCCATGGACAGACCGTACTGCATCGGCCGGATGAGGCCCTGACGGTTCAGATCGGTGATGGCTCACTACTGGCGAAAGAAATTGGCATATCCGTCGTCTACGACATGCGCGCCAATGATATGGTGCATGGCGGGCAGGGTGCGCCGCTCGTGCCAGCCTACCACGCCGCGCTCGCCAGGGGGCTTAAGCAAGCGCGATTGCCGATTTGTTTCGTCAATATCGGCGGCATATCCAACCTGACCTATATCGGCGCCGACGTCGCGATCATTGCCTATGACAGCGGACCTGGAAATACGCTGATCGACCAATGGGTCGAGGCTCATGCGGGGATCCCGTTCGACCAGGGCGGCATGATCGCGTCCGAGGGGCGGATCGTGTCGGATCTGGCGGAGCGTTATCTCGAAAACACGTTCTTTCGTTCGGAAAAGCGCCGTTCGCTCGACCGCAACGATTTCTTCCCCCCATCCGGCAGCGAGGCAGAATTGGCGGATGGCGCCCGAACGCTCGCCTATGTCGCCGCAGCCTCAATCATCAAATCCGCCGGACATCTGCCGGAGAGACCGACGCTTTTCATCGTTTGCGGCGGCGGACGCCTCAACAGGGTGCTCATGCAGGATCTCTCCGATCTTGCCGCAAGCCAGAGGGCCGAAGTCATCACCGCCGAGGATGCAGGCTTCGACGGCGACGCCATGGAAGCGGAAGCCTGGGCCTATCTCGCGGTTCGTTCGCTCGATCGCCTGCCGCTGACCTATCCCGGCACGACGGGCGTCCGGGAGGCGATAACCGGTGGAATAGTCGCGCATCCGACGGACAAAAGCTGATGACCGGTGAAATCATCCTCGAAACACCCCCGCCTGGTCCTTAGGATGTGGGACGAGGGTGATGCCGTACTGATCCGTGACCTGCATTTGACGATGGAGACGACGCGCTACCTTTCGGGAGCAGCTTTCTGGGCACTTGAAAAGGCCGACCTTCGAGCCTTCCGCCTGAATCAGCGAATCCGCTTTGCGGCCGGTTCCGGCACCAGTTCGCCGTTCAGGCGTCGGTCGAGATAGTTCTCGCATTCGCCGAGCAGCGTCTCCACCTGGCCGTTGAAAAAGTGGTTGGCGCCAGGCACGATCTTGTGTGTGATCAGAATGCCCTTCTGCGTCTTCAGCTTTTCAACGAGACCGTTGACGTCCTTTTCCGGAGCGACCTTATCCGAATCGCCGTTGATGATGAGGCCGGACGAAGGGCAGGGGGCCAGGAACGAGAAATCGTAGATATTCGGCTGTGGCGCGATCGACATGAAACCTTCGATCTCAGGACGGCGCATCAGGAGCTGCATACCGATCCAGGCACCGAAAGAATAGCCCGCAACCCAACAGGTCTTGGAATCCGGATGCAGGCTCTGCACCCAGTCAAGCGCGGAGGCCGCGTCGGAAAGTTCGCCGGCACCATGATCGAATTCGCCCTGGCTGCGGCCGATGCCGCGGAAGTTGAAACGCAGGGTGGTGAAACCGCGCTTCTGAAACATATAGAAGAGCTGGTAGACGATCTGGTTGTTCATCGTCCCGCCAAACTGCGGATGTGGATGCAGGATAAGGGCGATGGGGGCGCTTTTTTCCTTGGACGGCTGATAGCGGCCTTCAAGGCGGCCGGCTGGGCCGTTGAATATGACTTCGGGCATCGGTACTCCGGGTTATTTTTTCGTGTTCACGCTACGTAAGGCAACAAGTTGACTTGACGAATGTTGTCAACTTTTCTAAAACGTAGTTTAGAACAATTCGAAACTTGTATGGCACACCACACATCGAGGATGTGTCATAAGACAGGCCTGACGGAAATTTCAAGAAAAATGAGCGTTCGCTCTTACGAGTTCCGTCTGGCGGAAACGAGAATCATGGCGACAGCGCGCCTCTATCTCGATTGGAACGCGACCGCACCGCTTCATCCGGCGGCGCGGGACGCAGTGCTGCGCGCCATCGATCTCTTCGGAAATCCCAATTCCGTCCATGGCGAGGGACGCAGTGTCCGCGCAGCAATAGAGGCGGCCCGCCGTCAGGTGGCGTCGCTGACCGGTGCCGATCCGAACCATGTCATCTTTACCAGCGGTGCGACCGAAGCCGCCAATATGGTTCTCACGCCCGAATTTCGCATGGGGCGCACGCCACTTGCAGTCGGCAGGCTCTATTTCTCGGCGATCGAACATCCGGCGCTACGCGAAGGCGGGCGTTTCCCAAGCGAAAGGATGACGGAGGTCCCGGTAACGCAGGACGGCGTCGTCGACCTCGAAGCGCTGGAGGCACTGCTTGCCGCTCATGACAAGTCTTCGGGCATGCCGATGGTGGCGATCATGCTCGTCAACAACGAGACCGGGATCGTCCAGCCGGTTCGGGATGCGGCCGAGATCGTGAAGGCGCATGGCGGCCTTCTGGTAGTGGACGCGGTCCAGGCGGCCGGACGTCTGAGGCTTGACATCAATGATCTCGGTGCCGATTTCATGATCGTCTCCTCGCATAAGATCGGGGGTCCGAAGGGTGCCGGTGCCCTTGTCAGCCGCGGTGAAATTCTGATGCCGAAGCCGCTCATCCATGGCGGCGGGCAGGAAAAGGGTCATCGCTCGGGAACCGAGAATTCGCTCGCAGTGATCGGCTTCGGTGCTGCCGCCGCAACGGCGCTTGCCGAGTTTGATGCGCGCAATACCGCGGTGGCAAGCATGCGAGACCGGCTGGAGGGCGGCATGCGCCGTGCTGCTCCCGATGTCCTCATTTATGGCGCAGATCGTGAGCGGGTATCCAATACCTCCTTCTTCACGCTTCCAGGCCTGAAGGCGGAAACGGGACAGATCGCTTTCGATCTCGAAGGCGTGGCGCTCTCCGCGGGCTCCGCATGTTCTTCCGGGAAGGTCGGCGAAAGCCATGTGCTTGTCGCCATGGGCCGCGATCCGAAGCTTGGCGCATTGCGCATCTCGCTCGGTTTTTCGACCACGGAGGAAGAGGTCGACCGCGCGATCACCGTCTTTGCGAAAATTGCCACCCGGCGCAGGCCGGCGGGCGAGGCGGCGTGAACGCTTCATAAATTTGCGGAAATGCAAATTTCCGCTTGCCAATCGGGCTGAAAAGTCTCTTTTGGCCACCTACATAAGGGCAGGTAAATCTGCCGAACGACAAGCTGCCGGACCTTGTATCCGGCGAGATTGGAGAACGACATGGCTGCTGTGCAGGAAACAATCGATCGCGTTCGTCAGATCGATGTGGACCAGTACAAATACGGTTTCGAAACTGTCATCGAGATGGACAAGGCACCCAAGGGCCTGTCCGAAGACATCATCCGCCTCATCTCCGCCAAGAAGCACGAACCGGAATGGATGCTGGAATGGCGGCTCGAAGCCTATCGGCGCTGGTTGACGTTGCAGGAGCCCAACTGGGCCCGCGTCAACTATCCAAAGATCGATTTCAATGAAATCCATTATTACGCCGCGCCGAAAAGCACATCCGGCCCGAAATCGCTCGACGAGGTCGATCCGGAACTGCTGAAGGTCTATGAAAAACTCGGCATTCCGCTGCGCGAGCAGGAAATTCTTGCAGGCGTTGAAAAATCCAAGATCGCCGTCGACGCAGTCTTCGATTCCGTTTCGGTCGTGACCACCTTCAAGGAAGAGCTGAAGAAGGCCGGCGTGATCTTCATGTCGATCTCGGAAGCGATCCGCGAGCATCCTGACCTTGTTCGGAAGTATCTCGGCTCGGTTGTGCCTATCACGGACAACTTCTATGCAACTCTGAACTCCGCGGTCTTCACCGACGGTTCCTTCGTTTATGTGCCGAAGGGCGTGCGCTGCCCGATGGAGCTTTCCACCTATTTCCGCATCAACGAGAAGAACACCGGCCAGTTCGAACGTACGCTGATCATCGCCGATGAAGGCGCCTATGTCTCCTATCTGGAAGGCTGCACGGCACCGCAGCGTGACGAGAACCAGCTTCACGCCGCCGTGGTCGAACTCATTGCCCTTGACGATGCCGAGATCAAGTATTCCACCGTCCAGAATTGGTATCCGGGCGACAAGGAAGGTAAGGGCGGCATCTACAACTTCGTCACCAAGCGCGGCGATTGCCGCGGTGCTCGCTCGAAGATCTCGTGGACTCAGGTCGAGACCGGTTCTGCAATCACCTGGAAATATCCGTCCTGCATCCTGCGCGGCGACGACAGCCGCGGCGAGTTCTACTCGATCGCGGTTTCGAACGGTCATCAGCAGGTCGACAGTGGCACGAAGATGATCCATCTCGGCAAGAACACGTCGAGCCGCATCATCTCCAAGGGTATTGCCGCCGGTGTTTCACAGAACACCTATCGCGGCCAGGTCTCGTCGCACCGCAAGGCGTCGAATGCGCGCAACTTCACGCAGTGCGACTCGCTGCTCATCGGCGACAAGTGCGGTGCGCATACGGTGCCTTACATCGAGGCCAAGAATTCAACGGCGCACTTCGAGCACGAGGCGACGACATCGAAGATTTCCGAGGACCAGCTCTTCTACTGCCTGCAGCGCGGCATTCCGGAAGAAGCGGCGATCGCCTTGATCGTCAACGGCTTCGTCAAGGAAGTCCTGCAGGAACTGCCGATGGAATTCGCTGTCGAGGCGCAGAAGCTCATCAGCATCTCGCTGGAAGGCAGCGTCGGCTGACAGCCCTTACTGGAATGACCGCGAGGGCGCGCGCGACGCGCCTTTTCCCCGATCGCTTTTCTATGGAAAAAGACCATGCTTGAAATCAGAAATCTGCACGCCCGCATCGCCGAAGACGGCACCGAAATCATCCGCGGCCTGGACCTGACCGTAAAGGCCGGCGAGGTCGCTGCCATCATGGGTCCGAACGGCTCCGGCAAATCGACACTTTCCTATATTCTTGCCGGCCGCGAGGACTACGAGGTTACCGAGGGCGACATCCTTTACAATGGCGAGAGCATTCTCGAACTGGATGCTGCCGAGCGTGCTGCCAAGGGCATTTTCCTCGCCTTTCAGTATCCCGTGGAGATTCCGGGCGTCGCCACCATGCAATTCCTGAAGGTGGCCATGAACGAACAGCGCAAGGCGCGCGACGAGGACGAGTTGACGACGCCTGACTTCATGCGCCGCGTGAAGGAAGCCGCCGCCAAGCTTCATATCGATACCGACATGCTGAAGCGTCCGCTGAATGTCGGCTTCTCCGGCGGCGAGAAGAAGCGCGCCGAGATCCTGCAGATGGCGCTGCTTCAGCCGAAGCTTTGCGTGTTGGACGAAACGGATTCCGGTCTCGACATCGACGCCCTGAAAATCGTTGCCGACGGTGTCAACGCCCTGCGCTCGCCGGATCGCGCTGTGGTCGTGATTACGCACTATCAGCGTCTGCTCGACTACATCATCCCGGACACCGTGCACGTTCTCTACAAGGGCCAGGTGGTCAAGTCCGGTGACAAGACGCTCGCACACGAGCTGGAAGCCAACGGCTATGCCGATATCATCGGGGCTGCAGCCTGAGGAAGGCGGAAAGGACGACGCTCATGAACATGCAGACGACGAGCCGCCTTACCGCAGCCGAGGCGGCGCTGATCGAGGCATTCAACAACCAGATCGGTGATCTGCCGGGCAACGGTTCGGTCATCGCGATCCGGGACCGTCTTCTGGACGACCTGAAGAAGGCCGGCCTGCCGACGCGCCGCATCGAGGCGTGGCATTATACCGATCTCAAGAACCTGCTACGCGTCGTACCAGTGGAAGCCGGCGATGCCGGCGCGAAAGAACCGACGCCGCTGGTCGCAGGCTCTCAGCTCCTGTCCCTCGTTCAGGGGCGAGCCGATCACAAGGCTTCGGCAGACGGTCTGGAGATTTCCATCTATTCCGAACATCTGCTGAACGGTTCGGCCGCGAGCGGGCTCGGCGCGATCGATGCCGACGATGCCGTCGGCCGCATCAACGGCAGCTTCGTGCGCGACGGCTATGTGGTCGATTTTCCGGCGGGTACGGAACTCGAGAAACCGCTTGAGATCCAGCTCATGCATGCAGGCGGCCAGGTGCATACGCGCCTTCCGGTTTCTTTCGGGGCGGGTTCGAAGGCGGTCGTAATCGAGCGCCACCAATCAGTGACAGGCGACGCGGCACTCGTGTCCCATGTCAGTGACATCACTGTCGGCGAGGGCACGGAACTCACCTGGATCATCCTGCAACAGCAGGGAGCGGACGACACGCATCTCGGCCAGATCCGCGTCGATCTTGGTGCAGGCGCGAAGGTCAAGCTCTTCGTCATCAACACCGGCGGCAAGCTGGTGCGCCAGGAACTGCATCTGAAGGTGACGGGTGAGGGCACCGATCTGACGCTTCGCGGCATCAACCTCCTCGGCGGCGACAGCCATACGGACGTCACGATGGTGCTTGGCCACAATGTTCCAAACACCAGCTCGACGGAAGTAGTCCGCAATGTGGTCTTCGACCGTGCTCGCGGCATCTTCCAGGGCATGATCCGGGTTGCGCCCGATGCTCAGAAGACCGATGCCCGCATGGCATGCAATACGCTTCTGATGTCTGACGATGCCGAGTTTTCGGTCAAGCCGGAGCTGGAAATCTTCGCCGACGACGTCCAGTGCGGCCACGGCGCGACGGTTGCGGATATCGATGAGAACCATCTCTATTACATGATGGCGCGCGGAATCCCGAGGAACAAGGCGCGGGCAATGCTTGTCAACGCCTTCGTCGCGGAGATCGTCGAAGAACTGGAAGACGAAACGCTGGTCGAGGCGCTGGAAGACGTCATCTCGGCCTGGCTCGAGAAGCACGCCTGATCGGATAAGTGTCATGGACAAGATACAGCCAGCAACAACCTATGACGTCGAAGCCATTCGACGGGATTTTCCAATCCTGTCGAAGCAGGTTTACGGCAAACCGCTGGTCTATCTTGACAACGGGGCCTCGGCGCAGAAGCCGCAGGCGGTAATCGATGCCGTGTCGCATGCCTACGCCAACGACTACGCGAACGTGCATCGGGGCCTGCATTTCCTCTCCAATGTCGCGACGGAAGCCTATGAGGGGGCACGTGAGAAGGTGCGGCGCTTCCTGAACGCGCCTTCCGTCGAAGACATCATCTTCACCAAGTCTTCCACCGAAGCGATCAATACGGTCGCCTATGGCTGGGGCATGCAAGCGCTCAGTGAAGGCGACGAGATCGTCATCTCGATCATGGAGCATCACTCCAACATCGTGCCCTGGCATTTCATTCGCGAACGGCAAGGCGCCAAGCTGGTCTGGGTGCCGGTCGACGATGAGGGCGCCTTCCACATCGAGGATTTCGAGAAAAGCCTGACAGAGCGCACCAGGCTCGTCGCCATCACGCATATGTCGAATGCGTTGGGAACGATCGTTCCGGTCAAGGAAGTCTGCCGCATCGCCCATGCGCGCGGCATACCGGTTCTGGTCGACGGCTCACAGGGTGCAGTACATCTGCCCGTGAATGTGCAGGACATTGATTGCGACTGGTACGTGATGACCGGCCACAAGCTTTACGGTCCGTCGGGAATCGGCGTGCTCTACGGAAAGAAGAACCGTCTGCGCGAGATGCGCCCATTCCAGGGCGGCGGCGAGATGATCTTCGAGGTGACAGAAGACAACGTTACCTACAACGATCCGCCACATCGTTTCGAGGCCGGTACGCCGCCCATCGTGCAGGCGATCGGGCTCGGCTATGCGCTCGACTATATGGAAGGGATCGGACGAGAGGCAATTGCCCGGCACGAAGCCGATCTTGCCGCCTATGCGCAGGAACGGCTGCAATCAATCAACTCGCTGCGGATTTTTGGCACGGCGCCCGGCAAGGGTGGTATTTTCTCCTTTGAACTCGCGGGCATTCACGCCCATGACGTCTCGATGGTCATAGACCGGCAGGGTGTTGCGGTCCGTGCAGGTACGCATTGCGCGATGCCGCTCTTGAAACGCTTCGGCGTCACCTCCACATGCCGTGCATCCTTCGGCATGTACAATACCCGCGCGGAAGTCGATGCCCTGGCCGATGCGCTGGAATATGCCCGCAAGTTCTTTGCATGATTGTTTCTGCATGTCTTTCACGGAAAGCCAGCTCCCATTTTCCGGGGACATGCAATCAGGAGGCAGACGATGAGTCTCGACGAAAGCGAACAGAAGACAGACGTGCGCGACGGCATCGTGCATTCGAGCATTCCGCAGGAAGAGCTTGCCCGCCTCAGCGATGATATCATCGGCGCGCTAAAGACCGTGTATGACCCGGAAATCCCGGCAGACATCTTCGAACTCGGTCTCGTCTACAAGATCGATATCGAGGACGATCGCATGGTAAAGATCGTCATGACGCTGACCGCTCCCGGTTGCCCTGTTGCGGCCGAGATGCCTGGCTGGGTCGAGAATGCGGTGGGTGCCGTCCAGGGCGTGTCGGGCGTCGAGGTCGAGATGACCTTCGATCCGCCATGGACGCCGGACCGCATGTCCGAAGAGGCGCAGGTGGCGGTCGGCTGGTATTGATATCGCTGCTATGGCTAACCGACCCCGGTATTGATCCATTCACGAACGGGCATTACATTTGAATCATGAAGCACCGGATCTTGACCCCGGTTGCATTTTTGGTCCGCATTGATTTACCGGAAATCCGCTTTTCGGCTCGATGCGTCAGGAGAGAAGGCCCATGGGCTTTGCAGTAATGAGCATGACGGAGACCGCCGCGGCCCGCGTGAAGGCGATCGTGGAAAATTCCGGACCGGACGCCAAAGGTGTCCGTGTCGGCATCAAGAAGGGCGGCTGCGCCGGCATGGAATATACCATCGACCTGGTGACAGAACCCGATGCCAAGGACGATCTCATCGAACGCGATGGCGCAAGGGTATGGGTCGACCCCTCGGCCGTGCTCTATCTGCTCGGCACGGAAATGAGTTTCGAAACGACGAAGCTGCGTTCCGGTTTCACCTTCACCAATCCGAACCAGACCTCGGCCTGCGGCTGCGGTGAATCCGTCGAACTGAAGCCCGCCGATCTGGCTGCGCTGGCCGCACAGCGTCAGGCGGAAGCGGTCGCGCGTTCCTGACGATGATCAGGCGGCGTCTCGCCGCCATCGCATTGCGGTACGGGTCGCAACGTCAGGCCGAGCGCCTTCATCACCTTCAAGATTGTCGCAAATTCCGGATTCCGGTCACCGCTCAGGGCGCGGTAGAGCGCCGAGCGGCTCATTCCGACGTCACGCGCCAACTGGCTCATGCTGCTGGCTCGGGCTACCTCGCCCAGAGCCTTGGTGATAGAGACCGGATCCTCCGTTTCGAAGGCCGCCCCTACATATTCCTCGATCGTTTTCCCGCTCTCTAGAAAATCGCCACTCTCATTGGCAGTTATCCCCGGTACCATCCCCAAAAACCTTCCCTACAATCCAATCCCCAATTACATGGACCTCGGTCTCATGCAGTCCATGGCCGGTCGGCAACAGATAGCTGCTGACATCCGCACCCGCATTCTCGAATTGCTCCCTCATCAGGACGGCATCCCCCGATGCCCCACGCTGATCATGGGATCCGGCGACAATCAGGTTACGATGTGCCGGCATTGGCGGAAATATCGCGTCAGGTGCCGGCGACAACGGCCGCAACAGGATCGCGGCCTGCGCCAGGTCCGGCAGGCGCAACACCGATGAAGCCATGATGGCTCCGTTGGAAAAACCAAGGAGAATGGGTGCCTCGCGCAGAAGAGCTTGCTCTCTCGCGATCTCGATAAACGAGCAGAGCCTGGCTGTTTGCAGGGCAAGATCGCCATAGTCGAGAGAGCGGTCCGGATTGCGGCGGAAGAAGGCGAAACCGCCTTCCCAACTCACGCCACCGCGCAGGGCCATATAGGGATGCCGTGACGCGACCTGATCGGCGAGCGCCAGCAAATCCGTTTCATTTCCACCACTTCCATGCAGAAGCAACAGCGGGCGAGCGGCAGAATCACCGCGTCCCGCCGTGTAATGGAATCCCGCAAACTCCGACATAAAAAATCCCATTGCCGCCAAATGGTTGGGTAGGCCATTAAATCGGATTCATAACGGCCGTATGTCGATATTGCGTTGTAACGCATTAAAAGAAAATGCCCGGGCGATGCCGGGCATTTTTAATTCCTCAGAACTACTCCGCCGCTTCCGCGTAGGCCTCGACAGGCGGGCAGGTGCAGATCAGGTTGCGATCGCCATAGACGTTGTCGACACGATTGACCGGAGACCAGTACTTGTCGACGCGGAAGGCGCCCGGTGGGAAGCAGGCCTGTTCGCGGGAGTAGGGTCGGTTCCACTCGCCGACGAGATCCTCGACGGTGTGCGGTGCGTTCTTCAACGGATTGTTGACCTTGTCCATCCGGCCCTCCTCGATGGCGCGGGCTTCCTCGCGGATCGCCAGCATCGCTTCGCAGAAGCGGTCGAGTTCGGCTTTGGTCTCGGATTCCGTCGGCTCGATCATCAGCGTGCCGGCAACCGGCCAGCTCATGGTCGGAGCATGGAAACCGCAGTCAATCAGGCGCTTGGCAACGTCGTCGACGGTGACACCGGCGCTGTCGACCAATGGGCGCGTATCGATGATGCATTCATGCGCGACACGGCCGTTCTTCGACTTGTAAAGGACGTCATAGGCGCCCTTCAGCCGCGCGGCGATATAGTTGGCGTTGAGGATCGCCACCTTTGTCGCCTGCGTCAGGCCTTCACCGCCCATCATCAGGCAATAGCTCCAGGAGATCGGAAGGATCGAGGCGGAGCCGAAAGCCGCGGCCGAAACTGCACCGCTGCGACCATCGGTTTCGGGATGACCCGGCAGATACGGCGCCAAATGCGCCTTGACGCCAATCGGTCCCATGCCGGGGCCGCCGCCGCCATGGGGAATACAGAAGGTCTTGTGCAGATTCAGGTGGCTGACATCGGAACCGATGTCACCGGGACGGGACAGGCCAACCATGGCATTCATGTTGGCGCCGTCCAGATACACCTGACCTCCATGTTTGTGCACGATGTCGCAGATCTCCTTGACGGTTTCCTCGAAGACACCGTGCGTCGACGGATAGGTGATCATGCAGCAGGAGAGATCTGCCGCATACTGTTCCGCCTTGGCGCGGAAGTCCTCCATATCGATGTCGCCGTTTTCCTTCGCCTTGACCGGGACCACCTTCATGCCGGCCATCTGTGCGGAGGCGGGGTTGGTGCCATGCGCCGAAGTCGGAATGAGGCAGACATCGCGGTGCCCCTGGCCATTGGCGATATGGTAATTGCGGATCGTCAGCAGGCCGGCATATTCGCCTTGCGCGCCGGAATTCGGCTGCATGGAGAAGGCGTCGTATCCTGTCACCACGCAGAGCTTTTCCGTGAGATCGTCGATCATCTCGCGATAGCCGAGCGCCTGATCGGCCGGCACGAAGGGATGAATGTCACAAAATTCCGGCCAGGTGATCGGCAGCATTTCCGCCGTCGCGTTCAGCTTCATCGTGCAGGAGCCGAGCGGGATCATGGCGCGGTCGAGCGCGAGGTCGCGGTCGGAGAGCCGGCGGATGTAGCGGGTCATCTCGCTTTCGGCGCGGTTCATGTGGAAGATCGGATGCGTCAGGTAATCGTTGGTGCGCAGCAATCCCTTCGGCAGGCGATAGGAGGGTTCGAAATCGGCGATCGCGAAATTCCCGCCGAAAGCGCGCCAGACAGCTTCGAGCGTTGCCGGCCGGGTACGCTCATCGAGGCTCATGCCGATTTTCGTCTCGCCGACCTTGCGCAGGTTGACGCCTTCGGCAACGGCCGCGCGCAGGATCAGGCCCTGCATGTGGCCGACCTCGACGGTGATCGTGTCGAAGAAGCTTTCCGGCTCGATCGAATAGCCGAGCTTTTCGAGGCCCTTCGCCATAAGCACGGCCTTCTGATGCACCTGCTGGGCAATCGCCTTGATGCCTTTCGGCCCATGGAAGACGGCATACATCGACGCCATGACCGCGAGCAGAACCTGGGCGGTACAGATATTCGAGGTCGCCTTTTCGCGGCGGATATGCTGCTCACGGGTCTGCAGCGAAAGACGATAGGCGCGATTGCCGCGCGCATCGACGGAGACGCCGACGAGGCGGCCAGGCATTGAGCGTTTGTAGGCGTCCCTGACCGACATGTAGGCCGCATGCGGACCGCCGTAGCCCACCGGGACGCCAAAACGCTGCGAGGAGCCGACGGCAATATCAGCGCCCATTTCGCCGGGTGACTTCAGAAGCGTCAGCGCCAATATGTCGGCCGCCATGACGGCAATTGCGCCTGCTTCGTGCAGCTTGCCGATGACGTCGCTGAAATCATGCACATGGCCATGGGTGCCCGGATATTGGAAAATCGCACCGAAGACATCGGCCGGAACCAGATCCTTGAACGGATTGCCGACGATGACGGTCCAGCCGAGCGGCTCGGCGCGGGTACGGATCAGGGCGATCGTCTGCGGATGGCATTCGGAATCGACGAAGAAGGCCTTCGCCTTGGATTTCGCGACGCGCTCTGCCATGGCCATGCCTTCAGCGGCGGCCGTCGCTTCGTCGAGCAGCGAGGCATTGGCGACGTCGAGCCCGGTCAGATCGCAGATCATCGTCTGGTAGTTCAGCAACGCCTCGAGGCGACCCTGGCTGATTTCCGGCTGGTAAGGCGTATAGGCCGTATACCAGGCGGGATTTTCGAGGATGTTGCGCTGGATGACCGGCGGGGTGATTGTACCGTAATAACCCTGGCCGATCAGCGAGACGAGAACCCTGTTCTTGTTGGCGGTTTCGCGCAGCTTGTCGAGCGCCTCGCGCTCCGTCATCGGCGCGCCCCAAACGAGAGGCGCCTTCTGACGGATCGAAGGGGGCAGGGTCGCGTCGATCAGCCCGTCAAGGCTGTCGTAGCCCACGACTTTCAGCATGTCGGCCATTTCGGACGGCGAGGGGCCGATATGGCGACGGTTCGCAAAATCGTAGGGCTGGTAATCGGTAAACTGGAATTCAGTCGGTGTCGTCATTACGCTGTAAGCTCCTTGTAGGCCGCTTCGTCGAGCAGCCCGTCGGCATCGGCAGGATTCTTGAGCTTCAGCTTGAAGAACCAGCCAGCACCCTGCGGATCGGAATTGACGAGCGATGGATCGGCGGTGATTGCCTCGTTGACCTCGGTGATTTCGCCGTCGAGCGGACAATAGACCTCGGAAGCCGCTTTGACGGATTCGACGGTCGCCGCATCGTCTCCCTTGGAGAAGCTGGCGCCGACATCAGGCAATTCGACGAAGACGAGATCGCCGAGCTGTTCAACCGCGTAGGTCGTGATTCCGACGGTCGCAATCCCGCCGTCGATTTTCAGCCATTCATGTTCTTCGGTAAATTTCAGCATAGGATAGTCCTCTCTGGGAGCGATTTTCAACGTTTGTAGGTCGGTGTGATGAAGGGCAGGGAAGCGACGGTCACCGGCAGATATTTGCCGCGCACTTCTGCAAATATCTGCGTGCCCTCGGCGGCGTGAGACGTCGGCACGTAGCCCATGGCAACGGGGGCCTCGACGCTCGGGCCAAAGCCGCCGGAAGTCACTTCTCCAATTTCTGTCTTGCCCTCGGCATCGGCATAGAGCTTGGCATGGCCGCGTACCGGCGCCTTGCCTTCCGGTTTGAGGCCGACGCGGCGCCGGGTAGCGCCTTTGTCCAATTCGCCTAGAATGCGATCGGCGCCTGGGAAACCACCGGCGCGGGCGCCGCCATTGCGGCGGACCTTCTGGATGGCCCATTCGAGCGCGGCCTCCACCGGCGACGTCGTCGTGTCGATATCGTTGCCGTAAAGGCAGAGCCCAGCCTCCAGCCGCAACGAATCACGAGCGCCGAGCCCGATCGGCTGAACATCCGGATGTTCGAGCAGTCGCTGCGCGATGTCTTCCGCCTTGCTCGCCGGCGCGGAAATTTCGAAGCCGTCCTCGCCGCTATAGCCGGAGCGGGAGACGAGGCAGGAGACGTCGTGCAGGCGCACATGGCGCACATCCATGAAGCGCATGGCGGCGACATCGGCCCAGAGTTCGGCGAGAACGGAGACGGCACGCGGCCCCTGCAGGGCGATAAGCGCACGATCCTCCATAAGGGCTATCTCACAGCGATCGCCAATATGCTTCTCCAGATGCGCGACGTCAGCATGCTTACAGGCGGCGTTGACGACGACGAAGAGATGATCGTCTCGATTGGTGATCATGAGATCGTCGAGAATGCCGCCGTTCTCGTTGGTGAGGAAGCCGTAACGCTGACGCCCCTCCGCCAGGCCGAGGATATCGACGGGGACAAGGCTTTCCAGCGCCAGTGCGACATCCTCGTATTTGCCCGAGCGGGCACGGATGAGGACCTGCCCCATATGCGAAACGTCAAACAGGCCGGCTTCGGCGCGCGTGTGCAGGTGTTCCTTCAAAACACCCTGCGCATATTGCACCGGCATATCATAGCCGGCGAAAGGCACCATTCGGGCGCCGAGCGACAGATGCAGGGCATGCAGCGGAGTTTTCTTGAGGGCAGCTGTATCGTCCAATGACGCCTCCGGGTTTGCGCTTATAGAAGCGCGGCTCAAATCATGGGCACGGCTGCGCCCGTCTCTTGAGCCCCCTCTGTCCCGTTGCCTGAGATTGTTATCCCTTCGGCGAACGCCTTGAAGCGTTTCTCTCCAGAGTTCCGTCTGCCCCTGCTGGTCCTTCTGCCTGAGAGTTTCCGGGGCGGTTGCTCCTTCGGCACCGGCGCGTCGCCAGCTTCTCCCAACAAGGTCGTTCGCCATTATCTGGGCGCCGCGTGAGTTGGCAAGAGACAAATGTCGTTGCAAAACAAATTTCTGTCGCGACTTCGGCTCCCGGCTTCAGTGCCCAAGCCCACGAATGATCCCAAGCTATGGGAGACTGCGGCAAATGGGCTTTTGCATTTGATGCGAAAAACGGATATCGCGACTTCCAGCTGGAAGAGGGACCAGATGAAAAAAAGCAGCCGGGCCCTGGCGGTGGCGTTGCACGCGCTCTGCGCGATCGGCCTGCTTTTGCTGGGCTTTGCCC
Organism: Sinorhizobium sp. CB7; assembly: GCF_041357635.1. Lineage (NCBI taxonomy): Bacteria > Pseudomonadati > Pseudomonadota > Alphaproteobacteria > Hyphomicrobiales > Rhizobiaceae > Sinorhizobium > Sinorhizobium sp. CB7. Next base: position 481,924 of record NZ_JAULLL010000002.1, read on the forward strand.
ATCAGGTTCCACAGGCTGCCGGCGCGAACCCGGACTACAGCACCGCCCAATATAAGCTGCCCGACGGCACCTATGCGTCGCTCTGCGTGACGGTCAAGGACGACGGCGGCAAGCCTGTCTACAAACCCAATTGCGAAGCCTGCAGGCTGACCGCTTTGATCATCCTGCCGGAGCCCGACGATGAAGCGTGGCTGCGCCACAGCCTCGCGTCGTTGCACAATCCGCTCCCCTCCCAGACAGCGATCTTCGGCAATCGTTCGATCGACCGCGCCAATTCGCGTGCGCCACCCGGACTGGCCTGATCTCCAGCCAGTCCGTATCATTGACGTCAATCAATGCCGCCCAAGCGGCAAATCCCGTATGCCAGGCAACGAAGCGCGGCAGCCGGGCAGGAGATATCCAATGAAAGCAGTTAAGACGTTCGGTCTCGCGGCCATCCTTTCTCCCATCATCATGTCGGCAGCCCATGCCCATGTGACATTCCTCGATGGCGACGCCCCGCAGGACAGCACTTTCATCGCAACCCTCCAGGTTCCGCACGGTTGCGATGGTAAGGCCACGACAGAAATCCGGGTGAAACTTCCCGAAGGCTTTGCCTTCGCAAAACCGCAGCCAAAGCCGGGCTGGGAGCTCGAGGTCATCAAGGGCGATTATCAGAAGAGCTATGACAATCACGGGGAGCAGGTGAAGTCCGGGCCGCTCGAAGTCCGTTGGAAGAACGGCGATCTTTCCGATGATTTCTACGATACTTTCGTCCTGCGCGGTTCGATTTCCGGAATTGCCGCCGGGGCATCGCTGGCTTTCCCGGTCACGCAGGTCTGCGGGGATGTTTCGGAAGTCTGGGATCAGGTCGCGGCCGAGGGCGTCAATCCCCATTCATTGAAGAGCCCAGCACCGGTTCTGCGAATCATCGCGGCAGAAGGTCATGGCCATCACGATATGGCGGGAATGGATATGAGCGGCATGAAGATGGGCGGCATGACCGCAGCAGCAGCCACTCCGGAGTCGGTTGCGGGGGCAAAGATCGGCGAGATCGAGATTTCCGCGGGCTTCACCAAAGCGATGCTCCCGGGCCAGCCGGTCGGCGGAGGATTCCTGACAATTCATAACAGCGGAAAGAGCGATGACAGGCTGGTCTCCGTTACCTCGAGCACAGCGGGTCACGTCGCGCTGCACGAGATGCAGATGCAGGGGACCGTCATGCGGATGCGTGAGCTCAAGGACGGCATTTCTGTTCCAGCCGGCGCGACGGTAGAGCTTGTTCCCGGCGGGCTACACATGATGTTCGAGCAGGTGAAAGAGCCGTTCAGGGAAGGCGGCAGGGTTCCAGTGACGCTCACCTTCGAGAAGGCCGGCAAGATCGATATCGAACTGCCGACCGTCTCGGCCCGGGGCAAGTAGAAATGCAAAAGGCCGCAGGGAAGGGACGACCCCAGCGGCCTTCTGCCGTCCGCGAGTTACTCTTCGGATCCGGTGTGATCCGAAGATTCCTCGTAGGATTCGATCGCATGCCTGACGCCTGCCTGCGGTTGGCGATTACCCATGGTCAGGAGCTCAAGCGCGACCTCGGTGGAACTGATCGTCAGGAGAGGGGCATCTAAGTCGCCGGCGTCCCGTTCCTGCCGTGCAGCCAGGCGTTTGGCCTCACGCGCAGCCATACTGCTCGGAACCCTGGCCTGCGGCTTGAGGGCTTCCATGGCATAGGCCGCCGTATTGGCCGAAACGGTGATGACCTGCGTCAATTTCCTCATCCATTCGCGTCTGTAATCTTTCCTTCATATCTTTTAGCCGTTGGTCTTTTCTGAAGAAATCCGCTGGCATTTTAACCATTGGTAAGAATTCGCGGGCTGCGGCATTTCCGGTGCTTGGAAATCCGCTTCCGCCGGGTTAAACGGCGATCATGACGCAAGCTCTCCTTGTCGCCTCCGGCGGCGCTGTCGGTTCCGTTCTGAGATACTATGTCGGGGTCTGGGCTCTGCGATTGCTGGGGCCTGTCTTTCCGTGGGGCACGCTGGCCGTCAATGTCGCCGGGTGTTTTGTCATCGGCCTTCTTGCCGAGCTGATCACTCGCAAGTTCGGCGCCTCCACTGAACTTCGACTGTTACTGATCACCGGCTTTCTCGGCGGGTTCACGACATTTTCTGCCTTCTCGCTCGATGCGCTTTCACTTTTCGAGAGCGGCCGAGCCGGCTTGTCGGCCATTTACATAGCGGCAAGCATCTGCCTTTCGCTGGCGGCCGTGTTCGCGGGGCTGGCTGTCGTTCGCACACTGTTCTAAGGCGTTCCTTTTAGGCAGGCGTCAATAAAGCGGTTTCGCGGCGATGATTCTGGTTTCCACTTTGCTTGAAAATGATCTAAAGCCAGCATGAAAAGGCGGTACCGCCGTATTTTCGCGACTTTTTGAAAGAGCAGGAATGGCTGGCATAGAGCATATCAAGGTGGAGCCCGACGAGGCCGGCATGCGGCTCGACCGCTGGTTCAAAGTCCATTATCCGGGACTCGGTTTCGGGCAGTTGCAGAAGCTCCTGCGCTCGGGCCAGGTGCGGGTCGACGGCGGCCGCGTGAAGACGGATGCCCGCATTCAGCCGGGCCAGATGGTGCGCGTGCCACCGCTCGAGGTCGATGCCAAAGGGGCAAAGAACGGCCCCATCGCAGGAAGGGAGCTGAAGCATTCCGGCGACGCGGAGCTTCTGGCGCGCATGCTGCTCCACGAGGACGACAAGGTCTATGTGCTCAACAAGCCTGCAGGTCTTGCGGTGCAGGGCGGATCCGGGGTCAGTCGCCATATCGACAAGATGCTCGACGCCTGGACGAGCCAAAAGGGCGAGAAACCGCGGCTCGTACACAGGCTCGACCGCGATACGTCCGGAGTCCTCGTCGTGGCGCGCACCCGCGGCGCAGCACAGAAGCTGACGGCCGCCTTTCGTGAGCGCGACACGAAGAAAACCTACTGGTCCCTTGTCAAGGGCGTGCCGCGCAAGCACGAGGACCGAATCTCCACTTGGCTCGTCAAGGAAGCAACGGCCGACGGCGACCGCATGCGCATCGCCAAACACGGCGAGGAGGGGGCGGATCATGCGGTCTCCTACTACCGCGTCATCGAAACCGCAGCACAGCGTCTCGCATGGCTGGAGATGGAGCCCTATACCGGCCGAACCCATCAGCTCCGAGTCCACGCGCTCCACATGGGTCACCCAATCATCGGCGATCCCAAGTATTTCATCGATGATCCGAACTGGGATTTTCCCGGCGGTATCCAGAAGCGGTTGCACCTCCATGCCCGCCATATCGACATACCGCATCCTTCCGGCGGACGTTTACGCGTAACCGCGCCGCTGCCGCCACACATGGTCCAGAGCTGGAACCTGCTCGGCTTCGACCTGGATGCCGCCGACGATCCGGATGACGCATGAAGCTCGTCCTTTTCGACTGCGATGGAACCCTGGTCGATAGCGTGCGGGTGATTCACGAGACCATGGCGCGCACCTTCACACACTTCGGCTATTCGCGCCCGGAGGTCTTCGCGACCAAGGGCGTCATCGGTCTGACGCTCGACATCGCCATAGCCCGCCTGCAAGGCAAACCGCATGTGGACGACGAGACGGTAGCAATGACCGCCCATTACAAGGCCATCTATGGCGATGTCCGCGCAGAACCTGGCATGACGGTCCCGCTGTTCGATGGTATCCGCCTGCTGATTGAGACGCTTGCCTCCCATGACAATTTGCTGATTGGCGCGGTCACCGGCAAATCGCGTCGGGGACTGACACATGTCCTTGAAACACATGGGTTTGCGCCCCATTTCATCGCTTCACGCACAGCCGACGATTGCCCCTCGAAGCCACATCCGGCAATGGTGACCGAATGCTGCCAGGAGACTGGCTTCGATACGCGGGACAGCATTGTCGTTGGCGATGCCGTCTATGACATGCAGATGGCCAAGTCCGCCGGTGCGACGGCGATCGGTGTGTCCTGGGGCTATGCAAGCGTCGAGGACCTTGTGAATTCGGGTGCCGACGCCATTATCCATCATCGGCAAGACTTGTTGAGCCATATTCCCTGAGGTGACGCCATGCGCGATCTGTTGAACGATCTTTCCGAGGGTCTCAGCCATGCCGATCCCATTCGCCGAGCCCAGATCCAGATGAAGCGACCGTTGCCGAAGCGGTTCTATAAGAATGCTACCGTCGCAGAGAGCGGCGATGACTTTGCCATAGAACTGGACGGCAGGCCGGTACGCACGCCCGCACGCCAGCTTCTCGTCGTGCCGACAAAGGCTCTTGCCGAGCTCGTCGCCACGGAGTGGCAGCGTCAGATTGACGTGGTCGACCCCGGTACGATGCCGGTGACGCGCCTGGTCAACACCGCCCTGGACGGCGTTGCGACGGATCGGCAGGCCGTTTTCGAAGACATCCTCAGATTTTCCGCAACGGATCTTGTCTGTTATCGTGCCGAAGGGCCGGCAAATCTCGTCGCCCGCCAATCCGACCGCTGGGATCCGGTGATCGATTGGGCGGCGCAGGATCTCGGCGCACGCTTCATCCTTGCCGAAGGCGTCATCCACCAGGAACAGCCGCGCGAAGCGGTCGCGGCCTTCGCCGTGAGTCTGCGCAAGTACGACACGGCGCTGGAGCTTGCCAGTCTGCATACCATAACGACGCTGACAGGTTCGGCGCTTCTCGCACTCGCCTTTGCCGAAGGGCGCTTCCCGCTTGATGAGATCTGGTCGCTTGCCCATCTGGATGAGGACTGGACGATTGAGCATTGGGGCCGCGACGAGGAGGCGGAGCAGAGGCGGACGAAACGCTTCGAGGACTTTCAGGCCGCGGTAGATGTTTTTTCAGCCTTAAGAAGCTGAAACATATTGATTTACAACGCGTCCTGACGAAATCTTGCCCGGCTTGCTCTCGGTCGGGATTCGAATCATGCTTTTGTTGACGGCGTCGCGTTTGTGGCGGCCTCTGGTCATATGCCTGGTGTTGAGCGGTTGCGGTAGTCTTCTCAACAAACCGCCGCCGTCGCCGGTCTACGATGTGCGCAGCGCCGTCGTTCTGTCGGGGCCCAATATTCCACGTGAGCTTCTTGCAGGAATCGCCGATCGCGTGAACGCGGCGATCGCGGCAACTGTCCGTGACACGCCGCTGCCGCGGGTCGTGGTGACAATCCGTGTCGTCAGCGTGGAAAAGGAGCAGGGCTATCAGAAGGATCGCAACAGCGCGAAGATCGAAGTCAATGCCGCATCGGTGGATAGCGGCGAAGTCATCGCCGTTACCTCTTTCGAAGTAACGACAATTGCAAGCGACCCGAGGCTTGTCGACGAGATCATGGCGGAGGATGTCGCAGCGCGCGTGCGCGCAATATTCTCTCTGAATACGCCGCCCGGTCGATGATCCGGATTTCTGCGACGGATGTCATCGGCGCTTCAAAGCGTTGAAGCCGCATGCTAAACCGATGCATCAACGGGAAGAGGAAGCCGATGAAGGAAGTGCTTCAAGAACTGGAAAAACGGCGTGAGAGCGCCCGGCTCGGTGGCGGTCAGGCCCGCATCGAGGCGCAGCACAAGCGTGGCAAGCTGACGGCGCGCGAGCGCATCGCGATCTTTCTCGACGAAGACTCCTTCGAGGAGTTCGACATGTTCGTCGAACACCGCTCCACCGATTTCGGCATGGACAAGGCCCGGATTGCGGGTGATGGCGTTGTGACCGGCTGGGGCACGATCAACGGCCGCACCGTATTCGTCTTCGCCAAGGATTTCACGGTCTTCGGCGGCTCGCTTTCCGAAGCGCACGCGGAAAAGATCGTCAAGGTGCAGGACATGGCGCTCAAGAATCGTGCGCCGATCATCGGTATCTATGATGCAGGCGGTGCCCGTATCCAGGAAGGCGTGGCAGCACTTGGCGGCTATGCCGAGGTGTTCCAGCGCAATGTGCTTTCATCCGGCGTCATTCCACAGATCTCGATCATCATGGGACCCTGCGCAGGCGGCGACGTCTATTCGCCGGCGATGACTGATTTCATCTTCATGGTGCGCGACACGTCCTACATGTTCGTCACCGGTCCGGATGTCGTCAAAACCGTCACTAATGAAACGGTCACAGCCGAAGAGCTCGGCGGGGCGACCGTTCACACCACTCGGTCCTCGATTGCTGATGGTGCCTATGACAATGACATCGATGCGCTGCTGCAGGTGCGGCGCCTCGTCGATCTCCTGCCGCTTTCCAATACCTCGCCGCTGCCGGAGATCGAATGTTATCAGTCGGTGACCGATATGGACATGTCGCTCGATACGCTTGTTCCGGCGAATGCCAACAAGCCTTACGATATCAAAGAGCTGATCCTCAAGACGGTGGACGAGGGCGATTTCTTCGAAATCCAGGCGAGCTTTGCCAAGAACATCGTCTGCGGCTTCGGGCGGATTGAGGGCTCGACCGTCGGCTTCGTCGCCAATCAGCCGATGGTGCTTGCCGGTGTCCTGGACAGCGACGCCTCGCGCAAGGTGGCCCGTTTCGTGCGCTTCTGCGATTGTTTCAACATTCCGATCGTCACCTTCGTCGACGTTCCGGGCTTTCTGCCGGGAACCGCGCAGGAATATGGCGGCCTGATTAAGCACGGCGCCAAGCTCCTTTTCGCCTATGCAGAGGCAACCGTGCCAAAACTGACGGTCATTACCCGCAAGGCGTTCGGCGGCGCCTATGACGTGATGGCGTCCAAGCACCTGCGCGGCGACCTCAATTATGCCTGGCCTACGGCACAGATCGCGGTGATGGGCGCCAAGGGCGCGGTTGAAATCATCTTCCGCAAGGATATCGACGATCCGGAAAAGATCGCCGCCCATACGAAGATGTACGAGGACCGTTTCCTCTCGCCTTTCGTGGCGGCGGAACGGGGCTATATCGACGAAGTCATCATGCCGCATTCGACACGCCGCCGGCTGGCGCGCGGACTTCGGATGCTGCGCAACAAGGATCTCGCCAATCCCTGGAAGAAACACGACAATATTCCGCTATAACGAATAAATCCGGCGCTGGCGTGTTAATGTGGTGCCGAGGTCGATCGCCTCGGCAATAATAGCTTTTCTTGCATTCGCAAGTCCCCTTAGAGCGGGGTGCCGAAAAGGTGTCTGCGGTTTTTCGGGCAACATCCCGCTCTAACTTTTGACTGAGAAATGGCTTCAGATTTCAGGTCGATTCGACCTGAAATCATCCGGCTCTACTGCATGTTTCCTTAAATCGGAGCCGATTTAAGGAAACATGCATTCAAAGTGCTACAGCGACCTTTGTGCGTCTTATAAGGCGCACGGCGCTGTAGTGGGCGGTTGCAGCGCCAAATCGAACGGGGGGTATCATGTCGGCTTACGAGCGCATCGAGCAATATCGACCATTTGCTCTGGCTTTACTCAGGATAGTCACGGCACTCTTGTTCATCGAACACGGGACACAGAAGCTTTTCAATTTTCCGGAAGCTAATTTCGGCGATCAGATGCCGACGATCTTCATCGTCGCCGGCGTCATCGAGCTTATCGGCGGGATACTGGTGCTCCTTGGGTTGTTCACGCGACCGGTCGCCTTCATCCTGAGCGGCGAAATGGCGTTCGCCTATTTCCTGGAGCACCTGCCTGTAAGCTTCTTTCCCGCCATCAACGAAGGCGACGGGGCGGTGCTGTTCTGCTTCATTTTCCTCTACCTCGTCTTTGCCGGCGCCGGCGCCTGGTCACTAGACGGACGACGAGTTTGAGATCCTAAACGGATACATTGTTCGCTGCATCGATTGGCTCATCATGCCGTAAGCTTCAATCCGGCAATGCCTGCGACGATCAGACCGATACAGGCAAGCCTCGTCACGGTCGCCGCATCGCCGAGAAGCCAGATACCGAGCAAGACCGTTCCCACCGTGCCGATACCGGTCCAGACGGCATAGGCCGTGCCGATCGGAAGATTTTTAACCGCCAGCCCCAGAAGCACGACGCTGACGACCATGGAGACAACGGTCAATGTGGTGGGAAGGGGACGCGTGAAGCCTTCGGTATATTTGAGGCCAATTGCCCAGCCGCATTCAAACAAGCCGGCGAGAAACAACAGGAACCAGGCCATCTTATTCTCCGTTTGAGGAGCGAGGCCGTCCCCGCGATATGCTTCGCCGGTGAAGCGAAGCCGCAGTCGTCTGCGGCTGAATTGATATGCGTCGTTACGGTTCGGAGTTCAAGGCCATATGCGGATCTTCGTCATCCCAGCCGCTCGGCATGCCACTTCAGATGATCGTCCATGAAGGTCGAGATGAAGTAATAGGAATGGTCGTATCGCTCATGCATGCGCAAGGTCAGAGCGATTTCCGTGTCTTTGACCGCTTCTTCGAAAAGCCACGGCCTGAGGCCGGTTTCGAGAAAGCCGTCCGCCTTGCCCTGATCGATCAGGAATTCCGGAAAGCGTGCCCCATCTTTTACCAGGGCGCAGGCATCGTACTGACGCCAAGCGCTGCGATCGCTTCCCAGATATTTTTCAAAGGCCGGCGCCGACCAATCGGCGGTCGATGGCTCGACAATCGGGGCAAAGGCCGAGCAGCTCCGGAATCGATCAGGATTCTTCAGCGCGATCGTCATGGCGCCATGCCCACCCATCGAGTGGCCAAAGATGCCCTGCCTTTCCATGTCCATGCGGAAGTGCTGGCTTACGAAAGCTGGCAGTTCTTCGGTGATATAGGTATACATCCGGTAATTTTCGGCCCAGGGCTTCTCCGTGGCGTCGAGATAGAAGCCGGCACCCTTGCCCATCTGCCAGTTCGTCAGCTCGTCAGGAACCTCGTTGCCGCGCGGGCTGGTATCCGGGCAGATGATGATGAGACCGAGTTCGGAGGCCATGCGTCGGTACTCGCCCTTTTCCATGACATTGGCATGGGTGCAGGTCAGGCCCGAAAGATACCAGAGAACAGGGCAGGGTTCCTTGATCGCCTTTGGCGGTACGAAAACCGCGAAGGTCATCTCGCACTGACAGGCCTCGGACTCATGCGAGTATACGCCCTGCATCCCGCCGAAGGCGGTATTCTGGGAAAGGACTTTCATCATTCATCTCCAGATGATTTCAGGCTCTTCGCCCGCCGGCAGAGCCGGTCGAAGGTTTCGAGAAATTGCGAACGGTCGCGAGGCGAAAAAGCGGCATTGTAGCCCTTGCTTTCGCCGGTCTCGCGCAGGTGGGCGCCAAGGTCGCGCATAGCAGTCGCCATGCCGATATTGGCGTTGTCGAAAATCCGCCCCGTCGGCCCTGTCACCAATGCACCGGCGGCGACGCAGCGACCTGCAAGCGGCACATCCGCTGTCACGACGACGTCGCCCGGTCCGGCATGCTCCGCGATCCAGTTGTCGGCCGCATCGAAGGCATTGGAGACAATGACATTGCGCACCATCGAATCGCGAGATGGCCGAAGGCCGGAATTGGCAACGAATGTCACTTCAATGCCGTGGCGTTCAGCAACCTTGAGGATCTCGGGCTTGACCGGACAGGCGTCTGCGTCGACGTAGATCATGAAAACAATCTTCTTCATTTGACTGCGCACCTGGGAAGACGCGCAGTCATGGCTTATTGGATGTGAGCGTCTTAAATCAATCCCGATCCGAGGATTTATGCTCGTTCCTTCAAGGCACCCGACTTCTTCGCCACAAAGGTGGAAATGAGGTCCATCAGCGTTGGCGAAAGGCAATCATAGGGTTCCAGACCGAGTTCCTTCAACCGGGTACGCACGGCGGCCATTTCGGCGGGCGGCGTGCCGGACTCGATGATCGACGAGACAAAGGCCGCGAAGGTGGGCTCTGGCCAGCCGCCCTCCTCGAAGCGCTCGGGATGAATAAAGTCGAGCCCCTTGAAGGCATGGTCGCGTTCGACCGGCCCGTACATATGCACACCACATTGCTTGCAGGCATGGCGGCGGATCAGCGCGTCCGGATCAACGATCTGCAGCTTGTCTCCGTTTTCGAGGACAGTAACGTTCTCATGCGGGACGACGGCAACGATCGAAAAGGCGACACCCTTCGGCTTCCAGCATTTGGTGCAACCACAAGCGTGATTGTGGGCGATCGTTCCCTTTATCTCGACTTTGACCGGACGCTCGGTGCAGGCACAGACCAGCGTCCCGCCGCTGAAGTTCGCCTGTCCCGCCTTCACTCCGCCATCAATCGCCGGATGTATCGATACTTGACCTGGCATGTTCAGCTCCTCTTCCTAGCGCGCCGAGCCTCCGAAATGGACGCACAAGGGCGCGCTCACTTAATCTACCGCGTCGCTCCTAAATCGATTCCGATTTTGAAATGATGCGATGGATTGTCCACGGCTACGAAATCACGATCGATTTGCGAAAAGGCCGTGCGCTATTTCAAAGTCGTGACGGGCTCCCCCCGTTCTCTCAGTATAGGACCACACTGCGGATGCTTTCGCCCGAATGCATCAGCTCGAAGCCCTTGTTGATATCTTCCAGCGGCATCGTATGGGTGATCATCGGATCGATCTGGATCTTGCCCTCCATATACCAGTCGACGATCTTCGGCACGTCGGTGCGGCCGCGTGCACCGCCGAAGGCCGTGCCCATCCATGTCCGGCCCGTGACGAGCTGGAAAGGCCGGGTGGAGATTTCCTGACCGGCGCCGGCGACGCCGATGATGACGGATTTGCCCCATCCACGATGAGAAGCCTCCAGCGCCTGGCGCATCACCTTGGTGTTGCCGGTGCAGTCGAAGGTATAATCGGCGCCGCCGATCTGATCCGCTCCGCGCTTCGTCATGTTGACGAGATAGGGGACAATGTCGTCGCCGACTTCCTTCGGATTGACGAAATGCGTCATGCCGAAGCGTTCCCCCCATGCCTTCTTGTCGTTGTTGAGGTCGACGCCGATGATCATGTCGGCGCCGGCGAGCCTGAGGCCTTGAATGACGTTGAGACCGATGCCGCCAAGGCCGAAAACGATTGCCGTCGCACCCATCTCGACCTTGGCCGTATTGATGACGGCGCCGATGCCCGTCGTCACGCCGCAGCCGATGTAGCAGATCTTGTCGAAGGGTGCATCAGGATTGACCTTGGCGACGGCGATCTCCGGCAGGACCGTATAATTGGCAAAGGTCGAGCAGCCCATGTAGTGGTGGATCTTGTCCTTGCCGATCGAGAAGCGTGACGTGCCGTCCGGCATCAGGCCCTGGCCCTGGGTGGCACGAATCGCTGTGCAGAGGTTCGTCTTGCGCGAGAGGCAGGACGGGCATTCCCGGCATTCCGGCGTATAGAGCGGGATGACGTGGTCGCCTTTCTTCACCGAGGTAACGCCGGGGCCGACATCGACGACGATGCCGGCGCCTTCATGGCCGAGGATTGCCGGAAACAAACCTTCCGGATCGGCGCCCGACAGAGTGAAGTCGTCGGTGTGGCAGATGCCCGTCGCCTTCACCTCGACCAGCACCTCGCCAGCTTTCGGGCCTTCAAGCTGGACGGTCATGATCTCCAGCGGTTTTCCTGCCTGAACGGCAACGGCGGCGCGTACATCCATCTTCTGAAGTCTCCCTGCTGATTTGCTGATTTGATTGCGCTATTTTCGCATGGCAAAAGGGGACTGCTCAAGCGAAATCCCGCCATCCGCCCCACTTTTCGGCAACCTTGTCCCTCCGCGTCGCAGGCTTGCACAGAAGCGTCAAGAGAGCCTGTCGATCACGAAGATGATGGCATGCATGAGATCAGGCGAATTCCATGATCACGGCGTCGACTGCAAGACTTTCGCCCTGCCGCGCCTTGATCTTGCCGACGATCAGATCGCGCTCGGCACGCAGGACGTTCTCCATCTTCATGGCCTCGACAACGGCAAGCGTTTCGCCGGCCTTGACCTCCTGGCCCTCGGCGACCGCGATCGCCACGACTAGGCCAGGCATGGGGCAGAGCAGCAATTTCGACGTATCCGGCGGCAGTTTGACCGGCATTACCCTGTCGAGTTCGGCCTGGGCTGGCGTAAACACCCGGGCGCTGAGCGAAAAGCCTTGCCAGTCGATACGGAGACCGTTGAGGATGGGGCGTATCTGGGCGGTAACCCTGCGCCCATCGATCAGGCCGATCCAGACCGCGTCGCCCGGGCGCCAATCGGTGCGGACGGAGATTGCCTTACCGTCGATTTGCATATCCATCTCGAAGGGAACGGTGACAAGACCCTCCAGCAGTTTCACCGGTATGTAGTCCTTGTCGAGCTTGACCATCCATTCCTCCGGTACAGGCCCGGATGCGGGACGCAGCCGATCGGCGAAGCGTTCCCGACGGTTCGCCTCGATCAGCGCGGCGGAGAGGGCGACCGCCGTCAGGATTTCGGCCTCGGCTTTCTCCGGCAGTATGTGCGCGAAACCGTCAGGATATTCCTCTGCGATGAAACCTGTCGAAAGCCGTCCCTCGCGCCAGCGCGGATGCTTCATCAGGGCGGAGAGGAAGGGCATGTTATGCTCGATACCGTCAACGACGAAGCCGTCCAGCGCCTCGGCCATGGCGTCTATGGCTTCGAGCCTTGACGGCGCCCAGGTGCAAAGTTTGGCGATCATCGGATCATAGTACATTGAAATCTCGGCGCCTTCGAAAACACCGGTGTCGTTGCGGACGATACTATTGCCGGACCGGCCTTCCCGCGGTGGGCGATAGCGCGTCAGGCGTCCGATCGAAGGCAGAAAATTGCGATAGGGGTCTTCGGCATAAAGGCGGCTTTCGACAGCCCAGCCATCGAGCGCGACATCCTTCTGTCGGAAGGGCAGTTTCTCGCCGGCCGCCACACGGATCATCTGCTCCACGAGATCGATGCCGGTTACGAGTTCGGTCACGGGGTGCTCGACCTGCAGCCGCGTGTTCATCTCCAGAAAATAGAAATTGCGGTCGCGGTCGACGATGAATTCAACGGTACCAGCACTCTGGTAATCTACAGCTTTGGCCAGCGCCACCGCCTGTTCACCCATGGCCTTGCGCGTCTTTTCGTCGAGAAAAGGCGAGGGCGCTTCTTCAACCACTTTCTGGTTTCGACGCTGGATGGAACATTCGCGCTCGCCGAGATAGACGACGTTGCCGTGTGCATCGGCCAAAACCTGGATTTCGATATGGCGCGGCTCAACCACGAATTTCTCGATGAAGACGCGATCATCGCCGAAAGAGCTTCTGGCCTCGGAGCGGGCCCGGTCGAAACCGTCACGCACCTCTGACTTGCTCCAGGCGATGCGCATGCCCTTGCCGCCGCCGCCGGCAGATGCCTTGATCATCACCGGATAGCCGATCTCTGCAGCGATCTTCTCGGCATGGTCCGCATCTTCGATGATGCCAAGATAGCCGGGCACGGTGGAGACCTTGGCGCTATTGGCGAATTTCTTGGATTCGATCTTGTCGCCCATGGCCATGATAGCCTTCGGCTTGGGACCGATGAAGACGATACCCTCTTTCTCCAGCGACTCGCAAAAGGACGCCCGTTCCGAGAGGAAGCCGTAACCCGGATGAACAGCTTCGGCGCCCGTCTCCTTGCAGGCGGCTATGATCTTTTCGGCAACAAGATAGCTCTCGGATGCCGGTGCGGCACCAATATGCACGGCCTCATCCGCCATCTCGACATGCAAGGCGTCCTGATCCGCGTCGGAATAGACTGCAACCGTCGCTATCCCCATGCGACGCGCAGTCTTGATCACGCGGCAAGCGATCTCGCCACGGTTAGCGATTAGGATTTTCTTGAACATAGGACTCCACCCCACCTCGAAATCTATTCCAGCGTTTTAGCCATAAAAGGCGGGGCTATTCAATGAGCCGGATACTAAAGCCGCGGCGTGAACAGAGATTCACGCGACGGGCTTTGGACTAGTTTCATGCGTATCGTTATCGCAACCGCTACACACTTTTGCGCGCCATGCATTAGGCCGCGGCAAAGCGGTCGGAAGACGGGAGGCTTTCGTCGGTATCGGGGCGCAGCATATTATCTGCAACCCGCAGCCAGCGGCTTCTGCGCGGTTCCTCCTTGTCCATGTCGCGGATATGGACCGCGTCGATCAAGTCGGACCACCGAGGATGGCACGATGCGGCCGTCATCTCCATGTCGATCCGCTCCAGGACGGCGATTTCGGGCGGAGAAAGTGCGATCCCGCCGTTATTTGTCGACCGCCGCAGCACGCGATGAACATAGTCCACATCGTGGCGGGTGATCCCCTTCCGGGCGATCGGTCGCGAGAGATGGTAGGCACCGACCTCGTCGGTGACGGCTATGCGAAGCTGATCCAGCACGAAAGCGCTGAGATCGCCTGGGACATGGGCCGAGACTTCCACAACGTGGAGGAGCAATTCCAATTCCACGACTGAGTTCACGACGCCGTCCGTCGCAAAAGTCTTGATGAGCCAGGCGGCGTTGACTTCGTCCAGCGATCCCTGCGGATAGGTGTAATGGACGATGAATTCAGTCAGGGCCTCCACAAAGAAGGCGTCCCACTCGGAGCATTTTTCGGGGCAGGAATTCTGCAGCGCCAGCACCGTCACCACGTCGTCACAGGTCCGAATACCGTCCGGAAAGGTGAACTTGCGCAGCATCAACAGGTCGTCGGTCGCCAACCGATGCTTCCCGGCGACGATACATGCCGGAAAAGAGAGGCGAAACTCGCTCATCTTTCATCTCCAGGTTTCTTCATGAAACCGGAATTGGTTCTAGCTCCGCGGTCTTTAAGATGTCTCAATAAGCGGAGTTAACACCGCTTCACCGAATTCAGGAGGATTTTAAGGATCGCGACTGCAGTCGCTCGCGCCAGATGATGAAAAGGCCGGAACCCACAATAATGGCGATGCCGATCCATTTCGAAAGGTTCGGAAAATCGCCGAACAGGACGTAGCCAAGCACGGTTGCGGAGATGATCTCGAAATATTGAAAGGGTGCGAGGAGGGACAGCGGCGCCATGCGGAAGGCACGCACAATCAGCATATGCGCGTAGCCCGAAATCGATCCCAGGATCAGCAGCAGCACGAGGCCCAGCCAGGAGGAGGGGAGCGAGATCTGGAAATCGTCTACGCCAAGGCCACTGCCAACGACGAGTGCCCCCGCCATGAAGATCGTACCGCCAATACCCGCCATGGTCTGCATGGCCAGTGGCGAATCGGCCTCGCCGATCGCGCGGTTCATGAACAGATAGAGCGAAAAGAGGAAGGCGCAGGCGACCGGAAGCAGCGCCTTCCATCCAAAAATTTCAAAACTCGGTTGAATGACGATCATGGCGCCACCGAAGCCGACGACGATCGCCGCCCAACGCCGCCAGCCAACCCTATCGCCCAAGAAGAGCGCGGAGAGCGCCGTCAGCATGAAGGGCTCGACGAAATAGATGGCGAATACGTCCGCGAGCGGCATGTATTTGACCGCGACGAAGAACAGGAGGCTTGCCGCACCGTGAAGGGCGCCGCGCAGCAGGTTCATCCAGGGGCGTTTTGCCGAGAGCGCCGAAAGGCCGAACATCGCAAGAAGCAGCGGCAGGGTGCACACGAGCTGGAAAAAGAAGCGGTAGAACGTCACCTGCCCGGGCGACATGGCCTCAAAGGTTGCCATATATTTTGCAATCGCATCCATCGCCGGCAGGATAATCATGGCGCTTGCCATGATGGCCATTCCCTGAAGACGGTTGTTATGGGTGGAAGTTGCTGCGATATCGGACATCGGGGACAGGTTCTCTTTGCTGCCATCAACCACAGGATGACGACCTGATCAAGCGCAAGCATCTTTCAGGACATCCAAGGCACCGTATGAATTCCGGAGTCGCCCGACATTTCATCAATATGGCCGCAACGGGGTGGTCGCATGACGTCGGCAGACCTATGTTGACGGACGAATTTCGTTAGATATGCCGCAATGCTCAGCGCATGCCCCGTTGGAGCAGGTCCTCCGGGGAAATGCGCAAATTCAAAAGTGAAAAAGCGCGAGACAGACGCGCGATGCTTGAGCGGCATGGTCCATAAGGAGCGTACCGGATGTTGAAAGCACAACAGGAAACGACCGTATTTTCGGACGAAAGTGACGACACACTTGGAGGACGCTTGTCCTCCGCGCGTGAGGCGGCCGGCATCAGCGTCGAATCATTTGCGAATCAACTCGGCGTGCGGCGCGAAACCTTGCTGGCATGGGAGTCCGACCGTTCGGAACCGCGCCCGTCACGGCTCCTCAATATGGCGGGGATTCTCGGCGTGTCCCCGATGTGGCTGATGACAGGTGCCGGAACGGGACCGGGTGAGGTTAGTGACGAACGTGCGATAGAGGCGGTCAGGATCGAGCTTTCCCGCCTCAAGTCCGCCTATCAGGACATCGGTCGGCTCATCGAATCGACCAGCCGGCAGCTCGACCGTCTCGATCACCAGTTGAGGCTCAAGAGTCTCGGCAAAGACGTCGCACACTAAAACCTGTCGCCACGCGACAGGCTTTAGATATTGTTTCATGCGTGTCGTTGCCGCAAACCGCTGCACACTTATGCGCGACACGCATTAAGCTTTCGGCAGGCCGTCGCCTATCGTTTCCCCGAAAACCGATTCGAAGGCTTGGCGCAGACGGATATCGACATCCGCCATCATCACCGGCAGTCCGAGATCAATTAGGCTTGTGATGCCATAGGCGGATATCCCGCAGGGCACGATGCCGCTGAAATGGTCGAGATCGGGATCGACGTTCAATGACAGGCCGTGAAAGGTCACCCATTTGCGCAAGCGAATGCCGAGTGCCGCGATCTTGTCCTCGGTCATCGTCCCATCGGGCAGGGTCGGCTTTTCCGGCCGTCGCACCCAGACGCCGACACGATCCTCGCGGCGTTCGCCCCTGACATTCATCGAATCGAGCGTGCGAATGATGACTTCCTCGAGTGCGACCACGAAAGCGCGCACATCCTGTCGCCGCCGTTTGAGGTCGAGCATGACATAGGCAACGCGCTGTCCGGGGCCGTGATAGGTGTATTCGCCGCCGCGGCCGGTCGCAAAAACCGGAAACCTGTCAGGCTGCACCAGTCCGTCGGCGGTCGCGCTCGTGCCGGCCGTATAGAGCGGCGGATGTTCCAGCAGCCAAACCAGCTCATCGGCCGTGCCCTCGGCTATTGCGGCTACCTCGCGCTCCATTGTCGCAACGGCTTCCTCATAGGGGACAAGTCCTTCGGCGATACGCCAGCGTACCGGGGGAGAGCCGGCGAGGGGGAGCATGGAAAATTCGAGATCGGTGCGCAGCATGAAAAGCCCTTCGCGCCCTACGGCGAAGCAGCGCCGGCCGGGCAATGAAGGAAGTTATATGGCGCTTTCCGGGACGTTATTCAAATGCCCGAACGGTTTTCAAAAAAACTGTCATACTGCCCTTGTGCACCCCAAAGGCTTTTGCTACATGCAGCCGCGCCGGAGCAATTCGGCACCTACCACGATGCGGTCGTGGCGGAATTGGTAGACGCGCAGCGTTGAGGTCGCTGTGGGGCAACCCGTGGAAGTTCGAGTCTTCTCGACCGCACCATTTTTCAAGTCGAATTGTTTCTTCGTTCGGCCCATGCGAGCGACATAGTCGCATGATCGTAGCTCGCGCATTCAAATCTCCTGTAACGTATATGTCAGCTGACGCTCTGTGAAGGCTGCCGATAAAGCATGCCCGGCCGGCGCGGGAAATTGTATTCATCCGCCGTTCTTTTTTCGAGAAAAGTCCTCCCGGTGCGGCCTGTCTCAAAAGCGGATCGCCACGCCAAGGATCGGTCCGTGCTGGATGGCGTCGAAGACAAAGCCGTCGTCGCTGTAGTCCACGCCGAGCGCGCGATAACCGGCAACAGCCGAGATCCGGTTATCGAAATTATACCCGATGCCCGCCAGGACATCCCAATCGAGATCGGCGCCGCCGCCACCGATCATTGCCCAGCCTGTAAGGTAAATCTGCGGCGTGATCGAATAGGTTCCCCGGAAGCCGCCGAGCCCGTCCACCCAGGTTGCCCCATCACTCCTGGACCTGCCTCCGAGAAGGCCGCCGGTGAATGAGATCTTGGTATCGACATCCCACACCCGAATACCGCCGGTGACGTCCAGACGACCCCTGTTATCCTCCAGGACCGTGTAGCCGCCGCCGACAAAAGCAGTGAACGTTTCCGACTTCAGATCAACTTCTGAAGCGATAATGCCCCTTGGGGTTGCGGCGTCGGTCGTTATCCTGATGTAGAGGATATCCGTCAAAATACTGATGCGACCGTAGCGGGCTTCGCCTGCCGCCATGAATCCGAAATCGAGATCGGAGATAATGTCGCTGAAGCTTTGATCGATGTCGACAGTCGGCAATCCGAATACGCCCGTATCACCGGAAATACCCGCAAGCCAGAAATAGGGAGCGACGGTGAACGACCAGCCGTCCTTGGTTTCGGCCTGCGGTTGAGGCGCCAAGGCGGGCAGCAGATCGGCAGCTCGTGCCGACGTGCTGACCGATAGTATAAGAAGACAGATGAAAATCTGGATTGCACGAGCTTTCATAGCAGTTCCCCCTGCTGCTCTCCCGTTCTCGGAGTTCTGCCCGCTCCCCTCGGGCATGGCATGAGCGATACTTCCTCGGATCGGTCTTCCTCCGTTGAAATCTATCCCATGGCCAGACAAATAATCGATCGTTACAGAGCGAAGCGGTTGTTTCGAAGCGATAAGCAACAGCTCATTTCCCCCCTTAGTGTCGAAAAACTCTCCGCATTACTCGTTCCTGGCGCACTGGTGAAACGGCAGAGCACGGCTGTAGCTTCGCCGCCACATCCTTCCGCGCAAGTACGTAACTGTTAAAGCCGTTGTTAAGGACGCGGGCAGGAAACAGTTCGATGGCTTCGAGTTGCATGCTTTGGCGATCCTGTTGGCACGCGTGCAGCAGGAACGGCTTGGCAGGGCAAAACTGCATTCGATCCGCCGACCATTTAGGTTCGGCGAGATATCACTCAGGAAAAATGGGATTGGTTTGCGACCGGCGTGATTTACAGCGCGCCGGACCACTGGACACTTCCGTTTCAGATTTGTGGAATTCGAGCAAACACTCAGATGTTATGCTCCGAAGGCCGGAGCATCCTATCTTCGTCGGAGCCTCTCGCTCCTAGTGCTTGATTTCATCCAGCAACGACGCCAAGAAAACCAGTCCGAGCGCGACAACGAGGATGAAGTCAAAAAGCGAAAAATACTCGAAAGGATTCATCGCTTTCTCCTCCTGCCGGAATAATAGCAGAAGGCGCTATCTGGTTCCATTCAGATATGAATAGAGTATGTCAATCCTCTTTGGGGAGGTTAGCATCCACGCCCGATAACTGCAGCCTGTTTCGCACATGATGCACGCCGTCGACGGAGAGGGCGCCGAGTTCCACCTTCCGCGCGATGCCGATTGTCTCAACAGTCCCTTCCAAGGTCGCGACATGGCCGTCGACGTGAACGTCGATGCTGCTGGTGTCGACATCTGGGATATTTTCCAGGTTTTCAGAGATCTTCACCTCCAGCTCATCGCTGTCATCACGATCGATCGTGTTGGGCCGCAGCGAATCCTTCAGGCGGTTTTCGTTTCCGTTCGCGTCCACACCGTCTACGCGGAAACCACCGTTGGGATCGCTTTCGAAGTTCGCCTCCGTTTCTCCATAGGCGCGGTTATCCGGGCCTGTTCCGGCAGAACCGGAAACATCGGAGTAGGGCCAGCCCTCGTCGCGGTTGCGCTCTTCATAGTCACGGTAATCCTCCGTGCGGGAGGTCTTGCGATTGATCGCCATCTTCGCCACTCCTTGCGTTTCTATTTTTTGGAAACGCAGCCACGAGAGATTGGTTCTCCAAAAGTTTGACCGGTATCAGGTCCGTGCCTTTTCCCATTTCCTGATCAGCCGGTCACGTTTCAGCCTGGAAAGGCGCTGCAGCCAGAAAATGCCGTCGAGCTGGTCGATCTCATGCTGGATGCAGATGGCAAAAAAGCCTTCAGCCTCCTCCTCGTGCGTTTCTCCGTCCAGATCCTGGTAGCGCAGGCGTATCGCGTTCGGTCGCGTCACCTCGTCGGTCACGCCGGGCATGGAGACGCTGCCTTCTGTAAAACGCGCCAACTCGGGTGAAGACCACAGGATTTCCGGATTGATCTGGACGCGCACACCATCCTCCTTGCTAAGCTCCAGGACAATCACGCGCTGGAATATCCCGATATGCGCCGCGGTTATGCCGATACCGGGTGCGGCACGCATCGTAGTAAGGAGGTCACCGGTCAATTGCCGCAGCGCTTCGTCGAAGACGGTAACGGGATCGCAAACCCTGCTCAGGCCGGGATGAGGAAAGCGGAGGATGGGACGGACAGCCAAGGCGTACAGGCTCTTTGTTCATGAATGATACCGGAGAAGTAGCCTGCGGCCGCCTGTCTGTCATCCAATTATCATTCGCACCTCCAACGGTCCGGCGCAGCCTATCGGTCTCGTTTCGGGTCGGTTTCCCGCTGGACCTTGACACGGGATTGGGCTAGCAGGGGACAGGTGCTTCCGCTTCCGGCGGAGCGGCCGACATTTGGCTATCCAATTGTTGACAATGATTTTTCGACCACCATTCTCGATGGTGGTCTGGCAGTTCGTGTAATTTTGGCAATCCGTGTAACTTCGAATGCGCGAGGGCGGGCAGATGACGACCACCGACGAAGATGACCGCATCCGCAAGCATTCCGGCAGCGAAGACGCCGACATCTATGATGAGGACGGCAACGTCAGATCGGACTTCCTGGCGCTCGTCGGAGCAGCGATTGCCGATCGCGACACGCTCTTCCTGCGGCAGAATGTTGCGCGTCTGCACGAATCGGAAATAGGCGACCTGCTGGAATCGATACAGCCGGATCAGCGCCTGGCGCTCGTGAACCTGCTCGGCGACGACTTCGACATGACGGCGCTCACCGAGGTCGACGAGGCCATTCGGCGCGAAATCGTCGACCAGATTCCGAACGAGCAGATCGCCGCCGCGATCGGCGAGCTGAATTCCGACGATGCCGTCTACATTCTCGAAGATCTCGACCGGGAAGACCAGGAAGAGATCCTTGCGCAATTGCCCTTCACCGAACGGGTGCGGCTGAGGCGCGCCCTCGATTATCCTGAAAGCTCGGCCGGCCGGCGCATGCAGACGGAATTCGTCGCGGTGCCGCCATTCTGGACGGTGGGGCAGACGATCGACTACATGCGCGACGAGGAAGAGCTGCCGGATTCGTTCTCGCAGATCTTTGTCATCGATCCGACTTTCAAGCTTCTCGGCGCCGTCGATCTCGACCGGATCCTGCGCACCAAGCGGCAGACGAAGATCGAAACCGTCATGCGCGAGACCACCCATCCGATACCGGCAGAGATGGACCAGGAGGAGGCAGCGCAGCTCTTCGAACAATACGACCTGCTTTCGGCCGCTGTGGTCGACGAGAACGGCCGGCTGGTCGGGGTGCTGACGATCGATGACGTGGTCGACGTCATCCATGAGGAAGCGGACGAGGACATCAAGCGTCTTGGCGGTGTCGGTGACGAAGAACTGTCGGACAATATCGTGTCGACCGTACGCTCGCGCTTCATGTGGCTCGTGATCAATCTTGGCACTGCCATGCTGTCGGCGAGTGTTATTGGCCTATTCGACGTCTCGATCGAAAAAATGATCGCACTTGCCGTGCTGATGCCGATCGTCGCATCAATGGGGGGCAATGCCGGCACGCAGACAATGACGGTGACGGTTCGCGCACTCGCAACCCGCGATCTGGACATCTATAATGCCGGTCGCATCATCCGCAGGGAGGCGGGGGTGGGGCTCGTCAACGGCGCGCTTTTCGCGACCATAATGGGGACGATCGCAGCCCTCTGGTTTCATGATTATCAGCTCGGCGGCGTCATCGCTGCAGCGATGATCATCAACCTGATGGCGGCGGCCCTGGCCGGCATTCTCCTGCCACTGCTGCTCGACAGGCTCGGCGCCGATCCGGCCATCGCTTCATCCGTTTTCGTGACGACCGTGACGGATTGCACCGGATTCTTTGCCTTCCTCGGACTTGCGACCTGGTGGTTCCAAATCCGTTAGCTGACAGGAAATTGACTATTACGTAAAAGTCAATATTATCATCCGTCCAAGACGGGGGCGAACTGCTGGTGAATAAATATTATAGCATAACGGAGCTAACGCGCGAATTCGGGGTCTCGACGCGCACGTTGCGCTTTTACGAGGATGAGGGGCTCATCCATCCCGAACGGCGCGGGCGTACGCGCCTTTTCAGGCCCGCAGATCGTCGTCTCATCCAGGAAATCCTGCGCGGTCGTCGCATCGGCTTCACGATCGCGGAAATTCGGGAAATCATCCAGGTCTACAAAGAGCCTCCCGGAGAACTGGGACAATTGAAGCTGCTCATGAAGCGTGTCGACGAAAAGCGCGAGGAGCTGCGCCAGAAGCGCAAGGACATCGACGATACGCTGACTGAACTCGATCACATCGAGGAAGCCTGCCTGACACGGCTGGCGGAGATCGGGGTCGGAACCTGAACCTCCTACAGCGCCGTGCGTGTTACAAGACGCACAAAGGGCGCTGTAGTAGTTTGAATTGCTGCATGTTTTTATCCTTACATCGATCCCGACTTAAGGAAACATGCAGTAGCAAAACTATTGCTCTGCGGCTGCGGAGCACTCCTGCGCGAGCGCCAACATCCGCTCATCCTTATCGGCCTGAATTGCGCCTGACTGGAAAGGCGTAAACAGGTTCTGCGCTTGCAGCTTATCCAATGTGCATTGGCAGAAGCGTCGACAGAGCGCTTCCTCCTGCTGCTGCTGCGCGCAGCCACTCTGACACTGATTGAGATAGGTCTCGGTCGGATCTGGCTTGGCGGGTGGGACGACGATCGACAGACCATAGGCTATCGCGATCAGGATCGGCTGATGCAGGAGGTAGAACAGCAAGCTATGGCGCCCCAGGCGCGCGAACGGGCTATCGCCGGTGCCGAGCGACGCCAGCGGTTCGAGCCAACCCAGCGAAATTGCGATGCGCGCTCCGCCCAACCCGAACAGAAATGGACCGAACCACGGCAGGATCGGCACGTAATCGTTCGAGCGGGACAGGTGCTCGGACAGCCCTATCCACCAAAACCAAGGCGCATCGAAGGTGGCCGAACGCAAATAGTTTGGTGCAGCCACAGCAGCAACAGCGGCGAGGATCGTAATTGCCGGCGGCAGACGCAGGAAGAGCAAACCAAGGACACTGGCAGCGGCTATGCTGTGCAATATGCCGAAGAAGATGAAGCCGTTCGGCATCGCAAAGACGGTCACCACGGTGATAAGAGCCGCTGCGACCACGATCATCCCAAGTCGCTTCAAGAATGGCCGCGGGCGTATTTCCGGATAGTTAGCAAGAACGAGGCTCACTCCTGCGAGGAAGAGGAAGCTTGAGGCAATCGCCCGGGCATAGATCTTCAGCCATCCGGTTTCGGCGGTTCCCGGCGCCAGATAGCCCATGAACTCCATATCCCAGGTGAAGTGATAGGTCGCCATGGCAATGAGCGCGACCCCACGCGCCGTATCGAGAATGCCGACGCGCGGCATCTTACGCGGCGCGTCCGTGCTGTCGGCAATGGCCACCATCAATCAAAGTCCTTCAGAAATATCGTTTCCAGCCGCCTGCTGGGACTTGTCGCGGCGAACAAGAGAAGCAAGGCGATTTGATGGCAGACCCTGATCCATGATAGCGAGGCGTGCTTCGGAAAAGAACTGGCGACGGGTGAGAACGATGATGACGAGCGTCGTCGTCAGCATGAACACGTAAGGGCTTATAAACCAGCCAAGATATCCGATTGAAAGAAAGATTGCCCTCAGTCCCTCATTGAAGTGACTGCCGGCGATGACATTCATGCGGATGACGCGTTCGGCCGCCCGCTCAGCCGCGATCAGATCCGCCTCGGTGTCGCGCATCATCGGTATGGCGCCGAAGAGTATCGTACAATAGTTGAAGAGCCGATAGGACCATCCGAACTTGAAGAAGGCATAGCCGAAGATGACGCCAAGGCCGCCGACCTTGAGTTCGAAGGCGGTGCGACTGCTATGGAAGACGAAAGGCAGATCGGCAAAGACCGCATCAACCTTGTCCGTGGCGCCGAGCAGCGCGAAACAGCTGCCAATCGCGAAGATGGAGGTCGAGGCGAAAAACGCCGTACCGTTCTGCAGCCCGGCCATGATCTGCGTATCGATCATCTTCAGATCTCGCCGAAGCGAATTATATATCCATTCGCGTCGGCGCTCGATCATGGCATGGGTCAGGCTGGTGCGATTGAAAAGGCGCGCCCCTTGCAGAATCCGAGAATAGCCGAACCAGAGAACAGCGAAAAAGACCAGCGCGGCATAATCGGCAATTGTCATATATGGGCACCCTGCGTTTGTTTTGCCGGAGTCTACAGATGCAATCCAATGCCGCAATGACTCGGCAATGTTCTCCGACGATATTTCGTTTGAGTGCGGCGCGTCGGGTCGATCCTTTATTTCCCGATGTCGCTCGCATAAAACCGGATGTCGGTCGATCACCGTGCCGATCAATCCGGTTCACGTAGCGTTGTTCCGGCCAACTTTGTCAGGATCAGTTCCATGTTTCTTTCGGTATTCGATGTCTTCAAGATCGGCGTCGGCCCGTCCAGTTCGCATACGATGGGCCCGATGTCGGCCGCGAACCGCTTCCTGGAACTGCTGCTTTCCAACGAATGGCCGCGCCCGTCGACAGGAGCCCAGCCAACGGCGATCAAGGTTAGCCTGCACGGCTCGCTGGCTTTTACAGGCATCGGACATGGAACGGGCAGGGCGGTCGTTCTCGGCCTCACGGGTGAGGCACCTGACCGCGTCGACCCCGACCGGATGGACGGCATCATCGACGAGGTCGAACGCTCCGGCAGAATCACACCCCCAGGCCATCCCGGCTACGACTTCCAGCCGAAGACCGACCTTGTCTTCGACAAGAAAGTGCCTTTGCCGGGCCACGCCAACGGTATGGCCTTTTCGGCCTACGACAAGGACGGGCGGCTTCTGCTCAAACGCATCTACTATTCCGTCGGTGGAGGTTTCGTCGTCACCGATACAGAGCTTGAGGTCATGCGTTCCAAAAAGAAAGACACGTCAGGCAACAAGATACCTTTTCCCTTCGCCACCGCGAAACAGATGCTCGAGATGGCGGAACGCTCCGGCCTGACGATCGCACAGATGAAGCGTGCGAATGAGGAGAGCCACATGAGCCGTGCCGCTCTCAATGAGGGGCTGGACCGCATCTGGGAGGCGATGAACAGTTGCATCGATCGCGGCTTGAAGGGCGAGGGCATCATGCCGGGCGGCCTGAAGGTGCGTCGCCGGGCGCGCGCCATCCATGACAAACTGCAGGAGGAATGGCGCAGCAACCGGATCAATCCACTGCTCGCCAATGACTGGCTGAGTGTTTATGCGATGGCTGTCAACGAGGAAAATGCGGCTGGCGGACGCGTGGTCACGGCGCCGACGAACGGTGCAGCGGGCGTCATTCCCGCTACAATCCGCTATTACCAGCATTTCCATGAGGATTGGGATCAGAACGGCATTCGCGACTACCTGCTGACCGCAGCCGCCATTGGCGGCATCATCAAGCACAACGCTTCGATATCAGGCGCAGAAGTGGGCTGTCAGGGTGAGGTGGGTTCGGCTGCTGCGATGGCGGCGGCCGGGCTTGCCGCTGTCATGGGCGGAACACCCGAGCAGATCGAGAATGCCGCCGAGATCGCGCTTGAACATCATCTCGGCATGACCTGCGATCCTATCGCGGGGTTGGTTCAGGTTCCCTGCATCGAACGCAACGCGCTCGGCGCGGTCAAGGCGGTGACCGCTGCTTCGTTGGCCATCAAAGGCGACGGGCGCCATTTTGTGCCGCTCGATGCCTGTATCGAGACCATGCGGCAGACCGGCCATGACATGAGTGAAAAATACAAAGAGACCTCGACCGGCGGCCTCGCGGTCAATGTCGTCGAATGCTGAGTTTGTGGAGCGCCTCTCTTCCGACTTGACGCTGCCCGCCAAAAGGATTTCAACGGCAGCATGGCTTTACATCTCATCAAACTGTGCGTCGGCGCCGACTCGATCGAGGATCTGAGGGAGTGGGTTGCCGAGCGCTCGCTTCGCGCTATAGCGGCCGGTCAGGAACCGCATACGATTCACACGACGCGCATGGTGCCGAAGCGCATCGAAGAGCTTCTCGACAACGGTTCGCTCTATTGGGTGATCAAAGGACAGGTTCAGGCCCGTCAGAAGCTTATCGACATCAAGACCTTCACGGACAGCGAAGGTATTTCGCGCTGCAATCTGGTGCTGGGACCGGAAGTCATTGAAACCGCCATTCAGCCGCGCCGCGCCTTTCAAGGCTGGCGCTATCTGACGGATGAGGACGCGCCGCACGATCTGGCAAGATTGGGCGATGGCATTAGTGAAATGCCACCGGAGTTGCGACGCACGCTTTCGGAGCTCGGGCTTCTCTAGAGCGGTTCTGCGTTTCCATCAAAAGCTGAACCGCTAGAGCCGGTCGCGTGAAGGTAGGTTCACGCGACCGGCTTTAGCTTGTTTTTTCATGCATGTCGTTTCCGCAAAGCCGCTGCACACTTTTGCGCGACATGCATTAAGAGCTGCTCAAGCTCTGGTCAGCGCAAACGCATCATCACGGGAGCGCACCGCGATGGCGCGGTCACGTGCAGATGAATCCGGGCCTGCGGCTGCGAATAACGCCAGGCGCGCGCCCCGTGGCAGAGCAGCAGGGCAATCAAATCCTTCGTTCTTGCTTTTGAGCGCGAACGATGAAGTCCCAGATCGGCCAATCGAAGCGCGGCTTCATGAAGCGGATGCAAAGTGGAGCGGCTCCATTTTGCCTTTCCTGCATCGGATGGGAAATCCGGGCTATTCTCGTTGATCGACATGGTATTCCCCGTTACGCAAAACAATCACAGGTCTGGTTCGAATTCGATGATCCGCTAAATACCTGATTTCACGCAGGACTGGATATCCTGCCTAAAGACGCGCCGGGGGATCGGAGCCGGCGCGCTATCGTCTTATTGCATGCTTGCCCAGCACTTGATGCCAGCCTTCTTCAATGCATTGCAGGCATTGACCGCAGAGCGCTGATCGTCAAAGCCGCCAAAGCGGGCACGATAGAGCTGATCACCACCTTCACCGAAAGCGACCGTGAAAGGCTTGGCCGACTGCAACGCCTTGCCGCCCTTGTTCTTGGCCGAGTTGAGAAGGTCCATGGCCATCTGCTTGTCCGAAGACACTCCCACCTGGACGACCCAGCCGGTCGTCGATGCGGCCCGGGCAGCTGCGGTTGATGCGGTGGTGACCTTGTCAACCGTCGCATCACCCTGCTCCTCCGCATCATCCTGCTGTTTGACAACAGGAACAGAGGCTGGAGCGGGCGTCGGAGTCGCGACGGATGCGACCTTGGCCTGAACGGTCTGACGGGCCGCCTGACGGCTCAACAACGGATTGGCGGACTTGGAGGGCGAGGTCTCCGTATAGGCCACCTCCGGATTGACTTCAGCCCGCGCCGCCTGGTAGCGCGCATCGGGAACTGGGCCGCTATTGGGTAAGTCGAAATTCTGCGCGGCTGCAGCCACCGCCACCGGTGCGGCAGGCGCCTCGGGTGCAACAGGCGCTTCGGGTGCGGTACGGGCGATCAAATTGGAATTTCCGCCGCGGCCCGAAGCCTTCGGAAGATAGGCGGCAATCAGGTTGCGCATCTGCGTATCGCGGGCAGGCGTGGAGGCCCCGCCAAGCACGACGCCGACGATCGATTTACCGTCAACCTGAACCGAGCTCACAAGATTGAACCCGGCGGCGCGCGTGTAGCCGGTCTTGATGCCATCGACGCCGCGCACCGAACCGACCAGGCGATTATGGCTATTGATGATCCGCTTGCCGAAGCGGAAGCTGCGGGTCGAAAAATAACCGTAGTACTGAGGAAAATGCTGACGCAGTGCGATGCCGAGCCGGGCCTGATCGCGCGCCGTTGTCATCTGCGCCGTATTGGGAAGACCATTGGCGTTGCGATAGGTCGTGCGCGTCATGCCGAGCGCACGCGCCTTCGCGGTCATCATTTGAGCAAAGCGGTCTTCGCTACCGCCACCCAGAAACTCGCCAAGAGCAGTGGCGGCATCGTTGGCGGAAAGGGTGATGAGCGCAAGAATGCCCTGCTCGACTGTGATGGAGTTGCCGGGCTTCACGCCAAGCTTGGTCGGCGGCTGAGCGGAAGCATGCGCGGAAAAGGGAACAACCGTATCGAGGCGAATGCGTTTCGTCTCAAGGCCTTCAAAGACCAGATACAACGTCATCATCTTGGTCAGAGAAGCGGGATATTGGAGGCGATCGGCATTTTCACTGTAGAGAACATTCCCGGTCTTGGCGTCGACGACGATACCCGCATATTTCGGATTATTCGCAGCTGCTTCCGCCGCGACCGAACCGGACGCGATGACCGCCACGACCATCGACAGACCGAAGAACACTCTCATTAGAAAATTGCCGCGCCTTGATGGCGATACGGTAGGAACTGACCTTGACACTATTCAACTCTTTGCTTGCATTTCAAATCCGACTGCCCGGACGCCTCCGAAACACGACCGTCTGAATGAACCTACCGTCTTGGCGTTACCAATCCGTTTATGATGAATCTTTTGTGTCATCTGCCTCCCCGTTTTTATCTTTTTGTTGCAAAACTGCGCATCTAGCTACCCGGCTGCCCTTGAACGAGACGCTTTTCCACAAATGTGCGAATAGCGGCATCAATATGGTCCCAATCGCCTAATTGCACGCTTGAAAAGCGGTAGAGGACACTGAGATCCTTTCCAACCTTGATATCGCGCTGGCAGTCTCCGCTTGTCGCCTTGTCCGGGGCTGACGGCAACATGCAGCGGACGGCATAATCCGGTTCATTGAGACGAGGTGCTGTCAAGAGCACCTCATCGGTATAGCCCGCATCCTCACGCAAGCGACGCAACGTCAGGCCAGCGTCGATATTTGTTGGCTCGCCCTCGACAAGGTGTGAATAAATCGGCTCCAGCCGGCCCGACATATCGCGCGACATGGTGCCTTGCGTTATCTGGACAAAAATCAGTCCCGTCGACTGCGAGATGTCATCAAACCTGTGACGGTCCGCCGCGGTATAGCCCTGCATCTGCGGCCAGGTCAGATAGAGATCAACGCGCTCCGCCTCACCATCGCGCCGCTGGCTCTCGAAACGGATTGTGTTTTCGGGCAGTCGCAAGCGATCCTCGCCGATCGTCAGTTCGACGATTTTCGTACTCGTCGTGTGGCCTGCGAGCAGGATGTGCTGGCCGAACCAGCGCCCAGCGACGCTTATTGCCAGGGTCAATGCGGCGAGAGCGGCGACCACAACAGTTACGCGCGCGAGAAACCTCGGGGAAATCAAGGGAGCTTCTTCGATGACAGCGGAAGAAAGAGGCGAGGAGGGAGCCATCATCGTGACCTTTGCGTTGACAGCCGTGCGGACCATACGCGAGGCGACAGCGGCTTTTTGCGAGGCGATGATGGCAGGATCGTGGTTAACGAATACTTAAGCGACAATCGCGCTTCCCGCAAAAGGAGGAGCCGTTCCCGGGACAGCGGGAACAGCTCCGGGCGCCGGTCGGGGACGGGGATGCGGGGGACTTGACCGGGCCTGATCATGGCCGCTTGCCGTTGTCCTTACAGGGCCGTGCGTCTAAGACGAACAAAGGTCGCTGTAACACTTTGAATCGCTGCATGGTTTCATCCTTAAATCGGTTCCGATTTAAGGAACCATGCAGTGGGACTTCGGAAAGCAGCTATTTTTTCTTCACGCTACCGACCGCAACAGTGCGGCCATCCTGAAGCTTCACCCATCGCGCCGGATCATCGGCCGACTGGCGCTTCAGGTAGGTATATTCCGTGTCGGACCACAACAGGACCTTGTTGCGCATGTTGTCGAGAACGAAATCACCGCGATCCGTTCTTACGGTCAGGACAGCGTGACCGTCGCCATTTGGCTGCAGAACGACCGTGATCAGGAGGTCGGAAGGCGAGAACCCGTCGTCGATGAGCATTTTGCGCTTCAGGAGCACATAATCCTCGCAATCGCCGACAGTGCGTGGATAGGCCCAACGTTCCTCAACGCCATAGATTTGCTCGTCTGTCATCGGCTGAATGGTGGTATTGACGGTGTAATTGACTTTGAGGATCGTTTTCCAACGCTCCTCCGTCAGGATCGCCGGACCAGCGTCCCCGCCGGCAAAGGCGCATTCCGTCGGATTTGCCTTGCAGAATTCATAGTGGCCGACCGGCGGACTGGCATTGCCCGCAAGCGCCATGCTGGCCGGCATGGCCTGGGTCGACTGGCTTCCTGCAAAGATCGACAGTGTGGCAACGAGACCGCCAAGGAGTAGTTTTCCGATGTGCATTTTTATCTCCCCGTTTATGAGGAGACATTGACACAGAGATTTTTATTGCACGCAAAATTACGTAGTCAAATTAAGGACTTAATAGATTCAAATGCTCAGAAAACTTTCATAAAACACATCGAAAATACATATTAAAGACGCAATTTATTTAGTTCAAAAACGCGTAAAATTTGCTGGATCTTCAAGGAGGCATTTCATTACATCTATTTGATATAATGATTATTCTGAGGAGCCTGCGGAATTCGCGGTTGAGACGAGATCTCTCGAACCGTTGGATCATAATGGCACAGTTCCAGACAGACATGTGGAGATCGCTTTGGCCTGCCCGAAATTCCTCTGACTGGCCTTTCAGGAAGCACACGGCCAGAAATTTTTCAGATGATTTTTCGCGCAGCCGGTTGGAAGCTGCGACGATTGCCTCGCTCATTCCTGCGCCGGCGGGCGAATGAGCCGCATTCGGGAACGACGAGTTCCCCGTGGTGCCTGGAGGTCAAGCCGACCCTGAACCGTTACGCCCGGAATTCCCATGAGACGGTGTGCCGTGGTCGTGGGACTCGATCTCCGAGTAAAGCGCGTTCGATGTCAGAGCGATGCCCGATGAAGGGGCTGGCGTTAAGCCGCGAACGCATTCATCGGCGAGTGACGTGACAGAACGATGACAGCAAATGCGGCTTCTAAAGGAAGCGCGGTCAGAGAAATTCGCGAAGCGTTTCGCGCGACTGGACCGACAGAAACTCGATCGCGACACCCTCAACGAAGTGGCGCACGACGCGTCCACGCATATTGCCGAGCCGAACGGGGGTACCGATAGGTGGGCGAACCTCGACGTCGACAGCGGCACCTGAAAGCGACAGGTCCATGATCCGGCAGATGTAGCGACTGCCGTCATCGAGCGTTATCTCGCTCTGCGCCTGCCGCGGTGTGAGGCGATCATGGCGCCGGTCTTCCGGCAAGCCGAGTTCATGCTTGTTGGCCAACCAGGTAAGCTGGGCGGCGAGCTTTTCACGTTTGCGGTCCGTGGCGTTGACCGACATCGTGAACCCACGATTGTCGAGCATGAGGACATTGCCTTCGACCCGGCCGAGATGATCGATGTAGGCGACAACCCGCTCGCTGGCCCGCGGACGCCCGACACAGGTCACGTACATGTCGCCAGGCGACATATCGATGACGGTGCACTCGAATTCCTCGTAGTTTGCAAGCATCAGGCGGCCCTGCATGTTGATCGGAACGCGCTGAAAATTGCGCTGATCAGGGCGAGGGACTGGCCGTGTTGCTGGAGCTTGCTGAAACGAGTGCATCCAAAGGGCTTCTTTATGAAAATTCTACACTCTGACCAATAACTGCAATCCGTTAATAGAAGGTTTGCCAGCGCGCGTCGTTCATATGGTGTTTCCGCGCTCTGAGACGGAACAGTCGGCCATTCGTTTCAAATTGGATCATCAGCGCGAACGCACGTCTTCGAAAATTTTCAGATGCATCGCCCGCAGCATCGTCTGGGCCCAATTTCGCATCCGCAGAGGCGAGGGCACATCCAAACCATCATCATCGTCCGACATGTCGGTTGGCGCGCCCCCGTGCTCGTTCAGCAGGCGACTGCGCTCTACGACGAGGAATTCGATGAATGCGCCACCCAACCACGCCGCATTGCCGACGGGCACTGCTGCTCCAAGGAGGCGGTCGCAAAGATCGCCGGCGGAGCGCACTGGCAACAGGAGGAGTTCGAAAGCCATGGTGTAGCCGCTTCCGGCGTAGCCCGTTGCATGGATCAGTGCGGGTACCGAGTGGGTCATCACACCGGTCACGACCCTCTCGGCATCCCATGCTTGTTCCTTTGCCCAGAGGGACGCGAAGAGGTTGCCGCGCAACTCGCGCCCGAAGAAACTGCAAACACGCGTGCCGGCAAGGCGAAACTGCGACTGACCGCTGGCGGGCATTTCAAGGATGAACAATTCCGGCAAAAGCCGTGGCAGGGAAGCGGGATCGATCTGCGCGCGCAACGGCGCCGCGTTGGTACCGCGAATCTGGTTCCAATAGTTAAATAACTCTATGCTCGTTCTCTGATGCATACGCCATCCTGTATCAATCCGGGTCATACCCGGCGCCAATTACGGTCTCAGGAGCATGCCTTGCTTTTTCCGTGCCAACACGCGGTCGTTAAGGTTAAGAAGCGGTTTGCATTGCGCATATCGATGTCCTGTGGGACCTTGAGATCATCAGGTCAGGGGAGATCGACCTTCAGCACAATTGATCGGGCCGGGGAAAAGGGGGCTCGACCAGCCGTTCGGCAAGACCGAACGGCTTTTTTTTTGGATGCGGCTCCTGTATGGCTCTGGCTTCCGGTCGCCAGGAACGAGTAACCATGGACGAAGAAGCCGCGCAGACGCCCGAGGACAATGGCGACAATCAAGAACCTAGCCGCAACCCGGTTTTCAACCTGCCGCCGGCGCTTTTTGTTGCTCTCTGCCTGTTGGCGGCCATCTATTTCATCCAGAGCTTCCTGTCCGAGAATGCCGTGCGCTGGCTGGATTTCACTTTTGGCTTCATTCCTCTGCGCTATGTCGTTCCGCTCGCACAACAGGGGCCCGAGTGGCTTTGGACGCCGGTCACATATTCACTATTGCATGGCAGCGTAGAACACATCGTTTTCAATGGATTATGGCTTATGGCATTCGGCGCGCCCGTCATCCGCCGGATCGGCACCACGCGCTTCGTCGTATTCTGGATCCTTTCGGCTGCCGCTTCGGCATCCCTGCACGCCGTACTCAACTGGGGAAACGACACAGTGCTGATCGGAGCGTCCGGCGTCGTCTCCGCCTTGATGGGAGCAGCCTGCCGCTTCGCCTTTCCGGGGCGAGGTGCGCGTGGAGCCGTCGAAGCCCATCACAATCCGCGCCTGTCGATCCTCCAATCCATGCAAAGCCGGACGGCGGTTATGTTCACGCTGTTCTGGCTGTTGGCCAACGCTCTCATCGCCGTTGGCGTTCCGCTCGTGGGAGACGGCAGCCAAGAGATCGCCTGGGATGCACACATAGGCGGATTCGTTTTTGGCTTTTTCCTCTTCGCCTTCTTTGATCGAAAACCCCCTGAAGAAATTCCTAATTAAGTGCAGTGTGAATATTGCAATCTCCGGCCGAGCAGTGCACCATCCATCTCCTGACCCGCGCCCCGGGGGATAGCCGGAGAGAATGCCCCCGTGATCCTAAGACAGTCCACTTTCGACAGGGAGGTTTGAATGTCGTCCGTCAAAGCCATTCTCGATCTCAAGGGCCGTTCCGTCGTGACGGCCGGTCCTGATACGACGCTAATGGAGGCCGCCGGTATTTTAAGCCAGCATCGCATCGGCGCGATCGTCATCGTCGGGATGGAGGGTCGGATCTCCGGAATATTCACGGAGCGGGATGTCGTTCACGCCATTGCACGGCTTGGCAAGGAGAGCCTGGACCAGCCGGTAGCCTCGCTGATGACGCCGAAAGTCTATCGCTGCAAGGAAGAGACAACGGTCAACGAGTTGATGGAAATCATGACCAGTCGCCGGTTCCGCCATGTCCCCGTGGAGAGCAAGGGCAAGCTTGCCGGCATCATCTCGATCGGCGATGTGGTGAAGTCGCATATCAAGGAAATCGAGCTGGAGGCCGAACAGATAAAGGCCTATATCGCTGGTTGAGAAAGACGCGGCGAGCTGCTTCGACACCATCCGCTATCAGCGCGTGGCAAAGGCTTCCTGCAATCGTTTCAGCTCGGGAAGCCGAGCCTTGGTCTCCTCGTAGCCGCGATCGATCGCTTCACCCGCACGATGGAATTCCGAAAGGCCGATATCGCTCAGACGCGGATGCAGGGCAATGTCCGGCGGATCGCCCGCCAGCCTTGCGCGCGAGATCCTATCCTGAATGATGTTAAAGGCCTGCACCATGACACCGGTCATGCCGAGCTTGGCATAGGGCGCTTCCTGCTGCTTTTGCATTTCAAGCGGCGTGAGGCTGGCATTGTGCTTGACGA
The DNA here is from genome assembly GCF_041357635.1 of Sinorhizobium sp. CB7. Lineage (NCBI taxonomy): Bacteria > Pseudomonadati > Pseudomonadota > Alphaproteobacteria > Hyphomicrobiales > Rhizobiaceae > Sinorhizobium > Sinorhizobium sp. CB7. Next base: position 516,325 of record NZ_JAULLL010000002.1, read on the forward strand.
CCGCGGAGCGCCCGAAAAGATCGTAGTGAAGATTAACGGCAACGACGAGTTGCTGCTCGTAGGCGCGGCATACCGAGACCGGCACGGGATTGACGAGAGCGCCGTCGACGAGAGTACGGTTGTTGCTGCGCACGGGCTCGAAAATACCCGGCAGGGCATAGGAAGCACGCAGCGCCGTAATCAGCGCGCCATTGGCGATCCAGACCTCGTGACCGGTATTAACTTCCGCCGCAACGGCCACGAACGGCCGGTCGAGATCCTCGATGTTGAGACCCTCGAGATGTTCCTGCATGCGCTTGGTCAGGCGCATGCCGCCGAAAAGCCCGCTGCCACCGATGGTCAGATCGAGGAGACTGGCGATGCGCCGCATCGTCAGCGAGCGAGCAAAGCTCTCCAGCTCATCGAGTTTTTGCGCCAGATAGCAGCCGCCGACCAGCGCACCGATCGACGTGCCCGCAATCATGCCGACTTCGATGCCGGCTTCATCGAGCGCCCGCAACACACCGATATGCGCCCAGCCGCGCGCGGCTCCGCCGCCTAAGGCGAGCGCCAATTTTGTTCTCGGGGGAGAAGCGGGATTGGGGGTAGGGATTGTCACTTCCTGTGGGGGCGAAAGAGCTGGATCTGACGATGCCGGCGGAGAAGCTTCGCGATACAATGTCCAGTTCAGCATTTCATGCCTTCCTCCAGGCACTCGCCCCTTTTTTAAATTACTGTCTCTTTTTCGTTTCGAAATAGTATATTTTGATCTCTCCTGCGCAATAAGGACGCAGGAGAACGCCCCATCAGCCTATTGGTCGTAAACCTCCTTCGGATCGAAATGCAGCTCGTCATCGACGATGTTGAGCATCGGCTTTCCGTCTTCAAGGTTCACCGTCCGATAGAAACATGATCGCCTGCCGGTATGACAGGTAGCATCGTGACCACCCACTTCAACTTTGAGCCATATGGCATCCTGGTCGCAGTCGGTGCGGATTTCCTTCACTGTCTGCAGATTGCCGGATGTTTCGCCTTTTTTCCAGATCCTGCCGCGGGAACGGCTGAAATAATGGGCCGTGCCCGTCTGGATAGTCAGCGCCAGTGCCTGCGCATTCATCTGCGCAACCATGAGCAACTCGCCGTCACGAACATCCGTGACGACGGCGGTAATCAAGCCGCGATCATCGAAGCGGGGGGTGAAATCGCCCGCATCCTCGAGTTCGGACTTGTCGGTGGATGGTACGTTGAATGTCAGGGTCATCGACGCAGCCCCCTTGCCAAGTTTAACGGCCCCGCACCATTGCCATGAAGCGAGCCTGCTCCGCCGGATCGCTTTTGAACGCACCGGTGAAGGTTGTCGTCAGAGTGAATGCGCCCTGTTTCTGCACACCGCGCATCGCCATGCACATATGTTCGGCCTCGAGCATCACGGCAACACCGCGCGGACGCAGCGTTTCGTCGATCGCCTTGGCGATCTGCGCCGTCATCGTCTCCTGCGTCTGCAGGCGACGTGCAAAGATTTCAACTACACGTGCGATCTTGGAGAGGCCCAAAACTCTCCCATCCGGCAGATAGGCGACATGAGCCTTGCCGATGATCGGCACCATGTGATGTTCACAATGCGAGTAGAAGGTGATGTTGGTCTCAAGAACCATGTCATCGTAGCCGGCAACTTCCTCGAAAGTGCGGCCAAGCACATCCTCGACATTCATGCCGTAGCCGGCGAAAAGCTCGCGATAAGCCCTGACGACGCGGGTCGGCGTATCGATCAATCCCTCGCGGGTCGGATCATCGCCGGCCCAACGCAGCAGCGTGCGAACTGCCTCTTCCGCTTCCTGCTGTGACGGGCGATCCGATTCACGGCTATGCGGAAAATTCTTTACTATGGCGTCCATTTATCGTGGTCTCCTGATCCGCGGCGCAGATCTTTGCTTTCGGACTCGCCACGGCCATCCTCCGTTTCCGGAGACTGTGTACCTTTGGCGGGCTCCGGGGCGTTCCGGGCGGCATGTCGCCCTTCCTGCACGGTTTCCCAATCAAACTTACACGAGACCATTGCATTTTCATGGTCTTCGAACGACATACATATAGTATGCCGGTGGCTGTGTGAAAGTGTCCAGAGACAAGACGATGTGTTTTTTGTTCGGATACGAGGCCGCCAATCGAGCGCGTTTCGGAGCGGAATCGATGATGGATGATATCTACAACAGCAAAATTCTTGAATTCGCGGGCAATATTCCTCTCACCGGAACGCTTGAGGATGCCGATGCCACTGCCCAGGCGCATTCAAAACTTTGCGGATCTCGGGTCAGGGTCTGGCTCAAGATGGACGGCGATATCGTGACCGGTTTTGCCCATGACGTGAAGGCCTGTGCGCTCGGTCAGGCATCCTCATCTATCATGGCCCGGCATGTGATCGGGGCCTCATCCGAAGAGCTGCGCAGGGCGCGCGAGGATATGCTTGCCATGCTGAAGGCCGATGGCGAGGGGCCAGGGGGGCGCTTCGAGGACATGCGGTATCTGAAGCCCGTGAAGGACTACAAGGCTCGCCACGCTTCCACCATGCTGACCTTCGATGCGGTGGTCGATGCGGTTGGTCAGATCGAGGCGAGTCGCGAAGAAGCACTCGCCGCTGGATAGCGACATGTGCACGGAGCGGAATTGCAGTCATAGCGAGGCACAGTCGCGCCCCCGTGGTCGTGGCCGCAACTGGGCCGGTCTTTTTCGCAGGACACCCGATCGCCTTCTCGGTCTCGGCCTGATCCGCCTCTATCAGCTTACGCTCTCGGGCTTCATCGGCAATTCCTGCCGGCATCTGCCGACCTGTTCCGAATATGGTTATGAGGCGATCGCTCGCCATGGACTGTGGGCCGGCGGCTGGATGACGCTGTTTCGCGTGGCTCGCTGCGGGCCGGGCGGAACCAGCGGCTTCGATCCGGTGCCGGAGACGATCGACTCAAAGTTTCATTGGTGGACGCCCTGGCGCTATTTCGCGATCGGCCGAAAAGGCGGATGAACGCCATGACGATTCCAATGGAATACCAGCAGGCGTCACGGGATTTCGAACGCTTCCTGGCTGACGCATGCGACATCGCGATGCTGCAAACGAGGAACCAGACCTACACGATGGTTCAAGGCGTCCTTCAGGTATTCCGGCGGCGTCTCTCCCTTTCCGAGGGCATATTTTTCGCCAATGCCTTGCCGCCTGTTCTGCGCGCAATCTTCATTGCCGACTGGGATCTGGCGGAACCGGTGCGCGCCTTCGAGGACCATGCCGTGATGACAAGAGAGGTGCAGTCACTGCGACGCGACCATAATTTTTCGCCGGGCTCCGCCATTCGCGACGTGGCGGCCGCACTGCGCAGGAATATCGACGAGGCGACTTTCGATCGCGTTCTGGGGCACCTTCCGAAAGGAGCGCAAGAGTTCTGGCGAATATGACGACCTATGTGGCGCTTCTTCACAGTATCGTTCTCGGCCATGGTCGGCGCGTGGTCATGTCGGATTTGCGCGCGATGGCGATTTCACTTGGATTCAGCGATCCGCGCACTCTGGTTGCAACCGGAAATCTAGTCTTCGAGGCTGGCACCGCCACCGTTCACGATATCGAAGAGCAATTGGAGGCGGGTTTCGCGAAGAGATTCGGCAAGCATGTCGACATCATCGTTCGCGAGGGCGGCGCCTGGCTAAAGCTCGCAAAGGCAAACCCTTTCCCAGAAGGAGTGGGAAGCGACGTGATCGTGCGTGTGATGCGCCAGCCGCTCAACGCTTCGGCAATGGAAATCTTGCACCGATATCAGACCTCAAAGGAACGCATTCGGCTCGTCGATGGAGATCTCTGGATCGACTTCAACGGCAAGCCGAGCGAATCCAGGTTACCGTCCGCGCTTACCACCAAACGGATGGGCGTCGGCACGTTGCGCAACTGGAACACGGTGCGCCGTTTAGCCGAGATGGTGGCGCAATGAGCCCGCTTTTCCTTTACTCTGCCATGAAAAGCCTTTATCAGGCGGCGCGAGATAAATGACTCCCAACATATCTCGATCTTTAACACCACCCGCATTCGTTGGCGGGACTGGACAAGGAGAATTCGATGTCCCAATCCGTTTCCCTGACATTTCCCGATGGCAACGTGCGCAGCTACGATGCTGGCACGACCGGTCGCGATGTCGCTGAATCCATTTCCAAATCTCTTGCCAAGAAGGCCGTCGCAATCGCCATCGACGGTACCGTGCGCGATCTTTCCGATCCGATAACGGACGGCAAGATCGAGATCATTACCCGCAATGATCCGCGCGCGCTGGAATTGATCCGGCATGACGCAGCCCATGTGATGGCGGAAGCCGTGCAGGAGCTGTGGCCCGGCACGCAGGTGACTATTGGTCCGGTTATCGAGAATGGTTTTTACTACGACTTCGCCAAGAACGAGCCCTTTACGCCCGACGATCTGCCGAAGATCGAAAAGAAGATGAAGGAGATCATCGCTCGCAACGCGCCCTTCACCAAGGAGATATGGTCGCGTGAGAAGGCGAGGGAAGTATTTGCGGCGAAGGGAGAGCAGTACAAGGTTGAGCTCGTCGATGCGATCCCTGAAGGCCAGGACCTGAAGATCTATTTTCAGGGAAATTGGTTCGATCTTTGCCGCGGTCCGCATATGGCATCCACCGGCCAGATCGGCACGGCCTTCAAACTGATGAAGGTCGCGGGTGCCTATTGGCGTGGTGACAGCAACAATCCGATGCTGACCCGTATCTACGGCACGGCCTGGGCCGAACAAGCCGATCTCGACAACTATCTGCACATACTTGCAGAGGCCGAAAAGCGCGACCACCGCCGTCTTGGCCGCGAAATGGATCTCTTCCACTTCCAGGAAGAGGGCCCGGGTGTCGTCTTCTGGCACGGTAAAGGCTGGCGGATGTTCCAGACGTTGGTCGCCTATATGCGCCGCCGGCTTGAAGGCGACTATCAGGAGGTCAACGCGCCGCAGGTGCTCGACAAGTCGCTTTGGGAAACGTCCGGCCATTGGGGCTGGTATCGCGACAACATGTTCAAGGTGACGGTTGCCGGAGACGATACGGACGATGACCGCGTTTTCGCGCTGAAGCCGATGAATTGCCCTGGTCATATCCAGATCTTCAAGCATGGTCTGAAGTCTTATCGTGAACTTCCTATAAGACTTGCGGAATTCGGGACCGTGCATCGCTACGAGCCATCGGGAGCGCTGCATGGATTGATGCGTGTGCGCGGCTTCACGCAGGACGATGCGCATATCTTCTGCACCGACGAGCAGATGGCTGCCGAATGCTTGAAGATCAACGATCTGATCCTTTCCGTCTACGAGGACTTCGGTTTCCACGAAGTCATCGTGAAGCTCTCCACGCGCCCGGAAAAGCGCGTCGGCTCCGACGCCCTCTGGGATCGCGCCGAAGCCGTCATGATGGACGTTCTGAAGACGATCGAAGCTCAATCTGGCAATCGTATCAAGACAGGCATTCTGCCGGGTGAGGGTGCTTTCTACGGTCCGAAGTTCGAATATACGCTGAAGGACGCCATCGGTCGTGAATGGCAGTGCGGCACGACGCAGGTCGACTTCAATCTTCCGGAACGCTTTGGCGCCTTCTATATCGACAGCAATTCGGAAAAGACGCAGCCGGTCATGATTCACCGGGCCATCTGCGGCTCGATGGAACGCTTCCTCGGCATTTTGATCGAGAACTTCGCCGGTCATATGCCACTCTGGGTCTCGCCCCTGCAGGTCGTCGTCGCAACGATCACATCCGAGGCTGACGAATATGGTGAAGAAGTCGCCGAAGCGTTGCGTGAGGCCGGCCTCAACGTCGAGACCGATTTCCGCAACGAGAAGATCAACTACAAGATCCGCGAACACTCGGTGACGAAGGTGCCGGTGATCATCGTCTGCGGTAAACGGGAAGCGGAAGAGCGTTCAGTCAACGTCCGCCGTCTCGGCTCTCAGGAACAGACTGCGATGCCGCTCAGCGAGGCGATCTCCACACTGGCGCTCGAAGCAACCCCGCCCGATATTCGACGCAAGCGCGAAACAAGGAGGGCGAAAGCTGCCTGATTGCCTGTCCGGTCTGGCAGCACTTCCTTAGACCCGGATGATTTCAGGTCGGATCGACCTGAAATCAGAATCCGCCTCTCAATCAAAAAGCTGGAGCGGGATGTCGGCCGAAAACCGCGCACACTTTTCGGCATCCCGCTCCGGTGCTGTCAGAGCCCTGTCATGCAACTGTAATATAAGCAGGTCTCGTTTTATCGGGAGCGGGTAACACCGACGCATATTTGCGCTTTAAAGAACTGTCGTACGCCAATGAAAGAGACCCGCGCCTCAAACGCTGGCTAATTCGCTCAATCGAGGGCCTTTCCGGTCGCGACCGCTATGTGCGGCTCTATGACATCTGGCGCAGCGACATCGTTGGCAGGAGCGAACGTGTTTTCGGCAAGATGCTCGACCTCATCGATGTCGAGCTCGATGTCAGGGGTGCCTGGCCGCCCAAACCGATCCCGGATACCCCCATCGTGATCGTCGCAAACCATCCCTTCGGTATTGGCGACGGCATCGCCGTGCTGGCGCTTGCCGAGCAACTCGGCCGACCGTTCAAGGTGCTCATTCACAACGATCTCCTGAAGGTGCCGGAGATGGTGCCCTATTCTTTGCCGGTCTCCTTCGAAGAGACCAAGGAGGCCATGGCCATTAACATGAGGACCCGGCACGAGGCCGTGCGGCTTTTGAAGGAAGGCACGACCATCATCGTCTTTCCTGCGGGCGGAGTCGCGACCGCGAAGAAAGGCTTCGGCAAAGCCGAGGATCTGCCGTGGAAGATGTTTCCGGCGAAACTCATCCAATCCGCGCGTGCGAGCGTCATTCCCGTCTATTTCGAAGGGCAGAACGGACGCCTTTTTCATCTTGTGAGCCGTATTTCGCTGACGCTTCGCCTTTCGCTGCTGATCCGCGAATTTCGCAGGCTTTCGGGCAGCACGATCACCTCGCATGTCGGCGAGATCATCACCTGGGAGGCTCTGAGCTGCGGCGACCGCAAGGACATGCTCTCCCGTCTCTATAGCGCCGTCTTCTCGATGGCGCCTCCGAAGCGACCATCCCTGAAACGGGTTGGCTGAACGCGCCCCGATCTGACGCTGTCAGTCGACGCTGCCGTCGCTCTGTTGCGGCGATTGTGGCTGCTGGTCTTTCATCAGCACCTCGACATCGGTGTTCTGACCGGCATTCACGCTGAAGTCGCGCTGGTAGATCTTGTCCTTATTGCGCGCCACGGCCGTATATTCACCTTCCGCCAAAACCATGGTCGGAAACGCGCTGACGCTTTCGCCGACGATATCGCCGGCGGCGGTCAGGATGGACCAGGCCGTATCGGCAATCGCTTCGCCGCCCGGCTCGGAGACGAATTTAAAGGTGATTTGCGCCGCCCGGTGCTGGATCGTCGCTTCCGTGAGTTTTCCCGCCTCCACCTGTATGTCGGCGCGTATGACGGCGTTCACCGTGCCATATTCGGAGACGACATGGTAGGTGCCAGCATTCAGCTGCACCAAGGTATTCGGCCTGACATCCGCCATGATCAGGCCGCGCTCACCGTCGGCGCGGACGTCCGAGGAGTAGATCGAGAAACTGAGCTGGTCCGGACGGATACGGGTATCGGCGCCCGATACCGCGTTGAGCAGCAATCCACCGGCGTCGAGCACCATGACTTGCTTTTCCATCTCACCGGACGAAGGGACCGTAAGCTTTCTGGTAACACCGGCGCGCCCGAAGGAGACGTTGACGAAGTAATCGCCGGGTGGCAGTTGGAAGTCGGCGTCGCCGCCTTGCGAGCTTGCGACCAATGGAAGCTTGCCGTCTGTGCCAGCGATCGGGCTGAAGACGTACCAGGCGAGGCCTTGTTGCACCGCTTCGCCCTCAGCGGTCAGTTTGGCTTGGAAGCTCACCGCTTTTAGCGTCTGGCCAGCGCTACCCGCAGCCCCCGGTGCCGTGAAGGCATTGAGCTTGGGCATCTTGGTGGTGCTGTCGAGCTGTTTGAAATTCCTGAAGGCGTCTTGCGCTCGCACTGCCGGGATGAGGGCGCCAAATATCGCCAAAACCAAACCGATCCGATAAAGAGCCGAAATACCCGACATGCGCTTTGAACCGATTGACTTCTTGAGTGACAGAGGCCACTTCAAGACCAACCCGATGGCAAATTCAAGACCCAACTTTTTCCATCGGTAAAAATGAAAGCCTCCTTGCATGAAAAGTGATATCAAGCTCATCGATTATCTGGCCATCCGCCGCTCCATACCCGCTTTCCAGATGTGCGAGCCAGGTCCTGGTAAGGTCGAAATCGAAGAAATTCTGCGTCTCGCATCGCGTGTGCCTGATCACGGGAAGCTCGCTCCCTGGCGATTCATCGTCTACCGCGGCGCCGAGCGTGTCCGTATCGGCGAGGGACTGCTGAAGCTGGCGCTCGCTACCAAGCCTGATCTCTCGGAAGAGATGATCGAGGTCGAGCGTACCCGTTTCACTCGCGCTCCTGTTGTCATCGGTGTCGTCAGCAAGGCAGGACCGCATATCAAGATTCCCGAGTGGGAACAGATCATGTCGGCCGGTGCGCTCTGCCTCAATCTCGTGATGTCGGCCAATGCGCACGGATATGTGGCCAATTGGCTGACGGAATGGTTCGCCTATGATGAGCGCGCTTACCCACTGCTCGGCGTCGAGCCCGGCGAGAAGATCGCCGGCTTCATCCATATCGGTTCGACTACCTTTCCCGCCGTCGAACGTCCGCGTCCGGAGCTGAGCGAAACCGTCACGTGGGTGGGCGGAGAGAAGAGCTGATGTTCTACATCACCGATATAAATCAGCACGGCCTGGCGCACGATCCCTTCAAGGCGATCGTCGTGCCACGCCCGATCGGCTGGATCGGCAGCAAAGGCATAAACGGTACCATCAACCTTCCCCCTATTCCTTTTTCAACGCTGTCGCCGATCGGCCGAAGCTTGTGATGTTTTCCTCGAGCGGCCGCAAGGACAGCCATCGCAACGCTGAGGAAACCGGCGTCTTCACAACCAATTTCGTCAGCCGTGACCTCGTCGAAAAAATGAACCTGACCTCTGCTGCCGTCCCCTATGGAGTCAATGAGTTCGAACTGGCGGGACTGACGGCCAAGTCCGGCATTCTGATTGATGCACCTTATGTCGGCGAAGCCTACGCCGCTCTCGAATGTCGCGTCACGGAAATCATCGAACCGAAAACGCTCTCTGGCAAACCGAGCGAAAATGTCCTCATCTTCGGGGAGGTCGTCGGCATTCATATCGATGAAGCGATTATCAGGGACGGGCGGCTCGACATGAGCATTGCGCGGCCGATGGCACGTATGGGCTACATGGATTACAGCGAAGGCAGCGAGGTCTTCGAGTTGCTGCGGCCAAAGGTCCCGCAAATCTGACAGGGCAGGGATGCAGAATCAGCGCCGGAAAATGAGACTGGCGATTGCAACCTGTTCTGCGTTCAGAACGAATTTTCCTGAATATCCGTAAGCCTTCGCTGCCCGGCATTCCGCTTCAAACGCCGCAATATCACTGTCCGGCGACGAGGCATCAATGGCTTCGACCCTGGCGGCGGCAGCCCCCAGCAAGACTAGACTGCGCGCCATTTCAAGTGGCGCAATCCAGCGTCCGTTCGTATCCTGGGCGGCGTGCGCTCCGAGATCAGCAGCAAGCCGGTCGGCCGACCAGGCAAGTGCCTGCAGGCGGGACGATTTGGCACCGTAGGAACCTGCAGAAAACAGCCCCGCCGCCGTGTCCGCCGCCATCGCCACGATGCGAATCTTGCCGGGGGGTAAGCCCGCCAGCGCCTCCTGTGCGGAAATCATCACATCGAGTTTCTGGACATCGGCACCCGCTTCCGCGCTGGGCAGGATGACGCCGGCAGGCGCCAACGGGATGACGGCTGCGATATCCTCCCGCAGTATAGCGCTCTTCCCATCGTGCACCATCACATAGAGAGCCGGAGCGGTGGTTGGCCTGGCTTGCCGGAGGAGGCGTACCGCATTCTCGCGAGCCTGTGGCGCATTGGCCGAATCGCTCTGCGACAGGTCGATGATCAGCGCATCCGCGCCACTCTTGAGACCTTCGACCAGTTTTTCCGCATCATCCGCCGGGGCGGCAAACCATGAACGTGTCATGCAATCTTCCTCGGCGAAACGCCGGCAGCGCAATCCTTCCCCCTCGTTTTAGTCCTCTTTACGCGGCAAGGGGAGAGGTCACCGCACAAGCCCTGTCGGTGTCGGTTAAGAAACATGGTGAACCAATCTTAAACTTTTTGGCGCTAGCGTGACTTACGCAGATGAGGCGCGGTTTTCCTCCGCAGATGTTGAGGCGTCAAGGTGATAGTAGAGGCATTTCTTCGTTGGGCCGCGACCGCAAAGGCTGGAGACAGGGCGAAAGCGGCAAATGCCTTGGGGCGAGCTTATCTCTATTCCGAAATGTCCACGCACGAGCGCAGCGCCGCCGAAGTGGCGATCACCTATCTGCTGGACGACCCGTCGCCGCGCGTTCGTCTGGCGCTTGCCGAAGCGCTGTGTCGCTCGCCCGATGCTCCGCGCGGTATCATTCTGTCGCTCGCCGAGGATCAGGCTGAAATCGCCTGTCACGTCATTACCTGCTCGCCGCTCCTCGATGACAACGATCTGGTCGATCTGACGGCGAAGGGAAATTTCATAACCCGAATGCTGATCGCAGCACGCATGCCGATTTCAAGGTCCGTATCGGCAGCCATTGCCGAGATCGGCGGCGAGGAAGAAGTCCTCTGCCTCCTCGAAAATCCCGAGGCATCGATTTCGCGGCTTTCCCTCAAGCGAATTGCCGAACGCCTGGGCGGAAGTTGCGACATCCGCAACCTGCTGCTGGAACGCAGCAATCTTCCGTCGGATGCACGCCACGTTCTACTGCAGCATGTCAGCGACGCTTTAAACAGCTTCAGTCTTGCACAGGCCGCCATCGGTGCCACGCGCCTACAGCGGATTACCCGCGAGGCCAACGACGCTGCCACAGTCACCATTGCCGGTACCGTAATCCACGACGAGATCCCGGTTCTGGTCGAATATCTACGGATAGCCGGGCGCCTGACGCCTTCCTTCCTCATGCATACGCTGTGCTCGGGGAAGGTCGAATTCTTCGCGGGAGCGATCGGCAACCTTTCCGGTTGCGAGGAAAGGCGGGTGCGTTCGATCCTTGCGACCGGTCGGATGCACGCCGTCAGGGCGCTCTATGAATCCGCCGGCATTGCACGTGAGATCAGCATGATTTTTGTCGAGGCGACTTTGCTATGGCGTGAGGCTGCTAGAGCCGCGTCGGGCGCAGCTCTGGAAAACGTCTCTGCGCGGCTCCTTCAGAAATTCCGCCGCAGGGATGGGGAAGCGGATGTCGTCACGGAACTTCTCGATATGGTGGAAAAGCTGTATATCGCCGAACAGCGTCAGTCGGCGCGGAGCTATGCATCCGTCGTATCGCTGGCGGCCTAATGCATGTCGCGCAAAAGTGTGCAGCGGTTTTGCGGCAACGACATGCATGAAAACAACAACCTAAAGCCTGTCGCGTGAATCTCTTTTCACACGACAGGCTTTAGAGCGGATTCTGTATCCGTCTGAGTGCAAAAAGCGCTCTGGAATCAAGGAATTGTAGCGTCCTTTTGTGCCTTCGATCGAACACCCATAGCCATCCCGCAGGAATGTCATCTTGAGCATCACCATTGCCGTCGAACCACCGCGCCAGGAGAGCGTGATCCGTCTTCTCGAGCTTTCCGATGCCTATGCGCAATCGCTCTATCCGCCGGAAAGCAACCATCTGCTGGACATGGCGTCACTGGAGAAGCCGGCGGTGACCTTCTTCGTCGCCCGTAACGACGGCGTTATTTGCGGCTGCTGCGCCCTGGTGGAAGCCGGCGACAGCACTGCGGAAATCAAGCGCATGTTCGTCGATCCGGCGGCGAGGGGGCTTGGGATCGCGAGCCGCCTCATGGATGCGCTGGAGGATCGTGCGCGAGCCGGAAGGCTTTCAGCTCTACGTCTCGAAACCGGCATCAAGCAGCCCGAGGCGATCGCGCTCTATCGAAAATACGGCTATGTGGAGATCGGCCCATTCGGGAACTATCAGCCCGATCCCTTGAGCCTTTTCATGGAAAAGCGGCTCTAATGCATGTCGCGCAAAAGTGTGCAGCGGTCTTCCGTTCGGAATTGCGTACAACCAATAGATTAGAGCGATTCTGCGATTCGATGGAAAGCTGAATCGCTCTAGGATCAGCGCTCGGCGGCGCGCTGTGGCGGAGGCGCCTCGTCGACGACGATCTGTGGGCGCGCTTCCTGTTCCTGCGTGGCTTCGACCTCGCGCACCCATTCGCGCCAGATGGCGACGATCAGTGCCATCAGCACCGGTCCGATGAAAATACCGAGGAAACCCATGGTCTTTACACCGCCGACAAGCCCGAAGAAGGTCGGCAGGAAGGGCAGCTTGATCGGTCCGCCGACAAGCTTGGGGCGAAGCGTCTTGTCGACGATAAAGAGTTCGACCGTGCCCCAAATGAAGAGGCCTATGCCGGCGAAGTGCGATCCGCTAGCCACGAGATAGATCGAAACGAGCGTGAAACAGGTGGGTGCACCGCCCGGGATGAGCGCCATCAGCCCCGTCAGCACGCCGAGGGTTACCGGCGAGGGAACGCCTGCAATCCAATAGGCGACCCCGAGAACGATGCCTTCGCCGATGGCAATCATCGTCATGCCCATGACGGTCGAACTGATCGTCGCAGGCACCACCCGCGAAATGCGCTCCCATCGGTTCGGAAGGATTCGCTCACCGAGAAGATCGATCTGGCGCGAGAAGGCGGCTCCGTCGCGATAGACAAAGAAGAGCGCGATCAGCATGAAAAGCAGCGTCAGCACCAGATGGAATGCGCCGCCGCCGGCCGCCACGATCGCGCGATAGATATTGCCGATATTGGCACCGCTGACAGCCTGGATCAGATCGCCGATGGAGCCGGGACTTCCGATATATTTGGTCCATTGCTCATCGAGCCAGCTGCCGACGCCGGGCAGCGCCACGATCCATTGCGGCGTATCGGCACCCACGCGGTTGGCGTGGATCGCCCAGGCCACCCATTGCTTGACCTCGCCGGTGGTATAGCTGACGGCAAGCGCGATGGGGATGACCAGGAAGGTAATGATGAGGATGATCGCGATCGTCGCGGCCAGCGTCGTGTTGCCGCCGAGACGACGCGACAGGTCGCGATAAAGCGGCCAGCTTGCGAAGCCGATCACGAGCGCGGCCAGGACCGGTACCAGAAAGCCGTAGAAGAAATAAATCCCGGCCGCGGCGATGAGGATAAGCAACCACCGTGCGGCCGATATCGACGGAATAAGCGCGATCCTGGCGGGCGCAGAAGGGCCCAGCCACTGCGGTCCGTTTTTCGGCTTATGACGTTCGAATACACCCAATGGGACTGTGTTTCCGGTTTATGTTTATCATTTTGTTATGGGCCATCATCTGGGCCGTTTCAAGAGGCGCAGCCGGAAAGGGTATATAAACCGTCGCCATCGACGGCCAATGTCACCCCCGGATAAATTCCGGCTGCGGGGACCTTGTCATTGCGGGCGCCGGAGAATCTTGAAGGCGAAAAACTGGCTCGTCTGCGAGGGGTTGAAATTGTTGTCAGCCGCCAGGATCAGGACGTCCGTGCCGTCCTTGGCCTTGCCGATGGCCATGGCCTCGATGTTGTCGGGAGCAAGGCCGAGCGCGCGCAGATCCAGGATCTGGCTCTTGCGCGCCGGGACGATCCGCCCCTCCGGCTTGGCGAGCGAGGCGACGCCGGAAACATCGGTCGCATCACCGATGTCCATCATCATCACCCGGACGCTGTTGCCGAAACCCTGCGCGTAGCCGCGCTCGACCATGAGGACGTGGCGGTCGTCGAGAGCCAGCATCTCCGACAGACCGTAGTCGTTTGCGCCGTCCGGTTTCACGGCAGCCTGCGGAATGGGAGAGACCGGATAAGCATATTGCGCTTTGGGCTCGCCGCTTACCACATCGTAGCGGATGATGCGCGAGAGGCTGCCGGCCGTCAGTGTCGTCGCCGGACCATCCTGGTAAAGTGCGGATTCAAGCCCGACGAGTAGGTCGCCCGACGGCAGGAAAGTCATGTCCTCAAAGGCGAGATTATCGCGGATGCCGGTGCTTTTGTCCGCTGTCGGAGCAAAGCCTTCCGGCAGCTTGAATTCGCGCACGAACGCGCCATCAGTCGCCGCAACACGCACGAAAGGCGGGAGAAGCGCCTTTCCATCACCTTCGCTGCTCCAGTAAATTCCGTCCTTGCCAACGCGAACCGATTCCGGATCAACGGTCTTTGCCGCAAAGGCTTCGCCGTTCTTGTCCTTGAGCGTCACCGTCTTCAGCACCGACACGCCCTTGAGGCCGGCCGCGCTGACGTCGATATCCAGCTCATAGAAACGGGCAGGCGCTTTTTCGGAGCGATCGTCGCTGATGGCGATGTAATGGCCGCTTGCAGCATCGAAATCGAGACCGGAAATTCCTCCGAATTCGACGCCGTTTTCCATTTGGCCGGTCGGAATTTTGAATTCGCCGAGATAGGAAAGCGCGATGCCGGCTTTGCAATCACCGAAGGGGCAGGGGGTATCGATGGTCGAACCGATATCCGTAGCTACAGCTCCGCTTGTGGCCATAAGGGTGGAGATCAGCATGGTGGAGGCAAGAATGCGGGTCTTCATGGCAAATCCGTTCCTGAAAGGGCTTATAGAAAAACGATAGCGATCGGCCGATGGGCTTCGGGCAGGCTACACCTGTGCTCCCGCTCCTTGACATTTATTTGAAGCTTCTCCGTCACTTTGATGAAATTCAAGTGACGGCCCGGCGGTGCGGTTAGCGTCCCAGCTTTTCCGCTACCATGTCGGCAAGCGCCAGTGAGGCGGTCAATCCCGGACTTTCGATGCCAAAGAGGTTGACGAGACCGGATATCCCGTGCTCCTGCGGTCCGTCGATGCGGAAGTCAGGTGCCGGCATATTCGGACCATGAATCTTGGGACGGATGCCGGCGTAATCCGGCTGGAGCGCACCGTCGGGCAAACCCGGCCAGTACGCTCGGATGGCCCGATAAAATTGTGCTTCCCGGGCCGGATCGACAGCCAGGTCCGTGTCGCTGTCCACCCATTCGACATCGGGACCGAAGCGGCAGCGGCCCTGCAGGTCGATCGTCGCATGAACGCCCAATCCGGCGACCTCCGGCAGAGGATAGATCAGGCGCGAAAAGGGCTGGCGCCCGGCAAGCGAAAAATAATTCCCCTTCGCGTACCATTGCCGAGGTATCGCAGTTTCTGGAATGCCTTCGGTCGATGCCGCAAGACGTGGGGCGCCATGACCGGCGGCATTGACAACAAGATCCGCGCCGATTTCCGCCGGCTCGTCTCCGCCGGTGAAGATCCGGATGGAAGCACGCTCGGGCATAAGCTTCAAGACAGGCGTGTGAAAGACGACTGCGCCACCAGCCGCCTCGATGTCGGCCTGCAGCGCCTGCATATAGGCATGGCTGTCGATGATGCCGGTTCTCTGGGACATGAATGCGCCGACGCAGCGAATTTCCGGCTCGATCTCGCCCACCTCTTCAGGGCTAATCCAGGTGAGTTCCGCGACGCCGTTTGCGGTGGCGGCATCCCAGATCGCGTGCAGTCCAGGCAATTGCCCCGCCGAACTTGCCAACATCAGCTTTCCGCAATTCCTGGCGGTGATGCCATGCTCATCGCAGTAGCGGTAAAGCATCTCGCGTCCGGCAACACAGGCGCGAGCCTTGATCGAGCCCTTCGGATAGTAGAGGCCAGCATGGATGACCTCAGAATTGCGTGAGGAGGTTTCCATGCCGATCGCCGGACCCTTTTCGAGAACCAGCGTTTCGAGACCGACAGAGGAAAGGCGACGAGCAACGGCGAGACCGATCACGCCAGCACCGACGACGATCGCGTCCACACGAAAATCGGTCATATGCCCACTCCTCCCGCGAACCGCTATCCGGCGGCGCCGACGTCGTCACTGCATCATATATCGAGGTTTTCTGCAAACGCCGCCCGCTCCTGGATGAAGCGGAAGCGGGCATCCGCCTTGGTGCCCATGAGATTGTCGACGGCTTCGCGCGTGCCCTCGAAATCCACCTCGTCTATCAGCACGCGCAGCAGCGTGCGCTTCGTCGGATCCATGGTGGTTTCCTTGAGCTGTGCGGGAAGCATCTCACCCAACCCCTTGAAGCGGCTGATCTCGATCTTGCCCTTGCCCTTGAATTCCGTCTCCATCAATTCCTGACGGTGCGCGTCGTCACGCGCATAGACCGATTTGGAGCCCTGGGTGATCTTGTAGAGCGGGGGCACCGCCAGGAACAGGTGGCCACCACGCACCATCTCCGGCATCTCCTGATAGAAGAACGTTATGAGCAGCGAGGCGATATGCGCGCCGTCGACGTCGGCATCGGTCATGACGATGACGCGCTCGTAGCGCAGGTCTTCCTCGCGGTATTTCGAGCGCGTGCCGCAGCCGAGTGCCTGGATGAGATCGGCGATCTGCTGGTTGGCTGACAGTTTTTCGCGCCCGGCACTCGCGACGTTCAGGATCTTGCCGCGCAGTGGCAGGATCGCCTGATTGGCGCGGTTGCGGGCCTGTTTGGCAGAGCCGCCTGCCGAATCCCCTTCGACGATGAAGAGTTCTGCCCCCTCGGCGGTATTCTGAGCGCAGTCGGCGAGCTTGCCGGGCAAGCGCAGCTTGCGTACCGCCGTCTTGCGGTTGACTTCCTTCTCCTTGCGGCGGCGCAACCGTTCCTCGGCACGCTCGATCACCCAGTCCAGAAGCTTCTCGGCCTCCGCCGGGTTGTCGGTGAGGTAATGATCGAAAGGATCACGGAGCGCATTCTCGACGATGCGCTGGGCTTCGACGGTCGCGAGCCTGTCCTTCGTCTGCCCAACAAATTCCGGTTCCCGGATGAAAATGGACAGCATGCCGACGGCGGAGATCATCACGTCATCGGTGGTGATGGCGGCGGCGCGCTTGTTTTGCGTGAGTTCGGCATAATTCTTCAGACCCTTGGTCAGCGCCAGGCGCAAACCGGCCTCGTGCGTACCGCCCTCGGCGGTTGGAATAGTGTTGCAATAGGAATGCACCTGCGGATCGCCGCCATACCAGGTAATCGCCCATTCGAGCGACCCATGGCCGCTCGCCTTTTCAGATTTACCGGCGAAGATTTCGCGCGTGACGGTGAATTCCTTGCCCATCGTGGCCTGCAGATAATCCTTCAGGCCACCGGGGAAGTGGAAGACCGCTTTTTCCGGCACCTCGGAGCCGGAGGGCAGTACGCCGGGGTCGCAGCTCCAACGAATTTCGACGCCGCCGAAAAGATAGGCCTTGGATCTGGCCATGCGGAAGACACGGGCCGGATCGAATTTCGCATGCTCGCCGAAGATCTGCGCGTCGGGATGGAAGCGAACCTTTGTGCCGCGACGGTTGTGCACGTCGCCGAGCTCTTCCAGCCCTCCCTGCGGGATGCCGCGGGAAAAGCGCTGACGGTAGAGCTTGCGGTTACGCGCGACCTCGACCTCCAGATAATCGGAAAGCGCATTGACGACCGAGACGCCGACGCCATGCAGGCCGCCGGAGGTCTCATAGGCCTTGCCGTCGAACTTGCCGCCGGCATGCAGCTTGGTCATGATCACTTCGAGCGTGGACTTGCCGGGGACCTGCGGGTGGTTTTCGACGGGTATGCCACGACCATTGTCAGTGACGGTCAGGTAGCCCTGCAGATCGAGATGCACCTCGATGAAGTCTGCATGCCCGGCGACAGCCTCGTCCATCGAGTTGTCGATGACTTCGGCGAATAGATGGTGCAGCGCCTTCTCGTCGGTTCCGCCGATATACATGCCCGGGCGCATGCGCACAGGCTCAAGTCCTTCAAGCACGCGGATCGCCGAAGCGTCGTAGGTGTCGGCAGCCGCGGAAACCGGCGCCGCGCGCGGGGCAGGGGCGGCGGCCGCAGCGCGCGCCGGCGCAGCCGTGGATTTTTCCGCCGCTTCCTGCTTCTGGGAAAGAGGCAGTCCAGAAAAGAGGTCTTTGCTTTCGTCCATGGAACTATTCAGATCTTGATCCATCACCAGGGTTATCGACCGGTTGTCGGAAGACAGACCCCAAAATCACCGTATTTGCCGTCACGCTTGCGAATCACATAGATTCTGCCAGAACGCGCGGCAAGACGCGATTCCCGCCAGTCCGGCGGGATTTGTCCAAAGTGGTTTGCGTTGCCGACCCGCCGATGGCAAGGCATGAGCGCCTCATGGAAACGATCGGCAGACCGATGTCCACAATTCATTTCGTCATAATCACTGCAATTGCGGCTATTTTCTCGCTCGCCCCCACTGGCGGCGCTTCGGCTGAAGTATTGAAGCCATTCAAGGACGACCTGTTTTCCCGCCAGACCGTACTCGAAAGCCGTGACAATGGCGCCTTCGAAACGATTGATTATCAGGAAATGCGCGACATCAATGGCCGCGACCAGGTTCCGGAACGGCGCGTGAGGCAGGCTTATATTTCTCTGGGCATTCGCCGACAACAGGACGAGGAGTCCTTGATGCTGGGTGACCGGCGGCTGGACGTCGTCCGAGCCGGGCCGGCGCAAAATGCCGCTTTCACCGTCATCTTCATCCATGGCCGAAACGGCGACCGGCGGCTCGGGGCCAACGATTATACCTTTGGCGGCAATTTCAACCGGCTGAAGAATCTGGTCGTTCAGAATGGCGGGACCTACTACTCACCGACTATCAAGACTTTCGACAGCGACGGGGTCGCCAGCATCGCCGCGCTGATCCGATATGCCAGCAACCAGTCGCAAGGCCGGCCGGTCGTCCTTTCCTGCGCCTCGATGGGCACCTTCATCTGCTGGGGGATTACCCGCGACGCAGAAAGCGTCAAGCGGCTGAAGGGCATGCTCGTCATGAGCGGCACCGCTGATCCGGACTTCAGGAAAAGCCCTTTCTACAAGGCAAAACTCCCCCTGTGGTTCGTGCATGGCAGCCTTGATCCGGTCTATGCCGCAGCGGATCAGGAAGCCTTCTTCGAAAAGCTCTACAAGGGCGGTTATCCGACCCGCTTTACATTGTTTGCAACCGGCAATCATGGAACACCGATACGCATGACCGACTGGCGCAAGGTCTTGAACTGGATCCTGGCGTCATAGACGTATTTTGCCTTTGCGGACATGCCGTTTCCGGAACGGCGGGGCCATTCTGGCCGAGATTCTCCCACGTCAGGCATATAAGCTTCCCTTTGCGGCATGGTTTTGCTAAGGCGACAGCAGCAACAAGATCGGAAGGTCCGAATGACGCCAGACGTGCGCCCGCTGATCGCGGGAAATTGGAAGATGAACGGCACCCGCGCCTCGCTGGATCAGATCAAAGCGATTGCCGAGGGTGTAAAGACGCCACTTTCCCAAAAGGTCGAGGCGCTGATCTGCCCGCCGGCAACACTGCTCTATGTGGCGACCGCCCTTTGCGACGACAGCCCGCTTGCGATCGGAGCCCAGGACTGCCATCAGAAGCCCTGCGGACCACATACTGGCGACATCTCCGCTGAAATGATCGCCGACTGCTTCGGAACGTATGTCATTGTCGGCCATTCCGAACGAAGGACCGACCATGCCGAAACGGACCATCTCGTCCGGGCCAAAGCCGCAGCTGCATTCGCTGCTGAATTGACGGCGATCATCTGCATCGGTGAAACAGCGGACGAATACCGGGCCGGTCAGAAATTGGAAGTCATCCGACGCCAGCTTGCAGCCTCCGTTCCCGACAATGCCACCGCTGCGAACACCGTCATCGCTTATGAGCCGATCTGGGCGATCGGTACCGGCATTACGCCGACGCGCGAGGACGTCGAGAAGGCGCATTCCATGATGCGCTCAGAACTGATCAGCCGCTTCGGCGACGAAGGAAGGAAGATGCGCATCCTCTATGGCGGCTCGGTCAAGCCGGATAATGCCATGGAGTTGATGGGGGTTGCCAATGTTGACGGCGCACTGATTGGCGGAGCGAGCTTGAAAGCCGCCGACTTCCTCGCCATCTACCGGGTTTACGAGCAACTCCTGGCGTAAATGCATATCGGTTCGCGGTTCAAAGTCGAAAGGACTTGGAATAGGCGATAGCCTCATGTAAAGAGCCGCCAGCTTATCTTCTTTATGCCCGCTACGGCGGGCAGGACTGGACTCATGCAGACCGTATTGCTTGTCATCTATCTCATGGTTGTCATCGCCCTGATCGGCGTCGTGCTGGTTCAGCGCTCCGAAGGCGGCGGCCTCGGCATTGGGGGCGGTTCCGGCTTCATGTCGGCGCGCGGGACGGCCAATGCGCTGACGCGCACCACCGCCATCCTCGCGACGTTGTTCTTCGTGCTGGCGTTGGGAATGAACATCCTGTCGCGTTACGAAGGCCGCCCGACGGATATCCTTGACCGTATTCCCGCGACCAGCGGCCAGGGCAACGGCATCCTCGATTCGCTCGGCGGCTCGAACGGTACGCAGCAGCCGGCACCGGCGCCGAGTAACGGCGTTCCGAACGGCGGCGCCGCGGCACCGGCAGCTCCTGCTGCTCCGCAGGCACCAGCGACGCAGACAGCGCCAGCACCGCAGGCACCGGCGGCTACCGCGCCGGCTGCTCCGGCTCCAGGCAATTCCGGCGTACCGACGGGTCAATAAGCCGGACTTCAGACATCATCCCGGCAGGTCCTCGGACCTGCCGGTTTTCTTTTGTCCAAGATTCCGCCATCTGCCCAAAAATTCTGGAAAAGAATTTTTGGGCTGGTGGAATCATTTTTGAAAAGGTATCCGGTGACTCCCATGGCGCGATACGTATTCATCACTGGCGGCGTGGTTTCCTCTCTCGGCAAGGGAATTGCGGCCGCGGCTCTCGGAGCGTTGCTGCAGGCCCGTGGCTATCGGGTGCGGCTTCGCAAGCTCGACCCCTATCTGAACGTGGATCCGGGCACAATGAGCCCGACCCAGCACGGCGAGGTCTTCGTCACGGACGACGGAGCCGAAACAGACCTCGATCTCGGTCACTACGAGCGGTTCACCGGACGCTCGGCGACCAAGACCGACAACATAACCACCGGCCGCATCTATAAGAACATCATCGACAAGGAACGCCGGGGCGACTATCTCGGCGCCACCGTTCAGGTCATTCCGCACGTCACCAACGAGATCAAGGACTTCGTCACCGAGGGCAATGACGACTACGACTTCGTCATCTGCGAGATCGGAGGCACGGTCGGCGATATCGAGGCGATGCCCTTCCTCGAGGCGATACGCCAGCTCGGCAACGATCTGCCTCGCAACTCAGCGATATACCTGCACCTGACGCTGATGCCCTATATTCCGGCGGCAGGCGAACTCAAGACCAAGCCGACGCAGCACTCGGTCAAGGAACTGCAGGCACTCGGCATTCATCCCGATATCTTGCTCGTGCGTGCCGATCGCGAAATTCCGGAAGCGGAACGCCGCAAGCTCTCGCTGTTCTGCAACGTTCGCCCGTCCGCGGTCATCCAGGCCCTCGATGTCGCCAATATCTACGACGTGCCGATGGCCTATCACAAGGAAGGCCTGGACAATGAAGTCCTGGCCGCCTTCGGCATCGAGCCGGCGCCGAAGCCACGGCTGGAAGCCTGGGAAGACGTTTGCAATCGTATTCGTACGCCGGAAGGCGAGGTGACGATCGCGATCGTCGGCAAGTATACCGGCCTCAAGGATGCCTATAAGTCGCTGATCGAAGCTCTGCATCATGGCGGCATTGCCAACCGTGTCAAAGTGAATCTCGAGTGGATCGAGTCGGAAGTCTTCGAGAAAGAGGAGCCGGCACCCTATCTCGAAAAAGTCCATGGTATCCTCGTACCGGGCGGGTTTGGCGAGCGGGGCTCGGAAGGCAAGATCCTGGCCGCCCGTTTTGCCCGCGAGCGCAAGGTTCCCTATTTCGGTATTTGCTTCGGCATGCAGATGGCTGTCATCGAAGCGGCCCGTAGCCTCGCGGGTGTCAAGAACGCATCCTCGACCGAGTTCGGTCCGACCAAGGAACCGGTCGTCGGTCTGATGACCGAATGGCTGAAGGGCAACGAGTTGCAGAAGCGCACGGCAACGGGCGATCTCGGCGGTACGATGCGTCTTGGAGCCTACCGGGCGGCGCTCAAGAAAGGCACGAAGATCTCGGAAATCTACGGTACCGCCGATATTTCCGAGCGCCACCGCCACCGCTACGAAGTCAATATCGATTACAAGGACCGGCTTGAGAATTGCGGTCTTGTCTTTTCGGGCATGTCGCCGGATGGAGTACTGCCGGAGACGATCGAATATGCCGACCATCCCTGGTTCATCGGCGTGCAATATCACCCGGAGCTGAAAAGCCGTCCGCTTGATCCGCATCCGCTGTTTTCGAGCTTCATCGAGGCAGCACTGGAACAGAGCCGACTGGTATAGTTTGGCCAAGATAGAAAAAAACCCGGCTCCGGCCGGGTTTTTCTTTGCAGGACGCGATCAGGCCGCTTCGGGCAGGGGACCCACATAAAGCGAACGTGGCCGGATGAGGCGGCCATCGAGGGCCTGCTCCCGTGCATGGGCAATCCATCCGACCATACGGCCGATTGCGAAGAGACCGGTGAAGGCGTCACGTGGAAAGCCGAGCGCCTCGAGCAGGAGCGCGGTATAGAATTCGACATTGGTATCGAGCGGCCGGTCGGGTTTGCGTTCCTTCAGCAGCGCCAACGCAGTCTTTTCGACAGCCTCGGCGAGCTCGATACGCTTGCGATCCACCTGCCCCGCAGCGACAAGTGGCTTCAACGCGTTCTTGAGCGCGTCCGCACGCGGATCACGGACACGATAAATGCGATGGCCGAAGCCCATGAGCCGTTCGCCACGATCGAGCTCAGCGGCAATCCATGAACGGGCGTGTTCCGGTGTGCCGATCCGATCAAGCATTTCGAGCACCGGACCAGGCGCCCCACCGTGCAGCGGCCCTTTCAACGCGCTCAGGGCGGCGAGCACCGAGGATGTAAGGCCGGCGCGCGTCGAGGCAATGACGCGGGCGGCGAAGGTCGAGGCGTTGAGCCCATGATCGGAGATCGTCACCAGATAGGCGTCGAGCGCGGCTGTCTGTTGCGGACTGGGAACGCTGCCGTTCAGCATGCGCAAAATATCTGCCGTCTGCGCGAGAGTGGCATTCGGTTCAACAGGGCTTTCGCCTCGCTGCAGCCGCAGGACGGCCGGAAGGAAAACGGCCGGTGCCGCCAGTAGGCGCAGCGCGGTCGCCGTGTCATCTCCGTCGGCAAGGCGCGCAAGCAGGGCACGCATGGCGTCGACCGGCGGCAGCGCCAAAAGCGCTCCATCGGCTGCGCCCACATGCAGAAATATCTCGACGCGCGCCCTGCCGAGTTCCGCCGCCAATTCTTCGGCGCTCAGGCTGCGTTCGAGAAGACCATCCAGCAGCAGCGCGGCGACGTCCTCATATCTGCTCTCGCCGACGAGTCTATTCAATGACACACCGCGAATGATCAAGCGACCGGCTTCACCGTCCACATCGGAGAGCTGGGTTTCGGCCGCAATCACATCTTCCAAACCACTTTTCATCGTCTTTCTCCTTTACTGCATCCCTAGTTCACTCCTATTGTCATTGACGTCAATCTTGATGCAATTGATCAATGTGAGCTGCCATGTCCTGGCTGACCTCGGAGCAGGCGCTCGCTCTGCTCGGCACCAAATCGCAAACGCTCTACGCCAATGTCAGCCGCGGGCGGATCCGCGCGAAACCGGACCCTGCCGATTCGCGGCGAAGTCTTTATCACGGCGAAGATGTGGAGCGACTCGCGTCCCGCCATGCCGGCCGCCGCAAGGCCGAGGCGGTTGCGGCACAAACCATTCGATGGGGAGACCCGGTCCTGCCATCGGCGATCTCGACGATCATCGACGGGCGCCTGTTCTATTGCGGAAGCGATGCCGCCATCCTCGCTGAAGAAGCCACGCTGGAGGAGATCGCCGCGCTCCTCTGGGGCGGGGATGCTCCCATTTCGATCACCGATCGGACGGAAGATCGACCAGCCGCGCTTTCCCTCGAAGCGGGCTTTGTCACGCTTGCCCGACGCGCGAACATGGATCTTCCGTCGCTTGGGCGCGCGTCATCTGCCTTGCTGCCCGAAGCCGAAAGTGTGCTCATGACCCTGGCGGATGCGCTCACGCCGCCCGTCTGCGGGTGTGCCCTGCATGAGCGCCTTGCCAAAGGCTGGGGCCGCCCGGAAGCCAACGATTGCATTCGCTCGGCGCTGGTGCTTCTTGCCGACCACGAACTCAATGCCTCCACATTTGCCGCACGTGTGACGGCCTCGACCGGGGCGACCCTTTCGGCCGCTGTGCTGTCCGGCCTTGCGACGCTTACCGGGCCGCTTCACGGCGGAGCGTGGCAGGGGGTACAAGCGTTGATCGAAACTGCGCGATCCATCGGCGCGGCGCAGGCCGTTCGGCGGTGTCTTGCCCAGGGAACTCCGCTATCGGCGGTCGGACACCGGCTTTATCCGGACGGAGACATCCGTGCCGTGGCACTCATGTCGCGCTTTACGCTGCCGCCGATCTTCGCGGAGGTACGCAACGCAGCCGAAGACATGGTCGGTGAGAAGGTCAATATTGATTTCGCGCTCGCAGCGATGACCGCTACATTCAATCTTCCCGAACATGCACCCCTCATCATCTTTGCGCTCGCGCGATCCGTTGGGTGGCTGGCCCACGCGATGGAGCAAGCGGAAAGCGGTGAGCTCATCCGCCCGCGGGCACGTTATGTCGGCCGTGCACCGGCGGTTGGAAGCCGTGACGAATAGCCTTCGGGATTATCGCCAGGCGAAATATTTGAATTTGGCTATCGTGATAGCTGTGCTAGAGCATGCTTGTATGGCAACCAGACAATCATGCTCGATGCGGCCATTCTCGATGTGGGCGACTTTTCGTTTAAGGTGCATGATCAGGAAGGGGAATTCCATGACGGTGATCACCGGGTTTCTGCGCTGCATATCCGCGGCGGCAATCGCCTGCATTGTCTGGGCCGACACCGCATCTGGGCAAGCGGCTTCTGCTGGATGCGCGCTTGAAGCCGTTGCCGGCACGTCGCGGCAGATTCTGCGCTGCCAGGATGGTTTGACCGTGATCGCGGAAGGCGGCGCCCGTTACAATCTCGTGGACCGCAATGGAGATGGCCGGCCCGATGCTATGTCGCTCAGAAGCAAGGCCGTGCTCGTCGACGTTGATAGCGGTCGGCGCCAGGGCGGCTTCCAGGTCGTGACGCCACAGGCGATCGCCGCCGTGCGCGGCACGCGCTGGGCGGTCGATGTTCAAGGCCGCAAAACCTCCGTCCTTGTGGTGCGTGGCCGCGTCGCCGTGCGAAGACCCGCAGGCGACAGCGTCTTTCTTGGTCCAGGCGAAGGCGTGGATGTCGAGCCCGGGACGGCGCCGCTAACAGTGCGCCGCTGGCCGCCTGCGCGTGTTGCCGCCTTGCTGGCTCGCCTTGGTCAGTGAGAATCGATGAAGCGACTGCGCCTCCAGACCCTGATTGCGCTTGTGGTGGCGGGTCTCTGGGGCGCAGGGCTCGGCGCCATGCATCTTCGTGGCGACATGCGGCTTCTGGAGCGGATCGAAGCCACGATGACCGATCTGCGTAGTATCCTGCTCGGCGGCGAACCGCCGCCTGATGTGGTTACGATCATCGCCATCGATGATGCAGTCGTCCAGCAAGAACACAGCTATCCTCTCCCGCGCGCCACGCTCGCACGCATTATCGATGCGATCGCGCCGCTTCAGCCAAAGGTTGTCGCCCTTGACGTGCTGTTGGTCGATCCAGGCGCTGATGAGGAAGGCGACAGGATATTGGCGGAAGCATTGCGGCGGAAAAAAAGCGTTATCGCGGCCGCCGCCGTCTTTTCCTCAAGTGAGCAGGAAGTCCCTGGCAATGGCGGCGGAACGCTCGCGCATGTGCCAGACGCCGGCGCGTTCCTTCTGCCCTTGACACGCTTTTCCAATGCCGCGGCGGTCGGCATCGTCAATGTCACGACCGACCAGACGGGAACACCGCGCTTCATGCCCATGCTGTTCAAGAGCGGGAACAGGATCGAATCCTCCTTTCCGCTGCGCGTCGCGTCCCTTGCAGCCGGAACGGATCCAGGCATAGAACCAGGCGGTCTGACCCTCGACGGAAAGCCGATCCGCACCGATATCGGTCATGTACTGCCGCTCACCTTCTACGGCCCGCGCGGTACGATCAGGACGATCAGTGCGGCGAGCGTTCTCAACGGGCAGATTCCGGCCGATGCCATCAAGGACCACATCGTCGTCATCGGCGCGACGGTAACGGGTGGAGGTGATGTCTTTCCAACACCCTTCGATCCTGTGCTGCCGGGCGTCGAGGTCATTTCCACAGCGATCACCCATCTCATGGCCGATGATGGAATCATACGCGATCGAAGCGTGCGCCTCGTGGACTTCGGTATCGCGATCGTGTTGCCGATGATCCTCGTCGGTCTGGTGGCATGGCGGCGAAGCACCATTGGCCTGACGGCGATCGTCCTCGTATTGGTGATCTGGGCGGAAGTGAATATCCGCGCCTTTTCACACGGCATCTGGTTGAGCGCGGCTTTGCCGATGGCGGCGGCGATCCCGCCTGCCGTGCTCTTCGGGGCAACGCAGCTCTGGCTCGACAGGCGGCGGGCCTCTCAATTCGCCCGGCAGAGCGAGTTGCTGCAGCGCGTCCAGGCTCCAGGCCTCAGCGATTGGCTTGTCCGCAATCCAGGTTTTCTCAGCGAGCCCGTCCGTCAAGATGCTGCCGTCGTCTTCATCGATCTCTCCGGCTTTACCGGGCTCAGCGAAAGCGTCGGACCGACCGCGATCCGCGAGGTGCTGAACGACTTCTATGCATTGGTGGACGAGGAAGCCACGGCCTGCGGCGGCATCATTACGAGCTTCATGGGCGATGGCGCCATGATCCTCTTCGGCCTGCCGCAGCCGGCACGCGACGATGCGTTTCGAGGTTGCGCCTGTGCGATCCACCTTTGCAACCGCACCAGGGATTGGCTAGACGCTCTGCCGGATACGACCGCCGCACGCATCGGCTTTAAGATTGGAGCGCATTTCGGCACGGTGGTTGCATCGAGGCTCGGCGGCACCGGGCATCAGCAGATCACCGCCACCGGCGATACCGTCAACGTCGCAAGCCGTCTGATGGAGGTCGCGGCGCGCAACGGTGTCGAACTGGTCATAAGCGACGAATTGCTGAAGGCGGCCGGTCAAGACAGCGCTCCGTATCATCAAGGGACGCTGCAAGGGCCGTTGGAAACGAAGATCCGCGGACGTTCCGGCTCAATGACCGTCTATCTTTGGCGACAAGCCTTATAAAAAGGGGAGCCGCTCTTGCAGAAAAGCCACGGGCGGGTTACCCGCTCGCATGAGATCATCAGCCGATGGGGATTTGCATTGTCCGTTACAGCACCCTCCGTTTTCGATAAGGCATTTTCAGCTTTCCTCTTCGACATGGATGGCACGATCATCAACTCCATCGCCGCTGCGGAACGCGTCTGGGGCGCCTGGGCGAGGCGTCATGGCCTCGATGTGGAAACTTTCCTGCCGACCATGCACGGCGCGCGCGGTGTGGATACGATCCGCCGCCTTGGTCTGCCCGGCGTCGATCCGGAGCGGGAGGCAGAGGAAATCGCGATTGCGGAAATTGCCGATGTCGAAGGCATCGTGCCGCTGCCGGGCGCTATCGCTTTCCTTGCATCCTTACCGCCGGCGAAATGGGCGATCGTCACATCCTCGCCAATCGAACTCGCCAAACGACGCCTTGCGGCTGCCGGCATACCGCTGCCGCGCACGCTGGTGACGGCCGAAGACGTGAAGGTCGGAAAGCCCAACCCCGCCTGTTATATCCTCGGTGCGGAGCGGCTCGGCGCCCGGCCGCAGGATTGCCTTGTCTTTGAGGACGTGGCAGCCGGTATTTTGGCGGGCGAGGGGGCCGGCGCCGACGTTATGGTCATGACGGCAACCCATACGCATCCGATCGAAACCGGACACACCACCATATCGACCTATGAGTATCTGGAAGCCAGGACTGATGGCAACGGTTCTCTTCGGCTCGTCAGGAAATAGCTTCCAGTCCCGCTGAAAATCTATGCGCGCCGGCTAGGTTGTCCGTATCATTTGCATATCGCCCCGATCAAATCGACAGATCGGGCCTCAACAAAAGAACCGGGCAGGGCATCCCGGCCGGCAGTTCCGGGGCATGCGGCGGGCGGATGATGAGACAGTCGGAATGGGCGAAGATCTTCATCATCGAAGAATCCTGCTTGCCGAAAGGTTCGACCAACAAGGCGCCTGAGGAGGATCGCGTGAGCCTTGCGCGCACGTAGTCCTGCCGCTTGTCGTTGGCCGGAAGCACCACGGCCGCCTCGGCTGTGCTTTCCCGCTTCATCGGCGATAGACCGGCGAGCTTTCGAACGAGTGGCTCGAGGAAAAGCAAGCCGCAAACGAGGCTGGAGACCGGGTTTCCAGGCAAACCGAGCACATAAGTATCTCCGAAATTGCCGACCATCAGCGGCTTGCCCGGACGCATCGCGATGCGCCAGAAGTCGAGCTGCATACCCGCCTCGATTAGCGTCGCCTGCACCAGATCTCGGTCCCCGACGGAGGCACCGCCGAGTGTCACGATCACATCGGCCTTTGCCGAGCGTGCCCGATCGATCGCCGCGGCAATTGCAGCCTTGTCGTCCGGCACGATGCCCAAGTCGAGCAATTCGCCGCCGGCCTCCCTGATGAGAGCTGCAATCCCGAATGTGTTCGAGGCAATGATTTGGGCGGGGCCTGGTTCGGTACCCGGCGCCACCAGTTCATCGCCGGTCGCAAGGACTGCCACCAGCGGACGGCGGAGAACGGTGAGCTCCGCGTGATTCATGGCGGAAGCGACCGTCAGCCGGGAAAAATCGAGCATAGTGCCCGCCGTCAAGACGGCTTCGCCCTCGGTAAAATCCTGGCCGAGCGGGCGGACATGCTGGCCCTGCCGCACAGAATAGGTCGTACGGATGGCGTCATCCAGCTTCTCGGCATCCTCCTGCAACAGGATGCTGTCGGCTCCCGATGGGATTGGTGCTCCGGTGAAAATACGCACCGCTTCGCCCTTGCCGATCGCTCCATCGAAGGCATAGCCGGCAGCGGAGGTACCGATCACCTTCAGGATCGCGCCGGGCTCGCCTGCATCTTCGGCTCGCAGCGCATAGCCGTCCATGGCGGACGCATTGAACGGCGGCTGTGTCAGCCGCGCCGTCAGATCCACTGCCAAGACACGACGCGTTGCCTCGAGAAGGGGTACCCTTTCCGTCTGGGCGACGGGCTTTGCCTTGTCGAGCAGGCGGGCCTGGGCATCGGCGACTGGCAGGAGGCTCATTTCATGTGCTCCGGATGTCGAAAGGTGCCGGACTTGCCGCCCGACTTTTCAAGAAGACGGATGCCGCCGATCTCCATGGCTTTGTCAGCAGCCTTGGCCATATCGTAAATCGTCAGACAGGCAACGGATACAGCGGTCAGCGCTTCCATCTCGACGCCCGTCTTGCCGGTGAGCTTTGCCGTTGCCGCGACGCGCAAGCCCGGCAGGTTTTCATCTTCGGTGATCTCGACAGAGATCTTGGTCAGCATCAGCGGATGGCAGAGCGGAATGAGGCTTGCCGTCTGCTTGGCGGCCATAATGCCGGCAAGTCGCGCCGTCCCGATCACGTCACCCTTCTTGGAATTGCCCTCGCGGATGAGGCGCAGCGTCTCCGCTGCCATCTTCACGTGACCTTCGGCCGTGGCGCTGCGGGCCGTTTCGACCTTATCGCCGACATCGACCATATTCGCTTCGCCCGAAGCGCCAATATGCGTGAGGCCCGGCTCTTGCGCGCTCATCTATTCAGCCGCCATCGCACCGGCTTCACCAGTCAGCAACTGCCTTGTCGCGGCTGCAACATCGTCCTTGCGCATCAGGCTCTCCCCGATGAGGAAGGTCGTGATGCCGGAGCCTTCCAACCGCTGGCAGTCGGCATGGGTGAAGATGCCGCTTTCGCCGACGAGCAGGCGGCCGTCAGGCACCATTCCTGCCAGCGTTTCGCTGACCGAGAGGCTGACCTCGAAAGTGCGCAGGTTACGGTTGTTGATGCCGAGAAGCGGAGAAGAGAGCTTCAAAGCCCGCTCCATCTCGGAGGCATCGTGAACTTCTACCAGCACGTCCATGCCGAGCGAGAAAGCTTCGTCCTGCAGCCGTTCAGCGTCGCTGTCGGAAAGCGATGCCATGATGAGCAGAATGCAATCGGCTCCCCAGGCGCGCGCCTCATGCACCTGATAGGTCTCGAACATGAAATCCTTGCGTAGCGCCGGAAGCGCACAGGCGGCGCGCGCGGCTGTCAGGAATTCGGGTGCACCCTGGAAGCTCGGCGTGTCGGTCAGCACCGATAAGCAGGCGGCCCCACCGTCTTCATAGGCCTTTGCAAGGGAAGGGGGATCGAAGTCCGGGCGGATCAGACCCTTCGAAGGACTTGCCTTCTTGATCTCGGCGATAAGGCCGTATTTGCCAGCCTCACGCTTTGCAACAAGCGCCTTATAAAAGCCGCGCGGGGCCGCTTGATCCTGCTGCCTTGCCTTCAGATCGGCGAGCGAAACGCGTGCCATCGCTGCAGCAATTTCCTCGCGTTTATAGGTCTCGATCCTCTTCAGAACATCCGTCATGGGTCCTCAACCCTCACTCGCTTCATTGGAGACCGCTATGAGCGCTTCAAGCGCCGCAGCCGTCCGTCCGCTGTCGAGTGCGTCCGTTGCGATCCGCATGCCGTCGTGAAGCGTCTCCGCCTTGCCGGCGATCACCAGAGATGCGGCGGCGTTCGCGAGCGCTATGTCGCGATATGCGTTGCGCGCCCCGCCTAGTACGCCACGCAAGGCGGCGGCATTTGCCACACCGTCGCCGCCCTTGATGTCGGCGAGCACACAGGCCTCGACTCCGAAATCCTGAGGTGTCAGTTCGAAGGTCCGAATTTTGCCATTCTCGAGCGCCGCGACGCTCGTCTTCCCGGTCGTCGTGATCTCATCGAGACCGTCACCATGCACGACCCACACACTTTCCGAACCCATATCCTTCAATACCTCGGCAAGCGGCACAACCCACTGCGGTGCAAAGACTCCGAGGAGCTGACGGCGGACACCAGCGGGATTGGAAAGTGGCCCAAGCAGATTGAAGATCGTGCGCGTGCCGAGCTCGACACGCGAGGGCCCTACGTGACGCATGGCGGAATGATGCAGCTGTGCAAACATGAACCCGACGCCCGCTTCGCGGATGCAGCGGGAGATGAGTTTCGGCTCTATGTCAAGGTTGACCCCGAGCGCGGCGAGACTGTCAGCGGCTCCCGATTTCGAACTCAGCGCACGGTTGCCGTGCTTGGCGACCGGCACTCCAGCGCCCGCTACGATCAGCGCCGCCAGCGTCGAGATATTGTAGGTACCAGTGCCGTCGCCGCCGGTTCCGACGATGTCGATCGCATCCTCCGGCGCTTCGACCGGCAGCATCTTGGCGCGCATGGTTGTGACAGCGCCGACAATCTCATCGACCGTTTCGCCGCGAACGCGCAGCGCCATCAGAAATCCGCCGATCTGTGATGGCGTGGCTTCCCCGGACATCAGGATTTCAAAGGCTTCCCGTGCCTCATCGCGCGTCAGCGCCGAGCGACCGGCGACTTTGGCTAGGAGTGGCTTCAAATCGGCCATAAAGATTGGATCCTCCGGTTACCGCAATGTCGATTGCTCGGCGAGCTTCTGATCGATATGGACACGATATTCGGTCTGTAGCTGATTGACCATCTGATCAAGGATGTCGTCTCCGGCAGCATTGGCTATCGCGGTGACCTGCGCATCCTGGTTGTTCAGAACGTCGCCAGTCGCCTGCGGATTGACTGCAGTCACCTTCAAAAGAATTTGTGTATCCGGATCAGCACCGACGGCGCTTGCAACGGTATCGACCGGGCCGGAGAAGGCGGCGCTCACGCCGCCTCGACCGAGGACCGGATCGTCGGTGCCGCGCGTAAGACCGCTCTTGCTTTCAACAGCAATGCCGAGCGGGGCTGCGATATCGGCAAGCGAGGTGCCCTTCTGGGCCTGCTGCTTCAACTCCTCGGCCTTCTTGGCAAGTTCCATTTTCTGCTGCTCCGCAGTCCAGTCCGCAACGGCCTTTTCACGAACCTCATCCAGGGGGCGGTCGCGGTCGGGGGTAATATCCTCCACCTCGTACCAAAGATAGCCGTCATTGCCGAGCGTCAGAGCCGTCGTTTCAGCGCCGACATCGCTTTTGAATGCTTCGCCGAGCAATTGGTCTTTCGCAGGGACATCCTTGATCTCGTTGCCGCTCTTGTCCTGGCCCGTGGCATCGACGCCATCGATGACCACAGCCTTCAGCTTAACCTCCTTGGCGGCGTCCTGCAGTGTGGATCCGGAAGCGCGCAGATCCTCAAAACGGTCGTGAACGTCGATGATCTGCTGGGAAGCGTTGACGAGCGCAAGCTGCTTGCGGATCTCTTCCTTCACCTCGTCGAAAGTCTTAGCACTCTCCGGCTTGATATTGGTGATGCGCAGGATAACCGGGCCGAAAGCGCCCTGGACGACCGGCGTGGTGCCGCCATCCATGGTCACAGCGAATGCGGCATCGGCAGTCGCCTGATCCGGAACCTTGTCCTTGGTGAATTCGCCAAGCAGGACGTCCGTTGCCGTCTTGCCCTGATCGGTCACGAGCTGATCGAAGCTCGTGCCCGTCTTGAGCGCCTGTTCGGCAGCATCGGCCAGATCCTTGCTGGCAAAGGTCAGCTGCTCGATCGTGCGCGTTTCGGGTGTGCGGAAGCTGTCCTTGCTCTTTTCAAACTCCTCGCGTACGGCGTCATCCGTGACCGATGACGGATCAGCGATATCCTCCGGCTGCAGCTTCACATAGGCGATCTTGCGATATTCCGGCGCGCGGTAACGCTGTTTGACGCCATCGAACCATTTTGCCAGAACGTCGTCGGCCGGCGCCTTGATCGGGTCGATATTGGCGTTGGTCAGGATCAGGTAGTCGATGTCGCGGCTTTCATTGCGGTATTGCTTGAGGGCATCGACCAGCGTTGTGGGAGCCTTGAAGCCGTCAGAGACCGCATCAACGATCTGGCTGCGCACGGCGACCTTGCTGCGCTCCTTGATATAAGCGTCCTCGGGAATTCCGGCATTGCGCAGGCGTGAGGTGAAAAGCTGGCGATCGAACTGCCCGTTGACGGACTTGAAAGCCGGATCGTCACCGATCAACTGCGCCAGGCGGTCCTCCGAAAGACCGAGATGCATGTCGTCGGCGAGCTGATCGAGCGTGGCACCGGCCACGAGCTGGGCATAGACCTGTTGATCGACTCCGAAGGCACGGGCCTGATCGGGTGTCAGCCGCATGCCGATCTGCTGGCTGAGCGCCATGAGCTGGCGCTGATAGGCGAGCCTGAACTCGGTAGCGTCGATCTGCTGGTCGCCGACGGAAATGACCGCATTGCTCGATCCACTCACCAGTGACCGCGATGCGCCCCATATACCGAAGGATGCGATCAGGACAATCATAAGGCCCTTGGCAACCCAGGTTTTAGCGGCTTTCCTCAGCAGTTCGAACATTGCAACGCGACCTCACATGACTTCCCAGCGCCGCGCCTCCAGAGAAGCACAAAGGCGCCAGAACGATTTCAAATTCGCGCATAAGCCTTCCGAAACTACTCCGAATCCGGCCTCATGCGCCGTTTCGCCCAAGGGCGAAGCATCCGACGTTCCTTAGAACAATCCGAAGGGGAATTGAAGGCATATTGCACGAAAAGCATTGTGCCGCTGTCCAGTGCCTTGATCCACCGCAATGTAGAGAGGAGAAATGCCGAATAAATCGGTGCAAATCGGAACTTTTACGCCTGCGATCTCGTTGAAGCCGCATCCACTCAGAGAGGAGCAGATCATGGCCGAATTGAAGTCCGCCTCCGCACAGTCCGCAGCCGCGCGCGTCGAAAAGGAAGTCGCAGCAGAGGATCTTTCCGCGCAGGTGGCAGCCTTGCGCCAGGATCTGGCGCGACTTTCCGAAAGTGTCATGGCGATCGGACAGGGCGCAAAAACGGTGGTGGTGGATGAAGCATCGCTGATGACCGAAAGGGTGCGCGACAAGGTACGAGAAGAGCCGATTCTCGCGCTCGCTGTCACCGCAGGCATCGCGTATATTCTTGGTCTGATGAGCCGCCGTTAGGCTGTATTTATCGTTCTATCGACGCCTCGATCCGGTCTGCGCTACCGGAGAGGGGCGTTTTGCGTGGGAGGAGGGCGGCCGCTCAAACGTTTGACACTTGCAAAGCGATGATAAACGGCGCACATCAGCGATCAGCGAAGGGGAACCGCCATGACCGCTTCAGTTTCACCGCATCCGGTCGATCACCTCGTTCTGCCCGTGTCCAATCTGGACGTGTCACGCGAACGGCTTGGCAAGCTTGGCTTCACGGTAGCAGCGGATGGGCGCCATCCTTTCGGCACAAACAATGCCTGCGTCTTCCTCTCCGACAACACCTATCTGGAACCGCTTGCCATTGCAAACCAGGACGAATGCGAAGCGGCGGCGGCAAATGGCAATGTCTTTGTTGCCCGTGACCAGGCGTTCCGCTTCCGCTGCGGCGATGATGGATTCTCTGGGATCGGCTTCGGCACGGCCGATGCTGCCGTCGACCATGCTCGCTTCATAAGCGACGCCGTTTCCGGCGGCGACATGCTGGAATTTTTCAGGCCAAGCCGCATGCCGGACGGGACTGAATTTTCGGCGGGTTTCAAGCTTGCCTTTGCGGCGGATCTGCGCTCGCCCGACTTCTTCTTTTTCTGCTGCCAGAGGGTCAATCCGGTGCCCAGCGACCGGTCGCCCCTCGAAACGCACTTCAACGGCGTGCTCGGCATATCGGAGGTCGTACTCTGCGAGCCCGAGCCGCGCACCTTTGAAGCCTTCCTGAAGAGTGCGTCGGGCGGCGCCGATGTCATGAGGCACGCCTTCGGAATCACCGCACAGGCCGCCAATTGCAGGATCATCATTCTAACGCCAGAGGGCATGGAAGCCTTCTTCGACCTGTCCCCGGTCACGGAAGGGCGGGGCCTGAGAGGCAAGGCGATCGTTTTCAAGATTCGCGATCTTGGCGTGACAGAAGCGCATTTGGCTGCTAACGGCGTGACCTATACGCGCAAGAACAACCGCATTCTGGTAAAGCCGACGCCTGGGCAGGGCGCGCTGTTTGCCTTCGAGGAGATATCATGAGCAGTCCCACCAATTCCGAAGTGACCGTCGGCGAAGGCGCCTCTAAAGTTGTCTTTTCCAACAGCGGACGGCTGTCGCTGATCGCTGGGCCATGCCAGATGGAAAGCCGCGACCATGCGTTCATGGTCGCCGGCACACTGAAAGAAATTTGCAGCAAGCTCGGTATCGGGCTCGTCTACAAGTCCTCCTTCGACAAGGCGAACCGCACCTCCATTTCCGGAAAGCGCGGCATCGGGCTCGAAAGCGCCATGGAAGTCTTTGCCGATCTGAAAAGGGAATTCGGCTTCCCGGTATTGACGGACATCCACACGCCGGAACAATGCGCGATCGTCGCCAAAACCGTTGACGTGCTCCAGATCCCGGCCTTCCTTTGCCGCCAGACCGATCTGCTTATCGCGGCAGCCAAAACCGGCCGTGTCGTCAATGTCAAGAAGGGCCAATTCCTGGCGCCTTGGGATATGAAAAACGTTCTCGGCAAGCTGAATTCCAGCGGCAACCCGAACGTTCTCCTCTGCGAGCGTGGCGTTTCCTTTGGCTACAATACATTGATCTCCGACATGCGGGCGCTGCCGATCATGGCTGAGACGGGCGCCCCGGTCATCTTCGACGCCACCCATTCGGTCGCGCAGCCGGGTGGTCAGGGTGAATCCTCTGGCGGTCAGCGCGAGTTCGTGGAAACCTTGGCTCGCGCCGCGGTTGCTGTCGGAGTTGCTGGCGTCTTCATCGAAACGCATCAAGATCCGGACAACGCGCCGTCGGATGGCCCGACCATGGTCTATCTGAAGGACATGCCGCAGCTTCTGGAAAAGCTTCTTGCCTTCGACGCGATTGCCAAGAGGTTGTGAAATCGCCCGTGGGGCGAAGAGTTGCTTCGCCCCACCAGGGCTACTCGTACCTATTAATCAGCGAGCGGCCACCACTCTGATTCTTGATGGCGTAGGGCCGGTCGAAAGGATGACCGGTTCGACCCCAGCGCCTTCCAGACGGAAGCGGGAAAGCAGGTGATTCAGATGAAGCGCCTCGTCGCCGAGCTCGCGGCAGGCCGCATTCGTCTCCTCGACCATCGCCGCGTTCTGCTGGGTCACCTGGTCCATCCTGTTAACGGCGGCGTTGACCTCGACGAGCGCCGTCGACTGTTCGGAAGACGAGCGCACGATGGCCTCGATCAGCGACGTCACCTTCAACACCTGCCGGTCGATGTCACCGAGCGCCTCGCCAGTCCGGTTGACAAGAGAAACGCCGGCGGCGACCTGGCTCGATGACGTCTCGATCAGAAGGTTGATCTCCTTGGCAAGATTGGCGGAACGTCCGGCAAGATCACGAACCTCTTGTGCTACCACGGCGAAGCCTTTGCCTGCTTCGCCGGCGCGTGCTGCCTCGACGCCGGCGTTGAGCGCCAGAAGATTGGTCTGAAAAGCGATCTCGTCGATGACGTTGATGATCTTGCGGATCTGCGAGGAGGATTCCTCGATCTTCTCCATGGCACCAACGGCGTCCTGGACGACGGCGGCCGAGCGCCCGGCGCTGTCCTTCGTCGCCGACATCATCGCATTTGCCTCCTGAGCGCGTTCCGACGCGGCCTTGACCGTGACCGTGATCTGGTCGAGAGCGGATGCTGCCTGCTCGAGCGAAGCCGCCTGCTGCTCCGTTCTTTGCGCCAGGTCGTCGGTGCTGGAGGCGATCTCCTTCGACCCGGTACGGACAATGTCCGTCGCGGCTGAAATCTCCCTCATGGCATCGGCGAGCATTCGGACACTGGTATTGAATTCTTCACGGAGCTTTTCGTAGGCGGCACTAAAAGGTTCGTCGAGCTGGACGGTCAGATCGCCAGCTGAAAGACGCTCCAGCCCATCGCTGAGGCTCGCAATGACGCGTTCTCGGACAGCATTCTCTTCGGCTTTGGCAGAAGCATTGTCGGCGTCGCGCTGCGTCTGGGCCCGCCGCTCCTCATCCTGCCGGAGACGAATGTCATCGCGTTCCTTAGCCGATTCACGGAAGACGGTAACCGCACGCGCCATCTCGCCGATTTCATCCGCCCGCCGGACATAGGGCACCTCGCGCGAGTAATCGCCGCCGGCAAGGATAGTCACGTAGTTGCGCATGGCTGAAAGCGGCACGATGGCACGCCGACGCAGCAGATAGAGCCCACCGACGAGCAGGGCGAATGAAACCGCTGCGGCAGCAAGGCTGATGGCGGAGAGGAACTCGGTCTGTTCGGCGGCGTCCTTCTCGGCCGAGGCCTGGAACCTGTTTGCCATTTCAACCAGTTCGTTCACCGCCTTCTCGTGAACATGGAAACGCTGCGCAAGCTTTTCAAAAACGGGCGCTATGGCATTGCTGTCGTCATTAAGGATCGACGGAGCCATCTCGGTATTCATGACCTGCCAGAACTCATCGCCCTTGACGAGGACATCGTCCAGAAGCTTCCGTTTGAGATCGTCGCTGAGCGGCGTATCCAACCAGTATCTGCGGCGATCCTCGTATGCCGGCTGCAGCACGCTTTTGATGCGCTCGATATTGGCCTTGGCTGCGGCCGGCTGCTGGACCGCCTCAAGGGCGAGCATGTAAGGTTCGACCACATAGAGCGGCGGCGGCAGGATGTCGGCGACAAGATCCTTGCCGTAGATGATTTGTTTGTACAGAAGCCCGTTGACCCGCAATTTGTTGAATGCGTAGTTCTGGATGCCGATCGAGGTGATCAGTCCCAGAATGACCACTGCGCCAAATATCGCAAGGCTTCGTGCGATGTTGAATTTCATCTTGCCCCTCATGGAAACGTGCATGTCGGTCGCCTCGAAGGCTCCCCGCGAAAATGCTCAGTGAATCATGGATGCAGGGCGGCGACGCCACGCCATTACGCAGGCGTTGACCGCAAAAGGGGCCAGCTTCATGCAACGTCGCGCTTCCCCTTCGCGACGCCCCTTTGTTCCCTCTGAAAAATAAGGGAAAAATGGTTACCGACTCCTAAATTTTAAACCGATACGGGTAACCAAGATTGGGTGCTTTCGGAAATGCAACCGCCAACGCCGGGGAGCCTTCCTATTCTTACGCAGGACACCGGCCGAGGATCCGGACGATCGGCGCTTCGAAGCGGCGGCTCGTCACGCGCTTTCAAAAGTCTGACATCTTTCTGCGATAGGCGGGCTGAATGGGCCTCATGACGGCATCGGTCTGGCATTGTAATTTCCATGCCTTCGATTAAGACAGGCCGTCATCATAGATTTCTTACACCCAGCGAGCAGGGAGCAATCATGACCGCAATTACCGACATTATCGCCCGCGAAATCCTCGACAGCCGTGGCAACCCCACCGTTGAGGTCGACGTCTATCTCGAAGACGGCAGCATGGGCCGGGCGGCCGTTCCCTCGGGCGCTTCGACGGGCGCGCATGAAGCGGTCGAGCTGCGCGACGGCGGCAAGCGCTATCATGGCAAGGGTGTCGAAAAGGCCGTCGAGGCTGCCAACACGGAGATCTTCGACGCGATCGGCGGCATTGACGCTGAAAACCAGATCCAGATCGACAAGATCATGATCGAGCTCGACGGCACGCCGAACAAGTCGCGTCTCGGTGCCAACGCCATCCTCGGCGTTTCGCTCGCCGTGGCCAAGGCCGCCGCGCAGGCGTCCGGGCTGCCGCTCTACCGCTATGTCGGAGGAGCCAGTGCGAATCTGCTACCCGTTCCGATGATGAACATCATCAATGGCGGCGCACATGCCGACAATCCGATCGACTTCCAGGAGTTCATGATCCTGCCCGTCGGCGCCGACACGCTGGCCGACGCCGTGCGCATGGGTTCGGAAGTCTTCCACGTGCTCAAGAAGGAACTCGCTTCCCAGGGCCACAACACCAATGTCGGCGACGAGGGCGGTTTTGCGCCGGGCCTGAAGAGCGCGCCAGAAGCGCTCGACTTCATCATGAAATCGGTCGAGAAGGCCGGTTACAAGCCGGGCGATGACATCTTTCTCGGCCTCGACTGCGCTTCCACCGAATTCTTCAAGGACGGCAAGTACGTCATGGAAGGCGAGGGCCGCACGCTGGAATCGGGCGCCATGGCCGAATATCTCGCCGAACTGGTCGGCAAATATCCGATCATCTCGATCGAAGATGGCATGGCGGAAGACGATTGGGACGGCTGGAAGACGCTCACCGATCTCATCGGTGCCAACTGCCAGCTCGTCGGCGACGATCTCTTCGTCACGAATTCGGCGCGCCTTCGCGACGGCATCCGCATGGGCGTTGCGAACTCGATCCTCGTCAAGGTGAACCAGATCGGCTCGCTGACCGAAACGCTCGACGCGGTCGGAACGGCGCATAAGGCGGCTTATACCGCCGTCATGTCGCACCGCTCCGGCGAGACGGAAGATTCGACAATCGCCGATCTCGCCGTCGCCACCAATTGCGGACAGATCAAGACGGGTTCGCTCTCGCGCTCCGACCGTCTCGCCAAATACAATCAGCTCATCCGCATCGAGGAAGGTCTCGGCCCGCAGGCGCAATATGCCGGCCGCTCGATCATTCGCGGCTGATCATCCGA
This sequence comes from Sinorhizobium sp. CB7, assembly GCF_041357635.1. Classification (NCBI taxonomy): domain Bacteria; kingdom Pseudomonadati; phylum Pseudomonadota; class Alphaproteobacteria; order Hyphomicrobiales; family Rhizobiaceae; genus Sinorhizobium; species Sinorhizobium sp. CB7. Next base: position 556,285 of record NZ_JAULLL010000002.1, read on the forward strand.
CTTGCGATCAAGACCCGCGCCCCGAAAGGTGCGGGTTTTGTTTGTCTGGACAAGAGATCCACGACAACGTGCCGAGGCGGCCTATCATTTTGAATCCGTGAATATTCTTTCCGAAAATCGCATCTGATTTTCGCGGCCGCGCGCCAGAGTCAACGGACGGTTAACATCTCCACGCTAGTTTTGCGGAATGGGTTCTGCGTATAGAGCATGCGAGAATGTGGACAAAATATCATAAGAAAAGAAGACTTGGCCGTTTCGTTCTTCCGGCGATCACTATCGCCTTCGTCTCGTACTTTGGCTATCATTGCATCCATGGCGATTATGGCCTGAGGGCGACAGAAACGTTCGAGCGACAGCGCCTTCAGCGCGAAAAGGAACTCGCCGTCCTGACCACTCAGCGCGAGCATCTCGAGCGGCAGGTCGCACTAATGAGCGACGGATCGCTGGAGAAGGACATGCTGGATGAAAAAGCCCGCTACCAGCTCAATGTTTCCCGCGCGGATGAAATCGTCATCTTCAATTCCCACCTGAATTAACCGGAAATAAGTTAATCACGATTTCATCAGCCTTATCAATGATTTAGACTAGAATACGAGCCATGCAATTATGGCATTGCTGTGTCGACTTTTCTTGCATATGGTACGCCGCACCATTGATCTGATAGCAAGCAGAGGGAGGGTTGAATGGCGCCGCGAAAATCCGCGATCGTTTCCAGCCGCAAGACTTCGGCAAAACCTGCCAAGAAAGATTTCGCCAACGGCACCATCGCGGAATTCGATCGCGACGCTGAGCTGAAAGCTTACCGCGAGATGCTGCTCATCCGTCGCTTCGAGGAAAAAGCCGGCCAGCTCTATGGCATGGGCTTCATCGGCGGCTTCTGTCACCTCTACATCGGCCAGGAAGCAGTCGTCGTCGGCATGCAGATGGCGCTGAAGGAAGGCGACCAGGTCATCACCGGCTATCGCGACCACGGCCACATGCTGGCGACCGGCATGAGCGCGCGTGGCGTAATGGCGGAACTGACCGGACGCCAGGGCGGCTATTCCAAAGGGAAGGGCGGCTCGATGCATATGTTCTCCAAGGAGAAGCATTTCTACGGCGGCCATGGCATCGTCGGCGCACAGGTCTCGCTCGGCACCGGCCTTGCCTTCGCCAACAAGTACCGCGGCAATGATAGCGTCAGCGTTGCTTATTTTGGCGACGGAGCAGCCAACCAGGGCCAGGTCTACGAAAGCTTCAACATGGCGCAGCTCTGGAAGCTGCCGGTCATCTACGTGATCGAGAACAACCGCTACGCCATGGGTACCTCGACCGCGCGCGCTACGGCCCAGGCCGATTTCTCGCAGCGCGGCGCCTCCTTCAACATTCCAGGCTTCCAGGTGAACGGCATGGATGTGCGTGCCGTAAAGGCTGCAGCAGACGAGGCGATGGAGCATTGCCGCTCCGGCAAGGGCCCCATCATTCTGGAAATGCTGACCTACCGCTACCGCGGCCACTCGATGTCGGATCCGGCGAAGTACCGTTCCAAGGACGAAGTGCAGAAGATGCGTTCCGAGCATGATCCGATCGAGCAGGTGCGGCTGCGCCTGCTCGAAAAGGGCTGGGCGTCGGAAGACGAACTGAAGGCGATCGACAAGGACGTCCGCGACATCGTCGCCGACAGCGCCGATTTCGCCCAGGCCGATCCGGAACCGGCCGTTTCCGAACTCTATACCGACATTCTGCTCTAATCGGGGAGGGACGATCCATGCCCATCGATATTCTCATGCCCGCCCTCTCTCCGACGATGGAAGAAGGCACGCTCTCCAAGTGGCTCAAGAAAGAGGGTGACAAGGTCACCTCCGGCGATGTGATCGCCGAGATCGAAACCGACAAGGCGACCATGGAAGTGGAAGCCGTCGACGAAGGCACGATCGGGAAGCTGCTGGTCGATGCCGGCACCGAAGGTGTCAAGGTGAACACCCGCATCGCCGTCCTCCTTCAGGACGGAGAATCCGCTTCCGATATTTCGTCGGCTAAGCCCGCTGCCCAGCCGGCCCCGGCTGCGGCACCACAGGTCGCCCAGGAAGAAAAGCCAACGGATACCGGTTCCGCAGCGGCACCGGTTCCGGCAGCGCCGAAGGCGCAGGTCGCAAGCGATCCGGACATTCCGGCCGGCACGGAAATGGTGTCGATGACGGTGCGCGAAGCGCTGCGCGATGCCATGGCCGAGGAAATGCGTGCCGATGAGAGCGTCTTCGTCATGGGCGAGGAAGTCGCCGAATACCAGGGCGCCTACAAGGTCACGCAGGGCCTGCTGCAGGAATTTGGCCCGCGTCGCGTCGTCGATACCCCGATCACCGAGCATGGCTTTGCCGGTCTCGGCGTCGGTGCCGCCATGGCCGGTCTGAAGCCAATCGTCGAGTTCATGACCTTCAACTTCGCCATGCAGGCGATCGATCAGATCATCAACTCCGCAGCCAAGACGCTTTACATGTCCGGTGGCCAGATGGGTGCCCCAATGGTCTTCCGCGGTCCGAACGGCGCTGCCGCCCGCGTGGCAGCGCAGCACAGTCAGGACTATGCCGCCTGGTACAGCCATATACCGGGCCTCAAGGTCGTTATGCCCTATACGGCCGCTGACGCCAAGGGCCTGCTCAAGGCGGCGATCCGCGATCCAAACCCGGTCATCTTCCTTGAGAACGAAATTCTCTACGGCCAGCATTTCGATGTGCCGAAGCTCGACAATTTTGTCCTGCCGATCGGCAAAGCCCGTATCCACCGCTCCGGCAAGGATGCGACGGTCGTCTCCTTCGGTATCGGCATGACCTATGCGACGAAGGCGGTCGCCGAGCTCGAAAGCCAGGGTATCGACGTCGAGCTGATCGACCTGCGCACCATCCGCCCGATGGATCTGCAGACGATTATTGAATCGGTCAAGAAAACCGGCCGTCTCGTTACCGTTGAGGAAGGCTATCCGCAGTCGTCGGTCGGCACGGAAATCGCGACCCGCGTCATGCAGCAGGCCTTCGACTATCTCGACGCGCCGATCCTGACGATCGCTGGCAAGGATGTTCCCATGCCTTACGCGGCAAACCTCGAGAAGCTGGCGCTACCGAGTGTTGCGGAAGTGGTCGATGCGGTGAAAGCCGTTTGCTACAAATAAGGGGAGGGCCTTTCGATGCCTATCAACATCACAATGCCTGCCCTCTCTCCGACCATGGAAGAAGGCAATCTGGCCAAGTGGCTGGTCAAGGAAGGCGACACGGTTAAATCCGGTGACGTGATTGCCGAGATCGAAACCGATAAGGCGACGATGGAAGTCGAGGCCGTTGACGAGGGCACGGTTGCCAAGATCGTCGTTCCGGCCGGCACTGAAGGCGTCAAGGTCAATGCGCTGATCGCGGTTCTGGCGGGCGAGGGTGAAGACGTCTCCTCCGCCGCTTCCGGCGCTGCCGCCCCGGCACCCGCCGCCGCTCCGGCGCCGAAGCCAGAGGCCGCTCCGGCCGCCCAGCCCGCGCCGGCGCAATCCGCGCCAGCCCCAGCACCGGCTCCGGCAGCACCCGCTGCCGTCTCTTCTGATGGCAATCGCACCTTCTCTTCTCCGCTTGCCCGGCGCCTGGCGAAGGAATCCGGCATCGATCTTACGGCGATCGTCGGTTCCGGCCCGCATGGCCGCGTGATCAAGAAGGACGTCGAAGCCGCCGTCGCCGGCGGAACCGCCAAGGCCGCTCCGGCTGCAGCGCCTGCAGCCGCTCCGGCCGCAGCGCCCATGGCGAAGGGACCTTCCGAAGAGGCCGTGCTCAAGCTCTTCGAGCCAGGCTCCTACGAGCTCGTACCGCATGACGGCATGCGCAAGACGATCGCCAAGCGCCTGGTCGAATCCAAGCAGACGATTCCGCATTTCTACGTCACCGTCGATTGCGAGCTCGATGCGCTGCTTGCGCTTCGTGCGCAGCTTAACGACGCCGCTCCGCGCAAGGATGGCGCTCCGGCCTATAAGCTCTCTGTCAACGACATGGTCATCAAGGCCATGGCGCTGGCGCTGCGCGACGTTCCCGATGCGAATGTCTCCTGGACCGACAGCAACATGGTCAAGCACAACCAAGTTGATGTCGGTGTCGCTGTCTCCATTCCCGGCGGTCTGATCACGCCGATCATCCGCAAGGCCGACGAGAAAACGCTGTCCGTCATTTCCAACGAGATGAAGGATCTCGGCAAACGCGCCAAGGACCGCAAGCTAAAGCCCGAGGAATATCAGGGCGGCACCACGTCGGTCTCCAATATGGGCATGATGGGCGTGAAGGAATTCTCAGCCGTCATCAACCCGCCGCATGCGACGATCCTTGCCGTCGGTGCCGGTGAGCAGCGCGTCATCGTCAAGAAGGGCGAGATGGCGATTGCGACCGTGATGAGCGTCACGCTCTCGACGGATCACCGCTGCGTCGACGGTGCGCTTGGTGCGGAGCTGCTGGCCGCCTTCAAGGGCTACATCGAAAATCCGATGGGAATGCTTGTCTGAGCTTGAAGCGGAGGCGGAAATGACCAAGGCCGTTCTTTGCTATGGCGATTCATTGACCTGGGGCTACGACCCCGAGGCAATCGGACGTCATGCCTATGAAGACCGGTGGCCGAGCGTGCTGCAGAAGGCGCTCGGCGATCAGGTCCGTATCATTGCCGAAGGCCTGAATGGGCGCACGACCGCTTTCGATGATCATCTTGCTGACTGCGATCGCAACGGTGCTCGCCTCCTGCCGACCATCCTGCAGACGCATGCGCCGCTTGATCTCGTCGTCATCATGCTCGGCAGCAACGATATGAAGCCGGTCGTGGCAGGGTCGGCTTTCGCAGCCTGCCAAGGCATCGCACGGCTGGTCCGGCTGATCCGCAATCATATCTGGCCCTTCGAATTCGATGGGCCGGACATTCTGATCGTCGCCCCGCCAATGCTCTGCGAGACGGCGAATGCGCCCTTCGCAGCCTCCTATGCAGGCGGTGTCGCGGAATCGGCAAAGCTCGCAACGCTCTATCGTGACCTTGCCGACGAGCTCGGCTGCGGTTTCTTCGATGGCAGTTCCGTTGCCAAGACGACCCCGCTCGACGGTGTCCACATGGACGCGGAGAATACGCGGGCGCTCGGGCGCGGCCTGGAGCCAATCATACGGATGATGCTGGGGCTTTGACGATGGTTCCCATCGTGCTCTGGAGATAAGGGGTTAGAGCCTTGCTCGAAAGCAACGCTCTAACGGCAGGTAATTTCAGGTCGAATCTGGATTTAAACATAGAGTTTGATGCCCCTAAAGCCGCTTCTCACCCTTCGGCATCGCGCTCGCACAAAGGCAGGAAAATATGGCTGAGAATTACGACGTCATCATTATCGGTTCCGGTCCTGGCGGTTATGTCGCCGCCGTACGCGCCGGTCAGCTCGGCCTCAAGACCGCTATCGTCGAGCGTGAACATCTGGGCGGCATCTGCCTGAACTGGGGCTGCATCCCGACCAAGGCGCTCCTGCGCTCCGCCGAGGTGCTGGATCACGCCAATCACTTCAAGGACTATGGCCTGGTTCTCGACGGCAAGGTGACGCCGGATACGAAGGCGGTCGTAGGCCGCTCGCGCGCCGTCTCGGCCCGGCTGAACAACGGCGTCGGCTTCCTGATGAAGAAGAACAAGGTCGACGTCATCTGGGGCGAAGCGAAGATCACGAAGCCGGGAGAGATCGTTGTCGGCAAGCCGTCCAAGCCGGCCGTCGAACCGCAGCATCCGGTGCCCAAGAACGTCAAGGGTGAGGGCACTTACACTGCCAAGCACATCATTCTTGCGACCGGCGCCCGTCCGCGTTCTCTGCCCGGCATCGAGCCGGATGGCAAGCTGATCTGGACCTATTTCGAAGCGTTGAAGCCGGAGACCATGCCGAAGTCACTGGTCGTCATGGGATCGGGCGCAATCGGCATCGAGTTTGCAAGCTTCTACCGCTCGATGGGCGTCGACGTCACCGTTGTCGAGATCATGCCGACGATCATCCCCGTCGAGGATGCGGAAATCTCCGCCATTGCGCGCAAGCAGCTCGAAAAGCGCGGTCTCAAGATCTTCACCAAGGCGAAGGTCACGAAGGTTGATAAGGCAGCCAACAGCATCACCGCACATGTCGAAACCGAGAATGGCAAGGTGCAGCAGATCACCGCCGATCGCATGATCTCGGCTGTCGGCGTTCAGGGCAATATCGAGAACCTTGGCCTGGAAGCGCTCGGCGTGAAGACTGACCGCGGCTGCATCGTCACCGATGGCTACGGCAAGACCAATGTCGCCGGCATCTATGCGATTGGCGACGTCGCCGGTCCGCCAATGCTCGCCCATAAGGCCGAGCACGAAGGTGTCGTCTGCGTCGAGAAGATCGCTGGCGTTCCCGGCGTGCATCCAACCGACAAGGGCAAGGTTCCGGGCTGCACCTACTGCCAGCCGCAGGTCGCTTCGGTAGGGCTGACGGAAGCCAAGGCCAAGGAACTGGGCCGCAACATCCGCGTCGGCCGCTTCCCCTTTGCGGCAAACGGGAAGGCAATCGCGCTCGGCGAAGACCAGGGCCTTTGCAAGGTGATCTTCGACAACAAGACCGGCGAACTCCTCGGCGCACATATGGTCGGCGCAGAAGTGACCGAGCTCATCCAGGGCTTCGTCGTGGCGATGAATCTCGAGACGACAGAGGAAGAACTGATGCATACGATCTTCCCGCATCCGACCGTTTCGGAAACAATGAAGGAAGCGGTGCTGGACGCTTACGGCCGAGTGCTCAACGCTTGATAATTTCTGCCCACGCCCTCTATCTCGGGGGTGGAAAAAGTGAAAGGAAATCATCATGTCTTTGAGTACGCAGGCGTGGATTGTCTTTCTTTTGATCGGTCTGGTGGCGGGGTTTCTTGCCAGCCTAGTCGTTGGCGGCGGCGGATTGATCCGCTGCCTCCTGAGTGGCGTGATCGGTGCCTTCGTCGGCGGGTTCCTGTTTAATGCGCTCGGGATCTCGCTGGGCATCGAAAATGCATTGGTGGTATCGATCATTCACGCAACGGTCGGCGCGATCGTCGTGGTATTGATTGCAAGGGCGATAGCGTAGGGGGCAAGGAAACGATGGAAGGTGTGGGCTGGATTGCGGCGATCATCATCGGTGGACTGGCGGGCTGGCTTGCCGGCAAGCTGATGGAGGCTCGCTACGGGATTATCCTGAACATCGTTCTCGGCATAGTCGGCTCGGTGGTCGCGACCGCAGTCCTGGCACAGTTCCATATCCAGGTCGCCGGCGGGCGGCTCGGTTATTTCGTCACGGGTTTCCTCGGTGCATGCCTTTTGATATTCCTCGCGCGGCTGGTGCGGCGTTGATTGGAAGCATTGCTGCGTGTTGGCCGCATTTAGCGCGGCGGAAAGTTGAAGTCTGATGGTCACGATTCTCGACACGATCAATCCCGATGCAAAGCGCGTTCGACATCCGGAAAAGGCGCATCGCCCGGACACGGAAGTCATGCGCAAGCCGGACTGGATCCGTGTCAAGGCGCCCACTTCGAAGGGCTATGCCGAAACGCGCTCGATCGTGAAGGAAAACAAGCTCGTCACCGTCTGCGAGGAAGCAGGCTGCCCCAACATCGGCGAGTGCTGGGACAAGAAGCACGCCACCTTCATGATCATGGGCGAGATCTGCACGCGCGCCTGCGCCTTCTGCAATGTCTCGACTGGAAAGCCGAACGCACTCGACATGGCCGAACCGGAAAATGTCGCCAAGGCCGTCAAGCAGATGGGCTTGAGCCATGTCGTCATCACCTCGGTCGACCGCGATGATCTCGATGACGGCGGTGCCGAACATTTCGAGAAGGTGATCTTCGCAATCCGTGCGGCTTCGCCGTCAACCACCATCGAAATTCTGACGCCGGACTTCCTGCGCAAGCCGGGTGCTCTGGAACGCGTCGTCGCGGCCAAGCCGGATGTCTTCAACCACAACCTCGAAACCGTGCCGTCAAAGTATCTGACGGTACGTCCGGGTGCCCGCTACTTCCACTCGATCCGTTTGCTGCAGCGGGTGAAGGAACTCGATCCGACCATGTTCACCAAGTCGGGCATCATGGTCGGCCTCGGCGAGGAGCGCAATGAAGTGCTGCAACTCATGGACGACCTGCGCACGGCCGATGTCGACTTCCTGACGATCGGGCAATATCTGCAGCCTACGCGCAAGCACCATCAGGTCATGAGCTTCGTCACGCCCGAAGAATTCAAGTCCTATGAGACGGTCGCCTACAGCAAAGGCTTCCTGATGGTCGCATCGAGCCCGCTGACGCGCTCGTCGCACCATGCCGGCGACGATTTCGCGCGGCTGAGAGCTGCCCGCGAGAAGAAAGTGCTGATGGCTGCTGAGTGATCCAAGACAATCGCGTCCTGTAATTTGATTGTCACGCGAACAGGATAGTGCGCTCACCGGTCGGTTGCTGTGGAATAGGTCTACAGCCAGGGCTGGGCGGGCTCAATCGTGGATCTATCATCGAAGCCATTGGCGCCGAACTATGTGACCGACATCAATCTCGTTTCAGATCTCGTGCGGAACGCCGACCGCATCCTCGTTGTCGGCTGCTCTGGCGGCGGCAAGTCAACCTTGTCACAATGGATCGCAGCCAGGTTCGACCTCATCTACATCTCGATCGACCGCGATGTCCTTTGGCTGCCCGGCTGGAAGGAACGCAACAAGCGCGAACAACGGCAGATCATCGCGGACCGTGTTCAGGAAGCGCGTTGGATCATGGATGGCACCAACACATCGACCTTCGATCTGCGACTGCCGCGGACAGACATGGTGATCTGGGTGCGCATGCCACGCCTCATCTGCATATGGGGCGTGCTCGGACGCTGGTTCAGATGGCTCGGCCGCACGCGTCCCGAAATGGCACCAGGATGCATCGAGAAAGTGGAATGGCAATTTCTGCAGTATATCTGGACCTTCGAACAAAAGTTCACGCCGCGCGTCATTGCCGGTCTCATCGAGCACGGCCCGGATGTGCCGGTTTTTCAAATGAAAAGCAGAAGGGAAATGCGCCGGCTTCTTGATCTTCTGGGCGGCCCCGCTTAATTGCGGCTTATGCCGCAATTCGAAACCCATCACTCCGTACCGCACTCCTCCGACCAGATGTTCGACCTCGTCGCCGATGTGGAACGCTATCCGGAATTCCTTCCTCTTTGCGAGGCCCTTTCGATCCGCAGCCGCAAGGAACGGGACGGCAAGGTGCTGCTCATTGCCGACATGACCGTCGGGTATAAAGCAATTCGCGAGACGTTCACGACGCAGGTCCTGCTCAACAGCGTCGAGCACGTGATAGACGTCAAATATATCGACGGGCCGTTCAAATATCTCGATAACCGCTGGCGCTTCGAGGACCGACCGGAAGGCGGCAGTACCATTCACTTCTTCATCGACTACGAATTCAAAAGCCGCATTCTCGGTGCACTGATGGGATCGATGTTCGATCGTGCTTTCCGCATGTTCTCCGAAGCCTTCGAAACGCGCGCAACCAAGATCTACGCCTGAGACAATTCCAGCAGCATCTCGAGGGCAGTCATGACTGCTCCAAGCCGGACCTTGTCGCGGCCGATATTGCCGTAACGCATTTCGCGGTGGATGAGGCCGCCGGCTTTCGACCTAGCCGCCAGATGCACGAGGCCGACGGGCTTTTCCGCCGAACCGCCGCTCGGACCCGCTATGCCGGTGACGGCGACCGCAAAATCGGCGTGGGAGCGGTAGAGGGCGCCGTGGGCCATCTGCAGAGCCGTTTCCCGCGAAACCGCGCCAAAGTGCTCCAGCGTCCCTTCCTGCACGCCGAGCATCTCCATCTTGGCGACATTGGTATAGGTGACGAGGCCACGGTCGACAACGGCAGAGGAGCCGGAGATTTCGGTCAGTGCGCCGGCGATAAGACCGCCGGTACAGGATTCGGCGGTTGCGACCATGAGCCCACGTGCCGTGAATTCGGTGATGATCTTCCGGGCGAGCGTCAGGATTTCCTCGGGAAACGCGCTCATGCCTTGCCTCCGCGATAGACGACGGTTGCCGTGGCGATGGCCGCGATACCTTCGCGCCGTCCAATAAAGCCAATCTTCTCGTTGGTGGTCGCCTTCACCGAACAGCGGTCGATCGCGATGCCGAGATATTCGGAAAGTCTGGCGCGCATCGCCTCCCTGTGTGGACCGATCTTCGGCGCTTCGGCAATCAGCGAAACATCCGCATTCATGATGGTGCCGCCGCGTTCGCGCACGATCCTGGCCGCATGTTCGATGAATATGCGGGAGGGAGCGCCTTTCCATTGCGGATCCGAGGGCGGGAAATGATCACCAATGTCGCCGGCGCCGCAAGTGGCGAGCAGGGCGTCGGTCAGGGCATGCAGCGCTACGTCGGCGTCGGAATGGCCCTTTAGCCTTTGGTCATGTGGGATGAAGATCCCGCAGAGCGTCACACCGTCGCCCGGCTCGAGCTGGTGGACGTCATAGCCGTTACCCGTGCGCACGTCCGGCAGGGCGCCCGAAAGCCTCTCGTCAGCCACGGCAAGATCCCGCTTGACCGTCAGCTTGATATTATCGGCCATGCCTTCGATGATTGTGACCGGAAGTCCGGCCCATTCGGCGATCGAAGCGTCATCGGTAAAGTCGGTCCGGCCCTCCGATGCCGCCTTCTCATGGGCGTCGAGAATTTCGTTGAAAGCAAAGGATTGGGGCGTCTGGGCTGCGTGGAGATGGGCACGGGATATCGTCTCCTTCACCATTCCGTCTGCATCGGCGCGCTTCAACGTATCCGCCACCGGGATTGCCGGAAGCACGGCGGGCGCACCGGCAGAAAGCGCTTCAGCGACGCGGTCGAGGAGAGAATGATCGAAGAAGGGCCTAACGGCATCGTGGATCAGAACGTGCGTTATTCCCTTGCCCTTCAAATGCCTGAGACCGGCAAGCACCGACTGCTGCCGCGTCGTGCCCCCGTACACGGTTTCGATAGGCGTCGCCGAGAGGACATGCCTGAAGGCCCTGGCAAAAAGCGCCTCGTCATCGGGGTGGATGACGACCACAATGTGCGAGGTGGGCTCCCAAGTCATGAAGTTTTCAAGGGTATGAGCAATAACCGGCTTACCGCCGATCATGCGATACTGCTTCGGTCCTTCCTCGGAAGAACCGGCACGCTCGCCACGCCCGGCGGCAACGATGACTATCCCGGCCGACACCGGTTGCCTTGGATGCATTTGTTTCCTAAATCCTCGCAGGCCATGAACGCGATGATTGTGGTCTAACGTTTCGAATGGGTATTTTCCAGCATTTGCCCAAAAAATATCGGTCCTCTCTCCAAGCCCCTTGGCAAACCATCCAACAATGTCTAAAAATAGTGCAGCTACATGGTGTGCCTGAAAGATAATCATTTGCATTCACGAGATCTTGCAGCGGCATTTCAGATCGGGCCGATCCCGGTGCGGAACCGCATCGCGATGGCGCCCATGTCCGGCGTGACGGATCTGCCTTTCCGACAATTGGCCTGGAAATATGGTGCAGGACTGGTTGTGACCGAGATGGTGGCAAGCCGCGAGCTCGTCCACAGCAGTCAGGAGTCCTGGGCACGACTGAAGAATGCCGGTCTCAAGCCGCATGTCGTGCAACTTGCCGGCCGCGAGGCGCATTGGATGGCCGAAGCAGCCAGGATCGCGGCCGACAACGGCGCCGACATCATCGACATCAATATGGGCTGCCCGGCGAAGAAAGTGACCGGCGGCTATTCCGGATCGGCTCTGATGCGTGATCCCGATCATGCGCTCGGCTTGGTAGAAGCGACGGTGAAAGCAGTCACTGTTCCGGTGACGCTGAAAATGCGGCTCGGCTGGGACGAAAATTCCATCAATGCACCGCATATTGCGAGACGCGCGGAAGAAGCCGGCGTGCAGCTCATCACCGTCCATGGGCGAACACGCATGCAGTTCTACGAGGGCAAGGCGGATTGGAATGCGATCCGGGCGGTAAGGGACGTCATTTCGGTGCCATTGATCGCCAACGGCGATGTCGAGACAGCGAGGGATGCCCAGGAAATCCTCCGCCGCTCTGGCGCCGATGCCGTCATGGTAGGGCGTGCCTGCCAAGGGCGGCCATGGCATGCCGGCGTTTTGGCCGGAGAACTTGGCCCTCAGCGGGCCGATATCCCCGACATCGTCTGCGAGCATTATCATATGATGCTGGAATTCTACGGGACAGCGGCCGGGGTCCGGCACGCGCGCAAACACCTCGGCTGGTATCTCGATCGATACGCGCCATCCGTTGGCGCAGCCGAAAGGGCATTGATCATGACATCAAGGGATGCGGGAGAGGTGACTTCGCTTCTCCACGGTGTGCTTACGGCAGGCGCCGAGGCGCTCACTCCGGCTCTGGAGGCTGCATGAATTCCGGCGATAATGTCCCGGCCACCGACCATGTGGGAAGCGCGGTAGCAATGGCCGTGCTCAACGCCATCCAGAACCCGGTGATCATGGTCAATGACGCCGGTCTGATCGCCTTTGCCAACTGGGAGGCTGAAGCGTTTTTTGGCGCCAGCGCCTCCCATCTGGCCCGCTACAAAATTTCGACCTTCATCCCCTTCGGCAGCCCGCTGCTGGCGCTGATCGATCAGGTGCGCGAACGCAAGGCCCCGGTCAACGAATACCGCGTCGATCTGAGCTCGCCTCGCCTCGGGCAGGACAAGCTTGTCGATATCTATGTCGCGCCCGTGGCCAGCGAAGTGGGGGCGGTGGTGATCGTCTTCCAGGAAAGATCGATGGCCGACAAGATCGACCGGCAGCTTACGCATCGCGCTGCGGCACGATCTGTCACCGGGCTTGCCTCAATGCTGGCGCACGAGATCAAGAATCCGCTTTCGGGCATCCGCGGCGCGGCCCAGCTTCTCGAACAGTCGGTGTCCGACGACGACCGCGGGCTCACCCGGCTGATCTGCGACGAAACGGACCGAATCGTCTCGCTTGTTGATCGCATGGAAGTCTTTTCCGATGAGCGGCCTGTGGATCGCGTCCCGGTGAATATTCATTCGGTCCTCGACCACGTGAAGGCTGTCGCCAAGGCCGGCTTCGCCCGCAACATCCGCATCACCGAGAATTACGACCCGTCGCTGCCACCGGTCTTTGCCAATCGTGACCAGCTCGTCCAGATTTTCCTGAACCTGGTGAAGAATGCGGCGGAAGCGGTTGGCGAGAGGCCGGATGGCGAGATCATGCTGACGACTGCCTACCGGCCGGGGATACGCTTATCGGTTGCCGGCACGAGGGAGAAAATCTCGCTGCCGCTGGAATTCTGCGTCATCGACAACGGGCCGGGTGTGCCGGCCGATCTGCTGCCGCATCTCTTCGATCCGTTCATTACGACGAAGACGAACGGCACCGGCCTCGGCCTTGCCCTTGTTGCCAAGATCATCGGCGATCATGGAGGAATCGTCGAATGTGACAGCCAGAACAACCGGACGACTTTCCGTGTACTCATGCCAGCATCCAAGGGCATGGTACCCGATGAAGAAAATGCCCCGAACTCCACAGGACCTTCCAGATGACAGCCACGATTCTAGTCGCCGACGACGACGCAGCGATTCGCACCGTACTCAATCAGGCCCTGAGCCGAGCGGGATATGACGTGCGCATCACATCCAATGCCGCGACGCTCTGGCGCTGGATTTCCGCAGGCGAGGGCGATCTTGTCGTGACGGATGTCGTCATGCCGGACGAGAACGCTTTCGACCTGCTGCCCCGTATCAAGAAGGCGCGGCCGGATTTGCCGGTTCTCGTCATGAGTGCGCAGAACACCTTCATGACCGCCATCAAGGCCTCGGAGAAGGGTGCCTACGATTATCTGCCAAAGCCCTTCGACCTGACCGAATTGATCGCGATCATCGGCCGAGCCCTCTCGGAGCCGAAGCGCAAGCCGGCCAAGCTCGAAGACGACATGCAGGATGGCATGCCGCTCGTCGGCCGTTCCGCCGCCATGCAGGAGATCTATCGCGTCCTGGCACGACTGATGCAGACCGACCTGACGCTGATGATCACCGGCGAATCCGGGACCGGCAAGGAACTTGTCGCCCGCGCACTGCATGACTATGGCAAGCGCCGCAACGGTCCTTTCGTCGCAATCAACATGGCCGCGATCCCTCGCGACCTGATTGAGTCGGAACTGTTCGGCCATGAGAAGGGTGCTTTCACCGGCGCGCAGACCCGCTCGACCGGCCGCTTCGAACAGGCAGAGGGCGGAACACTGTTTCTGGACGAGATCGGCGACATGCCGATGGATGCCCAGACACGCCTCCTGCGCGTATTGCAGCAGGGAGAATACACGACCGTCGGCGGACGCACGCCGATCCGAACGGATGTCCGCATCGTTGCGGCAACCAACAAGGACCTGAAACAGGCGATCAATCAGGGGCTTTTCCGGGAAGACCTTTATTACCGGCTCAATGTCGTGCCGCTGCGTCTGCCTCCACTGCGCGACCGCGCTGAGGACATTCCGGATCTCGTGCGGCACTTTGTGCAGCAGGCGGAAAAGGAAGGACTTGGCTCGAAACGTTTCGATCAGGAAGCGCTTGAGCTGATGAAAGCCTATCCCTGGCCGGGCAATGTGCGCGAACTTGAAAATCTCATTCGCCGGCTCATGGCACTTTATCCACAGGACGTCATAACCCGTGAGATCATCGATGCCGAGCTCCGCGCCGACGTTCCTGACAGTCCCATCGAAAAGGGTCCGATTCGCTCCGGCTCCATGTCGATCGGGCAGGCGGTGGAGGAGAACATGCGAAGCTATTTCGCGAGTTTCGGCGACGGCCTTCCCCCGCCAGGCCTTTACGATCGAGTACTGACGGAGATGGAATATCCGCTGATTCTTGCCGCATTGACCGCCACCCGCGGTAACCAGATCAAGGCGGCCGATCTCCTTGGCCTCAACCGAAATACGCTCCGCAAGAAAATTCGCGAGCTCGGGGTATCAGTCTATCGAAGCTCCCGCTCGGCTTGACAATGTGATGGGGTGCGTTGCATTTTCGCCACAATACGTTGCTTAAAGGCAACGCAGTTGGTCCGAGTTTGTCGGCCGAGGGGTGATTGGCGTTTGTAAGCGGAGAGGGTCTGCGGGGACTCTGTGCCTGGTGTTCTTGATCAGGCACTGATTTTCGCGGGTATTTTTTTGCTCAAAGTTCGGCGTCTCTATCAATCTCCTTCCGACAGCAAACGGTGCAAATGCAATTGCGACGAGGCGGGCGCTCATGCGCCTTTGCTGGAGATAAAACGGAATGAAGCAGGATGCGGTCCCGCCGAAGGCGAGCAACGGGGCGGTTGCGGTCACCTTGAACGACCGCCGTGCCTCGTTTGCCTTGCCCGGCCTCGTGCTTGCGGGCGGAGCACTGCTTTGTGCGACGGTCACGCTTTTCATCCTTCTCGGACTGACGCCCATTGCTCCGACATCACACGTCGTTATTACGTCGGTCGTCATCAATTCGTTCTTCGTGCTCGGCCTGATGGCGTTGATCGGCCGCGAGGTCAGCCGGCTGCTGAGGGCACGCAGCCGTGGGCGGGCGGCCGCTCGCCTTCACATTCGCATCGTTTCGCTCTTTTCCATCGTCGCGATAACGCCGGCCATTCTCGTTGCGATATTCGCGAGTCTCACGCTCAATGTCGGCCTCGACCGATGGTTTTCGCTTCGCACCCAGTCGATCGTCAGCTCCTCGCGCAACGTCGCCCAAGCCTACATGATGGAGAATGCCAGCTATCTGCAGGGGCAGACGATCTCGATGGCAAATGACCTCGAGCGCAATCGGGCTCTCTTCAATCTCGACCGGACAGGTTTTGGCGATCTCATGACGCGGCAGGCACGAGGGCGCGGCCTGCTCGGCGCGTTTCTGGTGCGCCGCGACGGGTCGGTCATCGTGCAGGCGGACATCAAGACGGAGAAGCCGCTGCCCGCTATTCCCACCGACGCACTCGACAAGGCGGCGGCGGGCCAGCCGACGCTCATTCCGCCGGGCGTCACGAACCTCGTCGGCGCCATCATCAAGCTGGAGGCAATCCCCAGCGCCTTCCTCTACACCGTCAGAGCCGTCGATCCGAAAGTGATGGGCGCCATGCGGCAGATGGAGGAAAACAGCGTCGAATACAAGGCGATGGAGGCGGGACGAATGTCGCTGCAAATCGCCTTCGCCGTCCTTTATATCGGTTTTGCACTCATCGTTCTTCTGGCGGCGATCTGGACGGCGATTGCCGTCGCGGATCGCATCGTGCGACCGATCCGGCTGCTGATCACGGCGGCAGACAGTGTCGCGTCGGGCAACATGGACGTCGTCGTTCCCGTGCGTACGGTCGATGGCGACGTGGGCAATCTTGCGCGCACCTTCAACAAGATGATTTCGGAGATCCGGACGCAGCGCGATGAGATCCTGGAAGCCAAGGACGAGGTCGACGACCGGCGGCGTTTCATCGAAGCGGTGCTTTCCGGTGTGACGGCCTCGGTGATCGGCGTCGAAAAGGACAGGCGCATTACGATTGCCAACACCTCGGCCGAGATATTGCTGGCGCTGCCTGCCGCGGAACTGATCGGTAAGCGGCTTTCCGATGTCGCACCCGAGGTGGATCAGGTGCTGACGGAGGCGGCCGCACGCTATCGCAATGATTTCCGCAAGCAGATCAGCCTTGTGAGGGCCGGCACGGTTCGCACCCTCAGCGTTCAGGTCACGCGTGAAGAAGTTCGCGACCTGAATGAGTCCTACGTGATCACGCTCGATGACATCACCGATCTCGTGATCGCCCAGCGCTCGACCGCCTGGGCAGATGTGGCCCGCCGAATCGCCCACGAAATCAAGAACCCACTGACCCCGATCCAGCTTTCGGCCGAGCGCATCCGCCGTCGTTATGGCAAGCACATCGACGAGAACGACCGGGCGGTCTTTGATCAGTGTACCGACACGATCATCCGCCAGGTCGGCGATATCGGTCGAATGGTCGATGAATTCTCGGCCTTCGCCCGGATGCCCAAGCCGACGAAGGAGCCGACCGATCTGCGCAGCATCCTGCGCGACGCAATATTCCTGCGCGAGATGGGCAATCACCACGTGACTTTCCTGCAGGAACTTGGCGACGCACCGCTCGAGGGGTTGTTCGATAGCCGCATGCTCGGCCAGGCCTTCGGCAATCTCATCAAGAACGCCGTGGAATCGATTGAGGCGATTCCGAGCGGAGAGATCCGCGAGGGTCGCCGGATTCTCGTCCGCTCCTCTCTCGACGCCGAGCGGGATCGCTTCACCGTCGACGTCATCGACAACGGTCGCGGCTTGCCCGTGGAGAACCGGCACAGCATTCTCGAACCCTATATGACCATGCGGGAAAAGGGCACCGGGCTCGGTCTCGCCATCGTCAAGAAAATCATCGAAGAACATGGCGGGCAGCTCGAACTGCACGATGCTCCCGCCGATTTTGACCTGGGCAGAGGAGCCATGATCCGCGTGCATCTGCCGCGCCGGGAATTGGCTCCTACGACCACCCATGCCGATAGTGACAAGGAAAGCGTTTATGGCCTCTGACATTCTGGTAGTGGACGATGAGCACGACATCCGTGAGATCGTCTCTGGGATTCTTTCAGACGAGGGGCATGAGACGCGAACCGCACATGATAGCGACAGCGCACTGGCAGCAATTTCGGATCGCGTGCCGCGGCTCGTTTTTCTGGATATCTGGATGCAGGGCAGCAAGCTCGATGGACTTTCCCTGCTGGATGAGATCAAGGTCCGCCATCCCGATCTGCCAGTCGTGATGATCTCCGGTCACGGCAATATCGAGACAGCCGTCTCCGCCATCAAGCGCGGCGCATTCGACTTCATCGAGAAGCCCTTCAAGGCCGACCGGCTGATCCTGATTGCCGAGCGCGCACTGGAGAACTCCAAGCTGAAACGCGAGGTCTCCGAACTGAAGAAGAGGGCCGGTGACGCCGTTGAACTGATCGGAACCTCCGTCGCGGTCTCGCAATTGCGCCAGACTATCGAAAAGGTATCGCCCACGAACAGCCGCGTCATGATCCTTGGTCCTTCCGGCTCCGGCAAGGAACTGGTGGCCCGGATGATCCACAAGAAGTCAGCCCGCGCCAGCGGCCCCTTCGTCGCGCTCAATGCCGCCAATATCACCCCGGATCGGATGGAAGTCGCGCTTTTCGGAACCGAAGGAACGCCCGGACAACCGCGCAAGATCGGTGCGCTCGAAGAGGCTCATCGAGGCATCCTCTACCTGGACGAGGTCGGCGAGATGCCGCGCGAAACGCAGAACAAGATCCTGCGGGTTCTTGTCGACCAGCAATTCGAGCGGGTCGGTGGGTCGAAGCGGGTCAAGGTCGACGTGCGCATCATCTCTTCGACCGCCTATAATCTGGAGAGCCGGATTGCCGAAGGCTGGTTCCGTGAGGATCTTTATCACAGGCTCGCCGTCGTGCCGATCCGGGTTCCGGCGCTGTCGGAGCGACGCGAGGACATTCCCTTCCTTGTCGATCAGCTCATGCGGCAGATTTCCGAGCAGGCTGGCATTCGTCCACGCCGCATCGGAGATGACGCGATGGCGGTGCTGCAGGCGCATGACTGGCCGGGCAATATCCGTCAGTTGCGCAACAATATCGAACGGTTGATGATCCTCGCCCGTTCGGACGGCCCCGACGCGCCGATCACCGCGGAGATGCTGCCCACCGATCTCGGCGACATGCTGCCGAAAGTGTCGGCCAAGAACGACTACCATATTATGACCTTGCCGCTGCGGGAGGCGCGGGAAATGTTCGAGCGAGACTATCTGATCGCGCAGATCAATCGTTTCGGCGGCAATATTTCGCGTACGGCGGAATTCGTTGGCATGGAGCGGTCGGCGCTGCACCGGAAGCTGAAATCTCTGGGCGTGTAATTCATTCGGTACAGCCGCTCTTTCGTGAGCGGCAGTACCATCCGTCAAATCGAACGTTTTTTTGCGCTTCTCTATAGAATAACAAAGTATTTCCAGCCCAACTGGTCCATTCTTCCGCAGTTCTTCAACACCGCATCTACACAGGTTAGCCCTATGCCGAGAATAGCTTATGTGAACGGTCGTTATCTGCCGCATTCGAGTGCCATGGTTCATGTCGAGGATCGCGGTTATCAATTTGCCGATGGCGTTTACGAAGTCTGCGAGGTCCGCCACGGCTATATCGTCGACCTGACACGTCACCTCGATCGCCTCAACCGTTCGCTCGGAGAGCTCAGGATCGACTGGCCGATGAGCAGGCAGGCTCTGACGCAGGTGATCCGGCAGGTGCTGCGCCGAAACAAGGTCCGCAACGGCCTTTTCTATCTGCAGATCACCCGTGGGGTAGCACGGCGTGATCATGTCTTCCCCGCTGACGGCACGCGTCCCTCGGTCGTCGTTACCGCGAAAAGCACCGATCCGTCCGTCATCGCCAAGAAAAATGCCAATGGTATCAAGGCCATCACCGTCCGGGACAACCGCTGGGACCGCGTCGATATCAAGAGCGTGGGACTGCTTCCGAATGCGCTCGCACGCCAGCAGGCCAAGGAGGCCGGGGCTCAGGAGGCGATCTTCGTCGATCAGGACAATACCGTAAAAGAAGGTGCCGCGACCAATGTGTGGATCGTCGACAAGGATGGAACGCTGGTGACGCGACCGGCCGACCACGGCATCCTCAGGGGTATTACACGCACCACCCTGATAGATGTTGCAGCCAAACTCGGCATGCCCGTGGCGGAACGTTTTTTCTCTGTCGAAGAGATGATGGCGGCGCGGGAAGTTTTCATTACCGCGGCTACAAGCATTTGTTTTCCCGTGATTTCCATCGACAGCCGCACGATCGCGAATGGCCATCCGGGAAGCGTTTCGCAGAAAATTCGCGAAGCCTTTTTCGACGTTGCGGAAAAGACCATGATTTGATACCTAGATTTTCTGGAGGGGAGAGATGAGGGTTCTCCTCCCGAATCTTATGTAAATATTCTACCGGCTCGGGAGGGTCGGCAATAAAGAAAGAAGCGGCGCGATGGCGGAACGTTCTCAGAATCTGCAGGACTTATTTCTCAATACTGTTCGCAAACAAAAGATTTCACTGACAATCTTCCTGATTAACGGTGTAAAGCTGACCGGTGTTGTTACATCCTTCGACAATTTTTGTGTCTTGCTTCGCCGCGATGGGCATTCTCAGCTCGTGTACAAACACGCGATTTCGACGATAATGCCGGGTCAACCGATGCAGATGTTCGAGAGCGAAGAAGCCGCCTCCTAAACAGGACGAGCCACTATCACGACACGCGATACCAGAAACGATTCCATCATTCCGGAAACTCAGAAGCACCGGGATGATATGCACGCCGTTGTGGCCGTTCCGGTCCTGAAAACGGTGCGTGGGCGCGGTAACCAGGGCGAAACAGGCGTGATCGCCGTTGCGCGTTCCCCTGAAAGCAGGCTCGACGAGGCGAGGGGACTTGCGCTTGCGATCGACCTCGATGTGGTCGCCGGCATCATCGTTCCCGTCAATGAACCACGGCCCGCAACGCTTCTCGGCACCGGAAAGATTGACGAGATTCGCGCTCTCCTGGACGAGTCCAACGCCGGTCTCGTGATCGTCGATCACCCGCTGACACCTGTGCAGCAGCGCAATCTCGAAAAGGAATGGAACGCCAAGGTCATCGATCGGACCGGCCTTATCCTGGAAATTTTCGGTCGCCGTGCCTCCACTAAGGAGGGCACGCTGCAGGTCGAACTCGCTCACCTCAACTATCAGAAAGGGCGACTGGTCAGGAGCTGGACCCACCTTGAACGTCAGCGCGGCGGCGCCGGTTTCATGGGCGGCCCCGGTGAAACACAGATCGAAGCCGACCGGCGGCTTCTGCAGGAGCGCATCCTGCGGCTGGAGCGCGAACTGGAGCAGGTGGTGCGTACCCGTCAGCTGCACCGCGCCAAGCGCAAGAAGGTACCGCATCCGATCGTGGCGCTCGTCGGTTACACCAACGCCGGCAAGTCGACACTCTTCAACCGCATTACCGGCGCGGGCGTCCTGGCCGAGGATATGCTCTTTGCTACACTCGATCCGACGCTCCGGCGCATGAAGCTGCCGCATGGGCGCACGGTTATCCTGTCCGATACCGTCGGTTTCATTTCGGACCTGCCGACCCATCTCGTCGCCGCCTTCAGGGCGACGCTTGAAGAGGTGCTCGAAGCCGATCTCATCCTGCACGTGCGCGACATGTCCGATCCGGACAACCAGGCCCAGAGCGCCGATGTCCTGCGCATCCTGGACGATCTCGGTATCGACGAGGCGGAAGGGGAGAAGCGCATCATCGAGGTCTGGAACAAGATCGACCGGCTGGAGCCCGAGGCCCATGATGCGATGGTGCAGAAGGTTGCCGGCAACGATAGCATCGTGGCAGTTTCGGCAATCAGCGGCGAAGGCGTGGACCGGCTGATGGCGGAGATCAGCCGCAGGCTTTCGGGCGTGATGACGGAGACGACGATCGTCCTGCCCATCGACAAGCTCGCTTTGTTGCCCTGGATTTATGATCACGCCATCGTCGACGTTCGCGAGGACAATGAAGACGGGTCGGTGACGCTCGATGTCCGCCTTACGGAAGCGGAGGCCGCGGAACTGGAACGGCGCATGGGCTACGGCCCGAAGCCGCAGCGCGAGGACTGGAAATAGAGCGGCTTTCGTAGCTGATTAGTCGGCGCATAAGCCTTTCCGAAAATCGATCCGATTTTCGGGGTTATGCGCAGTTAGCCGAGCTGCCGCTCGATCGCCTTGGCGGCCTGCCAGATTTCCTCCATGCGCTCGAGCGCCGTTTCTTCCAGCCTAGCACCCTCTGCTTCCAGAGTGTTTTCGATATGCCGGAAGCGACGGCGGAATTTGGTGTTCGTGCCGCGCAGTGCCTGTTCCGGATCGGCCTTGATATGGCGACCGATATTGACGACTGCGAAAATCAAGTCGCCCAGTTCGTCACTGACTTTGGCCCGATCGCCGTCCTTCAGCGCCATGCGCAATTCACCGATTTCCTCCTCGATCTTGTCGAGGATCGGCTCCGGCGCCGACCAGTCGAAGCCGACCTTGGCCGCACGCTCCTGCAATTTCAGGGCTTCCGTAAGAGCGGGGAAGCTGCGCTGTACCGACCCCAGGAAGCCAGCCTTGAAATCCTCTGCAATGCCGCGTTTGAGACGTCGCTCGGTCCGTTCGCGCTTCTCCTCGGCCTTGATCACGTCCCATTGCACCTTGACGGCGTCCGGTGTCGACGCGTCCGCGACGGCGAAGACATGGGGGTGGCGCCGGATCATCTTATGGGTGATCGCCTCGACGACGTCGCCGAAGGAGAATTCACCGGCTTCTTCCGCCATGCGGGCATGAAAGACGACCTGCAGCAGCAGATCGCCCAGCTCCTCGCAAAGATCGTCCATATCCCCCCGTTCGATCGCGTCGGAAACCTCGTAGGCTTCCTCGATCGTATAGGGCTTGATCGTCTCGAAGGTCTGGACGATATCCCAGGGGCAGCCGGTTTCGGGATTGCGCAGCGCGGCCATGATCTCGATCAGGCGTGAAATGTCTTTCGATGCTTCCATGGGTCTTCGGAGTTCTGCTCAGCTCAGAGGAATATCATTGGCGTCTTTGGACGCCTGGTAGGTCTTCGACAGTTCTGCATAGGCGGATCTGATGAGCGACGCCTGCTGCTTGAGGCGGCTCTTCAGAGGTTCGGCCTCGGCTTCGATCAGATCGACGAGTGCAAAGCTCTTCCAGAAGGCGTTCTGCCGGCGATAACCGCCAGGCTCCAGCCCAAAAACTTCCTTCAGGATCTTCAGGTCATGGGGAATGACGAAGCTGTCGCGCGAATCCTCGTGGCTGAAGAAATAGTAGAAATTGTCAAATCCGGCCCATGTAATCGCCGACATGCACATGCTGCAGGGCTCGTGGGTCGAAAGAAAGATCAGATCCTTCGTCGCCGGTTTGTCAGAGAGCTCGTAAAAGCGCTTCAGCGTATGGACCTCACCATGCCATAGCGGATTTTCCAGCTCGTTGTTGGTCTCCGCGATCACGACCGAAAGATCCGATTTGCGCAGGATGGCGGCGCCGAAAATCTTGTTTCCCATCGCGACACCCATGTCGGTCAAAGGGAGGATATTCTCCTCAATCACGTCGAGGAGGCGGGCGGCGATCGACCGTGAAGACATTGGGCTTGCTCCTGAATTCGTTGCCACCTTATCCGCAATGCCAGCCGTGCGGAAAGCGGAAATGACAGATCCGCCGGCTTCACCACAGAGAATATGAGCCTGCGCACCGGAGAAATCCTGAAATACCATCGATTTCCTGTATTTAATACCGGTGGACGCCGCCGGTGAGTTTTGCTCAAATGCGTTGAATGTCGAGTAAAAGAATACGCCGTGGCAATTCCTTATGAATTTCTGTTTCTTCAATCCGTGGGCAATTGCAGCCATATTCGGCCAATCTCGAAAGTGGAATGATAATGTCTCCCAAGACTGAACAGCTTGCCGCATTTCCCGCCTTCTTCCGCGTGGAAGGAAGGATCGCGGCTGTTTTCGGCAATGGCGATGAGGCTTTCGCGAAGACGCGACTGCTCATGAACACGCAGGCGCGGATCGTTGCCCATGCCGATCGGCCGGAAGCCGATTATCATGCCTTTCTGATCGCCAATTCCATCGACATCGTCCGACGCCCGTTTTCGCCGGATCAGGTGCAGGGTGCCGCTCTCGTCTTTGCAGCCACCGGCGATGCCGAAGCCGACCGCGCAATCGTGGCGGCCGCTCGCGCGGAGAAAATACCGGCCAATGCTGTCGACCAGCCGGACTATTGTGATTTCTTCACGCCGGCTTTAGTGAACCGCGCGCCCGTCGCTATTGCCATCGGCACCGAGGGTGCCGGGCCGGTCCTGGCGCAGATGATCCGGACACAGATCGACCAGATGCTGGCGCCTTCGCTCGGCAAGCTGGCTCAACTTGCCACAGGCTACCGCAAGTCGGTCGAACATCTCATACCGCGCGGCGTTGCGCGCCGCGTGTTCTGGCGGCGGTTCTTTTCCGGAGCTGTCGCGGACGCGGTCAACCGGGGAAACCTGCCGCAGGCGCATCGCGCCGCCGATAGCCTGCTGCAGTCAGGCGACAGGGTTCATGGCCATGTCTGGCTCGTCGGTGCAGGTCCCGGCGCAGAGGATCTTCTGACCTTGCGTGCCCAGCGCGTGATGATGGAGGCCGATGTCATCGTCTACGATGCGCTCGTACCCCAGGCGATCATCGATATGGCTCGCCGCGATGCCGAGCGGCTTTCCGTCGGCAAGCGCAAGGGCTGCCATACGAAGTCGCAGGAGGAGATCAACGACCTTCTCGTTCATCTCGGCCGTGAAGGCAAGCGCGTCGTCCGCCTGAAGTCGGGCGATCCGCTGGTCTTTGGCCGGGCAGGGGAAGAAATGGCAGCGTTGCGTGCAGCCGGCATCTCCTACGAAGTCGTGCCAGGCATCACCTCCGCCTTTGCGGCGGCCGCCGATTTCGAGCTGCCGCTGACACTGCGGGGGGTTGCCTCCTCGCTGATCTTTACCACCGGCCATGACCTGACAGGCGACGTGCTTCCCGATTGGGCGAGCCTTGCGCTGTCTGGTGCCACGATCGCCGTCTATATGGGCCGAACGGTCGCCGCATCCGTCGCCGGGCGCTTGATGCAGGCCGGTCTGCCAGCCGAGACGACGGTCGCGATCATCGAGAATGCCAGCCGCAATGACCGCCGACTGCTGCATGGCATTTTGCGTGATCTTCCCGATCTTGAGCATCGCGATGAACTGACCGGACCGGTGATGGTCATTATCGGCGATGCGGTCGCAGGCGCTAATTTCGAATTGTCCGAGCCGCTTGTCCGCCGCGAGGCGATCGCCTCGGAATTTTCCAGGAGATGAATATGGTAGACAAGGTTCTGACGGCCAATCGGCTAACCGATGGCATCGCCGTCTGGCTGAACGCGAACGGTGAATGGACGACCACCCTCCAGGAAGCGCTGGTCGCCCGTCATGCGGAAGCTGTGGCCGCGCTCGAGGAAATCGGCAAGAAGGCCTATAGCGACAACAAGGTTGTCGACGTGAATGTCGTCGATGTCCAGGAAACCAATGGCACGCTCTGGCCTTTGCGCCTTCGTGAGCGCATCCGCGCACAGGGCCCGACCATGGAATATGCGCCCGGCTATGCGCCGGCGGATCCAGAATTCATTGCAGTCTGAGGAAGACTATGTACCGGTACGACGAATTTGACCACGCCTTTGTCGCCGAACGCGTTGCGCAGTTCCGCGATCAGGTCCAGCGGCGCCTTTCGGGCGAACTCTCGGAAGATGCCTTCAAGCCGCTGCGGCTGATGAATGGCGTCTATCTGCAGCTCCACGCCTATATGCTGCGCATCGCGATCCCATATGGCACGCTGAGCTCGCGTCAGATGCGGATGCTCGCCCATATCGCGCGCACCTACGACCGCGGCTATGGGCATTTCACCACACGCCAGAACCTGCAATTCAACTGGCCGAAGCTCTCCGACATTCCAGACGTGCTGGCGGAACTCGCTTCGGTCGAGATGCACGCGATCCAGACCTCCGGCAATTGCATTCGCAACGTGACGGCTGATCATTTTGCAGGCGCTGCGGCCGATGAAATCGCCGATCCGCGTCCCTATGCGGAAATCCTGCGTCAGTGGTCCTCGGTCCATCCGGAATTCTCTTTCCTGCCACGCAAGTTCAAGATCGCCGTCACCGGCGCCGCGCGCGACCGTGCGGCAATCCAGGTGCATGATATCGGTCTGCATCTCAAGAAAAATGAAAAGGGCGAGATTGGCTTCGCCGTCTACGTCGGCGGCGGGCAGGGGCGTACGCCAATGATCGCCAAGTTGATCCGCGACTTCCTGCCGGAAGAGGATCTGCTTTCCTATACAACCGCAATCGTGCGCGTTTACAATCTTCATGGCCGCCGCGACAACAAGTACAAGGCGCGCATCAAGATCCTCGTGCATGAAACCGGCGCGGAGGAACTGGCGCGGCAGGTTGAAGCCGAATTCGCCCAGTTGAAGGACACCGAGCTAAAGCTGCCCGATGCCGACGTGCGGGCGATCGCTGCCTATTTTGCTCCGCCGGCTCTCCCGGAGCGAGCGGAAGGTTGGGAAAATCTTGCACGCTGGAAGAAGGCCGATCCGGACTTTGCCCGCTGGGTGCAGCAGAACGTGCAGCCGCACAAGAACCCCGATTACGGCATGGTGACGATTTCGCTGAAGCCCATCGGCGGTATCCCGGGCGACGCCTCCGATGCGCAGATGGATGCGATCGCCGACATCGCCGAGGAATATGCCTTCGACGAAATCCGCGTCAGCCATGAGCAGAACCTGATCCTGCCGCATGTTGCGCTGGCCGATCTTGAGTCCGTCTATCGCGGGCTCGTTGCGATCGGTCTGGCGACGGCCAATGCCGGGCTGATCACGGATATCATTGCCTGTCCGGGGCTGGACTATTGCGCGCTTGCCAATGCACGCTCGATTCCGGTTGCGCAGGAACTCTCGAGGCGTTTCGGCTCGCCCGAGCGGCAGTCAGAGATCGGCGAACTGAAGATCAAGATTTCCGGCTGCATCAATGCCTGCGGCCATCACCATGTCGGGCACATCGGCCTGCTTGGGGTTGAGAAGAAGGGAGCGGAACTCTATCAGATCACGCTCGGCGGATCCGGTGACGAACATAGCTCGATCGGTGAGATCATCGGCCGTGGGTTCGAACCGGATAGGGTGACCGATGCGGTCGAGACGATCGTCGATACATATCTCGGCCTGCGCCTGGATCCGTCCGAGACTTTCCTTGCTGCCTATCGCCGCGTCGGACCGCAACCTTTCAAGGATGCGCTCTACGGCTCGGCTGCGGAAGCTGCGTAAGGAGGGGATGATGACGAAGATCTGGAGAGAGACCGGTTTTGTCGAAAATGACCCCTGGGTGATCGAGACCGATGATGTGAAGGCGACGGAAGAGCAAAAATCTCTGCTTGGTCTCGAGGAGCTGATCGCCAAGGCGGAAGAAAGCAACGACATCGGCCTTGGCGTCGTGATCAAGCCAGCGGACGACGTGACCAGGCTGGAGCCTTACCTCTATCGCCTAGAGATCGTCGCCCTGGCTTTCCCGGCTTTCAACGATGGTCGTGCTTTCAGCCACGCCTCACTGCTGCGGCAGCGCCTCGGCTATACCAATGAGCTGCGCGCGGTCGGTGACGTGCTGATCGATCAGATCCCGCTGATGCTACGCGTCGGCATCGACAGTTTCGCCGTGACCAACGCGACCGCGCTGAAACGGCTTGCCGAAAGCCGCCTGACGGGCATACCGCATCACTACCAGCCGACGGCGCGCAAGGCGGAAGGTGGGGAGGGCTTTAGCTGGCGTCGTCAAGCCAAGCCTGCGGCCTGATCAAGAACCCGTCGCGGCAATTTGAGCGACATCAAGGCGGCGTGCCTCGCTTGCGGCATGATCCGGACCGATGATGACAGGTTGAATGTTGAGTGTCGCATGCATATTTCTTGATGGCGTGCATGCATGAAATGGAATGCCTTTAAAGGCGGGAAGTTTTATAATAACTGCCCGTTATCGAGACAGATCTGAGACGAATGGGATTCGATACCGAATGAACGCCCCTACGAAGACAGAAGACTTTGCCACCCCCATCCCCGCCGGCGTCTTTGCCGAGACGGTGTTGAGTGTGACGCATTATACCGACCGGCTCTTCCGATTCACGATGACCCGGCCGCAGGGCTTCCGCTTCCGCTCGGGTGAGTTTGCCATGATCGGCCTCATGATTGAGGGCAAACCGATCTTCCGTGCCTATTCCATCGCAAGCCCCGCCTGGGCCGAGGAGCTCGAATTCTTCTCCATCAAGGTGCCGGACGGCCCGCTGACGTCCCACCTGCAGCTCATCAAGCCGGGTGACCAGGTGCTGATGCGCAAGAAGCCGACGGGGACGCTGGTTCTCGATGCATTGACACCCGGCAAACGGCTTTACATGTTCTCGACCGGTACCGGCGTTGCGCCCTTCGCGAGCCTGATCCGGGATCCGGAGACCTATGAGAAATATGAGGAGGTCATCCTTACGCACACGACCCGTGAGGTGGCCGAGCTGAAATACGGCTTCGATCTGATCAACGAGATCCGGAACGACGAGATCCTGAGCGAAATCGTCGGGAACAAGCTTCGTCATTACGCGACAGTGACGCGCGAGGATTATCCGCTCAAGGGCCGCATCACCGACATTATCGCCAATGGCAAGCTCTTTGCCGATCTCGGCGTACCGCCTCTCGACCCGGCCATCGACCGCGGCATGATCTGCGGCTCCTCCGCGATGCTGAAGGATACGAAGGAACTGCTCGAAAAGGCCGGTATGGAGGAGGGCGCCAACAGCAAGCCGGCCGAGTTCGTAATCGAACGCGCCTTCGTCGGCTGATCGGCGTAGGATCTATGTTTTAGGCGGCTCCGGAGACGGGGCCGCTTTTTATTTGCCGCCCAGATAGTCGATCAAGGTCGCCATGGCGGTTTGCGCTTCTTGAGCCTTTCCCTGATGGATGGCCTTTATGACGCCAACATGCAGCGAGATCGAGCGCTGCATGCGATCAGGCGTCGCTGTCGAGTACCAGAGCCGCCGTGAATGGGTCTGCACCGGGCCGAGAGCGGCCGTAATGAACGCATTGGGACACGCGTCCTCGAGGATCTCATCGAAGGTCTTGTCAGCTGCAAAAAAACCGGCGAGGTCACCCGTGACGGCGCAGTCCGTCATCAGCCGCTCGCATTCCAGAAGCTGCAGGCGCTGATCGTCCGTGGCATGATCGGCGACCAGCGCTGCGGCGATCGGTTCCAACTCCCGGCGCACCTGCATCACATGAGCATGGTCGTCCGCCTTGATCTCGGCGATCTGCAGGCCGACGCGCGGCTTGACGAGGATGAGCCCTTGCCAGGCAAGCTTCTGGATCGCCTCACGCACCGGCGTCCGTCCATGCCCCGCCAATTCGATGAGCTGTCTTTCCGTGACGAGTGCCCCTGGACGAAGCGCCAGCGTTACGATCAGATGCTCTAGGGCGAGGTAAGCGCGGTGGCTTTGTGAGTCCTGCATGCAGCCGAATCCGTCAGGTCGTGATATATCACATACTGACATGCCGCATGCGGGATGACAAGTTTAGCTGATATATCACTATCTTGAGGGCGGCCCCATAAGCGACCAGGAACGATGCCCCCGCCCTTTATTCGTGGCGCAACGCTTCTATCGGGTTGAGCTGAGCGGCGCGGCGCGCCGGAAAAAAGCCGAAGATCATGCCGATGGCGGCTGAGAAGACGAAGGCGACACAGATGATGAAAGGACTCACGACGAACGGGACCTTCAGAAAGCTCACGGCACTGAACGCAAGTCCCAGGCCGAGCACGATTCCGGCAATGCCACCGAAGAGTGACAAGGCGACTGCCTCCACGAGAAACTGCATCAGGACCTGACTTTCCAGCGCGCCGATGGCGAGCCTGATGCCGATTTCACGGGTTCGTTCTGTCACCGATACCAGCATGATGTTCATGATGCCGATGCCGCCGACAAGAAGGCTGACCGCCGCCACGGAACCGAGAAGACCGGTGAGCAGCGTCGTCGTACCTGTCATGGCATCGGCGATCTGGGTCATGTCGTTGACGTTGAAGTCATCCTGGCGGCCGATAATGATCTTGCGTCGCTCCCTGAGCAAATTTTCCACCTCGGACTGCACCTTGGTTGTGGAGACTCCGTCACGCGCCGAGATCACGATCAGCGAGACGTTTGCATTGCCGCCGATGCGGCGCTGGAAAACCTTGACCGGCATGATGACCACATCGTCCTGGTCGTTGCCCATACCGGACTGGCCGCGTTTCGCGAGCACGCCGATGACGCCGCAGGAAACCTTTCCGACGCGAATCTGCTGTCCCCTAGGATCGGCGGCGCCGAACAGCTCGGAACGCACCGTTTCACCTATGATGCATTTGGCCTGACCACGTTCTTCAGATGGAAGAAAGTCTCGGCCAAGCACCAGATTCCAGTCCTGCGCCACGAGATATTCGTTCGTCGTGCCATATACGGTGGTTGAATGGTTCTGTCCGCCGTAAATCACGGTCGCGGTTGTCTGATTGAGAGGTGCGACTGCGCGAAGACCGGAAATCTGTTCGCGGATGGCATCGACATCCTTGATCGTGAATCGTCTCGCTTCCGAGCTGGCACGCCCAGGGCCGAATTGGCCGGGGCGCGCAAAGAGCATGTTTGTGCCGAGGCGCGAAAGCTCGGCGGACACCTGTGCCGTCGTGCCATTGCCGATGGTTACGAGCGCGATCACAGCGGCAACGCCGATGACCACACCGAGCACCGTCAGGAAGGAGCGTAGCATGTTGCGGTTGATGGCCCGCAACGCCAGTTTAAGGGTCTCAAGAAACATGGGCCACCTCCGGCCTATGCGCTCCGTCGACTTCGAGCTTGCCATCGACAAACCGCAGCAGGCGTTTTGCATAGGCGGCGATGTCGTTCTCATGAGTCACCATGACGATGGTGATCCCCTGTTCGCGGTTGAGCCGGGTTATCAGATCCATGATCTCGATGCTGGTTTTCGTATCGAGATTGCCGGTCGGCTCGTCCGCGAGCAAAAGTGCCGGATGGGTGACGATCGCTCTGGCAATAGCCACGCGCTGCTGCTGGCCGCCGGACAGCTCTTGCGTCTTATGGTGTTCGCGACCAGAAAGACCGACAAGCGCGAGCGCTTCCCGCGCACGGCGATGGCGTTCGCCGGCCGCCATGCCTCGATAGATCAGCGGCAGCTCAACATTCTCGACGGCGGAGGTTCGCGCCAGAAGATTGAAGCCCTGAAAGACGAAACCGATCATATGACGCCGCAGAAGCGTCAGATGGCTCCGGTCGAACCCGCTCGTCGGTATGCCCTGAAAAAAATACTCACCGGATGTCGGCACGTCGAGGCAGCCGAGGATGTTCATGGCGGTCGACTTTCCAGAGCCGGACGGCCCCATGATCGCGACGAATTCATGCTCTGCAATCGACAGATTCACCCGGTTAAGCGCGTGGATCGCCGCTTCTCCTGCACCATAGATCTTGGATACCTGGCGGAATTCGATCAGAGGCGGCTTGGCCATGACATCCTCCGAACTATCGCGTCCGCGCGGTCGCATCGGTGATGATGGCATCGCCTTCGGCCAATTCACCGCTTACGATCTGCGTAAATTGTCCGTCCGAAGAGCCGACCTGAACCGTGACAGGAGCCGAGTGGCCATTCCTCAGCACCCAGACGCGCCGGTCGGAACCAGTCAAAGCCTTTTCAGGCGCATTGCGTCGTCCCATGCGCGGCGGGCGGAAAAGACTGAAAATACCGGAGCTGCGGTTTGTCGCTGTCGCCGGCGGCGCATAGCGCAGTGCCGCATTCGGTACCATCAACGCATCTTTGATCGACTTGACCGTGACGTCCGCGGTCGCCGTCATGCCCGGGCGAAGCAGAAGTTCCTTGTTGTCGACCGAGAGGACCGCCTTGTAGGTGACGACATTGTTGGTGGTTTCGGACGCAAAGCGGATCTGTTCGATCTCGGCCGGAAAGGTGCGGTCGGGGAAGGCGTCTACGGTGAAGGTCGCCTTCTGACCGACGGCGATCTGTCCGACATCGGCTTCATCGACGTCGACCTGCAGCTCCATCTTCTTCAGATCGCCGGCGATGGTGAAAAGAACCGGAGCGGATAGCGAGGCTGCGACGGTCGCGCCGGGATCGACGGCACGGGTAAGGATGACGCCGTCGATCGGTGAAATGATGCGCGCCTTGGCAAGGTTGACTTCCGCAAGCTGCAGATCCGCCTCCGCAGCCAGCACATCCGCCTCGTTGATCTGTTTGGTGGCGGCAGCGGAATCATACTTGTAGGTCGCATCCTCAAGGCTCTGCTGCGTCGAAACATTGCTCTTCACGAGGTTGCGCAGGCGCTCCAGCGATGTCTGTGCCGATTCGAGATCGGCAGTCGCCTTCAGGACATTTGCCTTGGCGGAATTCAGTTTGGCGCGGGAACTCTTGACGTCGGCTTCCAGCTTGTTGGTATCGAGAACCGCCAGAACATCGCCTCTCTTGACCGTGCTGTTATAGTCGACATTAACGTCGCGCATTGTACCGGAAAGCTCGCTCGATATGTCAACCTTCTCCGTCGGCTGAACGGAGCCCGTCGCTGTGACAAGGACCGTCATATCGCCGCGCTTCGCCGGCTGCGTCGTATAGGTGTATTCGTTCGCCCCGCGCCCGAGATAAAAATAGGCAGCGGCCCCGCCGACCAACAGGACCAGGACAAGGGACGTCAGCCAACGGCGCCAGCGGCCGGTTTTCCTGCGCGCTTTGGATGCAGCCAGAATGGAGCCGAGCTCCGTGCTGCGGTCTGTAACAACCTGAGTGTCGTTCGGGTTTAAGGGCGCGTTCATCGATATCCTCGGGCATTTCTGCGATCATCGGCCTAAGGCCGGTCGCGAACCATTGGCTTTCAAATAAGCCCCGTAAACTGAACCGGCGATGACCGTCGCAGTCTCGATGACATACTACGCCCGATATGGGGAATGAAATATTGGTAATGTAAGGTTTTGTAACAGCCGCTCAGGCAAGGATGAGCTGAACCGGCGGTTGCTATCCCGTGGGCGCGTCCTCGTCATATTGAGCGCGGCCGGGCAGGGGAGCGAGCCAGGGCTCTCGCCGCTTGACCCAGATTTCATAGGTCGGCGAAAGATCGGTCGGCGCGTCATCAAGTGAGCCGACGCGGATTTCGGTTTCCTCCTCGCCCAGACAGAAAAGTCGCGACCCGCAACGCGGGCAGAAGCTTCTGCCCTGGAAGGTGGCGATATCCCCCGAAAAGGCGAAAGCCTGCCGCGGCCAGACTGCGAAGGTGACGAAAGCCGATCCGCTTGTTTTCCGACAATCGGCGCAGTGACAAAGACCGATGCGAAGAGGCTTGCCGTCGACGCGATAGCGCACCTCTCCGCAAAGGCAGCCGCCCGTCCGCTCAGTTTGTTCTTTTCCACCGGGCGGCATTGGTCGAATCAGCCGTTCAGATTTTCTGGAAGACGAGGCGGCCGTCGTTTGGCAGCCATCAGCAGATCAAGCTCGGTCGCTGAAGGTCCGAACTTTTCATAAAGCCGCTTGGCCTCCGCATGGTCCAGGCGATACTTCTTGGCAAATTCGGACATACTGTAAGGTCTTCCACGCATGACCTTGCGCGCCGGACCATGTGTCGAAACTCCTGTCATCCTAGCCTCCTGTCCGTCATTGTGGGAGGTAGGGCAGTGGGAGCGTTTGGAAAGAGTCAGGCAGCTTCAGGCCACGGCACACGAAATCGCTGCGCGTACGCCGTAAAGATGGAACCTAATTGCAGAAGGCCCGTTCCCTTCACGAGATTGCGGATCGTGTCAAACGGACGCGACGGGGACGGAGAACATAGGGATTTTTCCGTTTTCTCCCTATGGCCAACGAATCGGCAGGCGAGCTTCTAACCCGTCCGATCCGCATTCTCACTTCCCCACCTATGAAGCGCCCATATGGCGTTTTCTTTTTATTCTCCAGACTTCTCCCGCTCCGGAAAACCCGGGACCGCGGCGCGTTCCGGCCTGCTGCAGTCAGGCATATCACGGTTGCAAAGATTTTGATGCGATCGAATCCGGGGAACGTGGCGCTTGCACCAAGAAAAGTGATGAATGAGCGGAATTCGACGATTTTTCGGTTGACCGCATTGGGGTGCCTGCATATGTTCCGCGCACTTCCAGCCGGGGTGCAAATCACCCGCGGCGGTGGGAGCGCGTAGCTCAGCCGGTAGAGCAACTGACTTTTAATCAGTAGGTCATGGGTTCGAATCCCATCGCGCTCACCATCAGGTGATTGGCATTCCCAGGGCGGGAGGGCTAGAAATCACCAAATCTTTAGCCGGAGAGCCCCTTGTCGATTGCAGATATCTCGCTGCTGAGCGCTTTGCTGGCGGGTGCATTGTCCTTTCTGTCTCCTTGCGTGCTGCCGCTCGTTCCTCCCTATCTGTGCTACATGGCCGGCATTTCGGTGGAGCAGTTCCGCGGCGGATCTGCTGCGGTCATCGGCCCTGACATTCGCCGCGGCGTGCTTTTTTCGGCGCTTTTCTTCACGCTCGGCTTCGCGACGGTTTTCGTGGCGCTTGGCGCGGGTGCGTCGAGTATCGGCATGTTGCTGCGCCAGCATTTGGATGTGCTCGCCAAGATAGGCGGCCTCATCATCATCGTCATGGGGCTCAACTTCCTCGGCGTCTTTCGTCTCGGCATCCTGGCGCGCGAGGCCCGTTTTCAGGGAGGCGGCAAGCCGGCAACACTGACGGGCGCCTATATAATGGGGCTTGCTTTCGCCTTCGGATGGACACCCTGCATCGGACCGGTTCTCGGTGCGATCCTCGGCGTTGCGGCGTCGCGTGAAACGGTGGGCTCGGGCGCCGGCCTGCTTGCCGTCTACTCGCTCGGCCTTGCCATTCCCTTCTGGATCGCCGCCGGCTTTTCCGGCGCCTTCATGAATTTTCTTTCTCGTTTCCGTCGCCATCTCGGCACGGTCGAGAAGGTCATGGGCGGCTTTCTCGTGCTGACCGGGCTCGCCTTCATGTTCGGTTTCGTCAGCGACGTGGCCATCTGGTTCCAGCAGACCTTTCCTATCCTGATGCAAATCGGCTAGAGGACTCCTTATCTCATCCTCAACTCCAGTCGGAACGAGAGACCCCGTTGACTGACATCATCAGTCTGCTGCTGCCGTTCTTTGGCCTGATCCTCATCGGCTACATTGCGGGATGCACCACGAAACAGCCGGCGGAAGCGCTTGGCTGGCTGAACACGTTCATTATCTATGCGGCCCTTCCGGCACTCTTCTTCAAGCTCGTTTCGCGCACACCAATCGAGGAACTGACGCGCGTCGATTTCATCGTCACCGACATCGCGGCTACCTATGCAATCTTCATTCTGCTGTTCATCGTCGGACGCTTCCTGCGCCGAAATTCGTTCGACGACTGCACTATCCAGTCCTTCGCCGGCGCCTATGGCAATATCGGCTACATGGGACCGGGCCTGGCGCTGCTGGCGCTCGGCGAGGGTGCGGCGGTTCCGGTCGCGCTGATCGTCTGTCTCGAAAATGCCGTGCATTTCATCGTAGCGCCCGCACTGATGGCGGTCGCCGGGGACGACAAGCGCTCCAAGAGCGAGCTTGCGGTCGACATCCTGCGGAAGGTTGGGCTGCATCCCTTCATCCTCTCCACAGCGCTTGGCTTTGCTGCCGCTGCCTTCTCGATCGGCCAACCGGTAGCGTTCCAAAGGCTGGTCGACTATCTGGCGCAGGCAGCAGCGCCCTGCGCTCTCTTTGCCATGGGCGTGACACTGGCATTGCGTCCTCTTAAACGTATTCCTGCTGAAATCGGCTATATTGTTCCGGCGAAACTGCTGCTGCATCCGCTTGTCGTCTACATCGCGCTCGAAGCCGTCGGCGGTTTCGAACCGATCTGGATCTATGCGGCGGTGTTGCTGGCATCTCTGCCGACGGCCACCAACGTCTTCGTGATCGGCCAACAATATGGCGTCTGGCAGGAGCGCGCTTCGGCCACGATTCTCATCACGACTGCGCTTTCTGTGGTCAGCGTGTCTCTGGTTTTGATCGTCATCAAATCCGGGATGCTACCGCCGCAGCTTTTCCCGTAGCGCCGACGGCATCGCCTTGAAGCCGCGCCCAGGCTCGACGCCCTCGCGCATCACGACGTAACGTAGCGGCGGGATGGCCGAGAGAATGTGCAGGCCCGCGGCCCGCAGCAACTGGACAGGCAGGAAATCGGACAACAGCGAGCGGTTCAGCAGGTCGACGCTCATGGTGCGGCTTATGATGTCGACGCGCCGCTTGCGGTCGAAGGCGTCACCGGCAGCTTTGCCAATCGGCGCCTCCGGATGAGAACAGAGGATCTCGGCCAAGGTCATCACGTCACGCAGCCCAAGATTGAGGCCCTGGGCGCCAATCGGCGGAAAGACATGGGCAGCTTCGCCGACGAGCGCGATCCTTCCCTTGCCGAAATGATGCGCCATCATGCCTGATAGCGGCCAGTCCTGCGCGCCTTCCTCCACCGTCACCTGGCCGAGAATCGATTGCATCCGCTCCTCGATAAGGCGGCCGAGCTCTTCAAGCGGAAGTTCGCTTCTTGCGGCGGCCTCGGCTGTTTTTTGAACCCAAACGAGGCTGGAACGGTTGCCTGGGAGCGGAACCTGCGTGAACGGACCGCTTTCAGTATGAAATTCCGTCGAAA
The DNA here is from genome assembly GCF_041357635.1 of Sinorhizobium sp. CB7. Taxonomy (NCBI): domain Bacteria; kingdom Pseudomonadati; phylum Pseudomonadota; class Alphaproteobacteria; order Hyphomicrobiales; family Rhizobiaceae; genus Sinorhizobium; species Sinorhizobium sp. CB7. Next base: position 592,630 of record NZ_JAULLL010000002.1, read on the forward strand.
CATTCCGGTGGGGCAGGGAATGGGCGAAATTCAGGACCATCGCCGACTGCGGATAAGACCAGCTCCGCACCGCGATTCCGGCACCCTCACGCAAGCGTGAGCCCCGACCGTCAGCCCCAACCGCGAAGTCAGCGGAAATGGTTTCGCCGCTTTCGAGCCCGATCGAAACGGCGTCTTCGCCCGCAGCGACGGATTGCGCCAATTCCTCAACCCAGGTGATGTTTCCCTCCGCGCGGACGGCACCTTCAAGCACCGCGATCAGCGCCGCGTTCGGGATATTGTAGCCAAAGGCGTCGAGTCCCGCTTCCGCGGCGCGAAAGGCGACCGTCGGCGCCCGCAACAGGCGGTTGGTCCCGTCGATGATCTGCATCGTGCTGAGCGGCGCCGCCGAGGGCGCGATCTTGTCCCAGAGCGAAAGACGCTCGAGAAAGCGAATCGACTGGTCCATCAGCGCTGTCGTCCGCTTGTCAGCCTTACCCTGAGGAATGGAAACGAGTGCGACCTTCCGGCCGCCGCGCGCCAGGGCAACCGCCGCGATCAAGCCTGCCAGACCACCGCCGATCACCGCTATATCGAAATGCTTCATGTTGTTGCTTCCACTGTGAATTCCGATAAGCCTAATCCGTTACCTGGGTGAAATCCATGGCGTGAAATATCGCAGCTACGAAAATGATGATCTCTCACCGGAACTGCCGTTGGATCTAATACTTTGCGCTGGCGAATTGATGCAAAGAGTGCTTACTAAAAACCATCGCCTGTCGGGTGGCGCATAAGAACGGTAGGGGAGCATGAAAATCTTCAACTATAAAAGGGTGCCCTACGCGGAGATGCGCGCCTTTTCCGTGCACATCCTGACTGCGTCGGGCTCTTTTCTGGCCTTCCTGGGCGTCGTCGCGGCGGCCGAACATCACTTCACGCACATGTTCTGGTGGCTGGGACTGGCGCTGCTCGTCGACGGCATAGATGGTCCGATTGCGCGCAAGGTCCGCGTCAAGGAAGTGCTTCCCAACTGGTCCGGCGATACGCTGGACAACATCATCGACTATGTGACCTACGTCCTGCTGCCGGCCTTCGCGCTTTATCAGAGCGGCATGATCGGCGAGCCCTGGTCCTTCGTCGCCGCCGGCATGATCGTGGTTTCAAGCGCCATCTACTACGCGGATATGGGCATGAAAACGGAGGAGTACTTCTTTTCAGGCTTTCCGGTCGTCTGGAACATGGTGATTTTCACGCTGTTCGTCATCCAGGCGGACGCAACCACCGCAATGGCGCTGATCATCGTCTCGGTCGTGCTGACATTCCTGCCGATCAACTTCCTGCATCCCGTGCGGGTCAAGCGGCTGCGGCCGCTTAATCTCGGCGTTTTCCTGCTGTGGTCCGCGCTCGGCGTCTATTCGCTCTCTATCAATTTCAACACGCCGCAATGGGCCTTGATTGCCTTCATCGTAACCGGCATCTATCTCTACTGTATCGGCGCCGTTCTGCAATTTTTCCCCAAGCTCGGAAAATAGAAGGATCCTGGCGATGAAGACCACACAGGCAATACTCTTTCGCGAAAATGGCGGACCGGATGTGTTGAAACTTGAGGAGGTGGCCCTGCCATCACCCGGCGTCGGCGAGGTTCAGATCCGGCATGCCGCGATGGGGCTCAACTTCATCGACGTCTATTACCGCAGTGGTGTCTACAAGGCGCCGCATCTGCCGTTCATCCCTGGCAGGGAGGCGGCCGGCACAGTGATCGATATCGGACCCGACGTGACGGATTTTGCGGTCGGCGACCGCGTCGCCTATGCGAATGCCGACGGCGCCTACAGTATCGAGCGCAATGTCGAAACCCGCCATCTCGTCAAAGTCCCTGATGATATAGAGCTCAAAATGGCGGCATCGATGATGCTGAAGGGCATGACTGCGGAATATCTTTTGAACCGCACGTTCAAGGTCGGTCCCGGGACAGTGCTGCTGTTTCATGCCGCCGCCGGCGGTGTCGGGCTTATTGCCGGCCAGTGGGCGAAATCGCTCGGGGCGACGGTCATCGGCACGGCGGGTTCCGACGAGAAGGTGAACCTCGCCCTCGAGCATGGCTATGACCATGTCATCAACTACCGCACGGAGAATTTCGTCGAACGGGTACGCGAGCTCACAGCGGGCAAGGGTGTCGATGTCGTCTATGATTCGATCGGACGCGATACATTCCCGCAATCGCTTGACTGTCTTAAACCGCGCGGGCTATTTGCCTCCTTCGGCCAGTCTTCAGGACCGATCGAAAATTTCACCTTCGCAATGCTGGCGCAGCGCGGGTCGCTTTTTGCAACACGACCGACGCTGGTTACCTATATTGCCGCTCCCGAAGAGCTGCGGGATTCGGCAAACGCGCTATTTGCTGTTGTGCAAAGCAATAAAGTGCGTATCAATATCAACCAGACCTATCCGCTACGGGATGTGGGACGGGCCCATACGGATCTGGAAGCAAGAAAAACAACTGGTACTACACTGCTCATTCCTTGAAAGATCCGGAACGGACGGGCTGGCAGTGGCAGAAATGAGGGGACCGTGTCGTCATCCGATATGCTGAGAACCGGTGCGTTGTTGTCGGTTCGCAAGCTGACGAAACTTTTTGGCAGCTTTACTGCCTGCGATGGAATCGATCTCGACTTACAGCCCGGCGAGATCCACGCCCTGCTCGGAGAAAATGGGGCGGGCAAGTCGACTCTGGTCAAGATGCTCTTCGGCATCCTCGAGCCGACGGACGGCGAGATCTTCTGGGAAGACCGCCCTGTTACGATCGGCTCGCCCGGCGAGGCGCGCAGCCTCGGCATCGGCATGGTTTTCCAGCATTTCTCGCTCTTCGAGGCGCTGACGGTCGCCGAGAATATCGCCCTTTCGCTCGATGATACGATTCCGATCGGCAGGATCGCTCAGGAGGCGGCGACGCTGTCGCGCGCCTATGGTCTGCCGCTCGACCCGCACGCGCATGTTGCCGATCTTTCGGTCGGCGAGCGCCAGCGCATCGAAATTGTGCGCGTGCTGCTGCAGAACCCGAGGCTCATCATTCTCGATGAGCCGACCTCTGTCTTGACTCCGCAGGAGGCCGACCGGCTGTTCGAGACGCTGATCAAGCTGAAGTCGGAGGGAAGATCGGTCCTCTACATCAGCCATCGTCTGGAGGAAGTACAGCGCATCTGCGATCGTGCAACCGTTCTGCGGCTCGGCAAGGTGACAGGGGCATGCGATCCGAAGCGGGAAACGACCGCATCGCTGGCGCGAATGATGGTCGGCAACGATGTGCCCAGCGTGACGCATGACGACCGCGGGGAGAAGGGACCCGTTCAGCTTGAAATAACGGGGCTAAGTGTGGCTCCGCGCACGCCTTTCGCCGTCTCGCTAAAGGATGTGTCGCTCAGGGTCAGGACGGGCGAGGTGCTTGCGATCGCCGGCGTTGCCGGCAATGGACAGGGTGAACTCTTCGACGCCGTTTCCGGTGAGTACCCTGTTGCATCCGACGAAATGATCTCGATTCGCGGAAAACCCGTCGGCAGACGCGGAATCACGGCCCGGCGCTTGCTCGGCGCCGGCTTCGTTCCGGAAGAGCGTCACGGGCACGCCGCCGTGACGGAGATGACGCTCTCCGACAATCTCGTGCTCGCACGCAGCCAGTCTGATCGCAGGGCCTTCCTCGGCGGCGGGCTCTTGAACATCATCCGCCATGGTGCGGTCAGACAGGCAACAAGGCGAATTTCGGAAGCCATGGACGTGCGCAAGAGTGGCGAGGATCCTACCGCCGGCTCGCTCTCCGGCGGCAACCTGCAGAAATTCATCGTCGGACGCGAGCTCGACCGGCAGCCCGCCGTCCTCGTCGTCAATCAGCCGACATGGGGCGTCGACGCGGGTGCTGCCAGCCGCATTCGTCAGGCGCTTGTCGATCTCGCGCGCAACGGCTCGGCCGTGCTCGTCATCAGCCAGGACCTCGATGAGATTTTCGAGGTGGCAACCAATATCGCCGTCATTTCCGAGGGTCGGCTCTCGGCCGCCTATCCGGCCGGCGAACTCACACGCGAGAAGATCGGGTTGATGATGGGCGGTCTGCACGAGGATCGCGCCGGCTCGCCGGAGGCCGCGCATGCGCATTGAGCTCGAAAGGCGGCCCCAGGTTTCGAGGCTCTTCGCCTTCCTGTCGCCGGTCATGGCACTGGCGCTGACACTCGTTGTCGGCGGCCTTATGTTTGCACTGCTAGGCAAGGACCCGTTTGCGGCACTCGATGCATTTTTCGTCCAACCACTGCTGGAGGTCTGGTCGCTGCACGAACTGGCGATCAAGGCAGCACCTCTCATATTGATCGCGGTCGGGCTTTCCGTCTGTTACCGCTCCAATAACTGGAACATCGGCGCCGAAGGCCAGTATACTGTCGGCGCGATCACCGGCTCAATTCTGCCGGTCCTCTTCTACGATTGGCATTCGCCGCTGGTCCTGCCGGCGATGATGGTCATGGGAGCGATCGGCGGCGCGCTTTTTGCCGCTATCCCGGCGCTGCTCAAGGCGCATTTCAATACCAACGAGATTCTGACGAGCCTAATGCTGGTCTATATCGCCCAGCTTTTCCTGGACTGGCTGGTGCGCGGTCCCTGGCGCAACCCCGAAGGCTATAATTTTCCGGAAACCAGAAGCTTTGCCCCGGAAGCGACCTTGCCGGCGATATGGGAAGCTTCCGGTCGTGCGCATTGGGCCTTCATCTTCGCCCTTGTCGCAGCCGTCCTCGTCTGGTTCATGATGCGCTATACGCTGAAGGGTTTCGAGGTCGTCGTTCTCGGCCGGTCGGAACGGGCAGGGCGCTTTGCCGGATTCTCGTCAAAGAAGATGATCTGGTTCAGCTTCCTGTTTTCCGGAGCACTCGCGGGGCTTGCCGGCATTGCCGAAGTCTCCGGCTCGATCGGCCATCTGCAGCCGGCGATTTCACCCGGCTACGGCTTCACGGCAATCATCGTCGCCTTTCTCGGCCGCCTCAATCCGCTCGGCATCATTGCCTCGGGGCTGGTGTTGGCGCTGACCTATCTCGGCGGCGAGGCCGCACAGCTTTCAATCGGGGTCTCCGACAAGGTCACGCGCGTTTTCCAAGGCCTGCTTCTCTTCTTCGTCCTCTCCTGCGATACGCTGATCTATTACAAAATTCGCATTGTTTGGTCGCGGATCAGGGGAGGTGCGGTATGAGCATGTTCGAAGCCATCCTTTTGACGGTCATCACCGCGTCGACACCGCTCGTCATCGCAGCGCTCGGCGAATTGGTGGCGGAACGCTCCGGCGTGCTCAATCTCGGCGTCGAAGGCATGATGATCATGGGCGCCATCGCTGCCTTCGCCGGTGCCCAGATGACCGGATCGCCCTATGTCGGCCTGATTGCCGGCATCGTCGTCGGCGCGCTTTTTTCGCTGCTTTTCGCTTTTCTTACGCTGACGCTAGTCGCCAATCAGGTCGCGACCGGCCTGGCGCTGACGTTGCTTGGGCTCGGTGTATCCGGCATGCTTGGCGAAGGCTATGTCGGCGTGCCCGGCATACGCCTGCAGCCGATCGTCTTTCCGTTCCTGTCCGAAATTCCGCTTCTTGGCTCGGTGCTGTTTCGCCAGGATCTCACCTTCTATCTCTCCATCGCGCTTGTGATCGGCGTGAACTGGTTTCTCTTCCGCAGCCGGACCGGTCTCAAGCTCCGCGCCATCGGCGATAGCCACGGCTCCGCCCATGCGCTTGGCATCCATGTCATTCGCACCCGCTATCTCGCCGTCCTCTTCGGCGGCGCGTGCGCAGGGCTTGCCGGAGCACAGCTCTCGCTCGTCTACACGCCGCAATGGGTGGAGAACATGTCGTCGGGCCGCGGCTGGATCACACTGGCGCTCGTTGTGTTCGCTTCATGGCGTCCATGGCGCGTCTTTGCCGGTGGCTATCTCTTCGGCGCTGTGACGATCCTGCAGCTTCACGCGCAGGCGTTCGGCATCGGCATCCCGGCCCAATTCCTGTCCATGCTGCCCTATGCGGCAACTATTGTGGTTCTCATCATCATTTCTCATAATCGCCGCACGACGTTGATCAATACGCCGGCATCGCTGGGAAAAGCGTTCGTGCCGGAGCGGTAAAACAACAACCAAACGGAATTCCGAACTTCAAACCAACAGAGGTCATCATGAAGAAACTATCACTCGCACTCGCTGCGGCGGCAGCGGCCATCATCAGCCTCAGTTCCGCCGCCCAGGCGCAGGACAAGACGAAGGTCTGCTTCGTCTATGTCGGTTCGCACACGGACGGCGGTTACTCGCAGGCACATGACCTGGGCCGTCAGCAGGTCCAGCAGGAATTCGGCGATAAGATCGAGACGCCCTATCTCGAAAACGTACCCGAAGGTCCGGACGCGGAACGCGCCATCGAACGTCTCGCGCGTTCCGGTTGCTCGCTGATCTTCACCACGTCCTTCGGCTTCATGGACGCCACCGTGAAGGTTGCGTCCAAGTTCCCGAATGTGAAATTCGAGCACGGGACTGGCTACAAATCTGGCCCAAATCTCGCGACCTACAATTCGCGCTTCTACGAGGGCCGCTACATCCTCGGCCAGATCGCCGCTAAGACGTCGAAAAACCATGGAGCTGCCTATATCGCGTCCTTCCCGATCCCCGAGGTGGTGATGGGCATCAACGCCTTCGAGCAGGGCGCAAGGTCGGTCGATCCGGACTTCAAGCTGAAGGTCATCTGGGTGAACACCTGGTTCGATCCCGGCAAGGAAGCCGATGCCGCCAAGGCGATGATCGATCAGGGCGTCGATGTCATTACGCAGCACACCGACACGACCGCGCCGATGCAGGTTGCCGAGGAGCGGGGCGTCCATGCTTTCGGCCAGGCATCCGACATGATTGCAGCCGGCCCGAAGGCGCAGCTGACCGCGATCGTCGACACCTGGGGCAACTATTATTCCAAGCGCGTTCATGCACTTCTGGACGGCACCTGGAAGTCCGAACAGAGCTGGGATGGCCTGAAGGACGGCATCCTGAAGATGGCGCCCTATACCAACATGCCTGACGATGTGAAGAAGATGGCTGAGGAAACGGAAGCCAAGATCAAGTCCGGCGAGTTGCATCCCTTCACCGGACCGATCAACAAGCAGGATGGTACGCCCTGGCTGAAGGCAGGCGAGAAGGCCGACGACAAGACGCTGCTCGGCATGAACTTCTACGTCGAAGGTGTCGACGACAAGCTGCCGCAATAAGCTCCGATTTATTCGGTCCATGCGAGGGGCGCCATCGGCGCCCTTCTTCATTCGCGGAATTGCCGATCGAAATGGAACCGCACCGGCCCATCATGGACCGGTGCGGGAGATGCCGAAGCTGGACATCATGTCCGGTCTTCCACGGCATGGAACAATCCCTACCAGTAAAAACTGTCCCTTCGACTTCACAATTACGAGAATTGCGGCTTATCCCCAACAACCGCCGGTTTTGTCATTTCCCTGACATTTGCCGCTCGGCCGAACGGATGCGGCAATCCAGCCGTAATTTGATCTTTCTCCCAGTATCATCTTGCTGCTAAGAGGCGAGAAAGCGGTCGCCCGCACTGAACAGGACATATGGAGCAGCTCATGGAACGCACTTGCCTTGCCGTCATTCTCGCGGCTGGTGACAGCACCCGGATGAAATCTTCCATTTCGAAGGTCCTGCATCCGATCGCCAATCGCCCCATGATCGCCCACGTGATGGAGGCCATTGCCCGGACGGACGTATCGGCAGCCGCACTCGTCGTCGGACGCGATGCCGACGAGGTCGCGGCAGCGGCGCGCGTCGACGGGATCGAGGTTGAGAGCTACATACAGAAGGAGCGGCTCGGGACCGGCCACGCAGTGCTTGCCGCACGTGAAGCAATCGCCCGCGGCTATGACGATATTCTCGTGGCCTACGGCGATGTTCCGCTGATCACCGACGGTCCGCTGCGCGCCGCCCGGCAGGGCCTTGCCGAAGGCAACGATATCGTCGTCATTGGTTTCCACACCGACAGGCCGACGGGATATGGCCGCCTGATCGTAAAGGATGGCGAATTGATCGCCATCCGTGAGGAAAAGGACGCGACGGACGCCGAACGCGCCATCACATGGTGCAATAGCGGCCTGATGGCCATCAACGGCCGCAAGGCGTTGGATCTCCTGCAGCGGATCGGCAACGGCAACGCCAAGGGCGAATATTATCTCACCGATCTTGTGGAAATCGTCCGGTCGCTCGGCGGTCATGCGACGGCGGTGGATGCGCCGGAAGTGGAGATGACCGGCTGCAACAACCGTGCGGAGCTCGCGATCATCGAACGTCTCTGGCAGGAGCGGCGGCGTCACGAACTGATGATTTCCGGCGTCACCATGATCGCGCCGGAAACCGTTTTTCTGTCCTACGACACCGTGATCGGCCAGGATGCCCTGATCGAGCCGAATGTTGTCCTTGGCCCGCGCGTGGTCATTGAAAGTGGCGCTGTGATCCATGCCTTCTCCTATTTCGAAGGGGCGCATATCGGCAGCGGTGCCGAAGTCGGCCCCTTCGCACGACTGCGGCCAGGCGCAGACCTCGATCGAGGATCGAAGGTCGGCAATTTCTGCGAGGTCAAGAACGGCAAGATCGGGGAGGGCGCCAAGGTCAACCATCTGACCTATATCGGCGACGCTTTTGTGGGTGCCGGCAGCAATATCGGCGCGGGTGCGATCACCTGCAATTACGACGGGGTCAACAAGCACGAGACCCATATCGGCGCCGGTTCCTTCATCGGCTCCAATTCGTCCCTGGTGGCTCCGGTTCGCATCGGCAAGAACGCCTATGTGGCATCCGGCAGCGTCATCACTGAAGACGTGCCTGACGATGCTCTTGCCTTCGGCCGCGCGCGTCAGGAGGTAAAGCCGGAAAGAGCCAAGGCCATCCGGGCAAAGAGCCTGGCCCTAAAGGAAGCGAGAAAGGCGAAGGCCTAACGCATGGGCCCGAAAATCGGAAAGCATGATGCGTAGTCCAATAGGTTAGCGCGACCTTTATGCGTCCATCCGGATGCATGGCGCGCTACTGCGAATTCGGTAACGGCCGGAAACCGAAAGTGACTGCCGTATCCATTGAGAAATATGAGAAAATTGCTACGACTGGCGCCACTGCAGCACCGCGTCTTAGACGCACAAAGGTCGCTGTAACACGTTGAATTGCTGCCAGCTGAGAGGAACCTATGTGCGGGATTGTGGGCATTGTCGGAAACAAGCCGGTGGCGGGCCGTCTGGTCGATGCCCTGAGACGTCTCGAATATCGCGGCTATGACTCAGCAGGCGTTGCGACCATCCATGAAGGGGCGATGCGGCGCCGACGTGCGGAAGGCAAGCTCTTCAATCTCGAAAAGAAGCTGGACGGAGAGCCGTTGCCCGGCACGACAGGTATCGCGCATACACGCTGGGCGACCCATGGCGTTCCGAACGAAACCAACGCTCACCCGCATTTCGTTGAAGACATCGCTGTCGTGCATAACGGCATCATCGAGAATTTTTCCGAGTTGCGCGATGAACTTACCGTGGACGGGGCCGTCTTCGAAACGCAGACCGATACGGAGGTCGTCGCGCATCTCTTGGCGAAATACGCCCGCGAGGGGTTCGATCCGCGCTCGGCAATGTTGAAGATGCTGAACCGGGTCACCGGTGCCTACGCCCTGGTGGTGATGTTCCGCAACGACCCCGGCACGCTGATGGCCGCCCGATTCGGTCCACCGCTTGCCATCGGCTTCGGCAAGGATGAAACCTTCCTCGGCTCCGATGCCATTGCGCTCGCGCCCTTTACGAACGAGATCACCTATCTCTCCGACGGTGACTGCGCGATCATTACGCGGGACGGAGCAACGGTCGTCGATTATTCCGGCAGGCCAGTCGAACGCGCCCGGCAAATATCGCAGGCGACCGCCTTCATCGTCGACAAGGGCAATCACCGCCATTTCATGGAGAAAGAAATCTACGAGCAGCCGGAGGTCATCTCCCACGCGCTCAGCCACTATGTCGATTTCGCCAGCAAGACCGTACGGACGAACGCCTCGGCAATCGATTTCAAGTCGATCTCCGGGCTGGCCATATCGGCCTGCGGCACTGCCTATCTTGCCGGTCTCGTCGGCAAATACTGGTTTGAACGCTACGCGCGCCTTCCTGTCGAAATCGATGTTGCCTCAGAGTTTCGCTATCGCGAAATGCCGCTGTTGCCGACGCAGGCCGCATTTTTCATCTCGCAGTCAGGCGAGACCGCCGATACACTGGCATCACTGCGCTATTGCAAGGAAAACGGCCTGAAGATCGGCGCGATCGTCAATGTGCAGGAATCGACAATCGCCCGCGAGTCCGATGCGGTCTTCCCGATCATGGCCGGTCCTGAAATCGGCGTCGCCTCGACAAAGGCCTTCACTTGCCAGCTCGCCGTCCTCGCTTCGCTGGCGCTCGGGGCAGGGCGCGCACGCGGTACTGTCAGCGCTGAGGACGAGAAGCTGCTGGTCCGGCACCTGGCCGAGATGCCCCGTGTCATGAGCCGCGTCCTCAACCTCATTCAGCCGCAGATGGAAAGCCTTTCGCGCGAGCTCTCGAAATTCAAGGACGTGCTCTATCTCGGGCGCGGCACCAGCTTCCCGCTGGCGATGGAAGGCGCGCTGAAGCTTAAGGAGATCTCCTATATCCACGCCGAGGGATATGCAGCCGGCGAACTGAAACATGGACCGATTGCGCTCATCGACGAGAACATGCCGGTGATCGTCATTGCGCCCTACGATCGCTTTTTCGACAAGACCGTCTCGAACATGCAGGAGGTGGCGGCGCGCGGTGGCCGGATCATCTTCATCACCGACGAAAACGGTGCGAACGCCTCGAAGCTGCCGACAATGGCGACAATTGCCCTGCCGAACGTCGACGAGATCATCGCGCCGATGATTTTCTCGCTGCCGATTCAGCTGCTGGCCTATCATACGGCCGTCTTCATGGGGACCGATGTCGACCAGCCGCGTAATCTCGCAAAATCCGTCACGGTGGAATAGCGACCACAGTCTGATCGACCACTCCAGATCCATCCACAGCTCCGTGTTTCAGGTTGTCTAAGTCGCTATTTTCTGGCAATTTTTCAGATAGCGACGCGGGGAATCGTCCGGGAGGCCGGCGTGTCAAAGGCTCAATGGAGTTTATCAAGGGCAATGACGGAGAACCCGAACCGGCTGTCCTTCGCGACGCGGCTCAGAAACAATTTTCTTGCCGGACTGATTATCTGCGCACCGCTTGCAATCACGATCTGGCTGACCTGGACGTTCATCCATTGGGCCGACAGCTGGGTGCGGCCCTATATTCCCGCGCGCTATAATCCTGAAAGCTATCTGAATTTCGCCATCCCGGGTTTCGGGCTGCTGATCGCCATCGTCCTCATCACGATCGTTGGCCTTCTGGGTAAGAACCTGATCGGCCAGAGCATCGTACGCTTCGGTGAATCCATCGTGCAGCGCATGCCGCTGGTGCGCACCATCTACAGGAGCGTGAAGCAGATATTCGAGACCGTTCTCAAGGAACAGTCCAATTCCTTCAAAAAGGTCGGGCTGATCGAATATCCAAGCCCCGGGCTCTGGTCCCTGGTCTTCATATCGACCGATGCGAAGGGCGAAATCGCGTCCAAGTTCAACGCCATGGGCCAGGACATGGTGACAGTCTTTCTGCCGCCGACGCCTGTTCCTACCGCCGGATTCCTCATCTTTGTCCCGCGTGAAAAAATTGTTCTTCTGGACATGAGCCCAGAGGATGCCGCCAAGCTGTTGATCTCGGGCGGACTGGTGACGCCGGAGCAAAAGGAAAAACTGGTGCGTCCCAAGAAGCTTGTAGCGCCGGCCGAGGGTTAAAGCGGTTTGGAAGCAACGAACCGTTAGAGCGGTTTAGCTTCTTTGAATCGCAGAACCACTCTAAGCTTCTATTTTACGCAATTCCGAACGGAAAACCGCTACGCACCTTTCCTGGAATTGCTCTAGCCGGCCCGCAGGAACCGGATGGCCTCGTCACGACGGTAGAGATAGAGCAGGGTGCGTGTCGCTGTTCCGCGTTCGCTCGTCAATTCTGGATCCTGCTCGATCAGATAGGCGGCGTCCTTGCGGGCGATTTCAAGCAGATCGGCATGGTCTTCGAGGCTCGCGATGCGGAAGCCAGGGATTCCGGACTGGCGGGTGCCGAGCAACTCGCCTTCACCGCGCAATTTCAGGTCTTCTTCTGCTATTCGGAAGCCATCCTCAGTTTCCCGCATGATCGAGAGGCGTGCATGGCCGGTTTCGCCGAGCGGACCCTTGTAGAGGAGGATGCAGGTCGAAGCCTCCTCGCCACGGCCCACTCGGCCACGCAGCTGGTGCAACTGCGCCAGTCCGAAGCGCTCGGCATGCTCAATCACTATGATCGTCGCGTCGGGCACGTCGACGCCCACCTCCACGACCGTGGTGGCGACGAGCAGCCGCAATTCGCCGTTCTTGAAGGCCATCATCACGGCGTCCTTCTCCGGACCGCTCATGCGGCCGTGAATGAGACCGATGTCAGGTCCGAGCGCTTTCCTCAGCATCTCATGCCGCTCCTCGGCGGACATGAGATCCAGTTCCTCCGACTCTTCGACAAGCGGACAGATCCAGTAGGCCTTGCGGCCCTCGGCAAGCGCGCTCGTAAGTCGTGATATGATCTCGCCGGTACGCTCGGTCGGAATGGTAATGGTCTGGATCGGCTTTCGGCCGGCGGGCTTCTCGGTGAGCTTGGAAACGTCCATATCGCCGAAGGCTGCCAGAACGAGTGTGCGCGGGATCGGCGTGGCGGTCATGACCAGCATGTGCGGAGAAATGCCCTTCGCCGTCAGCCGCAGGCGCTGATGGACACCGAAGCGATGCTGCTCGTCGACGACGGAGAGCAACAAGTTGGCGTAGGAAACACTCTCCTGGAACAGCGCATGCGTGCCAATGATGATCTGCGCCTCGCCGGAGGCGATCCGATCGAGTATGGCGTCGCGCTCGCGGCCTTTGGTGCGGCCGGTCAGCACCTCGATGGAAAGACCGGCAGAGACCACGAATTTCGAGAGCGTCGCGTGGTGCTGCCGAGCAAGGATCTCGGTCGGCGCCATGAGCACAGCCTGACCACCGCTTTCGATGACGGCTGCCATCGCCATCAATGCCACAAGCGTCTTGCCGGCGCCGACGTCCCCCTGCAGCAGTCGCAGCATGCGCTCCGTGCCCGCCATGTCCTGCAGGATATCCGCAATTGCTTCGCTCTGGCTGCGCGTCATGGAAAAGGGCAGCGTCTCCAGTATCTTCCGGCTGATTGCTCCAGTAGGATGAACGGGTTGGCCGGCGACCTTCCGCAACCGTTGGCGGACAAGCGACAATGACAGCTGTCCGGCCAGGAATTCGTCATAGGCAAGACGCCGGCGTGCGGGCGCCTGCGGATCGATATCGGCAGCATCGCGCGGCTCGTGCAGCATGCGAAAGCTATCTGCTACCGAAGAAAATCCCTGCTTCTGAAGGAGCGGCGTATCGATCCATTCCGGCAGCTCCGGCACCCGCGCGATGGCGGTCTCGACGATCTTGCGCAGCGACTTCGGAGACAGGCCCGCCGTCAGTGAATAAACAGGCTCGATAAGCGGCAGATTCTCCGCTTCGCTCTTACGAACGATGTAGTCGGGATGGACCATGGAGGCCCGGCCGTTAAACCAGTCTATCTTGCCGCTGACAACGACTTCCTCGTTGATCGGAAGCTGCTTTTCCAGCCATTGCGCCTGTCCGCGAAAGAAGACCAGCGTCAGTTCGCCTGTGTCGTCGTGAAGGAAAACGCGGTAGGGTACGTTCTTGCGTCCGCGCGGTTGCGGCTGGTGTCTATCGACGCGTCCTGTGATCGTCACGATAGCACCCTGCGGCGCCCGCGCGATACCGGGCTGATGGCGACGGTCGATCACGGAATAGGGCGCGTGAAAGAGAAGGTCGACGACACGGCAATCCTCGATCGTTTCACGGCCAAGCAGCTTCACCAGAAGCTCGGCGATCTTCGGCCCGACGCCGGCAAGCGCCGAGACGGAGGAAAAAAGGGGATCGAGAACAGCGGGCCGCATGTTGCGCAAATGAAACGAGAATTGCGGTCTTGGCAAGGCTGACAAGCCGTATTCCAAGCTCTAACGCCTCATTGTGCCGAAGATTTCGCGATGCGTCGCTTTTTTCCAAAAAACCGGTTCCCACTTTTTCGAGCGATGCTTTATAGAGCGCAGCAACAGGAAGGTTTTTCTCATGACAGGACTGACACTCAGCAGTGCCGATCTCGATCCGCGCCGCAGGCGGATTCTGTTTCGGTGCTGGCATCGCGGCATCCGCGAGATGGATCTGGTCTTCGGGCAATTCGCCGAAGCAGAGATCAAGACGCTTTCCGATGCCGAGTTGGATGAATTCGAAACGATTATGGCGGAGGAAGACAATGACCTCCTCAAATGGATCATGGGGACATGGCCGCTTCCTGAGCGTTTGCGCACACCGCTCTTTGAACGGCTTTCCTCCTACAAGCCCCATTTCGAAAATCGACGGGAGCCGGATGATTTCAGGTCGAATCGACCTGAAATCTGAATCCGTCTCTACATCAAGAAGGTAGAGCGGGATGTTACCCGAAAACCGCGCACACTTTTCGGCATCCCGCTCTAGCGGATAGTTTCAGGAAACCGGAATGATCCCTGGATTTGACGTAAAGAAATTAGCCGCCGGTGGGGAGCCGCTGACGCTCGGCAATGTGCCTTCCGGCCTCGAACCGCTGCTGCTGGCGGAACTCGCAAGGGTAGGGCAGCCGGTCGCCTATGTGATGTCCGATGGACAGCGGATGGCGGATATCGAGCAGATGCTCGGCTTCGTGGCCCCTGATATCCCGGTGCTGATGCTGCCGGCCTGGGACTGCCTGCCATACGACCGCGTTTCGCCGAGCTCCGACACTTCGGCAAGGCGGCTAGCAGCGTTTGCCGGACTGATCGCGCATCGCAAAAAACCACATCCCGCGATCGTGCTCGTCACCGTCAACGCCATGCTCCAGAAGGTGCCGCCCCAGGAGATCATCGAGAGCCTGGCCTTCTCGGCGAGACCCGGGAACCAACTTCGCATGGAAGACATCGCGGACCGCCTGGAGCGCAACGGTTTCGATCGCGTCGCGACGGTGCGGGAAGTCGGTGAATATGCGGTTCGCGGCGGCATTCTCGATGTCTTCGTGCCGGGAACGGAAGAGCCTGTCCGGCTCGATTTCTTCGGCGACACACTGGAAAGCATCCGAAGCTTCGATCCGGCGAGCCAGCGCACGACAGGGCAGGTACGTTCGCTTGACCTCAATCCCATGAGCGAGGTAACACTGACGCCGGACACGATCAGCCGCTTCCGCAGGAATTATCTCTCCGCCTTCGGTGCCGCGACGCGCGACGACGCGCTCTATGTTGCCGTCTCCGAGGGCCGCCGCTACGCCGGCATGGAACACTGGCTGCCGCTCTTCTACGAGAAGCTTGAAACTGTCTTCGACTATCTGCAGGGATTTCAACTCGTTACCGATCATACGGTCCGCGAGGCAGCCGAAGAGCGCTCGAAGCTGGTCTTCGACTATTACGATGCGCGCCTGAATGCCGGTCAGCAGGGTAAGAGCCAAATGGCGCAGGGCACGCCCTACAAACCCGTAACGCCCGGCCAGCTCTATCTTGACGGCAAGATCTTCGCAAAGACGCTCGATGCGCTCAGCACCATACGCATTTCGCCGTTCAACGAGCACGAGGGCGAGGTGCGCCGCCGGGTTGTCAATATCGAAGCACGGCAGGGACCGCGCTGGGCGCGCTCGTCGGTAGAAGGCACGGATGCAGAGCGCATCAACGTCTTCGACACCGTCGTCAAGCATATCGCAGACCGCCGCTCCGCCGGCTCCAAGGTCCTCATCACCGGCTGGACCGAAGGCTCGCTCGAGCGATTGCTGCAGGTGCTCAGCGAGCACGGCCTGGAACGGGTCAAGACGATCGAGGCGCTGAACGATATCGGCTCGCTCACAAGAGGCGAGGCGGCAGCGGCTGTGCTGAGTCTCGAATCCGGCTTCGAGGCGGGCGATCTCGCCGTGATCGGCGAACAGGACATTCTGGGCGACCGCATGGTTCGCCGCTCCAAACGGCGCAAGCGCGCCGCCGATTTCATCTCCGAGGTAGCAGGGCTGGACGAAGGCTCGATCGTGGTCCATGCCGAACATGGCATCGGGCGTTTCATCGGCCTCAGGACGATCGAGGCGGCAGGCGCGCCGCATGCCTGTCTTGAACTACAGTATGCCGACGACGCCAAGCTATTCCTGCCGGTCGAAAACATAGATCTGCTGTCCCGCTATGGCGGCGAGGGGACCGATGCCCAGCTGGACAAGCTCGGCGGCGGCGCCTGGCAGATGCGCAAGGCCAAGCTCAAGAAGCGCCTGCTCGATATGGCCGATGCTCTGATCCGTATCGCTGCCGAACGCCTGACGCGCCATGCACCGGCTCTGACTGCGCCGGATGGCCTCTATGACGAATTCTCCGCACGCTTCCCCTATGAGGAAACCGAAGACCAGATGAACGCGATTGAGGCGGTACGCGAAGATCTGGGAGCCGGTCGGCCGATGGACCGGCTGGTCTGTGGCGATGTCGGCTTCGGAAAGACGGAAGTGGCGCTGCGCGCCGCCTTCGTCGCTGCCATGAATGGCGCACAGGTCGCCGTTGTCGTGCCGACGACACTCTTGGCGCGCCAACACTTCAAGACATTCTCAGAGCGTTTCCGCGGTCTTCCAATCAGGCTTCAGCAGGCCTCGCGCCTCGTCGGCTCAAAAGACCTGGCGCTGACGAAGAAAGAAGTGGCCGAGGGCAAGACGGATATCGTTGTCGGAACGCATGCCCTGCTTGGCGCCGGCGTAAAGTTCGCCAATCTGGGCCTGCTCATCATAGACGAGGAACAGCATTTCGGCGTCAAGCACAAGGAGCGGCTGAAAGAGCTGAAAAGCGATGTACATGTGTTGACGCTTTCCGCCACGCCGATTCCGCGCACGCTGCAGCTCGCCATGACGGGCGTGCGCGAACTCTCGCTCATCACCACGCCGCCGGTCGATCGCATGGCCGTGCGAACCTTCATTTCGCCCTTCGATTCGCTAGTCATCCGCGAAACACTGATGCGCGAGCATTATCGCGGCGGCCAGAGCTTCTACGTTTGTCCGCGGCTTGCGGATCTGGCGGACATTCAGGCCTTCCTGCAATCCGATGTGCCGGAGCTGAAGGTCGCGGTGGCGCATGGCCAGATGCCTGCGGGTGAGCTTGAAGACGTCATGAACGCCTTCTACGAGGGGCGCTACGATGTCCTGCTGTCGACGACGATCGTAGAATCGGGTCTCGACGTGCCGACGGCGAATACCTTGATCGTCCATCGCGCCGATATGTTCGGCCTTGCTCAGCTCTATCAGCTTCGCGGCCGCGTCGGCCGGTCGAAGGTGCGGGCCTTCGCGCTCTTCACGCTGCCGGTCAACAAGGTACTAACGGCCACGGCCGAACGTCGCCTCAAGGTGCTGCAGTCGCTCGACACACTCGGCGCCGGCTTCCAGCTCGCAAGCCACGACCTTGATATCCGAGGCGCCGGTAATCTGCTCGGGGAGGAGCAGTCTGGTCACATCAAGGAGGTGGGTTTCGAACTCTACCAACAGATGCTCGAAGAGGCGGTCGCCGAGGTCAAGGGCGTCGACGAAATCCAGGATACGGGCTGGTCGCCGCAGATCTCTGTCGGCACTCCGGTCATGATCCCGGACGACTATGTGCCGGACCTGCATCTGCGCATGGCGCTCTATCGCCGCCTCGGTGAGATCACGGAGTTGAAAGACATCGACGGTTTCGGCGCGGAGATGATCGATAGATTCGGGCCGATGCCGATCGAAGTTCAGCATCTGCTGAAGATCGTCTACATAAAGTCGCTCTGCCGCATCGCCAATGTCGAGAAGCTCGATGCGGGGCCGAAGGGCGTCGTCCTTCAGTTCCGGAACAAGGAATTCCCCAACCCAGCAGCGCTCGTCGGCTATATCGCCAGGCAGGGTACGATGGCGAAGATCCGGCCTGACCAGAGCGTGTTTCTGACGCGCGACCTGCCGACGCCGGAAAAGCGGCTGCAGGGTGCCGCCGTCGTTATGACGCAGCTCGCGGAATTGGCGAAACAGACTGCAGGGACTTCAGTTCAGGCTTGAGCGCGCTTCCGCCTTGGCCTTGGCAATGTCGCGCAGGGCGCCGGCAAGTACATCCGGCGTTTGTGCGCCGCTGACGGCATATTGCTGATCGAAGATGAAGAAGGGCACGCCGTTGACGCCGATTTGCTGAGCCGCATCGATTTCGGCAAGCACCGTGTCGCGGTCGGCGTCTGATGCGAGCAGCGATGCGATGACTGCGCGATCAAGCCCGGACTGCTCAGCGATGTCGAGCAGAACAGCATGGTCTCCGACATTCCGGCCCACTTCGAAATTGGCCTTGAAGAGGGCGGATACGACCTTCTCCTGCACGTCGCGGCCCTCCGTCATCGCCCAATGGATGAGCCGATGGGCATCGAGCGTGTTGGGGCCAATCTTGATTGCATCGAAATTGAAATTG
The DNA here is from genome assembly GCF_041357635.1 of Sinorhizobium sp. CB7. Lineage (NCBI taxonomy): Bacteria > Pseudomonadati > Pseudomonadota > Alphaproteobacteria > Hyphomicrobiales > Rhizobiaceae > Sinorhizobium > Sinorhizobium sp. CB7. Next base: position 611,269 of record NZ_JAULLL010000002.1, read on the forward strand.
ATACCGACTTCCCGACCGAAATCGGTAAGCATCTTGTGTGCCTCTGCGACACGCTCTTCGCCGCCGAGCTTTCGGGCCAGCATCTTCTTCTGGTCAACGCCCTCGGGCGGATAGTCGGGATTGAGGCGGTAGGGCCGCCAATTGATGTCGACGCCGATTTCGGCCTGCACTTCAGCGATTGCCAGTTCCATGCGTGCCTTCCCAAGATAGCACCACGGGCAGACGACGTCCGAGATGATGTCGATGGTGATGCGTTCCATGGCAGCTTCCTCTTTTCCGACTAATGACAAGCGGCATTTAGGCCCTGGCAGACGCTCGTTCAACCGGTTACCGAAAGGGAACCAACGGCATTCGGTCAAACGTTCGCTATTGCGCGTCCGCGTCCCACCAGGTGGAAAGCTGATAGCCATAAAGCGGAAGCGCATCTGGACGGACGATATGCTTGTGACGGGCGACCCATTGCTGACCGACATGATAAAGCGGCAGAACGTAATGACCGGCCAGGAGCATCCGGTCGTGCGAGCGTACGGCCGCCTGGAAATCCTCCGCCGAATGAACCGTTAGAATATGCGAAATCAGCGTGTCGACATCCGGGTCGGCGACACCGGCGAAGTTTTCGCTGCCCTCACGCTCCTTCGCAGCCGAGCCCCATCGGCCAAGCTGTTCGGCGCCAGGCGAGAGCGATGACGAAAAGGATTTGATGATCATATCGTAATCGAAGTTGATGGTGCGGCTCTGATATTGCGAATCGTCGACCGTGCGGATCGATACGGCAACACCGAGCAGTTGCAGCGAACGCTGATAGATGAGGGCGAGCTTCTCCTGATCGACACTCTGCGTCATGATCTCGAAGGAGAGCTGCCTGCCGGCGCTATCCACCATCTTGCCGTCCTTGATCGTATAGCCGCCCTGTTTCAGCAGTTCCACGGCCCGGCGCAGCACCGCGCGGTCGCGACCGGATCCGTCGGTGACCGGAAGCCTGTAGGTTCCATCAAGAATATCCGGCGCGATACGGTTCCTGATCGGACCCAGGAGCGCCAGTTCGCGTGCATCGGCAGGCACCCCCAGGCTGGATAGATCGGAATTCTGCCAGAAACTCTGGGTGCGTTTGTAGGCTTCCGAAAACAGCGTCCGGTTCGCCCATTCGAAATCAAAGGCAAGTGACAGGCCTTCGCGGATCTTTGGATCGGAGAAGATCGCGCGGCGCGTGTTGAAGACAAAGCCCAACATCCCGCTCGGCAGCTCCGGCTCGAAGACCTCCTTGACCACCTCGCCGGAGGCGACCGCCGGAAAATCATAGGCGCGTGCCCAATGCCCCGGGCTGCCATCGGCATAGATATCAACATCGCCTTTCTTGAAAGCCTCAAACAGTGTGGTGTCCTGAAGGAAGTAAATCACCGTGATCTCGTCGTAATTATCGAAGCCGACTTTGGACGGGATGTCCTTGCCCCAGTAATCCGGATTTCTCTGGAAGGTGATGCTCTCGCCGGGCTTCAGCGATTTTATCCGGTAAGGGCCGGAGCCGACTGGAATGGCAAGCGAGCTGCGATCGAAACTGTCCGGATCGATGGCGTGCTTCGGCAGGATTGGAGTGGCCGAAGCCAGAATCAGCGGGAATTCGCGATCCGCCTTGTCGTTGAAAGTGAAGCGAACGCTGTGGTCTCCCACCTTTTCCATCTTTGCGACCGCATCGAGTCTGCTGCTGAAGGGCGTGCGCCCCTTGTCGCGCAGAAGGTTGAAGGTGAAGATCACATCATCAGGTGTGACGGGAACACCATCCGACCAACGGGCTTTCGGATTGAGATTGAACTGGATGAAGGTGCGATCCTCGTCCCATTCGACGCTTTCGGCGAGCAGGCCGTAGAGGGTGAAGGGCTCGTCGCGCGATCTCTGCATCAGCGGCTCATAGACGAGGTTGCCGAATTCCGGATCCCACATGCCGCGCGCCGTCGTGCGCATGCTTTTCAAAATGAACGGGTTGAGACTGTCAAAGGTGCCTACAACGCCATAGGTGATCCTTCCCCCTTTCTTCACGCTCGGATTGACGTAAGGAAAGTGCTTGTAATCCGCGGGCAGGGCGGGTTGCCCATGCATTGCGATCGCGTGCAACGGCTCGGCGCCCGCAAGACCGGGCAAAAGCGTGAGAAGCAGGCAAAAAGCGATCCGGAGCACCATTGAAATCCTTTCCGGCAGAAGGCGCGATTCGCCGGCAGACTAGCACGAGGGGTCTCAAATCCAACATTCAACGGCGGTTTTGGGGCAAGCGGATGAGAAAAATCAAAGAAAGGCTGGATATCATGGCCGCTGCGATGTAACAGGAGTGCCAGAAGGGTTCGGGTCATGCATTTGCCTCATTTTTTCGAAAGGTGGAGTGCAATCGGCTCGGTAGAGTGGGCGGCAGAGGCGCTGCCCTTTGGGCGAATTCAGGAGACGGATTTCGTTATGGTGTTCAAGTCTGACAAGAAAATGCAGGTGGCAGCAGCCGCCTTGGCGGTAGTGATCGGCGCGGGATTGGCTCCGTCGGCCTCCTTCGCGCAGGACGCTGCCGCCCCGGCTGCGGCGGCGCCTGCCCCCGAGAACGCTGCCCCCCCGCAGGCAGCACCGGGTGCTCCGCGTCTTGGCTGGTACAAGACCTGCAACAAGCAGGAAGACAACGACATCTGCGTCGTCCAGAACCTCGTACTTGCCAATGGCGGCCAGTTGGTTACGGCCGTCGGCCTGATCACGGTCGAAGGCAAGATCAACCGCAAGATCCTGCAGGTCTCGGTCCCGACCGCGCGTCTTATCCCGCCCGGCATTGGCATGCAGATCGACGGCGGCAAGGCACAGAAGATCGACTATGCCGTCTGCCTTCCCGACAAGTGCACGGCTGAAATTCCGCTGACCGATGCGATGATTGCCAGCCTGAAGAAGGGCACCGAAGTGGTCTTTACTTCGATCAACTTCCGCCGCGCCCCGAACCCGATCAAGGTTTCGCTCCAGGGCTTCACCGGCGCCTATGACGGCGAGCCGATCTCTGAATCGAAGCTCGCCGAAACCCAGCGCAGCCTGCAGGAAGGCATGCAGAAAAAGGCAGAAGAAGCCCGTAAAAAGCTGGAAGACGCCCAGAAGGCCGCCAAGGCTCAATAAGCGGGCGACCATGGATTAAAGAAAAACCCGGCTTTTGCCGGGTTTTTTATTTATTGAGGTAATTGGGAAAGAAGGGGATTCCTGGGAGCAGAATCCCCAGATTTCGCTCAGGGAGGTTAGTGAGCGAAACTCATCTTCGGTTTGAACTGGCCGGACGGGGCGCGGTCGAAAATCTGATAGATCTGCGGATTACGGAGCGGTACGCCGCTCTCATCGCTTACGAGATTCTGTTCCGAGACGTAGGCCACGTATTCGGTTTCATCATTCTCAGCGAGAAGGTGATAGAACGGTTGATCCTTGCTGGGCCGCATTTCGGCGGGAATGGAATTCCACCATTCCTCTGTATTGGCAAATTCCGGATCTACATCGAAGACGATGCCGCGAAACGGAAAGACCCTGTGCCGGACCACTTCACCTATACTGAACTTTGCATTGCGTTGTTTCATGGTACGACTTCCTTTCATCACCAAATTTGGTGATCGGGCCCACGCAAATCAAGTTTTTTGCAGGCATTTCGTCACATGACTGTCACATAGCCGATCCCGGCCGTGGAGACATCGATCATTTGGTGAAAGCCCCGATGGGCGCCGGGGCTTTCCTTTTCAAGCCGATCAGGCCGAGTAGTACATGTCGTATTCGACCGGATGCGGGGTCATCTCGAAGCGCATGACTTCCTGCATCTTCAACTCGATGAAGGCGTCAATCTGGTCGTCGTCGAAGACGCCGCCGGCCGTCAGGAATTTGCGGTCTTTGTCGAGGCTTTCGAGGGCCTCACGCAGCGAGCCGCAAACCGTGGGGATCTTCTTCAGTTCCTTCGGCGGCAGATCATAGAGATCCTTATCCATGGCCTTGCCGGGATGGATCTTGTTCTTGATGCCATCGAGACCAGCCATCAGCATGGCGGCGAAACCGAGATAGGGGTTCGCAGTCGGGTCGGGGAAGCGGACTTCGACGCGCTTTGCCTTCGGGTTGGAGCCGAACGGGATACGGCAGGAAGCCGAACGGTTGCGAGCTGAATAGGCAAGCAGAACCGGTGCCTCATAGCCCGGGACGAGACGCTTATAGGAGTTCGTCGACGGATTGGTGAAGGCATTGATGGCCTTGGCATGCTTGATGATGCCGCCGATGTAGAAGAGGCAGGATTCGGAAAGACCGGCATATTCGTCGCCGGCGAAGGTCGGCTTGCCGCCCTTCCAGATTGACTGGTGAACGTGCATGCCGGAGCCGTTATCGCCGAAGATCGGCTTCGGCATGAAGGTTGCCGTCTTGCCGTAGGCATTGGCGACCTGCTGTACGACATACTTGTAGATCTGCATCTTGTCGGCGTTGCGGACCAGCGTGTCGAACTTGATGCCGAGCTCATGCTGGGCGGCAGCCACTTCGTGGTGATGCTTTTCGACGACGACGCCCATTTCGGCGAGCACCGTCAGCATCTCGGAACGCATGTCCTGTGCGCTGTCGACTGGCGGAACCGGGAAGTATCCGCCCTTGATGCGCGGACGATGGCCAAGATTGCCGGTTTCGTAGTCGGTGTCGTCGTTGGACGGCAGTTCGCTCGAATCAAGCTTGAACCCAGTGTTGTACGGATCAGCCTTGTACTTGACGTCGTCGAAAACGAAGAATTCGGCTTCCGGACCGAAGAAAGCCGTATCACCGATGCCGGAGGCCTTGAGATAGGCTTCGGCCTTCTTGGCGGTACCGCGCGGGTCGCGGTTATAGGCTTCGCCGGAGATCGGGTCGAGGATATCGCAGATGATAACCATGGTCGACTGAGCGAAGAACGGATCCATGTGGACCGTTTCCGGGTCCGGCATCAGCACCATGTCAGATTCATTGATAGCCTTCCAACCCGCAATCGAGGAGCCGTCGAACATGACGCCATCGGCGAACATATCTTCATCGACGCAGACGACGTCCATGGTGACATGCTGCAGCTTGCCCTTCGGGTCGGTAAAGCGCAGGTCTACGAACTTAACGTCGTTGTCCTTGATTTGCTTTAAAATCTCACTGGCAGTCGTCATTAAAATGCTTCCCTTGACTTGGATGACGATTATGACCTCGACCGAACGGCGAGGCGGGTTAGATAGCGTCTATGCCTGTTTCACCGGTGCGGATACGAATGACTTCTTCCACATTGGAGACGAAAATCTTTCCGTCGCCGATGCGCCCGGTCTGCGCGGCCTTGCGGATTGCGTCAATGACCGCTTCCGCATTCTCGTCCGCTAATACGACCTCGACCTTCACTTTGGGCAGGAAGTCGACGACGTATTCGGCACCACGGTAAAGCTCCGTGTGGCCTTTCTGACGACCGAAGCCTTTTGCTTCCGTGACAGTGATACCCTGCAGGCCGACTTCCTGAAGTGCTTCTTTCACTTCGTCAAGCTTGAAAGGCTTAATGATCGCTTCGATCTTTTTCATGAGAAAATATCTCTCCGCTTCTCCCGTTACAGCAGGAATATCCCGCTTCGCCTGCATGATGCACTTATCGTGCCAGTCTGCAGCCAACCTTGGGAAAAATTGGCATTAACTGACCGCAAACGCACGAATCCGAGTGTAAACTGGGCAAAAATACATTGAATCCGCCCAGGATTTATGTCGAAAGGCCAAAAAACAGCCCAAAACCAAAAAAATCCAACTTCCGCAGCCGAATGATTTTCCCAGCGTAAACGCCTTAAAATTCATCATTTGCATATTTATCAGCCACACCAGAAGATGCAACGACGATTGTTTTTTGCGCAGTTTTGCAATTCAATGGAACCATGACATCGAAACTTGCCGATCTTCTTCTTACGCCCTCGGAAATGGCCGCGGTCGACGCCGGCGCTGCAGCATCAGGAATCGACTCTTTCAACCTTATGGAAAGGGCGGGGCAGGCGGTCGCGGCCGCAGCGCTCAGGCTGTTTCCAGCCACGCGGCGCTTCGTCGTCCTTTGCGGACCGGGAAACAATGGCGGAGACGGTTATGTCGCCGCAAGAGCATTGGTTCAGACTGGTGCTCGGGTAGAACTCTTTCACCTCGGGGAAACGGAAAAGCTCAAGAGCGATGCGGCCCGAGCCTTTGATCTGTGCCCGCTTTCCACGGACGATATAGAACGTTACATGCCCGAGCCGGGCGACACCATCATAGATGCGATTTTCGGTGCCGGACTGGCGCGCGCCGTGCCCCCGGCAGTCCAATCCCTTGTCGACCGCGTGACGGCGGAGCGCATTCCGGTGATTGCCGTCGACCTGCCGTCCGGGCTGCATGGAGGAACCGGGCAGGTCCTCGGTGCCGCCTTCCGCGCCGCTCACACGGTCACCTTCATGACCCGTAAGCCGGCTCACCTGCTGATGCCGGGGAGAGAACTCTGCGGAACACTCGAGGTTTTCGACATCGGCATTCCGGAGCGGATCGTCCGGAGCCACGCCTCCGGGCAGATTGCGGAAAACGGTCCGTTCCAATGGCAAGACCATGTACCCGCAGCGAATATCGAAACGCATAAATACAGGCGTGGGCATCTTGTCGTCTTTTCGGGCAATTCGGGAGCAACGGGCGCAGCCAGACTGACCGCCATGGCCGGATTGAAGGTCGGAGCTGGCCTTGTGACGGTCGCTTCGCCAAAGGATGCTCTCGCCGTCAATGCGAACCATCTCACGGCAATCATGCTGCATACTGTGGAGGACGGTGATGCGCTTGCCACGTGGCTGGACGACAAGCGCCTGCAGACCTTCGTTCTCGGCCCCGGCTTTGGGGCGGGAGAAAAGGCGCGGCAATTCGCGCAAGCTCTGAGCGAGCGCCGCCTCGTACTCGACGCGGACGGCATCACGTCTTTCCGGGACGCGCCGGAGGAACTGTTCGACGCCTTCGCCGGTGGCGAAGCGAGACTTGTGCTGACGCCGCATGAGGGCGAGTTCGCCCGCCTTTTTCCCGACATCGCAGCCAACGATGCCATGGGCAAGGTGGAGAAAGCCAGGTCCGCCGCGACGCGCGCCAATGCAGGGCTTGTCTATAAAGGCGCCGATACTGTCATAGCATCGCCCGATGGCCGCGCCGTCATCAATACGAATGCGCCGCCCTCGCTTGCCACCGCCGGCTCGGGCGACGTACTCGCCGGCATCATCGGCGGATTGTTGGCTCAGGGCATGCCAACTTACGAGGCGGCGGCTGCCGGCGTCTGGCTACATGGCGAAGCGGGTCAGCGCGCCGGGAAGGGGCTGACGGCGGAAGAGCTCGTCGCCGCGGTAGCGCCGTTTTAGCGTATATGTCCGCTCGAAGTTGCGTGTCCGATTGGACATGCAAGGAGATTTTACACCTTCACTTCTTTCTGCAAGGCGATCGCACCATGCGGCGCATTGACCTTTCCCTCGTGGATCATGAAGGCGAAGACATCGCGCGGCTCCTGCTTGACGCTGCGCTTTTCATCGATCAGCGGCAGATCGTCCGGCACCTTGCCCTCGGCCCAGGTCTCCAGCCGTCCCGCCCAGGTCTTCAGGTCCTTCGGCGAATAGCAGGTTTCGATATCGTCGGAGCCTTTCTGCAGCCGCGCATAGACGAAATCTGCAGTCACATCGGCAATCATCGGATATTCGAAGTGTTCCGCGCAGACAGGCGCAACGCCGTACTTTTCCAAAAGCGCGATAAATTCCGGAACCTTGAAGGAATCGTGCCGGACCTCGACCACATGACGTAGCGGCAACCCATCCTGCTTGCCCGGCAGAAGCTTCAGGAACGCTTCGAAATCCTCAGCATCAAACTTCTTCGTCGGCGCAAACTGCCAGAGCAACGGCCCGAGATGATCGCCGAGTTCGCTGATGCCGGAGGAAAGAAAGCGCTCCATCGATTCCCCGGCCTCGGCCAGAACACGCCGATTGGTGACGAAACGGGTTGCCTTCAGCGAAAAAACGAAACCTTCCGGCACATCGGCCGCCCATTTGGCGAAGGTCTCGGGCTTCTGCGTGCTGTAATAGGTGCCGTTGACCTCAATGACCTTCAACTGCCGGCTGGCGAAGTTGAGCTCATCCTTTTGCTTCAGATCATTCGGATAGAAATGCCCCCGCCAGGGCTCGAAGGTCCAGCCGCCGATGCCTGTGCGGATTGTGCCGGATTTCGCCATTCATTCCTCCCAAAATATCCCGATCAACTATTCCGCAGCGACGGCCTTCTTGAACGGCCGGCGCTCCAGCAGTTCCTTCAGGAAATGGCCGGTATAGGACCGCTTTTCCCTGACGATCGTCTCCGGCGTGCCGGTCGCGACGATCTCGCCGCCGCCGTCACCACCCTCGGGGCCGAAGTCCAGGATCCAGTCGGCAGTCTTGATGACTTCCAGGTTGTGCTCGATGACCACAACCGAATTGCCCTGGTTGACCAGCTCGTGAAGCATTTCCAGAAGCTTGGCTACGTCGTGGAAATGCAGACCGGTCGTCGGCTCATCGAGGATATAGAGCGTGCGGCCTGTCGAGCGCTTCGACAGTTCCTTGGCGAGCTTGACGCGCTGCGCTTCGCCACCGGAAAGCGTATTGGCCTGCTGGCCGACCTTGATGTAACCGAGGCCGACATCATTCAGAGACTGCAATTTGTCGCGAACGGCGGGCACGGCGGCAAAGAATTCGACGCCTTCCTCGACGGTCATGTCGAGCACGTCGGCGATCGACTTGCCCTTGAACGTGACATCGAGGGTTTCACGATTGTAGCGCTTGCCGTGGCAGACGTCGCAGGTGACATAGACGTCCGGCAGGAAGTGCATCTCGATCTTGATGACGCCGTCACCCTGGCAGGCTTCGCAGCGGCCGCCCTTGACGTTGAAGGAGAAACGACCGGGCTGATAGCCGCGCGCCTTCGCTTCGGGAAGGCCTGCGAACCAGTCGCGGATCGGGGTGAAGGCGCCGGTATAGGTTGCCGGGTTGGACCGTGGTGTGCGGCCGATCGGTGACTGATCGATATCGATCACCTTGTCGATATGCTCGAAGCCGTCGATACGGTCGTGATCGGCCGGAATTTCGCGTGCGCCCATGACGCGACGGGCGGCGGACTTATAGAGCGTTTCGATGAGAAAGGTGGACTTTCCACCGCCGGAAACGCCGGTCACGGCCGTGAAGACGCCGAGCGGGATCGCCGCCGTGACATTCTTCAGATTGTTGCCGCGGGCACCAACGACCTTGATCTCCTTGCCCTTCTTCGGTTTGCGCCGCTCGGCGGGCACCGGCACGCCGAGTTCGCCCGATAGATACCGGCCGGTCAGGGAATTCGGATTGTCCATGACTTCCCGCGGCGTGCCATGCGCCACGATCTGGCCGCCATGAATGCCGGCCGCCGGACCGATATCGACGACGTCGTCCGCCGACAGGATCGCATCCTCGTCATGCTCGACGACGATCACCGTGTTACCGATATCACGCAGGTGCTTCAGCGTCTCCAGAAGACGGGCGTTGTCGCGCTGATGCAGGCCAATAGAGGGCTCGTCCAGAACATACAGCACACCGGTCAGCCCTGAGCCGATCTGAGAGGCGAGCCGGATACGCTGGCTTTCACCGCCCGAGAGCGTGCCGGAATTACGCGAGAGGCTCAGATATTCAAGGCCGACGTCGTTGAGGAAACGCAGGCGGTCGCGGATCTCCTTGAGGATGCGAACGGCAATCTCGTTCTGCTTTGCCGTGAATGTTGCCGGCAGCGCTTCGAACCAATCGCGCGCAATGCGGATCGACATGTCCGACACTTCGCCGATATGGAGTTTGTCGATCTTCACCGCCAGTGCTTCCGGCTTCAGACGGTAGCCGGCGCAGGCCGGGCAGGGGGCGGCCGACATGAAGCGCTCGATGTCCTCGCGTGCCCAGGCGGAATCCGTTTCCTTCCAGCGTCGTTCCAGGTTCGGAACGATGCCTTCGAAATTCTTGTGCGTCGTATAGGACCGGGCGCCGTCGGCATAATGGAACTCGATCTTCTCGTCCGTGCCGTTCAGGATGACGTCCTTGGCCTCTTCCGGCAGATCACTCCAGCGGCTGGCGAGCTTGAAGCCGTAGTGCTTGCCAAGCGCCTCGAGCGTCTGGTTGTAGTAAGGCGAGGTCGACTTGGCCCAGGGCGCGATCGCGCCGTCGCGCAAGGTGCGCTCGGGTTCCGGCACGATCAGGTCCGGATCGATCTTCTGCTGAGAGCCAAGGCCGTCGCAGGTGGGGCAGGCACCAGCGGGATTGTTAAAGGAGAAAAGGCGCGGTTCGATTTCCGGAATGGTGAAGCCGGAGATCGGGCAGGCGAATTTCTCCGAGAACAGAACGCGCTCATGCGTCTCGTTCAGCGACTTGTTCGCCGATCCGCCGGCGGCGGTTTCTTCAGGCGGCAGCGGCTTGTCGGCAAACTCGGCAACGGCCAAGCCATCGGCGAGCTTCAGGCTGGTCTCCAGGCTGTCGGCGAGACGGGCGGAAACATCCGGCCGAACGACGATGCGGTCGACCACTACGTCGATATCGTGCTTGTACTTCTTGTCGAGCGCCGGAACATCGGCGATCTCGTAGAACTGGCCGTCAACCTTGACGCGCTGAAAGCCCTTCTTCATGAGCTCCGCCAGTTCCTTCTTGTATTCGCCCTTACGGCCGCGCACCAGTGGCGCCAGAATGTAGAGCCTTGTTCCCTCACCGAGGTCGAGAATGCGGTCCACCATCTGGCTCACCGTCTGGCTTTCGATCGGAAGGCCCGTCGCCGGTGAATAGGGTACGCCGACGCGTGCGAACAACAGGCGCATATAGTCGTAGATTTCGGTGACGGTGCCGACCGTGGAGCGCGGGTTGCGCGAGGTGGTTTTCTGCTCAATGGAAATCGCTGGCGAGAGCCCGTCGATCTGATCGACGTCCGGCTTCTGCATCATTTCCAGGAACTGGCGTGCGTAGGCCGACAGGCTTTCGACATAGCGGCGCTGCCCCTCCGCATAGATCGTATCGAAGGCGAGCGAAGACTTGCCGGATCCGGAAAGGCCAGTCATCACGATAAGCTTGTTGCGCGGCAGGTCGAGGTCGATGCCCTTCAAATTGTGCTCGCGCGCGCCGCGGATGGAGATCGTCTTCAGTTCGCTCATCGTCTTCTGCTTGATCTTGGTGTCGGAGTGCCAGCCCCTTATTTAGTGATAGGCGCCGGCGAGTCGAGACCGAAATTCCAGGGTGGGTCAGGTTTTCGATTCGGTTGACAAGATCATATAGACAAACTAGAACAAATAAAGAACAAAATCCTTGTGGATTATGGCGGCATATAATCGCACCATAAGGCGGCAATAGTCTAAGGTGCGTCGATTGGTTTAAAGGCCGCTGGCAGGCGGCAGGCAGGGTGACATGGCTGGTAGTGTGAACAAGGTAATTCTCGTCGGAAATCTGGGCGCTGATCCGGAAATCCGGCGCACGCAGGATGGCCGTCCGATCGCCAACCTCAACATCGCCACCTCGGAGACATGGCGCGACCGCAATTCGGGTGAACGGCGAGAGAAGACGGAATGGCACCGCGTGGTCATCTTTAACGAGGGCCTGTGCAAGATAGCCGAGCAGTATCTGAAGAAGGGCGCCAAAGTCTATGTCGAGGGTCAGTTGCAGACCCGCAAGTGGCAGGATCAGAATGGTCAGGACCGATATTCCACCGAGGTCGTATTGCAGGGGTTCAACTCGGCGCTGACCATGCTGGATGGACGCGGCGAGGGCGGCGGAATGCCCGCATCGTCGGGCGGAGGTCGCGGCAACAACGATTACGGCGGCGGTTATGGTGACGATTACGGTCAGTCGGCGCCTTCGTCTTCCAACCGCGGTGGCGGAGGCGGTGGAAACTTCTCTCGCGACCTGGACGACGACATCCCATTCTGAGGATGACTAAAGGATGGAGCAGCCAACTACTCCATTCCGTTATCCGTTAACGACTGCCGAAAGATCCAACGCCGCCTTGGCGCCATCTACGACAAACTGGGCGGCAAGTGCCGCCAGGATGACCCCAAGCAGCCGCTCAAGGATCGTGCGGCCGGTAACGCCCAGAAATTTGTCCAGCCGGTCGGCGATCACAAGTGCGGCAAACACGATAAGAAGGCAGAGGGCGATCAAGGCGATCAGCTGGATGCGATCGACAGCGCTTTCAAGCCTGCCGGCCAAAAGGATGGTTGCCGAAATGGCTCCCGGCCCGGCTATCAGGGGAAGGGCAAGCGGAAAGACAGCCACATTGTGCATGTGATCCTTGGTGATCGCGGTTTCCGACGTCTTTTCCTTGCGATCCTGTCGCTTCTCGAAAATCATCTCAAAAGCGATCCAGAACAGGAGCAGGCCGCCAGCGATGCGGAATGCGCCGATCGATATGCCGAGTACGTTCAGCACACCGGCGCCAAAAAGGGCAAAGACAGCAAGGATGCCGAAGGCGATCAGCGAACCGCGCAGCGCAACCTGCCTGCGCTGCACGCGGCTCATGCCGACCGTCAGCCCCAGGAATATCGGGGCCAGTCCCGGGGGATCGGTCGTGACAAGCAGCGTCGTGAAGGCGTTGATCAACAGATCGGGACTTGCCATATGGGCTCCGGCAGCACTGGATTCTCGCGATTGCGATTGTTATCTACGGATTTCCGATTAGGAAAGCCAGACTGCCCCACCTAAAGCCTGTCACGTGAAAAGAGACACGCGGAAGGCTTTAGGTAATTGCTTTCAGGTATGTCGTTGCCGCAAAATCGCTGCGCACTTTTGAGCGACATGCATTCGTCCCACAAAAACGGCCATGGAAATGACTGGATTGCCGTCTTAAGAACGCAAAAGACTGTTCAAAAATCCGCGTCCAAATTGGCGCTGCAGCAGGCTTTCCGCTATAAATCTTCCAGTGATTCTAAGAGAGATCGTGATCTGTTTTGACTGAACAAAGCACCATAGGCGGCGGGAAATTTCCGCCAGGCATCGAACCGATTTCCATCATGGAGGAAATGCAGCGGTCGTATCTCGATTACGCCATGAGCGTGATCGTCAGCCGCGCACTTCCGGACGTGCGCGACGGGTTGAAGCCCGTTCACCGGCGCATTCTCTACGGCATGTCGGAACTCGGCATCGACTGGAACAAGAAATATGTGAAATGCGCCCGTGTGACCGGCGATGTCATGGGTAAATATCACCCGCATGGCAATGCTGCGATCTACGATGCGCTTGCGCGCATGGCACAGAACTGGTCACTGCGACTGCCATTAATCGACGGGCAAGGCAACTTCGGCTCGGTCGACGGGGACCCGCCGGCGGCCGAACGTTATACCGAATGCCGGCTTCAGAAGGCGGCGCACTCCTTGCTCGATGACCTCGACAAGGAGACGGTCGACTTCCGTGACAACTATGACGGCACGCTGAGCGAGCCGGTCGTCGTTCCCGCGAAGTTTCCGAACCTCCTGGTCAATGGTGCTGGCGGCATTGCCGTCGGCATGGCCACTAACATTCCGCCGCACAATCTGTCCGAAGTGATCGACGGCTGTATTGCACTGATCGACAATCCGGCGATCGAGCTACCGGAGCTCATGCAAATCATTCCCGGCCCGGATTTCCCGACAGGCGCCAAGATCCTTGGCCGTGCCGGCATCCGCTCGGCTTACGAGACAGGCCGCGGTTCCGTCATCATGCGTGGCGTCGCCAACATCGAACCCATGCGGGGTGACCGCGAACAGATCATCATCACCGAGATCCCCTACCAGGTGAACAAGGCGACGATGATCGAGAAGATGGCTGAACTGGTGCGTGAAAAGCGCATCGAGGGCATCTCGGATCTGCGCGACGAATCCGACCGCCAGGGTTACCGCGTCGTCATCGAGCTCAGACGCGATGCCAATGCCGAGGTCATTCTCAACCAGCTCTATCGCTACACGCCCCTGCAGACGTCCTTCGGCTGCAACATGGTGGCGCTCAACGGCGGCAAGCCGGAGCAGCTCACTCTGCTCGACATGCTGCGCGCTTTCGTCGCCTTCCGCGAAGAGGTCGTTAGCCGGCGAACGAAATTCCTGTTGCGTAAGGCGCGCGAGCGCGCTCACGTCCTCGTCGGTCTCGCGATTGCGGTCGCCAACATCGATGAAGTCATCCGTGTCATCCGCCAAGCACCGGATCCGCAGTCGGCCCGCGAAGAGCTGATGACGCGGCGCTGGCCGGCCGAGGATGTCGAAAGCCTCATCCGCCTGATCGATGACCCACGCCACCGCATCAACGAGGACGGCACGTATAACCTCTCCGAGGAGCAGGCGCGCGCCATCCTCGAACTGCGTCTGGCCCGTCTGACCGCTCTCGGCCGCGATGAAATCGGCGACGAGCTCAACAAAATCGGCTTGGAAATCAAGGATTATCTTGAAATTCTGTCTTCACGGATCAGGATCCAGACGATCGTCAAGGACGAGCTTGCAGCCATCCGCGACGAGTTCGGAACGCCGCGCCGCACGGAAATCGTCGATGGCGGCCTCGAAATGGATGACGAGGATCTGATCGCCCGTGAGGACATGGTCGTCACGGTTTCCCACCTCGGCTACATCAAGCGCGTACCCCTGACGACCTATCGCGCTCAGCGCCGTGGCGGCAAGGGCCGCTCCGGCATGACGACGCGCGACGAGGATTTCGTTACCTGGCTATGTGTTGCGAATACCCATACGCCGATGCTGTTCTTCTCTTCACGCGGCATCGTCTACAAGGAGAAGGTCTGGCGGCTGCCGATCGGCACGCCGCAGTCGCGCGGCAAGGCACTCATCAACATGCTGCCGCTGGAGCCCGGCGAACGCATCACCACGATCATGCCGCTCCCCGAGGACGAGGAGAGCTGGGATAATCTCGACGTGATGTTCTCGACCACGCGAGGCACCGTGCGGCGAAACAAGCTGTCGGATTTCATCCAGGTGAACCGCAACGGCAAGATCGCCATGAAGCTCGATGAGGAGGGTGATGAAATCCTCTCCGTCGAGACCTGCACCGAACATGACGACGTGCTTCTGACGACCGCCATCGGCCAATGCATCCGTTTCCCCGTCTCCGACGTGCGCGTCTTTGCCGGACGCAACTCGGTCGGCGTGCGCGGCATTACGCTTGCGAACGGTGACAGCATCATTTCCATGACGATCGTTCGCCACGTCGATGCCGAACCGTGGGAACGTGCCGCCTATCTCAAGCGCTCGGCCGCCGAACGGCGCTCCGTTACCGGCGAGGCGGAAGAAATCGCTCTGGTCGGCGAGGAGGTGACGGAAGAGGGACAGCTCTCCGACGAGCGCTATGAAGAGCTCAAGGCGCTCGAGCAATTCGTGTTGACAGCCTCGGAAAAAGGCTTCGGCAAACGCTCGTCCTCCTACGATTTCCGCATTTCCGGTCGCGGCGGCAAGGGCATCCGGGCCACCGATACGTCGAAGACCAGCGAGATCGGCAAGCTCGTCGCCGCCTTCCCGGTTGAATTGGGAGATCAGATCATGCTGGTTTCGGATGGCGGCCAGCTTATCCGCGTCCCGGTGGACGGCATCCGCATCGCCAGCCGCGCGACGAAAGGTGTTACAATCTTCTCGACTGCGAAGGACGAGAAGGTGGTCTCCGTCGAGCGCATTAGGGAACCGGAACAGGAAAAGGGAGCCGAGGATCTCGTCGCCGAGGCGGAAGCCCCGGAAACCGGAGAGTCTAACGGCGAGGAGTAACTCTTCGCCATTGACGAATAAGCAAAAACCGGGCGGCGAAACCGTCCGGTTTTTCGTTTCTGGAAGACTATGACGCAAGAAACCCGGGCACGACGACTGCGCCCGGGTTCAAAAATCAGTTCGCAAATGGTGCAGGACCGATATTCAGAATACGCTGTGTTTCTGATTGAACGGCTTTCTTCTCGACTGCGAAGGACGAGAAGGTGGTCTCCGTCGAGCGCATTAGGGAACC
>NZ_JAULLL010000003.1:0-436573 GCF_041357635.1 Sinorhizobium sp. CB7
TCGAGCGCGTCGGCATCCACGACAACTTCTTCGAGATCGGCGGCGATTCCATCCTTCTTCTGCGGGCGTGGACGCGAATGAAGGAAATCCTTGGCGGCAGCATGCCGTTGTCGGCCTTTCTTTCGCGTCCAACGATCAGCGGGCACCAGGAAAGCACGGACATGCCCGCCAACATTCGACGCCTGAACGATGCCCCAAGCAGCGCACCCGCCTTGTTTTGTCTCCATCCCGGCTTCGGATTGTCGAATGAGTATCGAGCGCTCGCTGCGCAAGCCGGCCGGGACTTTGCAGTGTTCGGAGTAGAATCGCCGATCCATAGCGATCCCGCGTGGACGGCGTCGTCAATGCAGGCTTTGGCAGCTCACTATCTGGCGACGATCCGCAAGGTTCAGCCACAGGGGCCCTATCGACTCATTGGCTGGTCGTTTGGCGGCTGGGTCGCGTTGGAGATTGCCAAGCTCATCAAGGCTTCGGCAGATGGCCAGCTTGCTTTGGTCGGCTTGGTTGACACGGAGCCGTGCACGGATTTTCGTCCATTCGCCAAAACCGCGGCAGAATGGCGCGACGCGGTCGCAAATGAGCTCGCCCGACTGGATCTAGCCAACGACTTGGCCCTCTCCGAGAGATTGTTGTCGATTGCCACGCTTCATCAGTCGTTGCTGCTCGATTACTCGCTGAAGCCCGTTTCGTTGGGGCTGAAAACGCATGTCTGGTGGGCGGAAGCGACGACTTCATTTCATCGACGCCGCGGTCAGGCCAATTATCTCGACTGGACTGCGTTTTTGCCGTCCGGAACCGCCTCGTCGATTGTTCACGACAGTTCGCATGGCGACATAATCAAGAATCCGACGCTGCTGCGCGATCTTCATGCCTTGGTTACCAAATCTCTGTGAAGCCCGCTGCCACGATGCATCGAGAGGGTAATGGGTTCGCGTACCCGCGGCAACTATCGAGCATGACGACGCACGGAGATGCTGCCATGTTGAAAGAGTTCTCCGTCTCCAGACAGGCGGCAGTTCATTCAGGGGCTAATTGATGCGCCAGACTTCCGATGCGAATGATCCCACGTCGAGCCAATTCCGTCTTCTACCAGGGGATGAGGCGCCGAGCTTGAGAATTTCCCGCTTGTTCCGGCGTGGCGAGGCTCCGGTGGTCTCACTTTCCAGTCCGTCCGAGGGTGAAATGATCCCCCTCATCATCTTCGACCGTCTCAGTCTCGTCATTTTGTGGAATGGCGCGTGTGACGATTGCGTTCCAATCATCGAGGAGCTTTCCGAGCTGGGAGCAGAGCACGGCGTGCCATGCTACGGCGTAGCGGTGATGGTAGGCAATATCGACGCGATCGCGATGGCGGCGACCTCAAGCAGGTCAAAAGCACTGCTTGCGGCCGAAGAACGATCCGTAATCCCGTCATCGAAACGCTCGCGGGGATGGGTCACCCAGCATTGGTTCGAAGCCAGCGGGCTGGAGCAGGTTCCCGCAGGGTTCATTGTTGAGCGGACTGGCGTCATCGCTTGGATGGGGTACCCGGATGAGATGAAAGCGGCTCTGTTGCGCATATTGAAGGGCGAGCAGAACACAAAGGCGGAACGAGAGAAATGGAAAGCGAAGATCACTGACTTTCAAATCGAAAATCGGCGACTGACCAGCGATCTCGCAGACGTGCTCGGCGCAGGAAATATCGAGGCAGCCCAGCGGCTAATCGAAGTTGTCGAGAGACGGTTGCCGAAGATTGCGTCCGACAGGGATTTCAACGCCCTGAAATTTGACGCGTTGGCTTCCGATTCCAGCTCGCATGATGCTGCACTTGTCCACTATGCCAATTGCGCTCACCAGTTCCAGAATGATCGCGGCATGCAACTGCGTCTTGCGATGCGCGTGCTATCGTCGCTGTCTTCGGACAAGGCGGCTGTCGCGATTGCGATCGAGTGCCTGCATGCTTTAGAAGATGGCGGATATGCGGTGCATGGCGGCAGCCAGGAGGACGTCATTGCACGAATGCTGTGCTGCTTGACCCTGACGGAAGCCTTGGTGCGGGCTGGTCTCGTCAAGAAAGCCAAACAGCAGATTGAGCGTGCAGTGTTGCTGTCTCGTGACCCGTGGCTTCCGCAACAGATAGGATATTGGGCAGAGTCAGAAATTGAGAGGCTGAGGAATTCTCTTTAAATCGCTATTGTCGTCCGGTCGAAGGTTCTAGTCGCGTAAGGCGAGCCGGCAAGCCAATCATCCAGTCACCCTCCTGGACCTCCTTGCCGAAACCCTTCCGGAACGTTGCGATCTTGCTCGCCGCTGCGATTGCAGATCGATCCCAAGCGCTTTGGATGCAGAATCAGACTGTACCCGATGTGCAACATGGGCCCCGTGGGACGTCATAGAAAACGTGAGTATGAAACTCCACTATTGTCAATTTCGCCCTTAGCCGCTATCAGGTCAACCATCCGGGTGAGACTTAACGAGGCAAGGATGACAAGTTACGATGACGAGCTTCTCTCTGCCTTTCTCAGCACTCAGCCGCGCGTCAGACGCTATCTGAGGAGAGTGACGGGTTCCTATCAGGATGCCGAAGACATCACCCAGGAGGCATGGATCAAGCTCGCACGAAACGGCGCGAGTGCTTTGGCCGCTCCCGTTCCTTACCTGATGCGGATTGCTCGGACCTTGGCCCTTGACCACCACCGCGGCCAGAAGCGCCGATTGACCAAAGGCGAGGTTGAGGAGCTTCTGTCTGTAGCGGACGAGCAGCCTAACCCTGAACGACAGATCGACGGGCAGGACCAGCTTCGCTGGCTTACCCGCATCATGGCAGAGCTTCCCGAGCGGCAGCGCAAGATATTGGTTGCGACCCGTCTTCATCAGCGACCACACGCCGACGTGGCGGCCGAATTCGCAGTCTCCGTGCGGATGATCGAGCTGGAAATTCGCAAGGCGCTGGACTATTGCAGCGCACGTCTTGATGAAATAAACCGAATATAACGTTTCGGCTTTTTCATTTTCAATCGTTGATAGCTATAGAGGCAAGACGCGTAAGCGTCCCGCCAACGCGACGGCTATTACGGAGGACCGGTATTGGACGACGATTTCGAAGCTCTCAAACGAGAAGCAACGGCGTGGATCGTCCGTATCACCTCAGGGACTGCGACAAGGGAAGATGCCGATGCTCTGGTGAAATGGCGATCCCAAAGCGAAGCGCATGAGCGCGCGTTTCAGGACGCCGCTCGACTCTGGAAAAACCTCGCCCCCGCGTTGGGCAACAGGGGAAAATCACCCGGAGCGCTTCTGACGCGACGGGCATTCCTGGCGACCGGAAGTCTTGCTGCCGGAGCGGCTGGCATCAGCTTCGGGCTGTCCGAACTTGGCTTCCTGCCGACGCTCGATGCGTTGCTCTCGGACTATGCCACGGCCGTCGGAGAGCAGCGGACAGTGCAATTGCCGGATGGGTCCACGGCAATGCTGGATGGCGGGACGGCCCTTTCGCTCGACTTCACGCCGCAGGCTCGAAACCTTCACCTGACGACCGGGGCAGCGGTATTCGACGTGGTGACGGACGACCGCAAGCCCTTTGTCGTGACGGCAGGTGACGGCAACTCGACCGCCGCAAGCGGCTCCTTTTCGGTGACGCATGGCGTTGACAGCGTTTGGGCGGACTGTTTGAACGGCAATATCCGCGTGCAGTGTCTTGGGACAACGGATCTCGTCGAAGGGGAAAGCATTAGCTACTCATCGCGGGGACTTGGCGAAAAGATCACTTCGGACATCGAGACGGCCGCCGCATGGCGCAAGGGACTGCTGATCTTTAAGAACCGTCCGCTCGGTGATGTCGTATCGGACCTTAATCGTCACCGCAGGGGGAAGGTCATGATCGCACGACGCGACCTTCGATCGAGGCGCGTATCCGGCGTCTTCCACCTTTCGCGGCCGGAAGAAATTCTGGCTCATCTGGAAGACACTCTTCAAGTGCGGCCAATTAATCTGGTCGGCGGCGTGGTTCTGCTCCAATAGCAGGTGCGAAAAATTTCCGCTGATCGTTTCGGGTCGGCGATTTCCCATCGTTCTTATCAATAGGGCCGCGTTTTCGGTACTGCGGCCAGCTTTGACTGGGGACATGGGAATGGGGCTATTTCGTTTCAGAAAGCATTTTAGATTAAACAGGACATATCGCTGGCAGGTTGCAAGGTTATCGGCCTCGATCGCATGTGCAGCCGTTTGCTGCGGCCCCGCCATTGCGCTTGCTCAGCAATCGATCACCTACTCTATTCCGGCCGGCTCCTTGGACAGCGCGTTGGGGCGGTTCGGCGCAACAAGCGGGGTACAGGTCCTCTACGACAGTTCGGTGACGCAGGGACTGCGCACATCCGGGGTTAGCGGCGATCTCACCCCACAGGCTGCACTTGGCAAGATCCTCGCCGGGACGGGCCTTAGCTACCGCTTCACGGGGCCGAACAGCGCTACTATCGGTTCGCCGGCCCAGGCCTCCGGGGCCGCTTCTTCGGACGCTACGGCACTCGCACCGATCGTCGTTCAAGGCAACGCGCAGAGCGGCTTCGGCCCGCAGAAAGGCTTCATCGCAGCAGACTCGGTCTCGGGAACGAAAAGCGAAACGCCGATCGTCGAGACCCCGTATTCCGTTTCCGTCGTCAACCGTAAGCAGCTCGATGCCCAGAATCCGCAATCGTTGCCTGAGGCCTTGCGCTATGCGCCTGGCGTGGCGACCGGCTTCTTCGGCAATGACTCCCGCACTTTGGACTCTCAGATCTACATTCGCGGATTTGGCGACGATCCGAGCCAGCTCTTCTGGAACGGACTGAGCCTGCCTGGAGACAGCTATGTCAACTCGCCATTGATCGACCCCTATACGCTTGAACAGATCGAGGTTCTCCGGGGACCTGCCTCGGTTCTCTACGGACAGGCGGCGCCGGGGGGCATCGTCAACTTTCGATCCAAGCGGCCGACGGAAGAGCCGCTGCGTGAAGTCGTAGTCGGAACCGGGAACTTTGGCCGAGCCTATACCGGTTTCGATTTCGGCGGCCCGGTCACCGGAGACGGCGATCTTCTCTATCGTCTGACCGGGGTTGCCTATCACACCGGAACGCAGGTCGACTTCACCGCCAACGAGCGCATCGCCATCGCCCCGTCCGTGACATGGCAGCCGGATGCCGACACGGAACTGACGATTCTCGGCAGTTACCAACGCGATCCCGATGGGCTGGGCTTCAGCTCGCTTCCGCTCGTGGGGACCCTTCTGCCGAGCGTCAGTGGAAAGATTCCACGCGACCTTTACTTTGGCGAGCCGGACTACGACACGCTCGATCGCGAAACGGCGGCGATCGGTTATGAGTTTATGCATCGTTTCGACGATGTCTGGACTGTTCGCCAGAACTTCCGTTTCCTGCATGCTGGGGGTCACTACCGCGAAATCCAGCCGGACGACTGGACGGATGCAACGAACACCGAGATGAGCCGATGGAATTGGGGAACCGACGGTATCCTCAACCAGGTTGCCGTAGACAACCAGGCCCAGGCGGAGTTCGACACCGGGCCATTGAGCCATACGGTGCTCCTCGGATTGGACTACAAACACCAGTGGACAAACGTCGAGCATTACTGGAGCAGGGCCGGTGTCCCGCCGCTGAATATCTTTGACCCGGTCTATGGTTCGCCCATCTCGGATCCGCCGATGATTTCCCACACCAAGGGCGAGCTCGAACAGACCGGCATTTACGCACAGGATCAAATCGAGCTGGGGAACTGGCGGTTCCTGGCCGGCATCCGGCAGGATTGGGCCGAGACCACCTCGAAAAACCTCCGGGTTGCCGGCAGTCCGGAAACGTCGCAAGACAGCGATGATTTTACGTGGCGTGCCGGTGCGGTATACCTCTTCGATAACGGGTTGGCGCCTTATGTCAGCTACACGACGTCGTTCCTGCCGCAGTCAGGAACCGACTACGCGGGCGATATGTTCGACCCGACAACGGCTGAACAGTATGAGGTTGGCGTCAAGTACCAGCCGCAGGGCCTCGACAGCTTCGTGCAGGCCTCGCTTTTTGATCTCACCCAGCAGAATGTTCTGACGTCAGATCCCGATCCGACGCATGTCGGCTTCAGCGTCCAGAGCGGTGAAGTGCGCGTGCGCGGCGTGGAATTGAGCGCCTATCTCGCGCTCAACGACAATATCGACCTGGTTGCCTCATATGCCTACAATCACCTGGAAACCACGAAAGCCAATCCGGACGCGACGGGCTTCGACCCCGAAGGGCGTGTGCCGTGGTATTACCCCAAACAGACGGCGTCGGCATGGCTCAACTACACATTTGATAGCGGTGTCCTGGAAGGGCTGAGGCTCGGCGGGGGTATCCGTTATGTCGGTTCGGCCTATAACGGCCCGCATGAACTCTACAAGGTGCCGGACTATACCCTCTTCGACGCCGCGGTCTCCTACGATTTCGGCGCCAAAAACCCGCAACTTGAGGGCCTGGAGCTGGCCGTCAACGTTTCGAACGTGTTCGACAAAGACTATCTCGCGCGTTGCAGCGAGATCAATTGCTCCTACGGCATTCGTCGAACGATCCTCGCCAACCTCAAATACAGATGGTGAGCGGAAATGACATGAAGGAGGAGAACGGGCGACACACCCTTGGTATAACCCGGCGGCAGTTCATTGCCGCCGCCGGCGGTTCTTTGCTTGCGACGTCTCCTCTTCCGGTGCGAAGCGATGACACGGGGATGGCCGCTTCGGGTTACCCCCGTGTCGCCGTGCTCGCGCGATGGATTGCCGAAACCCTCGTCGCGCTCGGGATCCCGCCAGTCGCCTTACCGGAACTGACGACTACAGATAGCATATGGCGAGATCTGCCCCTCTTGGGGGACACGGTGGATCTCGGCCTCACTGGCGAGCCGAACCTCGAACTCCTCGACCAGCTCCACTTGGACTACATCTTCGTTGAGGGCCGTTTCCAGAGCGCGCGTTGGGAGCCATTGTTCCGGCAGATTGCGCCGGTTGTCGTCAGCACGATCTACACGGCGGCGCGCAAGCCGCTTTCTGCGGCTCGCGCCGAGACATTGCGTTTCGGCGAATTGCTTTCAGCGACCGTCGAAGCCCGCCAGCTTATTGCGGCAACCGACGAGTTTTTGGATGCCAATGACAAGCGCCTGTCGACCGTGCGGCGCCCCGTGTTCGTGATGAGAGCCCTGGATGACCGCAATGTGATGCTCTATTGCGGCGGCAGCCTTTTCGATGAGGTTCTGACAAAGTTCGGGCTCCGCAATGCCTGCCATGTCTCGACTGACTGGGGCTTCCTCACGGCAGGAATCGAAACCCTGGCGTCGGAGCCCGATGCCTGGATCATTCACTTCGACCCGGCCGAGCGCGGCACGGTCGAACGGCCCGTCGCCGGAAATCCACTTTGGCTACATCTTCCTGCCGTCAGGGCGCAGCGGACAACGTCCATTCCCGAACTTTACAGCTGGGGTGCCCTGCCGACGGCTCGCCGGTTTGCGGAGCTGCTGCTTGAGCGATTGCCCGAAGGATTGAAGGGATGAGCGATTTGGCAGCACTCGGTGGACTTCCTCGTCCGATACATATCCGGCCCATCGGACTTGTCGCGGCGCTGCTGGCAATTTCGGTTGCGATCTCGACGTGCCGGCTTTACGCGATGCTTCCACCACAAGCTTGGTGGTCCGCGGCAATGGGCGCCGATGGGTCCGATGTTACTGCCTGGGTCGTGCACTATAGTTATCTGCCGAGGGTGGCGGTTTCGATCCTCGCCGGGGCGATGCTGGCGCTCGCCGCAACGATATTCCAGCAGGTGCTGCGCAATCCGCTGGCCGAACCCGCCACGCTTGGTGTCTCCGCCGGTGCCTCGCTTGCGGTCACCGCCTCCTCACTGTGGCTGCCCGATCTTCTTGGCTTCGGCCGGGAAAGCGTCGCCATCGTAGGGGCCTCGGCAACGACGCTCGTTGTGTTCGGTCTCGCCTGGAGAAGGGGATTGGCACCGTTATCGCTTATCCTCGCCGGCTTGATCGTTGGGCTCTATTTCAGCGCCGTCAGCGCGGTCATCGCTCTTTTTCACCATCAGGCCCTGCAAAGTGTTTTCCTTTGGGGCGCTGGATCACTTCGTCAGAATGACTGGAGTTCCGCCAGGTATCTATTGCCCCGTTTTGCGGCCGGCCTGGTGTTTGCCTTCGTGATCGCGCGCCCGCTGACGATCCTCGGGCTTGACGACGAGACCGGCAAAAGCCTCGGTGTCTCCCAGCGCGGCATGCGCCTTGCCGCCCTCGCCATCGCAGTATCGCTATCGGCGTTTGTGACGAGCGCCGTGGGCATTGTCGGCTTCATCGGGCTGGCAGCTCCGGCGATCGCACGGCTGTCGGGGGCACGCACCGTGCGCCAGCAACTTGTATGGGCACCGCTCGTCGGCGGTTCATTGCTCTGGCTCACCGACCAGTGCGTGCAAATGCTTCCTTTCAGCCAGGAGGTGCCCACCGGGGTCGGGACGGCCGTTCTCGGCGCACCGATCCTGATATGGATGCTGCCGAGATTGAAGGGAACGATCGTGCCGCCGAATTCAGGCACGGTCGATATTGTTCCGCGAACAGCCATGCCGTGGACTTTCATTCTCTTCGGTATTGCTCTGCTCTGTATCATGCTCCTGTCGGTCCTCTTTTTCGGGCGAGGACCATTCGGCTGGACATGGCTCAGTTCCGAGGAAGCTCAGCGGCTCCTGCACTGGCGTTGGCCGCGTTCCATGGCTGCCTTGTCGGCAGGGGCGATGCTTGCCGTTTCCGGAACCCTCATGCAGCGACTGACGGCCAATCCCATGGCCTCGCCCGAAGCGCTCGGCGTCTCCTCGGGCGCAGCCTGCGGCGTCATTCTTCTCGCCTTTTCCGTTTCCAATCCTGACAAGCCCGTGCAGATCCTCGCGGCGACGGCGGGCGCCTCGATCTGCCTCCTTGCCATGCTGGCGATCGGTCGCAAAAGTGCCTTTTCGCCGGACCGCCTATTGCTGACCGGCATCGCGATCGGAACGGCGTTTGGGGCGCTGGTCGCCATCCTGATGGCCTCCGGTGATCCCCGCATGGGCACGCTGTTGTCCTGGATGGCGGGATCGACCTACCTTGTCACCAAGACGGATGCGGTGCTGGCGCTTTGCCTTGCAGGCGCCTTTCTCCTTCTCATGCCGCTCTTTGCCCGCTGGTTAGAAATCCTGCCGCTTGGCGAGACGTCCAGTCGCGCCCTCGGCGTCAATCTGGCGGTAAGCCGTCTCCAGCTGCTTTTTACCGCGGCGATGCTGACCGGCGCGGCGACGTTGATCGTCGGTCCGTTGTCGTTCGTGGGCCTGATGGCCCCGCACATGGCGCGGATGATCGGTCTTCAGAGGTCGATGGCACAGCTCTACGGGTCGGCCGTTATTGGCGCTCTCATCATGCTTTGCGCCGACTGGCTCGGCCGCAACCTGCTCTTTCCCTACCAGGTACCGGCCGGATTGCTGGCAACTTTCATCGGCGGGCCGTACCTCATGGGGCTCTTCTGGAGGAGCGGACGATGAGCGAGCAAGGGAAGGCGACGATATCGAACTGCGAGGCGGCGTTTCAGTCGGCGATCCGGCACCGCGGCTTATTGTCGGAGCGTATGTCGAGGGCAAGCCTCAGGAGCGATTGGTCCAAAACCGGACCTGCCGTGGATTTTTTGCGTAACCCTACTGAGGGCGATCGACGATAGGCGACCGGAATTCCGGGTGGTCTGCGAATGACAGACCGGTTCAACGACGGAGGAAGCGTGGCATGCGTGATCAAAACAGTCTGATCTCAGAGGGCATCCGACTGTTGAAGCCCTTCTGGCTGATCGCGGTTTTCGCGACCGGAATGGGCACGCTCAGCGGATTGGCCACGGCGTGGCTGCTTGCCACGATCAATCACGCGCTCTATGCCGACGGCGATATCACCGCGGCTCTCATGTGGACGTTTGCGGGGCTTGTCGTCCTGACGCTCGCCGGGGAGATTGTTTCCGACCTTGGCAATAGCTGGATCGGCCAGCAGGTCATTGCCTCACTGAGGAAGGACCTCGTCGCGAGGGTTGTCGCTGCGCCGATCGACCAGATTGAACGCTACAAGGCGCATCGTCTGCTTTCGGCGCTTGGTCAGGACGTCGATACCGTGTCGGCATTTTCCTACGGCTTTTCCGCTCTCGCCATCGCGCTCGCCGTCACAATTGCCTGCATCGCCTATCTGCTGTTCCTCTCGCCGGTTCTGTTCGTCATCGTCGCCATCGCGATCGGCGCCGGCATTACCTTCAACCGCCTCGCGCGCAGGCGTGGTTCTGCCTATTACGACGAGGCTCGCAGCGCGCAGGATGATCTCTATCGGCACTACCGTTCGATCACCGACGGAGCCAAGGAATTGCGCATCAACAGAGAGCGTCGCATGCATGTTCACGGTATCGGATTGGCGAGCACGATCGACCGGATCAGGGACACCAAGACGAAGGCTTTCCGCATATTCATGTCTGCAAATGCCGCAGACTCGGCGCTGTTCTTCGCGGCAATCGGCTTGATCGTCGGTTGGCAAGGCTGGTTCGGGGTCGAGCGTGCGACGGTGTCGGGTTTTGTGCTGGTGCTCCTCTACGTCAAGGGTCCTCTTGACCAAGCCCTGAATGCGTATGGATCCTTTGTCAACGCACAGGTCTCGTTCAAGCGGATTGCGCAACTGTCGGCTGACTTCGCCAACCCGGAGCCGCATCTGGCCGCCGCCTCTCACGTGGCTCGGCCCTCCTCGGGCTGCGCGCAGTTTCAAGAAAGCATCGAGCTGCGAGGCGCCCTCTATCGCTTTCCCGCTGCTCAGGGCGTTGAAAGCTTCACCCTGGGTCCAATCGACCTGACGGTCGGAAAAGGCGAGATTCTCTTCATCGTCGGAGAAAACGGCTCAGGCAAGACGACACTCATTAAACTGCTCCTCGGCCTTTACCAGCCCTTATCCGGTGCGCTTTATCTCGATGGATCACAAGTTACGGCAGAAAACCGCGACGACTATCGCCAGCTCTTCTCAGCCATCTTCTTCGATTATTTCCTTTTTGACGACGTCGTGGCGCCGGAAGGGGAAGTGGCGGAGCAAGCCAGAGCCTATCTCGAGCAGCTTGAAATCGGTCGGAAGGTCAGAATCGAGAATGGCAGGTTCTCGACCACCGACCTCTCGGCCGGGCAGCGCAAGCGGCTGGCGCTGGTTCAGGTGTATCTCGAAGGGCGACCGATCATCGTCTTCGACGAATGGGCGGCCGAGCAGGATCCGACGTTCCGGCGAATATTTTATACCGAAATGCTGCCGGACCTTAAGAAGCAGGGCAAGACCCTCATCGTCATTTCACACGACGACCGCTATTTCTCCGCAGCTGACAGGATCGCACGGATCGATCAGGGCAAGATCGTCGAAGACATCGCCAAGCGAGACCACGAGCCCGCCGCGCGGGATCACTCGCGAATCTTCAAACCCTTGCCGACGGACGAGGTTAAGCGACCGGCCGAAGGATCCCATCCATGATCGAGTCATCTGGATGGCAAACGAGCGCCATTCACCGGAAGCGTGAGGCACTTTTCGTGCTTGGAGAACTGTCGCGTTCGCTCGCTGGCAGGAGACTGCTGCAGCCTCCCAGGACTTCGATTGCGGCGCGTCGGATGACCGCGCTCGCTGGTCGCAATGGCTGCGCCAACTCGATGCGCCCCAAGATTTTCGCGCCACAGCGGGCGACCGCAGGCGGCGTGCCCCTGGGCGGCAGGGTTCTTTCCGATCGGCCCGACAGACAGTTTGCGCGAAGGGCCACCCGATTGCAGCGGTCTGCTGAAAAGCAAAAGGTAGGATAAGATGCGGCTTAATCGACAAACGGAAATCGCTATAAGCATTCTCATTGCCTGCGGGAAGGCAGAGGGTCACCGCCTCCAGACGGTACATCTCGCACGCACGGCGAGCGCGACGAGGGATCATGCGGCCCAGGTGATCAGCCTGCTAGTGCGAAGTGGCCATCTCCGGTCGCTTCGCGGCAGGCAGGGCGGGATCTGTCTGGCGGCCGATCCGCGCAGCCTCCCGCTGGGCGACATACTTCGCATCACGCAACCCGACCTCTTCGATGGAAAACGCAAGATCGGCGGTCCGTCCGCAGCTGTCCTTGCGCCGGTCGTTGAGGCGGCGTTTGCTCCTTTCCTAAGAGCAATGGAACAAATCACCATCGCCGATCTCCTCGGAGGCCCCAACACCTTTCATAGCCACTGTTTCAATTGCCGCCTGAGTGATCGGCTGCTTCATCCGTTGAGCCCTCCACCTTCGCCGGTTGCGCATCAGGGCTAGACGTCCCTGCGCACCGGACGGAACCTTTTCGGGAAGAAGGATCCAGGACATGCAACACTATGCGTTATCTGCCGATGTCGATCTTCTCTCGCTTGTTCAGGCATTTGGCAACGCATGCAGAGGACTAAACGAGGTGTCGCATATCCTGATCGAACTGGACAAGATCAGGGCGAGGCTCGGCATCGTGAATGTAATGTCTGCCTGGCTGCCAAGCCGCAGAGATCGGCTGGCGCAAAATATTCGTTTGCATGGTTGGAACAGCGCTTGGCTTGAATCCTACGATTTCAACGATTTCGTCCATGTGGATCCGGTGATGAAGCACCTGCGGGCGACGGCATTTCCCTTCATTTGGAGCCAAGCGCTAAACCGAGCGGAATGGAACGAAGCAGAGGAAAGGGTCATGTCCCACGCCAAGGATTTCGGCATGAACGATGGGTACACTGTCCCGTTTTGGGGTCCGCGGATGCGCATTGCCTTCGTATCCTTTGGGACGAATGGGCGTGCTTTGGCTGGATTCGAGAAAGATGCGCTCGATTTCCTTGCTCTGCGCCTCCATAATTGGCTCAGCGAAAACATAGATGAAAGATCGCCAATTCGGTCGCTGGCGGCTGATAGTACTTTATCGCCTCAGGAAATCGAAACGTTGCATCTGTTGATGAAGGGTAACAACTACAAGCAGATTGCCTACCTGTCGGGTCTGTCGACGAGGACAGTTGAGGGTTACGTGGCGACGGCCGTACGGAAGTTAAAGGCCCATAACCGCACGGAAGCAGTTATTCGTGCGCTCGAACTTGGATACATCGACTCGATCTAGTTACGAGGACACAGCTGAATCCATGGGGCGTGACTGAATGCCCTCGAAGCAACTGAGGCGTTCGTCGCCGGTGCGATCATCAAGGCAGCCGAGTCGTCTGCAGGGAATAGGCATGGATAATCTCCATGAAGTGGAGCCGCGATTAAGTGAAACCGCTCAGTTGTAGAGATTGCCCAGGAGAGTTCGAAGCGTTGCCCTATCGACTTCATCAGCTGCCGCCGAGACCGACACCCATCGCGATGGTCGGATATCCCTTTCTGGGTAGTCGGCGGCCGTGGCTTCAACATGTATCAAATGGACGCTCACGCGAAATTCCGTCGAGCTGAAGGTCTTGCAGTATGAGAAAGATCCGATAGGCTCGCTCGACGCTGTGCCTATGGCGCCAGCCTCTTCAAAGGCCTCTCGGATTGCGGCGTCGCGCGACGTCTCTTCATCCTCGATGTGGCCTTAGGGATGTCCCATCCACCGGTGCTTAGGCTTGCCACAAGCAGCACCTCAAGTTCCCCGGTGCGCCAATTTCGTCGCCAGCAAAGTGCCCCGGCCTGCGCGACCGAGAAATGCGAAGCCGTTTCCTTGCTCGCCGTTTCCTTCACAGCGATTCTTGGCATTGCGTTCCACTTTCCCGTGGTGCGTTGTCGGACAGTGACCGCCTCGTTTATGACAGTTCTATGACAGTTGTCGAGGGACAATCGGACAAAGACATTGAGGGCGAGAAGGCGAGCTCGTTTGAATGCAGAGCTTAGCCTCTCTCGACGATGTTAAAAAAATTAATAATTGAAGTGAGTTACTTTCTGATAAATGGAGTCGAAATCCGCACTGGGACGCGTTTCGATCATTGGTTATCCTGCATGAACAAAGCACTGAAGAGCCAGCCCCTTTTGCTCGACATGATCTATGAGTCGATCAATACCGCTCCGAAAGCGTTGGCTCGAATAGCGCTTTATATCGCGCAGGATCCCGAGATTATTCTGACCCAGTCCGTTACTGACGTGGCCCGCCAGACGGAGAGCGGGCAGGCCTCTGTTGTCCGGTTTTGTCGTACACTTGGCTTCTCCGGGTTTCCTGAATTCAAGATAGCCCTCAGCGGTGAAATCGAACGGGAAAGGGCAAGCCACCGGGCCCACCACGCCGACCCTGGGGACGCTTTCCTCGCACCCGAGATCGCCAGCCTGAGTGCCGCGCTCCAGAACGCCATTGCATCCTCCGCCCGGCTCTTGGATCGGGCGCAGATCGGACGCGTAATCGAGAGGCTCCGTATCGCGAGACGCGTTGAGATTTTTGGCATGGGCGCCTCGTCTGTCTGTGCTGATCTTTTGACGATACGTCTCATCTGGTTAGGGCTCCCGGTACATTCACCAGGGTCCGCAAGCATGTCTCATGGGCTCGCCCGGACGCTTGACGCATCAAGTCTGGCGATTGGCATTTCGAACAGTGGGGTTACGGAGGAAACCAAAGATTTTCTGGAGATTGCCCGTAACGCGGGTGCGCAAACGCTAGCCATCACCACGCGTGCGGATTGCCCGATTGCGCAGACTGCGGATGAGGTGCTTCTGCTCAGTTCAACTGGCTCCTGGCCGGAAGCTGGCTCCGGAATGCACGTTCCATCGTTTATTCTACTGAGCGAGTGCCTTGCCCGCGGTTTGCGAGAGATAAACAACAAACCCTAACACTTTGTCCGCCCTTCCTAAA
Source organism: Sinorhizobium sp. CB7 (assembly GCF_041357635.1). Classification (NCBI taxonomy): domain Bacteria; kingdom Pseudomonadati; phylum Pseudomonadota; class Alphaproteobacteria; order Hyphomicrobiales; family Rhizobiaceae; genus Sinorhizobium; species Sinorhizobium sp. CB7. The sequence continues at coordinate 14,831 of NZ_JAULLL010000003.1, forward strand.
CACCGGGCATGCAACACCGACACCATCCATGCCGAGCGCACCCAAACATTAAAGTTCGTCGCCGGACCTTGGCCCTGTAAACGAGGCCACCGAAGGGGCAAGTTCACGGCGGCAGATCGCCAATCGATCTGTGCACGGTTGTTCTTTGCGCACATGCCGTTTTTCCGGCCATAGCAGGCTAACGAAGCCCAAAGCGGCGTGAGCGCTGCCAACCGAAACAGGCATCATTGAGAAACTTTTACGCGCTGCCGTGCGCGCCTCATTGCGAGCATCGCTCAGGTTGTTCTTCATTTGCTTCAAATCGGCTTCGGTCAAATGAAGCGACACAACCCAAAAGAGAATAGCAACTTGAATACGCGTTTATGGAATAAATTTCCAGATGTCACATTTCTGAAATTAAATTCCATTATCCCGCTCTCATCGATAGATGAGAGACGAGAAAGCCATGGGCGCGACACTAGCCATTAACGATGTCACCAAAGCATTCGGTTCTACCGACGTGCTTCGAGAAATTACCCTTGATGTACGCGCCGGGTCCTTCGTCTCCCTCCTTGGACCGTCGGGCTGCGGAAAGTCCACGCTCTTGCGAATTATAGCGGGTTTCGAAGCTCAGGATCAGGGCACCGTCTCGATTGGAGGGCAGGTTGTCGACCATCTTGCTCCGCGGGCGCGCAACCTTGCGATGGTGTTCCAGAATTATGCGCTTTATCCCCACATGACGGTCGCGGAGAATATCTCCTTGCCGCTTGAGATGGGACATCTCAGCACGACGCAGCGGCTTCCGCTCGTCGGTCGCTTCATGCCAGGGAGGCGTACGCAGATGGCGGAGATTGCCGCAAAAGTCCGCGAAATGGCCGCCCTGGTCGAGATTGATCATTTGCTCGATCGACGCCCGGCGCAACTCTCCGGCGGGCAGCGACAACGGGTTGCGCTCGCGCGGGCTATGGTACGCAAGCCAGGCTTGTTCCTGATGGATGAACCATTGTCGAACCTTGACGCAAAACTCAGGGTCGCGATGCGCGCCGAACTGGTCTCGCTCAACAAGCGGCTGGACGCAACTATCCTGTATGTGACACATGATCAGACAGAAGCGATGACCATGTCGGATCGGATCGCGCTGATGATGCACGGCAGCGTGCTGCAATACGGCACGCCGGAGACGCTTTATACGTCGCCGAAGCATCTCGATGTTGCGACCTTTATCGGCCAACCTGCCATCAACTGCCTTTCTGCTGAGGCAAGGGGCAACCTGCTTGTACAGGAGGCCGACAAAGTCGCGCTCCGCGTCGCACAAAACGGTAGCCGGCTCACTTTGGCCATCCGGCCTGAGACCCTCGCTTTGCGCCCGGCGCCGTCTTCTCATGCACAGTTGAGCATTCCGGTCACACTTGACCGCGTCGAGTTGTTGGGGCCGGAGGTGCTCTTGTGGTGCTCGGCCAAACGAACCGGCCGGCCGCTCGTGGCGCAGGCCCGTGCTGCCGATCATCGTGCAATGGTCGAGGCAGGTGCGTTGACCGGCGCGCTTTGGCTGGAAGCAGCCGGTAATGGTCTGCATGTCTTTGGCGCCGATGGCGGAGCCTTGCCGATTCTGAATCGGGAGGAGAGGGATCAGAAAGCGTCTCTGACGGTGGTTTCATGAGCGCGGTCAGTCAGACAGCACCATTCCGGCACGCAGCCTGGACTGCCAGGCGCCGGTCCGAGACGATGGCACTTTGGTGCGTTGGTCCGGCGGTAGTCCTGATCACGCTCACGACGCTTGCACCTTTCGCAGCCGTAGTTCTCTTCAGTTTCACCGATTACGAACTTGGCGCCTTGCACCTTGACTGGATAGGTCTTGGGAACTTCGCGAAGGCTTTGACGGATCCCGAAGCGCTCCAGGCCGTAAGGAACACGTTCCTGTTCACCGGCATGGTGGTGCCGGCAGCCGTTGTCCTGGGACTTTTCTTTGCGCTCCTGGTCAATGCCCGAAGCCGCACACGCAGGTTCTACGAAATTCTGTTCTTTCTGCCCATTACCGCCACGATGGCTGTGATGTCGCTCGTCTGGAGCTTCATCCTTCATGAGCGGATCGGACCGGTCAAAACACTTTTCCAAGCTCTTGGCCTGCCTTCGGTCGATTTCTTCTCCGACCCCGCCATTGTCCTGGCGACGCTGGCGTTCATCGCGGTGTGGCAGCACATGTCTTTCTGTTTCACCATCTTTCTGGCGGGCCTGACCACGATCCCGAAAGAACTCTATGAAGCGGCGGCTTTGGATGGTGCCGACCGTGGTTGGGACAGATTCCGTCGCATCACCTGGCCTCAGTTGGCGCCGACAACACTGGTCGCTGTGCTGCTGACCACAGTCCGCGCCTTTCAGGTCTTTGAGTTGGTCGTCGTCCTGACCGAGGGGGGCCCTGCGGGCCGATCGGATGTAATCCTCTACAAGACCTATTTGGAGGCATTCTCCTACTTCCGCGTGGGTTACGGCAGCGCTCTTACCCTGATCTTCGTCGCGATGATTGGCACCATCTCGCTCATCCAATTCCTTGTCGCAAGAAAGGAGCGCGCAGCATGAAGCACCCAAGCTCCAAACCGGCTCTTTTTGCCCATGTGTTCCTCTGGATCGGTATTATCTATTCCGCATTTCCATTTTTCTGGATGCTCCTTACGTCGTTGCGCGCCTCGGGCGATGCATTCAACACGGCATCGATGTTCTGGCCGCAACAGTGGGATGGGATCAACAATTACGCGCAAGCGCTGTCGGAAACGCCGTTGCTGCGCTTTATGGCCAACGGTGTCGTCGTTTGTGCCGGCATATTGTTTCTGCAAGTCGCAACGGCACTTCCCTGTGCCTATGCGATTGCCAAACTGCCCTTCCGCGGCAAGACATTGCTTACGGCAACAATCGTCTTTTGCCTGGCCATTCCCTTTCAGGCAGTCGCATTGCCGCTCTTCGTCGGGCTTGCCGAGTTGCAGCTCCTCAATTCCTATTTTGCGCTGATGGTGCCGTTCTTCGTTTCAGTCTTCGCCATTCTCATGCTCGCGCAGTTCCTGCGGGAATATCCCAACGAGGTGATCGAAGCTGCTCGGCTCGAGGGCCTTTCCGAGGCGGCAATCCTTTGGAGGCTGATACTGCCCGCAAGCAAGCCCGCCATCGCTGCCTTCGCGATTTTCTCGGTGTCCTACCACTGGAACGACCTCTACTGGCCGCTCATTGTGGTGACCTCACCTGAACTGGCGCCGCCGACACTCGGGGTCGTCATGTTTCGCAGTGATGAGAGCGGCGACCGGATCGGTCCGCTGATGGCTGCGGCAACGATCGTTACGCTACCGCTCGTCATCTTCTTTCTCACCGCCCAGCGCCGTTTCGTCCAGGGCATCGCGATGTCAGGGGTCAAATAGGAGCGCTGCAACAGGCCCGCACGTCGCCATTGGCAATCGGTGCCCAGATTTTTCACATTTTGCTTAAGGAGAAATAGAGATATGCCGATAATGTCCAATGTCCCAAAAACCACAATCGCCGCAATTGCCCTGAGTTTTGCCGCCATCGGAGCGAGCCTTCCGGCTGCCGCCGAGGAAATCACGCTGGATGTGATGTATCCATGGCCAGAGTTGAAAAGCTTTCAGGAGCCCCTCGCCCAGGCATTCATGCAGGCGAACCCTGAGATAAAGATCAAGTTTCGGCTGTCGCCGCCGAACTACGAAGAGGCAAACCTGGCCATCGCACGTGGCGCCATCACGGGTGACTTGCCAGACGTATATTTCTCCGGCTACAGCGTGTTGAAGCCGATGGTCGAAACGCTGTCGAAGCGCAATCAGACCGTTGCTCTCACGCCGTTCATGAATGCGGAAGGCGCGGACTGGGTCTCGGCGAACTACGATGCTTCACTCCTCAGCCTCGGGCACGTCAACGGGACCCAGTATGCCATCCCGTTCAATGCCTCCACGCCGATCATTTATTTTAACGCGGACCTGGTGAAGCAGGCGGGGCACGATCCCGAGGCCTTTCCCAAGGACTGGGGCGGCATCATCAAACTTGCCCAGGATATCAATGCTTTGGGTAAGGATATAAACGGCATGGACTTTTCGGCCGGTTCCATCGAATCCGATTGGGACTGGCAGGCCACCGTCCTGAGCCTTGGCGGACAGATTGTCAACGCGGATGGGACGGGCGTTGGTTTTGACAACGCAGTCGGCCTCGACGCTTTGAAACTCCTGCAGCGTCTCGCCAAAGAGACGTCGATGAATGTCGCGACCACCGCCGACCCGTACCGCCAGCAATTCTTTGCAGGCAAGCTCGGCTTCTTCATCTCGTCGCCCTCGAGCGTGGCCGCTTTTACCGAGGCGGTAGGAAACCGTTTCACGATGCGAACAGCGCCGTTCCCGATCAGCACGTCAGGTGGCGGTCTTCCGACGGGTGGCAACGCGGTTGCCATTATCGCGCAGGATCCAGCGCATCAACAAGCGGCTTGGAAATACGTCAAATTTCTTACCAGTCCTGAGTCGCAGGCCTATGTCGCGAAATCCACGGGCTACATGCCCACCAACAAGCAGGCCGGCGTGACCCTGCGCGACTTCTACGCAACCAATCCCACATACGCGACAGCGTTCAAACAGGTCGAATATTCGCGTCCCTGGTACAGCTACGCGGGAGGAAACAGCAAGGAAATTTGGCGCGCCCAACGCGCGATCATCGATCAGGTCCAGCGTGGCAACACGACGCCGGAGGAGGGTCTGAAAGAGCTCGTCAAGGCAACGAACGCGCGCCTTAACTAGAAGTCTCATATCCCTTCATTCCCCGACCCTGAAAAATGGGTCGGGCCAAAAAGCGACCTTCCTATCATGCAGAAAATCATCCACCTGACAGACCCTCATATCGTTGCCCCCGGCCGCACACTTTACGGGATGGACCCGGCTCAAAGGTTGCGCGAGACCCTGGCCCACATTTCCCGGGCGCATCCCGATGCCGTGGCGATCGTGATAACTGGCGATCTGGCGGACACCGGCGATCCGGCAGCTTACAGGCTGCTGCGGGATATCCTTGCAGATGTCCGCTTGCCTGTTCACCTGACCATTGGCAACCACGATCGACGCGCCGCGTTCCGTGATGTGTTTGGCGGCGAGGGCTTCGTGCAGTCAGCGATCGATATTGACCAATGGCGAATCTTGTTGCTCGACACGAATGACGAGACGAGCGACAGCGGCTGCCTGGATGGCGGTCGGATCGAATGGCTCGATGCACAGCTTGCAGATGCGGCCGACCGACCGGTGCTGCTCGCCATGCATCACACGCCCAGCAACTTGCACGCGCCCTTTTTTGCGCCGGAGGACGATATGATCGAACCTGAGCGCTTCCTCGACATTGTCAGCAAACACAAAGCCGTGCGTCATATGCTCTTCGGCCACCGACATCTCACCGCGGCCGGCAGCTTTGCGGGAATACCGTTCACCGCCAGCCGCGGTACGGCTCACCATATCGCCCTGGACTTCGGCCAACGGGGTCGATCCGATCTTGTGGCGGCTCCTCCGTCTTATGAGGTCGTCTTCCTGGAAGATGCCAGCGTGGTCGTCCATTGCCACCACGGTCTAGAAACGCAGCCCCTCGTTCGTCCTGGTGATCCGAAATGACAGTCGTCGATCTGCAGTCGTATGCCGCCGTCGCTCGGCCTAAACTCATCATCTTCGACTTTGACGGCACGTTGGCTGAAACCGAGGCAATGGCTGCTGAAATCATATCGAACAAGCTTGCCGCGCAGGGACTGAATCTCGAGCCCGATGAAATCGCGAGAACGTTATCCGGGGTCCCCAAGGAGAAGGATCAGCCGCTGCTTGAACAACTTCTCGGCGTACGTCTGCACGAGAGCTTTATGGACGAGGTCAGGGCGGAATGGCGCGCGGGTGTCTCAGCGGGACTTGCACCGACGAACGGAGCACTGGAAACCCTCAAATGGCTCCCCATTCCATTCTGCGTAGCGTCAAACGCCTCGCGTGCGGACCTGATCCAGCGAATGCGGGCGACCAGGCTGTTCGGGCTTATTGGTTCACGTTTCTTTTCCTCCGATGATGTCGGCTTGCGCAAGCCTGATCCTGCCGTTTTCCTGCTCGCCGCAGAGGCAATGGGCGTTGAGCCACATGAGTGCCTCGTCATTGAAGACAGCGTCGCAGGCTGCGAAGCAGCGCGCAGAGCACAGATGCGTTACTGTGCCTTTGTCGGCGCGCGCCATCAATCGACGCGGATGCGTGCTGAATTGGAGGGCTATGAACCAGAAGCCCTCTTCTTCGATCTCAGGGAGCTTGGTCACTTTCTGGATCTTGCCACCGTTAGTCGTGGCTAACGATCTTTCCGGTTTTGGCAGCTGTTGTCAGGAACAGGGACCTCACCGAAAGAACTTGGGTTTGCTTCTGCGACACAGCTCTCACAGCTGTCTGATGATCATGGCTGCGGTCTGCTGATCAATGGTAGTGCCGCTTGTCATCAACAAATGTCTGATGCGAACATCAGCCTCGGAAAGACGGTTCTTGTCGCAAGATATGCCAGCTTTGTCAGCGACGTACTGGATCGTTTCGATGGGATGTTTGCCGGTGAGCACGACCGATACGCTCTGTCCAACCTCGCCTGGGTCAAACGGCAGATAGACCTGCTGGTTGAAAAGTGGATTAGGCTGCTCGAAAGCGAAGCATTTCTCGCCGATAACGCGCTGTGACGAGAGGAAGCTCATTCCCAGCGCATCGGCCAGTTTTCTGGAAATATGCCCAATGTTCTGCAGATTTCTCTGGCTCTGCCCACACAGAAATTTCGAAACAGCCAAGGCGTCGATCGTATTGATGTTACCTCCACGCTCACCTGCTCCCAAGAACGTTCCGGAAATCCAGGTGGCTCCGGCTTGAACCCCAGCCACACCGTTTGCCAGTCCCAAACCGAACATGTCGTGGCAATGCATCTCGATCTGCGCATCAGGAACGGCTTCGAGCAATTCCTTTACGCGTTGATATGTGTCGACTGGCAGGCTCTTCGATATCGACTCGGCATATCGGAACTTCTGCGCGCCTGCGCAATGCACGATGCTCAGATACTCCTTCAGGTATGTGATCTCAGCCGACGGAGAATCTTCTCCTGTCGCTACCGCGTAGAGTCCGATTTCATCACTTATTTCCAGCGCTCTGCTGACAAGTTCAAATCGATAGCTCCAGTCCACGACGGGAAGTTTGATTTTGGCGAACTGATCGGAGGCGGGTATTGAGATCACGATGCCGTCGACCCCAAGCGATTTGACCCATTCCAGGTCGGCTCGAAGAGTCGATACCTGCTTGGGCCCATAAAAGGTTGCGACCGGAACATGCGTACGAAGGCTCTTCAAGAGAGCCACGTCCTGCTCATACGAAAAAGGATCTCCGATTTCCAATTCATCGATATCCAGTTCAGAGAGCATGCCGGCAATCGCCAGGCAATCCAGCGACGATGCGTTTACCAATGCGGACCCCAGATAGTCGCGCAGCGTGCAATCACTGACTTTCATCGTTCATCTCCTCAGACGTGGATAGAAGCAGAATATGCTCATGAATCTGTTGCACCTGCGCGGACGAGGGTCCGCGCGGCAGACTGAAGCTCCGACGGGGGCGGATGCTGTCTTGAGGCGCGCGACAGCGAGCGGCCGGATGATGGTCATGACGAATGCCTGTAGTTCGAAATCGAGCCAAGCGGGGCACCCGACGGTTTCCGGCCGCTTGTTCGCTGCCAGATATAGAGACCGGAAGCGATGATGATCGCCCCGCCCGCAAGCGTGGAAATCGTCGGCCAGCTGCCGAAGACCAGGATGCCGGAAACCGTTGCGAAGAAGACCTGAATATAGACAATGGGAGCAAGGATCGATGCATCGGCAAGGCGGTGAGCAGCCGCGACAATCGTGTGAGCAGCCGCTCCGAAGAAGCCCACGAAGCAGAGTATGACCCAGGTATGGATGCTGACCGGCCATGTCCATTCAGAAAGCGCTAACGGCAGAAGCGCAACCGTACCCATACCGCTTGACCATAGTTGCATCGTGGCATTGCCATCGATACCGGACAGCATGCGCGTCACGATGTAGTAGATGGAACCGCACAAAAGGACGCTGAGGCTCAAGAGCATCGCGGGATGAAAGCTGGCGTCCCACGGCTGAACCACGACAAGGACGCCGACAAAGGCGACGCAAACGGCGCTGAACCTGTGAATGCCGACCTTTTCGCCGAGCAGCGGGATGGCAAGCAGCGTAACCAGCATCGGGCCTGCAAAGGATATTGTAGTCGTGACGCTGATCGGAAGGTATTTCAGCGCTAAAAAATTGAAGATTGTCGCGCCGAGCAGGCATGTCGAGCGCAAGAACTGCTTTAACGGACTATTCGATTTGAGTGCCGGCAAACCCTCTCTTGGCAAATAAACAAGGATCGCGAGCAGGAAATGGATGAAATAACGGACAAAGGCGATTTGGAGGGCTGGAAGTCCCGCAAGAGAGAGCCACTTGGCCGACGTGTCCGTGCCGGTGAAGAACATCTGGGCGATGACCATTATGATCAGTCCGGCGGCTAATTTTTCTTCCCTGGGCTGTACGCTTCCCATCATGAAACCTCAGTTGTGTCGACGTGCTGATCGGTGTTCAAGGGTTCGCGGCGTGCCTATCGCGGCCAGCGTTCCTCGCGCCATAAGGTCGGATACATCAGGCATCTCGCATGGTCCCCTTGATGTACTGTGCCGCACGCAGCGCCAGCGCACTGATCGTGAGCGTCGGGTTCGCAGCTGCTCCGGTCGGGAAAACAGAGCTCCCGACGATGAAAAGGTTGTGGTGGTCGTGTGTACGGCAATTCGGATCGACGACCGACGTGGCCGGATCTTTTCCCATGATCGTCGTTCCCATGATATGGCTGCCGGCAGCGTCCGGTTCGGTTGCTTTTTCTTGGAGATCGATAAAGATGTCGCCAGATCGACAGCCAAGAGCATCGAATATTCGGGCGTGCAGCCGCGCCGCTGCGGCAATGCCGTCACGTTCGTAACTGCCGATCCGGAACCGGATGACAGGTCTCGGCGAGCCGAGTTCATCGGTGAGGCTCGGCGACAGCGACACTCGGTTTTCCGCATTCGGCAGCATCTCGACGACACTCTGCAACGCGAATTGGCGCGGCCCGAGATATTCCAGCGCGGATCTAAGCGCTCTTCCGAAAAGTCCTCTCTGCTCCACCAGCTCAATGAGCGTGCCATGTAACGCTTTGCCTGATTGGCCGGATGGAGCGCCGTTTGCGATACGCCAACCGTCGTTGCGAAGTGCCGTCCGAAACGCAGCTCTGTGCTTGCGAAAGGGACCGTCACGCAGTGTCTCGATACTCGAGGTCGATTGTGGTCCCCGATAGGAAAAAATAGGATCCGGAAGGATGGCACAGGAGTGCTTTTCAGGATGATCCATGAGATTACGCCCGACCTGTCCACTTTCGTTGGCCAGACCGGCAGAGCGCTTCTGGTTGGACAAGAGCAGCAATCGGGGTGTCTCAATCCCATTTGCCGCAAGGACGAAAGTGCGAGCATATACGGTTCCGGTTGAGCCATCGGCCCTTCTGAACACTGCAGAAGTCACGCGTCCCTCGTCCGAGATGTCGAGTTGGGTGACGATGGCTTCCGGCAACAATTCGGCGCCTGAGAGAAGAGCCCGCCGCAAGTGAATCAAGGGATCATATTTCGCACCGACTGGACAAAGTGGCACACATGATGCGTATCCTTCGCAGAGCGGTCGCCCGTTATAGCCGTCAATGGAATTGCGAGCCTGCGCGGTGGCAACGACGTGGAGCGGACTTGTCTCGAAGGAAAGCGTCATTGTCCGATCGGCGACCTGGCGATCTGCATAGCTCTGGGCTATCGCAGGCATTGGGAATGGCTGGCTGCGATAGGATCCCAGGCTGGTATCGGCATCGGGTTCCCCCGCCACACCGAGCTCTTGCTCTGCCTTGCAATACCACGGCTCGAGATCAGGATAGGAAATCGGCCAGTCAACCCCGCGACCAAAGGCTGATTGCATGCGGAAGTCGTTCGGGCACATGCGCAAGGCTGTCCCAAGCCAAGCGAGGCCGCTGCCACCGACAAGACGGAGAAATTCGCCACCAAACTGGCTGGGTTCCGGATCATTATTGTGAACGTAGTATGCAGCCTTATGCCCGCGCGGCTGCGGGGCAACGAGCCCGGCATACGGTGCAAAAAGTTCGTCCTCGTCGGAGCTGGTGAACGCTTCCCGCAGCGTCTGCCTTACATGCCGTTCATCCTCAAATGCTCCGCCGGCCTCGACGATCACGACATTCAGTCCTTCTTCGGCCAGGGCGTGTGCGATGAGGGATCCAGCGAATCCCGAGCCGATGATCGCAACATCGTGGACGCCGTCAGTCATTCGCGGGATCCTTCCGGCAAGGCGGCCAAAGCGATTGCGTCTGGATGCTTGGCCCAATCGCCATATTCACCGCCTCCGCGGGTCATGGGTGGGTGAACGCCAATCGCCTTCCATACCAGGGCGTCGGTATGTTGCTGCCATCCACACCGCTTCCAACCTCCGTCGACGCGTATGGCGCCAAGGTAAAAGAGATAAATAAGCTGGGCGATCGTCTGTGATAGGTGCTCGTTCCGGAGGAGCTTTTGGCATCTCTGGAACGGTTTGGTGTCCTGCTCCTGCTCCCGCAGTTGGCGAAAGGCATCAAGCAGGTTGCTGATATCCCCGACGTTGCTTCTTTCACATTCGAGGACGGACAGGTTGCGTTCAATGACCTCTGCCGGGAGAGAATCAAAGCCGGTGAGCTCTTTGGCGAGGACGCTGAACAATGTTTGTTCCTGCGCTGAAAATCGGCGGGCCTGTACAAGCGGGGCCGCCACGAAACCCAGCGCCGTAAGCTCCTGTTCGAGCCTGACGGGATCAAGTTCAGCGGCGATGGCAGTTGGGTGGCGCAGGAGCGCAACCAAATCGCCTCTGTGTTTTGCAAGATGATCTTGCTTATACATTTCGATCTTTCGCGCGACGACGTCGGCCAGGCTGGCACGCATGCCGATCACGGGATCAGCGATAAGAGACGCTGGCCGGTGCGGCTCGAGGACCCAATTTATCCCGATCGCCCCGTCGCGACCGGTGAAGGTTATCTCCAATTCCGAATTTGATTCCTCACGAGCGCCTACGATGAACCCGTTGCGCGCAAGCACCCTGGTGTCGTCTTCGATGGCTCGGTCGAACGCACCCGGGTTGACGTGGTGGATGTCTATGTCGTTCGGCGCTCGATCGATCAGATGAGCAATCACGGTGCTGCCGGCTATCCAGCTTTCTTCAGAGCGATTGGGAGCTATCGCAGCCAAGGCAGTCTGGAGGAGACCCGAAATCATGAGCCTGCTCCGGATCGCAACGCGGGTACCGGACGTATAAGTGGACCCCAAACAGGCATCGCGAACAAGCCTGCTTCGAGGATCAGGCGATCCCAGGCCGAAACCCGACCCGCGTGCTTGAGGAGATTGCCAAGGCTATCAGGATCGCCAGCCAGATAGCCCTGCACGATAGGCAGCACTCCCTTCCTGGAGGCGAGGACCTGAGCCTGCTCGAAAGCCGCTCGAGCATGCTTCAACGCATTGTCATTGCCTTCGCGAGCTCCAGTTTCACACGCTCCGGAGCTATCAAGGATCGAAAGCAGTACGCGAAACGAAGAATGCGATACGCGACCCGAATCCAATGCGTGCCAGCCCGCTCCGTCAGTCCCGGTCGACTGACTGCGAAGGATCTGCAACTCGGCATCCATCACACTGTCACTGTCGCTGACATGCAGCAAATTGGTAACTGGGTTATCGCAATAAAAGCAGCTGCGGACGCTGCCATTCGCGGCCTGCGCAGGTTGGGTTTTGCCTTTCACATTCTGGAGCACCGCAAGAGCGTTGGGGCCGGTCCAAAGCGTGGCAAAGACAGGACGCATGTCGAACAAGTCCAGCACGAGCGGCCAGTGCCTTCCTCCGGTGGAACCGGTCAGGGTATAGAATGCTTCGATTGATGCGCGGCTATGAACCGCAAAGAACCGTTCCGCGATTTCAAGTCCTGTCTTTCGGCGAATGAAATCGTCAAGTGCTGCGGTCAGGCCGGATTTTGCGACCTCGGGGCCGTAAACCGTTAGTCCCAATGAAGACATCTACGCGGCCCCCAATGCAATTTGCTGCAACGGAGAAATCGTGTGAGGTATGGACGTGATACGCGTGCCTGTAACACGTCTTTCCTCAAGCCAATCACGCAGACGATAGGGATGGGTGCCGTTGAGGACCACGCCAGAAATCCCTCGCTGTGACATGAAGTGAGCGGCACAGGCATCGATAGAGGTGTGACCGAGGCGGGCCAATTCATCGGAGCGTATTTCCGTGATCAGAGCCGTGGGATCATCTGTCGCCGCGTTGCGATAGACGCCATCGACATCCGTCAAGATTGCGAGCTTCGGCGTATCGGTGAGCCAAGCGATCCAGGCAGCAATCGCATCCGAAGTAATATCCCAGCTCCACTCCACCGGATCCAGGGCGAACAGAATCTTTGAAGGCAGCAGTACCGGAAGCTTGCCTTCTCTCAGGCGGAGCCGGCATTCGCCCAATGTCGAGCACGCCACAAGATTGGATGATAGGGCGGGGTCAGACAACATGTAGGCGGTCTGATCCTGGGCAAGAGCACATGCGTGGTGAGCTGTGAACGGGGCAAGCGGATGTGTCGCGTCAACCGCCTCGATCGCTTTGTCCGGTATGCCGCCTCCTGGGACGATCAAGATGCGGTGACCGCTGCGCCCCAGCTCTTCCAGTTCAGCCAACGCCGCGCGACACGCTTCAAGGTTGCGCATCAGGCTTCCACCGAATTTCACCACAACGGAAATGCCGTAAGGTGTAAATCCCCTTATCGCTGATTGCATGTTTCGATCCTCGTCAAATAAAAGCTCAAGCGGCGCTTGCAACTTCTGGTATATTGGTGACCAGTTTTGGCAGGACGTCCCAGACCTTATGAAAGGCGTCGGCATAGAGCTTCATCACCTCCGCATCGTTCGGCGGAGCGATCTCGGAGACGTAAAACATCGTATCCAGGAGCTTCATCGTGTTCGGGAAATCCGCCGCACGCCATTTTTCGCGAATGCCCGGCAAATACTCAAAGACCGGCTTTGTCAGCCAAACCCAAACCGGTACGCCCTCGGCCTGCAGCAACTTCACGACAAAATCCCGCGCTGCCGGGCCGGGAGGAAAGCCGAGCCGTTCCAATTCGATGCGCAAGGGAAAGTTGAGCATCGACTGATGGTGATCATTCGGATCGAAAAGCGGCATCACGCCCGGAAGATGCTTGATCATATGCCAGAGCAGCGTCGCGTTACTTCTCCGCTTCTGGAGCTGTTGATCGAGACTCTTCATGCGAGACCTGGCTATCGCGGCAGAGAATACGTTGGGTCGGTAATTGTATCCCTGCGAGTTTGGAGAAAAGATCCGTGCCCCGTTCCTGGACGAACTGGTCAGGGACACATGATCAACATGCTGGATGAGATTTGGGTCATTCGTGACGACAAATCCCAACTCTCCCGCTCCAAGATGCTTTGCGCCGTTTCCCGATAGCGCGAGGGCATCGCTGTCGATATAGACGCCATTGACAATTTTCTTGATGGCACCAATGGACTGGCACACATCATCGATGATCACCACTCCCCTCGTTCGGGCAGCGGCCCTCAGTTTCGGTGTCAATATGTTGTTTCCGAAAAGATGCGTGATGAGGACGACCGCGACATCAGGCTCAAAGCGACTGGTCGCGGCACCCTGATCAATGCCGCCCAGGTGCAGATCGACGTCGACGAATACTGGTTCGAGGCCACTGATCGAAATTGGGCCGACGGCCCCTGGCCAGTTGAGCGCGGCAGTGACAACGCGGGTCCCTCGATCCTTGAAGTAATCGAGTTCCACATGAATTGCTGCGGTACCGCTTCCCACGGAACGAACTGACCAGTTCCCGGCCCAGTCCGAAAGGCGCCGCTCAAGGTCCGATACAATCGGGTGGTTGACGCGGTGGTATTTTCCACTCTCCACGACCGTGCCAAGTGCCTTGAGATGTTTTTTCTTTGCTGCCGGCCATGGCGTTACACGTCCCGGAGAGACAACGGGATCTCCGCCAAAGAGTGCGAGTGATGCCTCGGGCCGCCGAACAGTCCTGGCGCCAGCTTCCAAATTCAAGTTGACATGCTTGTTCATCAAGACCTCCGGCCAATGATTGAGTCTAAGCGCGAAAAAACTGTTTGTTCTTGAGTTCGGTGAAAGAAAGAAACGTCGCATTCCTCGTTGTCATGCCTCCTTCACAAAAGTCAGGTTGGATGTATTTCTTAAGAAACACAATAGGATTCGGGAATATATTCTTAATATAATCGACAGTTTGCGGATGAAATTTGATGATGTTGCTGAATTAACAAGGAATTTTCGAGATATATTAGGAGTATATTGCAAATATATCTTATTGCGACCCCTATTTTTACTAAGGGTACCTGCCTTGCGGTTCACAGGGTGACCACTGCCGGGGCATGGGAAAATTAACGAAGGGACACAAGCGACTGGTCTGCGTGTTTGCGCGCGCTACGTCGGTGTTGCATTTCGGTGGCGTCTGCTGGTTATAAGGATTCTAAAAAGGAATAGTCCTTGAAACCCCGCGAGGATGGGGGACATAAGACGCTGGACATCTCGACTGAATCGAAGGGGACACGTCAGTTCGAATTTTCCGACTGGGGGTTTTGGAATGGATCTGCCGAAAGAGTGCCGTTCGCTGGAAGCTTTGAGGGCTTTGAACGAGGACTTCAATTTCGCTTTCGCCATCCTGAAGCACGCTGTCCGGAAAGATCTGTCTTCCTTTACGTTTTCGGATCTGCGTCCGCCGGCGATCCTTCAAAGCAGGGTACCAGGAGCGCCCGTGCCGCATGGTGACGCACTGGCGACCGAAGTGACGATCTTTGAAGACCACCTTCATGACCGCACCACGCTATTGGCGCAAAATGTTAAAATGCTCAGGGAGATCTGGGCGTTCAACGTACGCACGCGTGGCTTTCGCCAATGGGAGCTGAAATCGCCGGAAACCGCGCGGCCGGCCGTCGACCGGATCGCCGACCTGGTTAGCGCCCTCAATTCGAAGGAAGAGAGCCGGGTCCTGGCTGCCCTTGATCAATGGCTCGAACGGCGCGTGCTGCTAATCGAGGCCCTCCAGCGCAGCACCTCGACTGAGGCATCGAATGAGAGCTAACTGTTGGATCTTACTCGCAGAGCCGAAACTTTTCTCAATTGCAACAGAATTGTGACTTCTCAGCGCCTTGAACGTGCAGTATGTTCGCGCCAACGTCTCTAGGTGGCGCTTTTAAGGGACTCGGAATACATCGGATATCACAGCGCAAGCTGTCTGCGAAGGCAATGTTGTGTGCCATGGGCATGCGAGTGCAGTTTGACTCCTTGGGGGTACGATGTTTGACGTTCAGTATCAGACGAATTCTGCGGATGAGCGGCCCTGGGCAGATCGGTTCAAGACAGCCCAGACCTATGGCCGCCTCAAGCATCTCCTGGTCTTTCAGAAAATTCCTCCGCGCACCAGGCTCGACATCGGAGTGCTCGCGCGTCGGCTCAACGTCAGCAAGACGCCTGTTCGCGAAGCTTTGATCATGCTGGCGGAAGAAAGAATCATTCAAGCAGTGCCGGGAAGCGGCTATTTCTCGAAGCCGCTGAATGCGACCGAAATAGCCGAAGACTACGAAGTTGCCTTCGCGATGCTCAAGCATACTATCGAAGCCAGCGTGCAGAGCTTCTCGAAGTCCGGCTTGACGATGCCGAAAACTGGGCCGCTTGTGGCACTTGGCCAGGAACTCACGCACAATGTTCGACCCTACGCCGATTTCATCGAGGCTCTTTTCGAGCGCGTTGCAGCGATGAAGGGCAATCAACTGTCGTTGCAGATGGTCCACGCCTTCAATGGCCGTACCACTTTCATCAGGCAACTGGACCTCGAGCAGCCTGGCCATTTCGAAGAGATCGCAACCGCAATGAGCGAATTCGTCGAATGCCTGGAGCGGTGGGACGCTCCTGGAGCCGTTGCCAATCTCGAGCGGCAGTACAAGCGCAAGATCGACCTTCTTCACCATCTGGTGGCGCAAGGAAATCTGCGCGCGATGAATGTCAGCGAGCACTGGTAGAATCTCCTCCAACGAAGGTCGAGCCTTCACAAGAAGCAGCGTGGTGCGATCAGGTCGATTGTTCCCCGCCTTGACGTTCATCTCCGTTGGGAAGGCGGACGTCGCAGCGATACATTCGTCCCGGTAAACGCGACAGGCCGGTAACCCGCACCCGCCCAACCTCCGCGGTCTTTCGCACATGCAAACCATCGCAGGGCTGCAGGTCGATATCGTCGATTTTCATGGCGCGCAGCTGTCCATTTGATGCCGGCCAGATGAACGAACGGAGATTGATTCTTCGGTCTCGCATCGGCGGGAGCACCCAGACGGCTTCGACGGGCAGATCCTGATCGACGAGTTCCTGTACGAGTTTCTCGAGTTCATCGGGCTGGATTCCCGTATTGTCGACCTCAAATGTGACGCTGCCCCAGCCGGGATGGACGGCTCCATGGATCACCGGGTAGGGAAACGCAATGGAAACGAGATGGAGCGCGGTGTGGGTGCGCATTGCCGCATATCGCGGCGGCCACTCGATCCTCGCGATAACCTTCTCGCCCGGCAACAGGTCGTCCGGCACCTGCCCGCACAGGTGCTGTAGTACGTCAGGCTTTGTTTTGTCCCATTCACTCCTGCTGACACCAACGCGGCGTCCGTCTTCGAGAATGATCTCGCCGCTGTCGGAAGGCGAGATTCCCACGCCGGGATAAAACACGGTGCGATCGAGAACCATGCGATTGCCGTCCCGCCATTGCACAAAGGCTTCGGTTTCGACCCGGTACGGATCGTCTAGAAAATCCAAAACTGTTGGCATGATCGCTCCGAAAACGCGCTCTCTAGGCGGGAGGTCATATGCGTAAGAACCTCAATTCAATCCACTGAGTTGCTGAAAAACCTGTCACAATCAAACGAAAGTTGCAGGCTCGCAAAAATAGAATTCCTATTAGGCGGCTAAATGTCTCTCCCTAAATTTTGCCCGCCGCGTGGGCGAAATCCAAAGGCCATCAGGCTTATTTCATTGTCTCACTGAGCAGGGCCGCCAGTCGCGTGCTCGCCAGTGCAACGCGTCTGTTGGCGACTTGCTCGGCATGGTCGACATAAGCCTGATCCAATGCGAACGGTCCCTCGCCATCCAAAATGGCGGGTCGATAGACGTCGTTCTGTGCAATCGTGAAGCTCTCGATCAGCCACAAAGCCGGATCGTCGACACTTGCGGCAGCCCGATGGGTTTCAGGAAAGACCTTGGCGGCAGCAATCGCATCCGCCGGCGTTCCGGCCGCTCCCGGTAACCGGTCCCAGAAAAGGTGAAGCGCGATCGGCTCCGCCTCGCCGGGGACAAGCACTTTCTCGTCATTGCCGGCCTTGGCGGCAATTTCCATGTGACCCATGTCCCACCAAGCGCTTGCGTGCCCGGCAAAATCCAGGAAAAGCAGGACTGCAATGCAGTGTCGCCCTACTATCCGCATGTTCAATCTCTCCGCCTTGCTCATCCACGATGAAACTACCATTAAGTGCATGTCAGGCATGCGACAATTTCGTCCCCGCGGCGGCGCGAGGGAAAATTTCGAGCTGGTCACCCGATGCGTCATCGAAGACTTTCATGAAATGAGGTGCATAAGACGGAGTGCGGCAAGCACAGAGCTATCGGAGGGCGGGTAGGCGCGTCCATCATGCCTGCCATGCGAGGTGCCGATTTGCGTGCGTGCGAGTGTCGCAATACCGCCTATGACCTATTGTCGATTTTACTACCTTAAATTCGTCACCTTAAACCTATTCCTCATTCGCTTTCAAAAGCTCTCAACCTGTCCAGGAGTTCCTTCGAAATCTCGAACTGCCGTGCGATTCCCCGGCCCATGGAGTTCTTGACCATTGTCTCCTTCAGCATTCCCCGCTTTACGAGAAGGTCGACTGACTCCTTCACGCCGCCCCGCGTCAGTTTGGTGATTTCCATTATGTTGGTGAGAGTTAACGCCTGGTGGGTCTGACTCATCGTATAAAGGACCGTCATCATGCCGATCTCTTTCAACCTTGCCTGGGGCGTTTCGTCGTTGAGCGGGTGATCAAGGATTTCCTGGAGAACGAGACCCGAGAAAGCGAGATTTTGCCAGTGCGTCTTTAGCGCTCTTGTCATGTCATTTAACTGTGTTATATAAATCAGTATGAGGATGTACATTCGGGGCCCATGCCCCTGTCTGCAATAGCAACATTTTGCCGTTTCGGAGGGTCCTGTCCATGAAAAGCCTTCTGTTTAATTCACTGCTTGGCATCTGCTGCACATTATCAGTCTATCTCATTTCCGGCAGTAAAGCGCGGGCCGACGACTGGGGGTGCCAGGTTATCCTGTGCCTTTCCAATCCAGGCGGGCCAACCGAATATGCTGAGTGCCGGCCTCCAATTCAGAAACTTTGGCGTGAGCTGGCAAAGGGGCATTCGTTCCCGACCTGCAGTGGCGTCGGTTTTCGCAGCTCGCGGCCGGGCTATGAACCCTACTACTGCGAAGCGGGGTATAGCTTGATAGGGGACTACGGTTCCCATGGACAGGAAGCGACCTGCGCGTCGATCTCTCTGGAGCGGGTGAGCAGGACACTCTGCTCGTATGGCCGAAACAATGACAACAGCAATTCCGGCTCTGTACTGTCTGCTCGTTGGCAGCGAATAGGTGGTCGCCTCCAGTGCATGGGCTATCCGACAGCCCGCCCGAACATGCGATCGCAACCGCACTATGTCGACGTCACCATCGACGGCTCCGGCACGCACAGAGTCTGGTACTGAGTGATGGCCGTCGCGTTCGTCGAACTTGCGCAAAGCTGCGCACCGATGGTGCAAGTAGAAATGCTTGCCGGCGTCGTCAGCCTTGAGAGTCGCTTTCAGCCGTTTGCGATCCGCATCAGCAATGGACCGCCCCTTCGCGCGCAGCCAGCTTCAAAGGTGGAGGCCATCGAAGTCGCCACATCTCTGATTTCTGACCGTCAGGATATCCGCATCGGTCTCGGCGGCCTCGGCGTCGAGGAGCTTCGGAAGCTGAAGCTGTCCGTCTCCGACGCCTTCGATCCTTGCCTGAACCTCCAGGCAACCGGGACCCTTCTCGACGGTTATTACCGCCTCGCCTCGCGCGAAGGCGCGGGCGCCGTCCAGGCCGAGAAAGTGATGCTTCGCTCCTATTACGGTCGCAACGACCCTTCCGTCGGCTCCATGCTCAAATATGAGGAGCAAGTGCGCCGGGAAACAAAACGCCTGTTGGCGGAGCTTGGCTCGCTCACTATTGCGGGATCGCACGATCAAACGAACGATGACGCGCAGCGGCAAGACCAAGCGGCGCGCGTATTTCCTAGTCAATTCTCCCGAACCGCCGAACCGTCCTGGGATGTTTTCAGCTCGGAGCGGCGATCCTCGGTTCTCGTTTTTCAGAATGATCGATCGGAGCCTAATGAATGATCTCCAAGGCCAGCCTTCGCCCGCTTGCAGCGTCCACTCTCATGGCGGTCGCGATCGTCGCCTGCCTGGTTGAACCGGCTTTCGCCCAGGCCGCCGGAATCGAAACCGTCCTGCAGAACATCGTCGATATGCTGACGGGCAACATCGCCCGCCTTTTGGCAGTGATTGCGGTGATCATCATCTGCATCGCCTGGATGTTCGGATACATGGACCTGCGCCGTGCCGGCTTCTGGATTATCGGCATCGGCGGAATTTTCGGCGCTACCGAACTGGTCAATACCATCGTCGGAGGTTGATCTTCATGGCAAGCCCCGGCGGTATTGAAGAAGATACGCTCTTTCTCGCCTGTACCCGCCCGGCCATGGTCGCCGGGGTGACGATGGAGGCGATGGGCATGAACATCATGCTGACCACCATCCTCTATATCGCCGCAGGTTCGATAGCCTACGCGCTGGTCGGCCTCGTCATCCATTTCGTATTCCGGGCGCTGGTCAAGCACGACCACAACATGTTCCGGATCCTGATGGCGTGGCTGGAGACCCGCGGGCGTTCGCGAAATGCCGCTTACTGGGGCGGCGCGTCTCTCTCGCCCCTGAAACTGGTGAGACGTTACGACGAAAGGGATCTCAGCCTTGCCTAGTGTTGCGACGCTTCGGTCTCGCGAACTGGGACCGGAGACATTTATTCCCTATGTTCGCCACGTAGACGATACCATCATCGCTCTCGACTCAAGGGCGATCATGGCGACCCTCGCTATCGAGGGAGTTTCCTTCGAGACCGCTGATGTCCTCGACCTCAATGGCCTGCACCGCAGTCTGAACACGCTCTATCGAAACATCGCCGACGAGCGGCTCGCGCTGTTCACGCACGTCATCCGTCGCCGCGACAACGCTTATCCGGAAGGCCAATTTGCCAATCCCTTCTCGGATCGCCTGAATGCAAGGTATCGCGAGCGTATGGTGCGGGAGGAACTGTTCCGCAACGATCTCTACGTGACATTGGTCTGGCATCCTGGTCGCGATCCCGTGGACAAGGCAGCGAATCTTCTCAATCGGCTGCGAAAAGCTCGCCGGTCTGGCACGGAGGTCAATGAGGCCGCGCTGAAGCACTTGCGCGACAAGGTCATAGATTTGACCGCCGGCCTGAAGCGCTTCGAACCGCGCGTTCTGTCCCTCTACGAGCAGGATGGTATCATTTTTTCGGAGCCGAACGAGGTACTCCATCAGATCGTTGGCGGGCGGCGCGAGCCGGTCCCGTTGACGGATGGCAGGATTTCCTCGGCGATCTATTCGGATCGCGTGATCTTTGGTCGCGAGACGGTGGAAATCCGTCATGAGGCCGAAAGCCGCTACGCTGGCATGTTCGGCTTCAAGGAATATCCGGCGACGACACGCTCCGGCATGCTCGATGGTATCCTGACCGCGCCGTTCGAGCTCATCTTGACCCAGTCCTTCGCATTCACCTCCAAGGCCGATGCCCGCGTCATCATGGGCCGCAAGCAGAACCAGATGGTCAGCGCCGGTGACAAGGCGGCTTCGCAGATCGAAGAACTCAGCGAAGCGATGGACGATCTGGAGTCGAACCGCTTCGTCCTCGGCGAGCATCATCTCTCGCTTTCCGTCTTCGCTCCGTCCGTCAACGAGCTGACCGACAATCTCGCGAAGGCACGCGCATATCTGACCAGTGGCGGTGCCGTCGTCGCCCGCGAGGATCTCGGACTGGAAGCGGCCTGGTGGGCGCAACTGCCCGGCAATCTGCGCTATCGCGCCCGGTCGGGCGCCATCACATCGCGGAACTTTGCCGCCTTGTCGCCCTATCACTCCTATCCGACCGGCCAGAAAGACGGCAATGAGTGGGGGCCGGCGGTTGCCATGCTCAAGGCGGCGTCAGGCTCGCCGTTCTATTTCAATTTCCACCATGGCGACCTCGGCAACACGTTCGTGTGCGGCCCCTCCGGTTCAGGCAAGACGGTGTTCTTGAACTTCATGCTCTCGCAGCTCGAGAAGCACGATCCGCACATGGTGTTCTTCGACAAGGATCGCGGCGCCGACCTGTTCGTCCGCGCCGCGGGCGGCACTTACCTGCCGCTCAGCAATGGTGTTGCCACTGGCTGTGCGCCACTGAAGGCGCTCGAGCTCACTCCTGAAAACAAGGTCTTTCTCACCCGTTGGATCGGAAAGCTCGTCGGATCTGCAACGCGGGAGCTGACGGTCACGGAGCTGCACGACATCGCTTCGGCCGTCGATGCCCTGGCGGACCTGCCTGTCGAGCACCGTTCGATCGGAGCGCTGCGTACCTTTCTCAACAACACCGATCCTGAAGGTATCGCCGCCAGATTGCGGCGCTGGGAAAGAGGAGGCCCGCTTGGCGGGGTCTTCGACAATGAAGCCGATGATATCGGGATCGGCGCGAAAATCATCGGCTACGACATGAGCGATTTCCTCGACAATGGGGAGATCCGCACGCCGTTGATGGGCTATCTCTTCTATCGTATCGAGCAATTGATCGACGGGCGCCGCATCATCATTGTCATCGACGAATTCTGGAAAGCCCTGCAGGACGAAGGCTTCCGCGACCTCGCCCAAAACAAGCTCAAGACGATCCGCAAACAGAACGGGCTGATGCTGTTTGCCACACAGAGCCCGCGCGACGCCATCGTCTCGCCGATCGCGCACACGATCATCGAGCAGTGCCCGACGCAGATTTTCCTGCCGAACCCGCGGGGCGACCGTGCCGACTATGTCGAAGGTTTCAAGCTGACGGAGCGCGAATTCGAGCTCATTTCACGCGAGCTCCCGATCGAGAGCCGACGTTTCATCATCAAGCAGGGCCATAACAGCGTTGTTGCGGAATTGAACCTCAACGGCTTCGACGAGGAGCTCGCCGTCCTGTCCGGCCGCACCGCGAATGTTGAGCTCGCCGACGCCATTCGGTCGGAGGTTGGCGACCGGCCCGAGGATTGGCTTTCCGTATTTCAGCGAAGAAGGAGCGCAGGTTGATGCGGGCAAACCGAACGCGGAGCAGTTTAGCGGTGATCGCTCTGCTCCTGTCGTCTGAGCTGGCACGGGCACAAGGAATCCCAGTCGTCGATGAGACAGCGATTGCCAAGCAGATCGAGAGCATCACGCAGCTGAAGTCTCAGCTCGATACGCTTAATCAGCAGCTTCAGCAGGCGCAGCAGCTTTACGGATCGCTGAACAAGATCACCAACATGGCGGACGTCGCAAACCTGCTGAACGATCCGTCGATCCGCAAGGCCCTGCCGGCCGATTTCAGTGCGATCGAGAGTCTCTTCAAGGGATCGGGTACCGGCGTCTTCGCCACCTCCGCCTCGAAGTTCCTGCAGGACAATTCCACCTACCGCACGGATGCGGACGATTTCTACGCGCAGGAGCTTTCGCGCATCCAGAACCAGAATGCAGGACAGATGAGCCTCGGTCAGCAGATCTATGATGCCGCCACCAAACGCATCGACGGCATCGATCAGCTGCGCCGGCAGATTTCGAGCGCGGCCGACGCCAAGGACATTGCCGACCTGCAGGCGCGTCTCCAGGCTGAGACCGCCTTCCTGCAAACTGACGTTCTTCGCATGCAGGGCCTGCAGATGGTGCAGCAGGCGCAGGTCCAAGTCGGTGGACAGCGCGCAGCCGAGGATTGGCGCAAGCGCATGGACGCCATGGGGGCGGCGCTCAAATGAACCGAGCCTTCTTCGCCACGATGGTGTTAGCGCTATCGGCCTGCTCCGGACAGATGGAGAAACCCTACACGGTCGACGAGCTGGCGGGTGACGAGGCCTTGCTTGCCAGGATCATCGGCGAATGCCGCAGCAATCCGGGCGAGCTTCGCGATACGCCCAACTGCCGCAACGCCGAAGCGGCCGACGGCAAGCTGCGGCTCGAGCGCATGCGCAAGCCGTTAGGAGGCTGACGCATGTATCAGGTTTTCAGCTTCGTCGACGGGCAGTTCAAAACGCCGCTGGAGAATTTCCTTTCCTCCGGCACCTCCAACATCGCCAACTGGATCAGTGGACCGCTGACGGCAGCGCTGACGCTCTACGTCGTGCTCTACGGCTACCTCGTTCTTCGCGGCTCGGTTCAGGAGCCTATTCTCGAATTCGCGTTTCGAGCGATCAAGCTTGCGATCATCGTCATGCTGGTGCGCAATGCCAGCGACTACCAGACCTATGTCACCGATATATTCTTTGAGACACTGCCGAGGGAAATCTCGCAGGCGCTGAACTCAGGCACGGCGCCAAGCGCTTCCACCTTCGACAGTCTGCTCGACAAGGGCCAGACGTGCGCCATCGAAATCTGGTCCCGTGCGTCCTGGCCGGTCGACATCGTCACCGGTATCGGCGGCATGATGGTGATCGGCGCAAGCTTCATCGTCGCGGCGATCGGTTATATCGTCTCACTATACGCCCGTTTGGCGCTTGCCATCGTGCTCGCGATCGGCCCGATCTTCGTGGCACTCGCGATGTTCCAATCGACCCGGCGCTTTACCGAATCCTGGATCGGCCAGCTCGCGAACTTCGTCATTCTGCAGGTTCTGGTCGTCGCCATAGGCTCGCTGCTGATTACATGCATCGACACGACATTTACGGCCATTGAAGGCTATAGCGATGTCCTGATGCGTCCGATTGCGCTCTGCGCCATCTGCCTTGCCGCCCTTTACGTCTTCTATCAACTGCCCGGTATCGCCTCGGCGCTCGCGGCAGGCGGAGCATCGCTGACCTACGGATATGGCGCCGCTCGCGACGCGCACGAAAGCACACTCGCCTGGGCCGCTTCCCACACCGTCCGCATGGTTGGTCGAGGAGCCCGGTCCATGGGGCGCCGGTTAAGGCCCGGAGAGGTCGAATAGCGGCCGCTTCACCAGAGAAAGTTCATAGGTTAGCCCACATGATGCGCATCACTTTATTGCTTTTCATTTCCGGTTGCCTCGGCGGCTGCACTTCGATCTCCCACCCGCTTCCCAAATGTGACGGCTATTCCCGCCGGCAGCTGAACCGCTCCATGTGGCAGTGGGAGGACGTCGGCGCCGTGAGGCAATCCTCTTCTGAGATAGCCTCGGCAACCTCGAACCCGGTTGCGTCCTATGCCGAGGAGCCGGTGTCGGACACGCCCGCCGCCTTCAAGCGCTTCGATGTCGAGAACTCGTATCGGAACTGCGGAGGACAATGACGTGGTCGGCTCGGATCACCTCAAGAGTTACTTCGAGAAGGCGCGCCGGTTCGATCAGGACCGTCTCATCCAGGTGGAGCGCTCCGCGCGCATTGCATGGTTCATCGCGATTGCGGCCGGTGTGCTTGCCGCGGCTTCGGTCTTTGCCATCGCCGGTCTCACGCCACTGAAGACGGTCGAGCCGTTCGTCGTGCGGGTCGACAATTCGACCGGCATCGTCGATGTCGTCTCGGCATTGACGTCGACGGCCGGCACCTATGACGAGGCCGTCACCAAATACTTTGCCGCTAAATATGTGCGCGCCCGCGAAGGCTATGTCTGGAGCGAGGCCGAGGAGAATTTTCAGACGGTCGCATTGCTGTCGACGCAGCCGGAGCAGTCGCGTTTCGCTGCCATCTATCGCGGCAGTAATCCCGATTCGCCGCAGAATATCTACGGTCGTGGCGCCACGTCCCGCGTCGACATCGTTTCCATCTCGCTGATCAACGCCAACGTAGCGTCCGTCCGCTACATGCGAACCGTTACACGCGGTGACGACGTACGGACGACGCACTGGGTGGCAACACTCACCTTCTCCTATGCAAACGCTCCGATGTCCTCGACCGATCGGCTGGTCAACCCCCTGGGCTTCGTCGTCAGCGAATATCGTGCCGATCCGGAGGCCATCAATTGAGACGGGGTTTCCTGCTTGCTCTTATGGTGGCCGCCAATCTATCTGCCTCGGCGCTCGCTCTCGAGACCCCACGCAGCGCGCCCCAGGACAGCCGCATCCGTTTCGTCGATTATCAGCCCTATGACATCACCAGGATCGTAGGGACGCTCAGATCGTCGGTGCAGATCGAGTTTGCGGCCGACGAGGAAATCGCTCACGTGGCGCTCGGCAATAGTGTGGCGTGGGAAGTGGCACCCGCCGGCAATATCCTGTTCCTGAAGCCGCGGGAAAACCAGCCGCTTACGAATATCTCGGTCGTGACGACGCGGCGGGACGGTTCGACCCGCAGTTATCAGATGGAGTTGACCGTCCGTGATGGAACCGTTGAGGCCGGGCAGAAC
The DNA here is from genome assembly GCF_041357635.1 of Sinorhizobium sp. CB7. Lineage (NCBI taxonomy): Bacteria > Pseudomonadati > Pseudomonadota > Alphaproteobacteria > Hyphomicrobiales > Rhizobiaceae > Sinorhizobium > Sinorhizobium sp. CB7. Next base: position 40,659 of record NZ_JAULLL010000003.1, read on the forward strand.
ACCTACTTTTACGTGAAATATCGCTATCCGGCCGATGAGGCGGAACGCCGGCGGCAGGAGGCGGCCGCACGCGCCCTGGCCGCCCAGGCCGGCGAGGCGGATCGGGTGCTTGCTCTTCACCAAGCCTATGGACCGCGGAACTGGCGCTACTCCGCGCAAGGCTCCGCCGCACTCGAACCGCAGGCCGTCTACGACAATGGCAAGGTCACCACCTTCGCCTTTGTCGGCAACCAGGAAATGCCGGCGATCTACATGGAAAATTCTGACGGCACCGAAAGCCTGGTGCCGAAATCCGCCGACGGCAATCTCGTGCTCGTCCACGCAATCAGCCGCAAGTTCATTCTGCGCAGGGGAGGCGATGTCCTCTGCGTGTTCAACGAAGCCTACGATCGCGTCGGCATCAATCCCGGGACCAATACGACGTCGCCGTCGGTCGAGCGCGTCGTCAGGCCGCAACCCGCAGCCCAATAGGACATCTCATGAGCGAGGAACCGATCACCCAGATCCCTGGCGAACGCGCCGAGACATCGACTGGCCGTCGGCTCGACACCAATCCGATCCTGAAGCGCGGCGCGGTTGCTTTCGCCATTGTCGCCTTCGTCGCCTTTGCACTGTGGTCGATGCATGGCCAGAACGAGGCGACGGAGGGTGCCCAGCCGGAACGCGTCGTGATCCGTCAGACAACGGATTTTGAGCCGGCGAAAGAACCCGCGCCGCCGGTAACGACCCCGGCGGACGTCCAGCTTCCGACGCCTGTCGTGACGGAGCAGGAGTCCACCGAAGACGACAAGCTGCTCGATGCGGCGCGGCGCGCACCCGTGATGGCCTATGGCGGCGAGAAGTCACCGGCTACGTCTCGGCAGGAGGAAGAAGCAACCGTTGACGCCACATCGAACTATCTCCCGCTTGGCAACGGTGTAGGCAGCCTTGGCGCGCAGGGAGAAGACGAGGACCAGCGCTTCAATCGCATGCTGACGCCGACGCAATTGCAGGGATCACGCGCGGGCACACTCGGCAATCGCGATTTCATCATTGCGATGGGAACTTCCATCCCCTGTGTCCTGGAAACGGCGCTCTCTTCCGATCAGCCCGGTTTCACGAGCTGCATCATCAACCGGGACGTCCTGTCGGACAATGGCCGTGTGGTGCTGATGGAGAAGGGCACGCAGGTCGTCGGAGAATATCGCGGCGGTCTTCGCCGTGGTCAGAAACGCCTGTTTGTCCTCTGGAACCGAGCCAAGACGCCGACGGGCGTGATCATCACGCTCGCGTCACCGGCAACCGATGCTCTCGGGCGCGCCGGTGTGGACGGCTACGTCGATACCCATTGGTGGGAGCGCTTCGGGAGCGCGATCCTCTTGTCGATCGTCGGCGACGCGACCTCCTACGCCAACAGCAGACTTCAGGATAGCGATGTCGAGGCCCAGAGCACGACGAGCGCCGGTCAACAGGCCGCGGCCATCGCCGTCGAACAGTCGATCAACATTCCGCCGACGCTTATGAAACATCAGGGCGAGCTTGTTTCGATCTTCGTGGCGCGTGATCTCGATTTCTCCAGCGTCTATCGGCTTCGCCTGAGGGAACCTCGCAATCGTATCTACGACCGAGCCGTGCTCGGGAACTTCGGTCCAGCTTCAACGCGCGTCACGAAATAGGTCCGTGGATGGCAGATGATGCCGACTCGGGCGTCGTGCGTGAGCTACTGACGCCTTTCTCGCCCTTCCTTCGCGACAAGACACTCTATGAGGTCATTGTCAATCGACCTGGGCAGGTTCTCACGGAAGGTACAAAGGGATGGCAGGCTTACGAACTGCCAGAGCTGTCGTTCGAGAAACTGATGCGTCTTGCCAGAGCCGTTGCGAGTTATTCCGGTCAATCGATCGACGAGACGCGACCAATCCTCTCGGCGAGCTTGCCCGATGATGAGCGGATCCAGATCGTGATCCCGCCCGCAACGACAAAGGGAACCGTCAGCGTCACGATCAGAAAACCGTCATCGGTATCGCTGAGCCTGGACGATCTTGATCAAGGGGGGCTGTTTGCAGAAGTGGCAAAAACGGAGGCCGCATCCTCTCCTGCAGACCGGACGCTCCTGGAATTCTATCGACGTGGAGCTTACCAATCCTTTCTTCGGGAAGCGGTGCATGCGCGCAAGAACATCATCATCTCCGGCGCGACCGGGTCCGGCAAGACAACCCTCTCAAAGGCGTTGATCCGTCATATTCCGTCGAGCGAGCGTATCATCTCCATCGAAGATACGGCTGAGCTGGTCATCCCGCACTCGAATCATGTTCGGCTGTTCTATTCCAAGGGCGGTCAGGGCAAGGCGAGAATTGGCGCCAAAGACCTGCTTGAATCCTGCCTGCGGATGCGTCCGGACCGAATCCTGCTGCAGGAGCTGCGCGACGGGAGCGCATTCTACTACATCCGTAACGTAAACTCCGGCCACCCTGGTTCGATAACAACCGTTCACGCCGATTCTGCGCGCCTCGCATTCGAACAGCTGACGCTGCTGGTGAAGGAATCGGACGGCGGCAGGGATCTTGAGCGACGTGATATCCGCGAGATGCTGAAAATCGCAATCGACATTGTCGTCCAATGCAAGCGTGTCGATGGACGGTTTCGGGTGACGGAGATCTACTATCGGGCCGCTGACGGAACCGACGCTGGCGGTCTCAAACGCTGAGATTGCGGTAACCCCACGCCGTTCGAGCCCGCGAATCGTGCGCAATCTTGTCAGCGCATACGACTGGCCCACCTGTCTTGCTACCGCGCATGTTACGCAGCTCGGTTCCGAGCGGGAGCATGAGCTGAAGATTCGGAAGGTTGCTACCGGAAACGTCATCGTGGCGTCTAAACCTCCGCGACGCTTCAGGAGCTCCGCTGCGGACTAAGACGTGCGGCCATCTCGCAAATTGGTTGCGGGAATAACGACAGCACGCCGTCGAACCGAAATCGCTGAACCAAAGAAGCGGAACTGACCGCGCAGCATTGCGTTTTAGGGTTGGTTCCGACCAATCAGGAGATTCCCATGGTCTCGTTTCGAAAGCAGAACACCGATCCTGCGCTTCAGGCTGAAGCAGAAAGAATTCACCATGCCTGGAACGCCGCGCTCGAAGCGCATGATGTTGAGGGATTGGCGCGGCTCTATGCCGAGGACGCCGTGCTCGAGAGCCCCCTGGTCGCCTATCTGCTGCGTACCGAGCGGGGCGTGCTCGAAGGCCGCGACGCGCTTCGCCGCTTTCTCCCGCTCGTTTTTGCCCACCAGCCGGCCGAGCGCAGGACATTCCGCCACGACGTTTTCTTCGATGGCCGCACCATGATGTGGGAGTATCCACGGGCGACGCCGGATGGAGACCAGATGGATTTCACCGAAGTGATGGAGATCGCCGACGGCAAGATCCTTCGCCACCGCGTCTATTGGGGCTGGTTTGGCGTCGACACGCTGATGAGTGGAAGTCATACCCGCTGACGCTTGCGGCCATAGCGCAGGCTCTCGCGCGTTCGACAGGAGAGCGGCATGATGTTGCTCACGCCCAACGTGCGCGCTCGGAGGAAGAGAGTGAGAGGGAGGATGCGATTTCCGTCACGGTTGGAGGTCGAGAGCGAGGTTCTCGGCCGGCCGTCGCGGCAGTTCAGAAGATCATCCTGTCGTCCTCGCGCGATGTCCGTTTCAACAAGTTGGTGCTGAGTCAGTCCGACGTCAGATGCAGTCAGGTTCGTCAGGGCAGTTCCGGCATGTCTCCCTCGGCGACGCGCCAGATCCAGGGAATCATTTCCGGGCGCGATTGGATCATCTCCGCCAAGGCGGCCTCGTATCTTTCATCGGACGCCGGCGGCACGACAAACATGGCGACGGGCGCCGGCCGCTGTTCCGGCAAGCTCACCGAAACGATCGGCTGCTCGCGCGAGAGATTGAAGCGCAGGCCTTTTACGCTCTTGCGTCTCAAGCCGGACATTCTTTCCAGAATGCGCTGCTCGTGAACATCCTCGAAGGGGATCCAGTTTTCGTTGACCGCCATCATCGCAAGCTCTTCGATGGAGGCAATGCCAGCACCCGAAATCCCGAATGTCGCGATCAGGATCAAGTGGAGTTCTTCGCTCGATCGCCATAGCGCGAGCTCGGTTTCGTGTCTGGCGTTCAGCCGTTTCCACGTTGCCTCGGCGAGCATGAAGGGAAAGGGAAGGTGACGAACCATGATTTTCTGTCCGTCGCGCGCAGCCGCGAACTCCTTTACCTCCGCCACGATCATCATGAGTTTCCGAGGCCCGGGGCCGGATGGCTGCGCTCTCGTCAATGCCGCGGCGCGCCGTGCTGCTATCTTCTCCTTTTCGTCCTGATGAAACACCTCCGGCACGAACAAGATGTCACTTAGCGGCTCGCCGCGGACTGTCATCTGCCGCGCGGCATTCATCAGGCTGCTGCGAACCCTTCCCCAGCCGCGTTTGCCGGCCCAAAGCGACGTCCATTCCGTCAGCTCCCCTACATCCCAGAGATAGTGCAGCACTGCTCGTAGCGAGAGTCTCCTCGTCTCGTTGCGCAAGGTCGTGGGCGGCTCCGACGGCGCTGCGGCGCCTGTACGGCTGCCACGCTTCGAAAGCGAAAAGTCGAGCTTAAGGTCAGAGGAGCCGGACGCCTCATCGATCTGGATCGCAGTGCCGATTAACGGACCGAGCCCGGACAGCTCGTAAGGCGGTTCATATGATGGGCATCCGGCATCGTGCTTTCGTCCGGAAAGCGGCATCCGCTTGATCAGATATTGGCCATCCAGCCGCGCTATGTACATCGGTACCGCCGGCTCACGACATCTGCATTGCGGCCGGAGCTTGCGCTCATAAGCCTGCTGCAGGATCGATTGGAGATCCGGAATGTTTTCATCGAATATCTGATCGCCTATCGCGAACTGCCGCATTTGGGGGCCTCTCTGGCTAAGTCGGGAATCCGGCCCAAGCAGAACCGACTGTGGTCGCGGATATGCTCAAGCGCTAGTTATACTATTCCAAATAAAGCAGTATGGCGAGAGCGGGGCTGGGATGGTTTGGCCTGTGATCGACCCGGAGGAACGCCCGCGCCCGGCCGGTCCACCGCGTGCGAGACGGTTTCAATGGATGCGGCCTCAGCAAAGCCTTTTCTTGAAAAGATGGAAAACATGGATATTATGATCGACGATCAGGAGTATAGCCATGCGGCAGTTCACGACAGCTGATCTCAACAAGCAGGTGGGCGACGTTACGGACGCTGCCAGCCGCGAACCGGTAATCCTCACCCGGCACAACAAACCGCGTTTCGTGCTCATGAGCTACGAGCACTACGAACGGATGCGCACTGGCGCCGATCCTCGCCGCGCTTACCGCAGCTCGGAAATGCCCGAAGCACATGCCGCTCTATTCAGTGATGCCATTGAGCGGCTGACCCGCGGCGAGGGCTATGACGATGAGTCATGAGTTCCGTTCAGGTGCGGTCATCGTTTATCCATATCTGTGGGCTTGGCAACATGAACGCGGCGAAACTGAAGGGCTCATCTGTCGCCAATCATAAGACAGGTGACGCGCTGCGTTTCAATATGAATGGGCCAATCAATGCGCCGGGCCTGACCGAGCGACTTCTCCTAGTGCGCGGCTGAAAGCTGGGCGTTGGATACGCGTGACTTGTCAGTCGTCCATTACGGGAGAGGGTCGTAATTTGGATGCACGGCGCGAAGTAGGTGCTGCTCCTTCTTGCCCCGCGGCCGCATCGGCTGGCCATGGATGTGACTATCTCCACCGCTTGCATCAGAGCCATTCCCTTTTCCTGTGTCGCCTTTCTAAGGGACCGGCCGCCATCAGCGTCAACCCGCGAGGGGTTCCCCTGCGCTTGCGCTCAGGTGACGCCTGCGGCTCGGCCCCTTCATCGGGCGCCATCGGGAATGGTCCCGAGCAACCGAAGGAGAAAGTCACATGGCCACCACCATCGCAACCCTGACGCAGAAGACCGACGGCAGCTTCGAAGGCGTCTTCGCGACCATCCGGGTCAATGCCCAAATCGCCATCATCCCTAACGCCCATAAGGCAAGCGAGGAAGCCCCCGACTATCGCATCATCAACCGCAAGACCGGCTTCGAGATCGGCGCAGGCTGGAACCGCATCGCCCGCCAGACCGGCGAAGAATATCTCTCCGTCAAGCTGGAGGCACCCGAGATCGGCGTTATCTTCGGCAATCTCGCACCCGCTCCCGGCGGGGAGCCGAACCGCAAGGTCATCCTCTGGAACAATCCGGCCTGAGCACGTCCGCCGGCCTCGATCAATCGGGGCCGGCATCCCTAGAGCCGCAGCCGATCAGGACTTCTCATGAGCGGCTACATGACCCCCAGACTCAGCAACCGTGCCACCGATCCCGCAGCCTTCATCGGTTGCGGTCGCCCGCTACGCGCTGCACCAGAGTGCACACCGATCGGCGCACAATTCTGCCGGCCCTCTTGCAGGACCGGCAGCGGCACTGAGCCCGATCGGGACCAGGATTATTTGTTCAGCGCATCCTTCAGTGCCTTCGCCGGCGTGAAGGTCAGTTTTTTCGCGGCTGCTACCGTGATCGTCGCGCCGGTCGCCGGGTTCCGCGCCTGGCGTGTTGGCGTGTCCTTTACCTTGAACTTGCCAAAGCCGGGAATGGAGGTTTCCGCGCCCGAGGTTGCGGCAGACGTGATCGAGGCAAATACTGCCTCGACGATTGCCTTGCCCTGGGCCTTGGTGAGCTGATGGTCCGCCGCGATTTTGTCTGCGATTTCGTTGGTCGTGGTCATGATTACTCCTTGATGAAAAGGCGAAAACCCTTTCATCAAGTGCGGGCGCTGTCACTACTGAGATGACCCGGCAGTAGGCCGGGTCGGCGCATTTCCACAGGTTCCGACCGGTTTATAGCCTCTCCGACGCTTTTTGCGCGCCAGCCGCAGGAAATGCGATACGGCTTCGCGCTCGGTCGCAAACACCTCGCTCTTTTCTCCGCCGCGCTTGCCGATCCTGCCCCAGGCGCGTACGACCGCCGTTTCTCCGAAGAGCGTCGGTTGAAGTGAGAGCGCATAATAACGTGCCATGTTCCTGGCCTGGTCGGTGCGCTGGCAATAGAGCTGGAAAGGGTAAAGGGCCATGTCCGTAAGATCGTCTGGCGGCCGGCTTACGTCCAACGAGAGTTTTGAATCGATTATTGCGGACTGATTCACGCCGCTGATGGATGAGAAGCTCCGGGATTTATCGACGGGAAAGTCGCCACGAACTGCGGCGGCGGCGCAACGTAGCGAAACCTGCTGCCGGAAACTCGACAGGCACTGCTGGAGGCGTTGATTGTGGTTTTCTGCATTTTCTGTATAATGCAGAAAACCTGTGAAGGAGTCTGTGATGGATACCAAAATCGTCAGTACAGCGGAATTCATCCGTCATTTCGGACGTTATCACGACGAAGCCCGGCGCGCACCGATTACCCTGACTAAACACGGCAGGCAATCGCTGGTCGTCCTCTCGAGCGAGCTTTTCGAGCGCCTGAAGGGCAACGACGATCCGCGCCGTGTCTATGCCGCCGGCGAGACGCCGACCGAACTAGCCGCGCTACTGCTCGGCGAACTCGACCGGCAGTCGGTGGAATACAAGGCGGGGGATCATGACGACTGACGCTTTCCGAATGGAACCATCGTCAGCTATCCCTATCTCTGGCGCTGGCAGGCTGATGAGGGACGCGAGCATGGCGAAAAGGATCGGCCTGTCTGCCTCGCGCTGACTGTGCCCGATCCTCGCCAGAACATTACCCATCTGGTCATCCTGCCCATCTCCGGCACGCCGCCGCGCTCCGACCAGACCGCGTTGGAAATTCCCGATCTCGAACTGCGTCGAGCCGGCCTCGCGGTCTTCAAGCGCGGCTGGATCACCGTCAGTGAATATAATTACGACATCGCGGAGCGGTCCTGGTACTTCGATGCCGGTCAATCTCCGCGCGGGCGGTTCGGCCCGCGTTTCCTCGAAGACATTCGCCAGGCATTGCGACCGATCCTCGCAGCCCATGCCGGCCGTATCGATCGCACCCGATAACGACGCGGGGATGACTCCGCCTCGTGGCGACGTCAGAGGCCAATCGGGCGTCGCGGAGGCGGTGCCTGAAGAGGCGGTCGCCGGCCGTTCGGGCGACAGGAACTGGTGGATTTGGAGCAAGCAGCGACGTCACGCCTGATGAGAGGCTTGCCTGCTCTGATGGAGACGGGTCAGCCGGAGGCGATCGGAGCGCACGCTCCGAAGTGCGCAGCGTCGAAAAGGCGTCGACGGGACGGGGCAGGACGCACAAGACTGTCGCGGTGAATCGGAGCCGTGTCCCGAATGACGTCGCGGTTGGTGGCGGGCAAAATGCCAATGTGCTCAGGCCCTGAACGATTCCCCCCCTCTGTGAATGATGACGCTCCACCGCAGACCTCGATGAACCGTTGTGGCCGGAGGACGACTGCGTCTCATCTTTAGGGTGCCATACGGAGAGGAAATGTCTGCTCAGTCCGTCCGAGGATGCCATGGTCCCATGCCGGCCTCAAGGACGAGCGGTGCCCCCAATTTTGCCTCCGCTCCGGTTCCCTGTGCTCCGACAAAATCGGCACCCCCACTCGCCGCCGCTGGCGGTCGCTTCGCGATCCTTGACCCCGCCACGCCCCATGACCGCAGTCGTCGTCTTTCACAAACGTCAAGGAGATGACGATGCTGCTGGAACAACACGTTGAAGAGCTTCTGGCCGAATTGCGCGAAACGGTCGAGCCGGCCAAACGCCGCGAGATCGAAATCGAGCTGGAGCTGGCGCGCGCTGAGCTGGCCGTGATCTTGGCCGAACAGGAGGGCGTGATTGACGCCGAGCCTCCCTTCTGAGGGAGGTTTTGCCGCATCCGTGAGCCGACCGGCCGGATCGACCGGCCTGCCGGCTGTCAGGGACTTCACCCCCGACACTCCCCGCCGGCTCGCGCCGGAAACGGTCGCGTCCCCTTCGGGTCCGCGGGTCTCTTCTCTCTCTGACGTCCTATTGTACTCCAGCAAATCCGGCGTCAAGGACGGCGCGGTCTCCCCCAATTTTTCCGCCGCTGCGTTGCACTCCCGCTCTGGAAAAATCGGTTCCCCCGCTTGCAAGCCGCGTTCCGCGGTCCTTGACCCCTCTTTGCAACAGAGTGGCCGATCTCCGTCAAAGATGAAGGAGATCACACTATGACAACCGATCATGACCTCATGCTCTACACCAAGCTTGCCGGCTTCCGGCTCGTCGTCCTCGCAAACCGCTTCGGCTGCGCCAGCGACTTCTCGCAAGCGCTTCATGATCGCCTGATTGAAGGGCTTGAGGCGGCAATCGCTCGCATCCAGGTCATCATGGACTTGGAACGAAGCGTTCTCGCCGGCGATGACGAATGCGCCGTCTATCAGTTGGAGGGCGAAACCGAGATTTTCGGAGGCTTCACCATCTGCTTGTTGGATGACCTCGAAATTGATTTCGACACGCATGAATACCACATCAACGGCGGCGACTGGATCAACGCTGTAAGTGCGGACGATAGCGGCGTCGATATCGACTATCCGCGACTGGTCGCGTTAAGGGAAGACGAGCTCGGATCGCTGGCGCAAGTCATAAAGGATATCACACGGGAAACCGGAATCCCCGTCCGTGCGGCCCGCGCGGTCTGAGGCAGCTTGCATCGCCGGGATTCGGATTAGCCGTTGCACTTAAGCAGTCTTAGACGTGGAGAGGCGGCGAGGGCTGGCTCTCTTTTGAACGCTATCGCAAGCGTTATGGATGTTCCAAAATCGCAGCGGTCCGGCAAACATCAGTTGCAGAGATTGCAGCAATATTGAAAGTGCTGTATTTTACAGCACACATTTCATTGGAGATGAGCATGTCCCGATCCCGTGGATCCTATTCGACGAGCGACCTGTCCCGGAAGTCCGGCGACATCATCGCCGAGGCGCTTCGCCATCCGGTGACGATCACCCAGCGCAACAAGCCACGCCTCGTGCTCCTCAACATCGAGGACTACCAGCGGCTGATGAAACAATCCGACCGCCGGTCCACCGGCACAATCGAGACGATGTCGGACGAACTCTTCGCGCAGTTCGAGAATGCCGTCGAGACCTATGCCGGCGAGGACGAGGTAGGCCAGTGAGCTACGACCTGATCCAGACCGCAAGCGTCATACGCTACCCTTACCTGTGGGCGCGAGAGGCCGGGCGCGGAGAGACGGAAGGGCGCAAGGAGCGGCCGGTCGCCGTCGGCGTGAGAATGCCCGCGGCCGGACGGTGATCTGGTACTCTTTGCCAGCATCCAACGGCGATGAATCACCGCAGACAGCGTGGTTGCTCAGAGTCGCACGAAACGATTTGCCTTTGCCGCTTTATCCATCTCCGTGCGGCGGAAGTAGATCGCGCGGCCGCAGCGGATCGGACTGTGACCCTGCACGATGATGATCTGCTCGTCCTTGCGCATCGATTGCGTGATCTCGTGTGGCATGATCAAAGGCCGCCGCTGAAAATTGACGCTTTCGGATTTGCGCGTCCCGCCATTTCTGTCGTTCCAACCGATATTGCGAGAACGGCCCTGAACCTCGACCGTCATTTCCCCGCACTGCGCCGAAACGTTGCGCGCCGTGTCGAGCGCCTTGATTGCCGCATAGGAGGCGAAGGCGCAGCCATCGATCCACGACGTCGCACCATCTTTCCCAAAATGCCGCTCCAGTTGTCCGACCGATTGATACATCATCATCATGGTGATGCCGTACTTCCGGCCGCGGTCGCGGGCTTCTTCCAGCACCCGCATGTAACCGAGCAGGTCGACTTCATCCAACAGGAAGAGCGCTCGGCGCTTGAAGGCGCCATCGGCCTGCACCATGGCGTTGATCAGCGAGCCGATGATGACGCGGCCGATGCCCGGGTAAGACCGCAGGATGGACGCCGGGATATTCAGGAACACGTCCTTCTCGCCGCTGGCGATATCGCTCGATTTGAAAGCCTTGCCGCAGACAAGCGCGGCATAGCTCTCCAGTGAGAGCCACTGCGTGTCCTTGGATGCGGTCGAATAGACGCCGGAGAATGTCTGCTCGGTCATGTTGGTAAAGACACCAAGTGTTTCCCGGATAAAGGCCGATTGCGAATTTTCCTGGATGTCGCGCAACATTGCGAGCACCGATGGTTCAGGCTCGGACACGATCTGTCGCAGGCTGCGCAGGTTCCGCCGCCCGGCATATTCCGGCGACAGCATAACATGCGCCAAGAGGCCAGTCAGGAGATTGTGCGCCTGGTTCTGGAAGTAGGAGCCGGTGGAGGATTCGAAGCGCAGGCTCTCCGACAGCAGCATATGCGCGATGCCGACGATGTCTTCCTCCTTTTGCCTTGACGTTTCGATACCGTCGAGGACGTCGAAGCCCATGAAAGGGTTCTTCGGATCGAGCACCATGACCTCGCGTCCGAGCGTGCGCGTGCGATGCTCCACCACCATCGGCGCGACCTCGGTCGAAGGATCGAGGCAGATCAGCGGCCCGGTATAGCGCAGTGCCGTCGGCACGACGTTGCTGGTCGTCTTGTATCCGCCCGATCCGGCGAAGAAGAGCATATGGGTGGAATCGAAATCCTGCTTATAGGTGAGCAGAGGGGCCTTGCCGCCTTGCCCCCAGGTGCTGCGATCGTTCGGGTCGAACGGCAGCGCGTGAACGATTTCCTTGTCGACGCGATAACGTTCGCCGATGACGATCTCTCCGTCCGGCGGGAACAATTTCGCAGCGGTCGACAAGGGCAGCCAGTTGGCGTCACCGAAGGCTCCGCGTCTGGCGCGCTTGACCGGTTCGGGCACGACCACCGAGATACGGGCAGTGACCGCCACTGCCATAAATCCGATGAGGGTGGCAATCACGACAACCATGTCCAGATAGGAGAGGGCATGGTCCCACGTGACGACCCCTCGCGTCACGGACGGAGCGAGGCGGCCATATTCCCGCAACGCGTAGAAGCCGACGACGCAGAGGAAACACAGAAGGCTTACCATGGCGACCGGCCTTCGACGGTGCAGCGGCAAGGCCCAGACGGTCAGAAGCCCGGCGAGCGGTCCGAACAGAAGCACCGGCACGGGTGCCGCCCGCAGGAACCAATATCCCGTTTTTCCTGACAAGCCGACGGCCAGTCCCTGCCATCGCCAACCTGCGACGTAGATGGTGATCAGTGTCACCCCGATTGGCACGAGAACCAGCAAAAGGCTCAGATGCAATCTGCCCTTCAGCGCCATTCCGCCTTCTCTTCGATGCGCGACACAAGCACATCCGATGAAGGAGCTTTGAACGCTTCTTCGCCGATATCTCGCAGCCGCCGATGTTCGGGCGAACCTGCTGTCACTCTCGCCAATTCGAGCAGACCACCGAGCAGAAACGCCCGGTCGGCTTTCGACAGGCCAGCTTTGACGACGATTCCGCCGAGCAGAAACTTTTCCCGCGCCTCGCGCTTGCGGTCAGCCGTCATGTGAAGCCTCCGTCGACGCTCCAGCGCCAGCATCTGGCGGTCGACGCGCTTGAGCAGGTGTGCCGCCAGCCCCTTTGTCTTCCCCTTTGCGAAATCGAGCGGCGATCTCGTCGAAGATCCGCTCGAGGTCTTCGTCAGCGATCTCCATTTCCGCCAGCCCCGATTTCACGGCACCGCGGGCAAAACGTTCTGCGGATTTAACTATCAAAAGTCTTCTACGTTCACGAAGCTTCTCGATCTGCATGTCGAGATCTGAGATCGATGATTTTGCTGCCATATGCGGTTCCTTCCCGTATCTGATCGATCGAACACAATCGATTATACTAACTAGAATAAGATAGTAAAATAGGCTATTTTACGGTCACTTGAAAACAGCGCTCCCGAAATCCCACCGTTGGTCGTCTTCCGGGAAAGGCGGCATCGGCCCTTCGGTCCGATCGATTTGAGGGCGCAATATACGTCGCTTGCGCGACGTGCTCGGAAGAGGTGCGGAGACGTCGATGGCGATCATGTTCGTCAGAGCGCAGGTGATCACCAGGGGTGCGGGGCGCAGCATCGTCTCGGCCGCCGCCTACCGTCATCGCGCCCGGATGATGGACGAACAGGCCGGAACGTCCTTCAGCTATAGAGGCGGCGTCTCAGAGCTGGTGCATGAAGAACTGGCACTGCCGGACCAGATACCGACGTGGCTGCGGACGACAATCGACGGACGCTCCGTCGCCGGCGCCAGCGAGGCGCTCTGGAATGCCGTCGATGCTTTCGAGACCCGGGCCGATGCGCAGCTCGCGCGCGAACTGATTATCGCACTGCCGGAGGAACTGACGCGGGCCGAAAACATTGCCCTGGTTCGCGAATTCGTCCGTGAGAATTTCACCTCCAAGGGGATGGTTGCGGACTGGGTCTATCACGACAAGGACGGCAACCCGCACATTCATCTGATGACGACGCTGAGGCCTCTGACGGAGGAGGGGTTCGGGCCGAAGAAAATGGCGGTGATGGGCGAAAATGGCGAACCGCTCAGGGTGGTTACGCCAGACCGGCCGAAGGGCGCGACCTCCGTGGAGATCAAGCCGGTGTTGAGCCCTACCATTCCGAATTCCAGGGCCTCGCCGACCCGCCATGCGCGCTTCAGGCTCTCGGTATAGAAGTAGGCCGCAAGCCCGTAGGGTGTGCCGTTGGCAATGGCGATGGCCTCGTCCTCCGTTTCGAAACGGAAGAGCGGTGCGACCGGCCCAAATGTCTCCTCGGCCGCAAGCTGCATGGCGGTGGTGGCTCCGGTCAGGACAATCGGTGCCGTATACTGTGGGCCGGCCGGCAGATTCCTCCTGGCCGTCACGATGGTTGCGCCCTTCGAGAGCGCGTCTTCGACGTGGCGGTTGATCTTGGCGATCGCCGCTTCGTTGATCATCGGGCCGATCGCGACGCCGGCTTCGGTACCCGGCCCGACCTTCATGGCGTCCACGCGCGCGGCGAGCTTCTTGGCGAAAGCCTCATAGACGCCGTCCTGGACCAGGATGCGGTTGGCGCAGACGCAGGTCTGACCGCCATTGCGGAACTTGGAGATGATCGCTCCCTCCACGGCGAGGTCGAGATCCGCGTCGTCGAAGACGATGAAGGGAGCATTGCCGCCGAGTTCGAGGGAAAGCCGCTTGATGCTGTCCGCCGCTCCGCGCATCAGCAACGAGCCGACGGGCGTGGAGCCGGTAAAGGAAATCTTGCGCACCGTCGGGTTTGCAAGGATCTCGCCGCCGATCTCGGCCGGCATGCCGGTGACGATATTGACGACGCCTGCAGGGATACCGGCCATCTCGGCAAGTACGCCGAGCGCCAGCGCCGAGTAAGGGGTGAATTCAGACGGTTTCACGACGACCGTGCAGCCGGCCGCAAGCGCGGGCGCAAGCTTGCGCGTGATCATCGCATTCGGAAAGTTCCAGGGGGTAATGATGCCACACACCCCGACTGGCTCCTTCAGCACGAGGATGCGGCGGTCGGGCATCGGTGAGGGAATGGTCTGGCCGCCGATGCGCCGCGCTTCTTCCGCGAACCATTTGACGAAGGACGCACCGTAGCGGATTTCGCCGCGGGCTTCGTCGAGCGGTTTGCCCTGTTCGATCGTCAGGATGAGCGCCAGATCCTCGATATGCTCGAGCATCAGATCATGCCAGGCCTCCAGCAGTGCGGCGCGTTCGGCATGCGTGCGCTTCTTCCAGGGGACATAGGCTGCTTCGGCGGCCTCGATCGCTGCCCGCGTCTCATCGCCGCCCATGTCCGGCACGGTTCCGATGACGGCCTGCGTTGCCGGGTCGGCAACCGCAACGGTCTTGCCCGAGCGGGCCTGTCGCCAATCGCCACCGATCAGCGCCTGCTGGCGGAAGAGAGATGGCATTTTCAGGTTCTGCATGTTCAGGTCCTCGATGAGACGTCAGATTGCGGTGAGCAGTGCGGTCGTGATCGCGTCGGTCCGGTCCTTGCCCGGAATCGTGCCGACGCCGCTCGCCGTCGTTGCTTCGATTGCGGCCATGACGGCATTTGCCGCATTCCGCTCGCCCAGATGTTCGAGAATCATGGCGCCGGACCACACGGTCGCGATCGGATTGGCGATGCCCAGATGGGCGATATCGGGTGCAGACCCGTGCACGGGTTCGAACATCGACGGAGCGTCCCGCTCAGGGTTGATATTCGCCGAGGCCGCAAAACCGAGACCGCCCTGGATTGCCGCACCGAGATCCGTGAGGATGTCGCCGAACAGGTTGGACGCGACGACCACGTCGAGCGTTTCCGGCGCCATCACCATACGGGCAGCCATGGCATCGATGTGATAGCTGGTCACCTCGACATCCGGATAATCTCGTGCGAGCTGCCGGGTGATCTCGTCCCAGAAGACCATCGAATGCTTCTGGGCATTGGACTTCGTGACCGAAGCAAGCTTGCCCCGACGGATTCTTGCCTGCTCGAAGGCGAAACGCAGGATGCGTTCGACGCCTTTGCGGGTGAAGATCGACGTCTCGACCGCGACCTCGTCGTCGGTGCCCTGATGAATGCGGCCACCGGCGCCGGAATATTCGCCCTCGGTGTTTTCGCGGATGCAGAGGATGTCGAAAGCAGATGCCTTGAGTGGCCCGTGAACGCCCGGCAACAGGCGGTGTGGGCGAATATTAGCATATTGCACGAAGTTCTTTCGAATCGGCAGCAGCAGGCCATGCAGGGATACCGCGTCCGGCACTTCGGCCGGCCAGCCGACAGCTCCCAGCAGGATGGCATCGAAGCCGCGAAGCGTCTCGATACCATCGGCGGGCATCATGGCGCCGGTCTCTTTGTAGAAGGCGCAGCACCACGGGAATTCGATGCCGTCGAGCGTGAAGCCGAAAGCGCCGGCCGCTTTTTGCAGAACCGACCAGGCGGCAGCGGTCATGTCGCGTCCGATGCCGTCACCGGGGATCAATGCGATCTTGTACGGTTTCATGTTCATTGTCCTCAAAGACTGATCAAGACGCTCTTGCTCTTGCGGTTGGCCTGGAACGCCTCGCGGCCGAGATCCTTGCCGATACCGGATTGCTTGTAGCCGCCGGTCGGCAGAATGTGGTCATGCGAACGGCTATAGCGGTTCACCCAGACCGTTCCGGCCTGCAAGCGGCGGGTCAGCCGGATGGCGCGGGAGAGATCACGGGTGAAGAGACCCGCAGCCAGTCCGTAGCTCGGATGGTCGGCGAGCTGCAGGGCTTCCTCTTCGTCCTCGAATGTCTGGAGCGTCAGCACCGGGCCGAAGATCTCCTCGACGATGGCCGGAGAATTCTGATCGACGCCGGCCACCAGTGTCGGGGCATAGAAATAGCCTGGTGCGTCCATGCATGCGCCACCGGCAAGGCAGTCTCCGCCGGCCGCGACGGTCGTGGAGACGATCGCATCGATACGCTGCCTCTGCTTCTCCGAGATGATGGGAGAATACCGGCTTGCCGCGTCCCAGGTCGGGCCGGGGATGATGCCTGTCATCCGGCTCTTGATGGAATCGATCAGCTGGCCTGCGATTTTTTTCTCGACGATCAGTCGTGATCCGGCCACACAGGCTTGGCCCGCATTACCCAGGATGCTCGCCGTGACCGCAGCCGCAGCCTTGTCGAGGTCCGCATCGGCGAAGACGATCTGGGGGCTTTTGCCGCCGAGTTCGAGCGTCATCGGCTTTATGCCGGTGCGGGCGATATTCTCCATGATCGCCGATCCGGCCCGGGTCGAACCCGTGAAGCTGATCTTGGCGACTTCGGGATGGCCGGTGATCGCGTTGCCCGTCGTCATGCCGTCACCCAGCACCACGTTGATCAAACCGGCCGGCAGACCGGCACGTACCGCGAGCTGAGCGAGGTAGATGGTCGAGAACGGCGTCATCTCGGATGGCTTCAAGACGACGGCGTTTCCGGCGGCCAGCGCCGGGCCAAGCTTCCAGGCGGCCATGTTGATCGGGAAGTTCCAGGGCGTGATGGCTCCGATGACGCCATAGGGCTCCGTCATGATCATGCCGAGATTGCCGTCGTCGGTCGGCACGAGATCGCTGCCTTCCTTGTCGGCGAATTCGGCGAAGAAGCGGATCTGCTCTGCCGAAACCGCAACATCGCCTTCGACGAGCTGGCCCACGGGGCGCGTCGACGCGACGGCCTCCAGCCTGGCCAGCGTTTCGGCTTCCCGTTCAATAAGGTCAGCCCAGCGGTGAAGCACGTACAGGCGTTCGCGCGGCCGAACACCGCCCCAATTGCTTTCCCTCAGCGCCGCCTTTGCGGTCTGCACCGCCTTGTCGACAAGATCGGCATCTGCGATCGGGCATTCGGCATAGGCCTTCCCGTCGGAGGGGCGGTGCATCGGGATGACGCCGTTTGCAGCGGTGAAATGGTCGCCGATGAAATGTCCGACGGGAAGAGAAAGACTGTCGGGATCGAAGCTCAGGTCCATGTGTGCCTCCGGTCACTTTACGGAGATGCTATCGGATCGGCGAAGTAGCTTGATCCGATCGCGCCGACCGTTGCGGCGGAAAAACCCGTTTTGAGGCGGTCCTACAGCGTATTCTTCGGTCGGATCCGGATGCGGCGCGGGCCTTGGAAGCCCGCGCCGTGGCGGTGGGGCTCAAGGCGTGACGGTCACGTAGATCTTGCGGACCGTTTCGATCGTCTTCCAGATGCCGACAAAGCCCGGCTTCATGACGAAACTGTCGCCTGCCTTGTAGACGACGGGCTCGCCGCCTTCCGGGGTCAGTTCGATGACGCCGGAGAGAATGTGGCAGAATTCGAAGGTTTCGCCCTTGATCGAACGGGTTACGCCGGGTGTGGCCTCCCAGACGCCGGTGTGCACCGTTTCGTTACGGGCAACATCCTGCGCCCAGGTCTTGAGCTTCGGATCGCCGGAGATCAGCCGGTCCGGAGCGGGAACGTTTTCGCGCGGCGCGAAGGAGGGATTTGGATCAATCGTCTTGAGGAGGGACATCGGTTTCCTTTCGAGGTTGAGGTCAGTAGCCGCGGCGGCGGTCGACAAGACCGAGCGGATCCAGTCCTGCCCGGATCCTTTTGATGTTGTCGATGACGGTGCGCGCGGCGCCATGGGGCTGAGTGACGCTTGCGACATGTGGCGTGAGCAAAATGCGCTCGTGCTTCCAGAACGGGTGCCCGGCGGGCAGCGGTTCTGGATCGGTCACGTCGATCACGGCGCCGGCAAGCCGGCCGTCATCGAGCGCGGACAGCAAGTCTTCGGCAACGAGTTGCGGTCCGCGGCCGACATGCACGAGACCAGCACCCTGCGGCAATTGCTCGAAGAGACCGGAATTGAGGAAGCCGCGGGTCTCGTCGGTCAGCGGCAGCAGGCAGATCAGGATATCTGTCGCGGAAAGCATGGCATGAAGGCCTGCCGCGCCGGCAAAACAGGTGACGCCTTCCAGTTCACGTTCATTGCGGCTCCAGCCGGAAAGCGCGAAGCCGAACGGCTTCAGCCTTTCCAGCACGGCCTGGCCAAGGTTTCCGAGCCCCAGCACGCCGATGCGGCGGTCGGCGGCCTGGACCTGCGGCAAGGCATTCCAGACCTGGTTGCGCTGCTGGCCGAGGTAGGCGGGAAGATTGCGGTGAAGCGCCAGGACTCCAAGCGTCACATATTCCTGCATCATGCGAGTGATGCCGTCTTCGACCATCCGGACGACTTTTACGTGATCGGGGATATGCGTCGTATTGAATTGATCGATACCTGCGCCGATGGAGAACAGCACTTCGAGATTGCGGTAGCGCGGCAGATCGTCAGGAACCGTCCAGGTTATGAGATAGCGCACCGCCTCGGGATCGACCGACGCCGGATCCATGGAGAAGGGAATGTCCGGCAGCTCCCGGGCGAAGGCTTCCTGAAAGATATGGCCGCGGCGGGCATCTGAGTTGAAGAGAAACGTCATGGGCTATTTCTTCCTTCGGTCTTGCGGCATCACGTCCGGCAACGGTGACCGAGAGCCTCGACCAGGGCTTGGCAGGCGGTAAGTTCATCCATGAGAATGAATTCGTCCGGCTTGTGTGCGCGTCCGATATCGCCCGGACCGCAGATGATCGCCTCCAGGCCTGCGCGTTGGTAGAGCCCGGCTTCCGTGCCATAGCTGACGGCCGGCAGCGGTTCGGTGCCCGTCAGTTTCGTCAGTAGATCGGCAAGGGGCGCCGCCCGTGGAAGGGAGAGGGCGGGGTAGGAGCTCAGTGCTTCCCATTCGACCTGGAATCCCCGGTGCTCAAGCGCGGCAGCGGCTTGGCGCACTGGAAAAAGCAGTGCAGCCGGGTCTGCGTTGGAAATCGCCCGCGCTTCGATCTCTAACGTACAGAGGTCGGGAATGATGTTGACAGCCTGCCCGCCGCAGATGGTGCCAACCGAGACAGAGGAATGGGGTGGCTCAAACTCTGTTTCGAACGGTCCTTGTGCGAGAGCGTGGGCGGTCGAAACGGCTGCCTGCAAGACCTCGCCGGCGGCATGGATCGCATTGAGCCCCAGATCGGGTCGCGACGAATGACCGGAGCGCCCTTGCACGGTGACGCGAGCCGCAGCCTTGCCCTTGTGCGCGAGGATGGCGCGCATGTTGCTCGGCTCCCCAACAATGACGCCCAGCGGCGTTTCGCAAAGCTCCGGCAGGCGCGCAATAAGGTGCGGAACGCCGCGGCAACCTGCCTCCTCGTCATAAGAGAAGGCAAGATGTATCGGCCGCATGAGAGGGCTTGCGGCAAGCGTGGGCACAGCCGCCAGGGTTGTGGCCAGAAATCCCTTCATGTCGCTGGTGCCGCGACCGTATACTCTGTCGCCGTCGACGCGCAGCACGAAGGGATCGCTCGTCCAGCCCGTCTCGTTGGCCGGCACGACATCCATGTGACCGGAGAGGACATAACCCGGCTTGTCGCGGGGACCGATCGTCGCAAAAAGGTTGGACCGGTCGCCTTCAGGGCCGGCAATGATCTCAACCATGATGTCGAAGGATCTCAGGTAGCCCCTGATCCACTCAACGATGTTCCTATTCGGCGTTCCGACGACCGACTCGAAACTGACCAGTTTTGCCAAGATGTCCGGGGCGCGCATCGAGGTGTTCCCATGTCCGATTGCCGTCAACGCCTGTGGGAGTGACGTAGTGATCGAGGGCAAGGTTAAGCGCCTGCTAGAAGAATAGCTGCCGAAAGTGCAGCTCATACGGTCAATTCTTGCGCCGCCGTTTGCATACGCAGTCAAATGTTTTGCAGGGTCTCGGCTAAGGTCGGCCAAGCATAATGCCGGCATGCGCGAATATGCAGGCGGCAGATCAGATGGCGGCTGGATCACGAATGGATACAGAAGTACCCGAGAGACTGCATGTCGATGCATTCGAAATGCGCTTTGCCGACATTAAGGATGTCGACCTGTCACAGCTTCAAGCTCTCTCGATGTCGGTGGGGTGGCCGCATCGATCGCAGGACTGGCAGCACCTGCGGGATGTCGGCCGCGGCTTTGTGGCGCTTGACGAAATCGGTAGAGTCTCCGGTTCGACCATGTGGTTCCCGCACGGGGAGAGTTTCGCCACATTCGGCATGCTGATTACCGCACCGCGGCTGCAAACGAACGGTACGGCCAAATGGCTCGTCAAACGGATGCTGGCTGAATGCCACCATGAAAGGTTCAGGCTGAATGCCACGAGAGCGGCGCGCCGGATGTGCGTAACTCTTGGATTTACGCCGAAACAAACGGTCTTTCAGTGTCAGGGCGAGGTTGTCGCCGTGCCCGAGATCGGCAGTCTCAAGCCGGGGCTTCAACTGAGGCGGCTCGAACGCGATGATCTAGATGCAGTCGTCGCTCTGGATGAGCCTGCTTTCGGTACACCGCGCCATCGGCATCTTCTGCGGCTGTTCGAGAGCTCTATCTGCTACGGTCTCTATGACGGCGACAGGCTTATGGCTTATTCCATGCGGCGCCGGTTTGGCCGAGGTTACGTCGTCGGCCCTGTCGTTGCCTATTGTGACGAAGGCGCAATTGCCGTCGTTCAGCCGCATGTCGCCGCGCATTTTGGCAGCTTTCTCCGGCTCGATACGCATTTCGACACAGGTCCATTCGCCGATTTCGTGCAGCAAAGCGGAATGTCTGTCTTTGACACCGTAACAACCATGGTTTCCTGCGAGGCGGCCGCCTATGGTAGCCCAAACATCGGTTCTCCGATAGTTTTCGCCCTTGCTTCGCAGTCTTTCGGATGATCGCGGAGTGGTGCCATCCAGACAAATCGCACTACGATTCCAAAGCCCAGTTCACGACAGCCTAGCGCGCTTGATTAGAAGATTAACATTACCGGCAATAAAGTAATCTCTCAGGAAAATAGAGGAGACACTCTATGCACCGTCCACGGAGTTGCAGACGATCTCGTAGTTCCTGGCGAATTCATCGAATGTGCTCAGCGCTGCCTGTCCTTCGGGTTCGACATGGGCGACTTCGGGATCGTCTCCTGAGAACGTCTTGATAGCTTCGATCGAGTCCCAAAGAGTTACGGCCACGAACTCAACCTCACCGTTCACGACGCGGCGCATCAGATACGCACCCTTGCTTCCCGCAATATTCTTGAGGTTCTGAACAACCTTGGTCGTGAAGTGGCGAGAGTATTCGTCTGCCTTTTCAGTCGTAGCTCGTGCGTGCCATGTTCGGGCGATCATGTCATTCTCCTGGCGATTGATTCAGTTTCGTAGCCTCCGCCGCGCTTCCCACTGTGGCAAGCATAGGGGAGGTATGCTCGGAGACCTTCCTGCTGACTTTGCGGTCAGACGAGCGCGCCTACAAGGTCGTGCCCCCAACTCCGCAAATGCCTCGTGCTGGAAGCGGCCTACGCAGCTTATTCTCCACCGATCTCGTCGCCACAGCCAGAGCCCTTGGAGAACGACAGGTTTGGGCCGGTAACCATTGTTCTGTACCTTGTGGTTCAGCGATGCGTATTGGCGAAAATTGTACCGAACTTCCCGTTCCCGCGGCGAATTGCAGGGTCGCCAGGCATTGAGCAAAGTATGTATGCTGCGGCATCGACGTGGAGATTCGTCATAACGGCGGATTCCCGAGGTGACGCGCCGAGATAAAAGGAATCGCGCGATGTATTGGTACAGCGATCGTGTTCCAGGTATGAGTCTCATGCACGCGGACTTCACAACGCACGACTATGCTCCACATATGCATGATGCTTTCGTTATCGCCATTACCGAGGCCGGTGGCGCTGAAGTAAGTAGTCGGCACGTCGTGGAGCCTGTCTGTCCTTCCGTTTTGTTCGTTTCCAATCCGCAAGAGCGACAGTCGGCACGCATGGGGCATAGCAAGCGGTGGCTCTACCGTTCCTTCTACCTCACCGAACAAGCCGCCACGCACATTGCTCGTCGTTTGCGTATCGAAACCGCGCCCTATTTCACGCGAAGCATGTTCGAGAATGCCGATTTGATCGCTCGGTTCAGCCGCCTGCATCGCACACTTGAGGTGGACGAGGACAGCGTGCGGACCGAGGAAGCTCTGATTGATGCCTTCAGCGAATTGTTCCTGCGTTATGGCAGCGGCGGGGCTCGGCCGGACCGGGCGCCAGGGGACGGCCGATCGGGTGATCGAGTTGATGCACGCACGACACGACGAACGTCTAGCTCTTGAGGAACTTGCGTGTGTCGCCGGCCTGACCAGCTTTCAACTCATAGATTTGTTCAAGCGTACTGTCGGGCTCACGCCGCACGCCTATTTGATCCAGTTCCGCCTAAGCGCCGCCCGCCGCCATCTCAAGCAGGGATATGCGCTGGCTGAGAGCGCACTGGCGGCGGGCTTTTGCGATCAAAGTGCGCTGACGAAGCATTTCAGGCGTAGCTACGGCATCACGCCACTGCAGTTCGCCGAAGCCGTCCGGGCGGGCTAGCTCCAGGAGTTCAGTTCGCTACCGCGCCGTGATCAAAACACCGGCGGCAGTCAGGTTCCGCTCAGAAATCTTGACCAATAATATACCGAGCGGGCGAGTGCGCCAAAGGTTCATACGCGGTGGTATGACGTATATCGGCAGATATCTCGCCTGCTGTAGCGGACGTAACGAGGCAATGCTAAGCTCGACCGTGACTCAGACCGAGACGTGAAAGCAATGCCGGACGCTCCTATTCTGCCCATAGATGATCCCTTGCTGTGCAGGCCATCTCTGCCGGTGGATGTCGTCAACGAAGCCGTCAAACGGTTGGCGGAGGAAATGTTCGCGATCATGGATCGTGAGCAGGGAGCGGGATTGGCTGCAGTGCAGATCGGAAAACCTTTGCGTCTTGTCGTGATCGACACACTAGACAGCCACAAGCAGCGTCACCGTCTTGCCATGATCAACGCTGAAATCATTAGCGTTTCCGAAGATCTGGTCATTGGTGAAGAAGGCTGCCTGTCAATGCCAGGCTACGGTATTCCTGTTCCGCGCTACCGCGAGGTCAACATATCCTATCGTGACCTCGATGGGCGAGACCACCATTTGCACGCGACGGGGCCGCTTGCGGTTTGCGTGCAGCACGAGGTTGACCATACAAACGGCGTCCTGTTCTTTGACCGGGTCTCGAGGCTGCGGCGTCAGCGCGCAAAAGATTATTTCCGCAAAGTTCGACGTCACCACGAAGTCCAACTATCCTAGGAAGCTCCAGAACATCCGCCGTCGACACGATCCCGGCCTTGACTTTCGGCAAAACCTCGATCCGCTGCAGATTGGGCTCGCCCATCGCAATCAGTCCTATCCGCAATCTCCCACATCATCAAATGGCAGTTTGGAAGGAAGCTCAGTACAGACTGGAAAATCGAAAACGACATTGCCTTTATTACGGAAATCGCGGGGGAGGCGCCTCTTATTCAAAGGGGAAGAGTCATGGAATTTAGAGAGGCGCAGATCATCAAGTATGATCTTCGGATACCCGTTCATTCGGACAATGCATGAGATGGAATATACAGCATAACCACCTATTATTTATTGCCTGAAGAGCAGACAACGACGGTCATGCTCATCCAAGAGGACGACAGAAGCGGAGAGACATTCTATCCGCCGTTGAAAAACATACTCCGAGAGGTTCGACGGGTTGCTGAGGATTACACCACGGATCGCGCATAGAAAATCGCATGTGGTCGGAGGCCCTGCACCGCGGACATCCTCACAGGAAGAATGAGCCGTTCAGCGTGACCCTGGTAAGCTCGCTGCTAGTGCGAGCGCACCGGCGCTCAGCACCGTGACATTTGGCCGACACGCCAGCTCGATCCGGTCGCGGAATCAGGCTATGGCGAAGCCCACGTCTTCCGTGCCGCCGCCGATAGACCGTCAAGAGTACCTTCACGCGCACGATAGAGCATTCCGATGGTGGTATTTGCTAAGTTGGACTTCCCTTATGCAACCCGCCTGCATTCAACGATGTAACGCTCAAGTTCCTCGCCGTTGATTTCGATACCCAAACCTGGTCCGTCAGGAAGATGCACGGCGCCACTCACATCAAGCTGAGGCCTACCAGCCAAATCGAGCAACGGGTTCGGGCCCACGTCGAATTCCAGGTAGGGAAACGCCCCACGCCCGCCGCCCCGATGTTCAGGAAGCGTCGAAACGAGATGCAGGGCCGCGTGAAAATTGACAGCGCTACCCCAAACATGTGGGATGAGCGGGCGATCGTAAATATCCGCCAGCATGCTCACTCTCGAGACACCCGTCAGGCCGCCGCAGATCGCTATATCGGGCTGGAGAATGTCGATACATCCATCCTGCAGCAGAGGAAGGAAGGTTGAAGCCTTGGTAAATGTCTCTCCGCCGGCTATCGACACATCGATGTGATTGGCCGCCAGGCGATACCCCGCAATGTCGCCTGGTTTCGTTGGTTCTTCGATCCACAACAGATTGGCCTCGTCCATAAGCGCGGCTGTGGCGATGGCGCGGCGTGCGGAGCACGACTGGTTGAAATCGACCATAAGATCACAGTCTGATCCAATCTGCCGCCTGGCGGCGAGTACTGCTACGGCATCGTCGTCGATGTTGAAGCCGCTTCGCAGTTTTACCGCCCTAAACCCTTCGGCGAGATAGCCATCAATCTCTCTCTCGAAGTCGCGGTACGGGTGGCCACCAGGCTTGAAGAAGGGGCCACTGGCATAGGCCCGAACTTTGCTGCGTTTAGCACCGCCGAGCAGGGTTGAGAGCGGGATTCCATGGGCACGTGCCGCCAAGTCGTGCAGAGCCATGTCGAGCGCCGAAATTCCCGCAGCCGCGGTCTCGCCTTCGACTGTCCGGCACATGTCATGCCATAGTGATAGAACATGGGTGGGATCCTTGCCCAGGATATGTTTTGCCAGCTGGAACTCGATGACGGCCGCCGCGGTCTGAGGCGATAGCCACGCTTCGCCCCAACCCTTGAGATCACCGGCGACAACCTCAACCAGCAGCGTCTCCCTCTTCGGAAACGAGACAAGCGCGTTGCCGATGGGCTCCGGCAGCACGGCTGCCAGATGATAGAGACGAATTTCATTAATCTTCATTTTTACGCCTTTGCTGCAACGCCGCCTCGATCGTGGCGCGCGAGAAGCTCCCTCATGGTGTACCCGAGAACCAATATCGCCACTGCGGTTGTCACCATGACGGCTGCGAGGAAGAGCAGCGCACCCTGAAACCCGCCCGTGGCATCGCGCACCCAGCCGATAATGGATGGACCGAAGAACCCTCCTGTACTGCCGACGGAGTTGATAAGTGCGATGCCCGCAGCCGCCGCCACTCCAGTCAGCAGTGTCGACGGGAATGTCCAGATGGTCGGAGACGCTCCGCCGATGCCAGCGGCGCCAATCGTAAGACCGATGACTGCAATGATCGGATTGATCGACAATGCGGCGATCAGAAAGCCGACGGCACTGGCGATGAATGGTCCGGCAGTATGCCATACCCGCTCACCGGTTCGGTCGGAATGGCGACCTACGAGGATCATGGCAATCGCCATGAAAGCGGGCGGGATCGCTGCAACAAAACTTGTCTGGAGGTTAGAAAGACCAAATTGCTTGATGAACTGAGGCATCCAGATCGCGATGCCAGTCGTACCCATGACAAGTCCCACGGCGATCAGGCACATCAGCAGGACTCTCCGATCGACAAGCGCTCGCACAACCGAGAAGTGCTCGGTTGCTTCTTGATTTAGGCTATCTTCATCGAGCTGTTTCGTGAGCCAGAGGCGTTCATCGTTTGTCAGAAAATCTGCGGTTTTCGGCGACTCCGGTAGCCTAAAGAAGACGACGAAGCCCATGACAATTGCAGGCAGTGCTTCGATCAGAAACATCCACTGCCAGCCGTGCAGGCCCGCGACGCCCTCGAAATGGTCTATGATCAGTCCCGATAAAGGAGCGCCGATGACGGATGCGAGAGGAACCGCAACGTTGAAAAGAGCAAAGGTTGATCCCCGATAGGCGCGTGGGAACCAAAGCGTGATGTAAAAGATGATGCCGGGGAAGAACCCCGCCTCGGCCGCGCCCAGCAAAATCCGCACGATATAGAAGCTCGCCGGAGACCAGACGAATGCCGTGAGAGCGGATAGTATGCCCCAGCTGATCAGGATACGAGCGATCCAGACACGCGCGCCAACCCTGGCAAGCATCAGGTTGCTCGGCAGTTCGCATAAGACGTAACCTAAGAAGAATATACCGGCACCGAATCCAAACACGGATGCGCTGAACCCAAGATCTGCGTTCATGGTGAGAGCCGCGAAGCCGATGTTCACGCGATCAAGAAACGCCGCAAGGTAGCAAAGCAGCAGGATTGGTATGACCCTCTTGCGTGCCTTTGTGATGATGTCGCTGCCGTCACCCATGAAATTGCTCCTCCCCAAAGCTTGAACTGATTTCCTCTTGCCCTGTTAGCTACATTGACAATCGTGATCAAATTTGATGTTTAAAGATTCTGATATAGGAATTTTAAATATTGCGTATCACGCTTGCTCAGATCGAAGCGTTTTACTGGACCGCGCAGCTCGGTTCCGTGCAAAAGGCGGCTGGGCAGCTCAACCTCGCCCAACCCACGGTCTCCCTCAGGCTTAAAGAGCTGAACGCGTCACTGGGCGTTGAACTGTTTCAACGAACGAGTCGCGGCTTGGAAATGACCGTCCAAGGCCGCGATCTTCTACCGCGGGCCAAAATGATCATGGCGGAGATGCGCGGAATCCAGGAGCAGGAGTTCGATCCGAAAGTCGTTGGTCCTTTGCGGGTCGGTCTAGCGGAAGGATTTGCAGTTACATGTCTTGCACCGCTGCTTGCCGGCCTGTCAGAAGATTATCCCGGGCTGGAGCCGGAATGGATCGTCTCCACGAGCACGACGCTCGAGACGCTGCTGGTTGAAAATAGGCTGGACGTCGCAGTCCTGCTCAATCCCTTGGGCAATGAAAAGCTGGAATTACGCCCGCTTGGGCCACAGCCTACACGATGGGTCGCTCCAACGGCATGGAGCCTCCACGGAACTGTCACGCCAAAACTACTCGCCGACAAGCCGATCATCTCGAATCCGCCCCCATC
Organism: Sinorhizobium sp. CB7; assembly: GCF_041357635.1. Lineage (NCBI taxonomy): Bacteria > Pseudomonadati > Pseudomonadota > Alphaproteobacteria > Hyphomicrobiales > Rhizobiaceae > Sinorhizobium > Sinorhizobium sp. CB7. Next base: position 68,136 of record NZ_JAULLL010000003.1, read on the forward strand.
GGCTATGTATCGCCAAGTCACTCATTGGTTTGCGCTCGCTGGCCTGAAACCCGCCAGGATAATCATCTGCAACAGCGTCGCTGTCATCGCCGAACTGGTGTCGGCTGGGCTCGGGGCCGGAATATTGCCGACACCAATGGCAAAGCGCTACGCGGCGGCCGGTACAATCCATTTCTTGACCTGTGCACCGGAGATCGAAAACGGACGACTTTTCGTGGGATTTCGGACCGACATAAGCGATTTGAAGATTTCGGCATTCGAAAAGACAACACAGCGCGTACTTGCGGAGAGCGGCTATCTGTCCATTGTGCCGGAAAGAAGCCTCGACAGGTAAGAGCCGTCTGCCATTTTGTCGACCGTGAACTTCGCTCGGATCGCCGGTGGAAAGGCGAGCACTGATCTTTCCCGACCGCCTTGACCACAATACGCGCTATGGCAGAGACGACCGCAAGCCTCCTGCGGTCTTAGGACTCAACGCGGTTATCTTTCAGAAGAAGATCTGGCGGGGTCAAGCGTCTTGGTGGAGTCCCATAACGAGGGTGATTTCTTCAGTTCAATGTATCGAGCAGACCCGCCAGGCGATCGGACATGGACTGACCAATTGGTGCGGACCTCGCAGCGCGCGTGCTTTGGCGAAACTCGGAGCCATTTTCTGACCCGAGCGCAGTTGTTCATATTTCACCATTTGGAGAATTGACATTGGCCTGCCCTCGGCTATGCTTTTTTGTGCGCGAAAACTTTTTCGCATTCCGAAACTTTGGGATGGAACAGGATCTTGTCAGTATCTTCAAAGGGTGGAAGAGGCCGCTCGGCAACGTCGATCGACCTGCGCGCCGCTCCAGATCCGGAGCAGTTGCGCAGCACGGTGCAATCGTTGGCGAAGGGCTTTCGTGTTTTGGAGGCTTTCGCGCCCGAACGAGAAGAGTTGACCTTAAGCGAAGTCGCGTTGACGTCCAGGCTGGATCCAGGAACCACGTACCGGATGCTGAATACGCTTGTCGATCTTGGTTATGTTGAACGCATCGAACAAACCAAGCGTTTTCGATTGACCCTTAAGGTTCTCGATTTAGGATTCAACGCGATCGCACATCAGGATCTTCGATCGGTCGTTCGCCCCGTATTGCGCCGGCTTGTAAATGACGTTAGCGAAGCTGTGAGCTTTGGCGTACTGGATGGCGCCGAGGTCCTCTATATCGAACGTGTTCGCGCAGGCGTCACCCGCCTTGGTGTCGACATAAGGCTCGGCACCACCGTTCCCGCACATCAGAGCGTCATTGGCCATAGCATTTTGGCATTCCTCCCGGACGAGGAGCTTCGACGACTTGCGGCACTCCCGCAACGCCAGAGCATCGCCGCTCTTCGGCCTACGCAATGGAGCGACATCGGCCCGTCCTTGGACGAGATCAGGCGAGACGGTTACGCATTGCGTCCCTCAACCCTCAGCGAGGGCCTGCGGATACTCGCCGTTCCGGTCCTCGATGTCGATGGGTTCGCGATGGGTGCACTGAGTGTCGCGTCGCCGGCGGGGCGTATGTCGGAACAGGAATTTGCCAAGCTCGCACTGGAGCCGGTGACGGCGGCCGCCAAAGGCATTGCGCGGGCCATGGAGGCGTCGGGTACCGTAAGCGCCAGTTTCTAGGTTGTAACCGACATCGTCGTCGACAGGAGACGGTTCACACGAACCCGGGAGACGATTGTCACGTCAGGGAGGCATGGATGGAGCAATCCGTCAACGCAGCACAGCTGCATTCAGTGGGATCAATTACCGCACGGCTGGAAAGACTGCCCATCACGAGGCGTCTGGCAATGATCCGCATCGTCATCGGCATCGCAACGTTCTTTGATGCCTACACGGTCCTGGCAATCGCTTTCGCGATGCCGGTTCTCGTGAAGGAATGGCAGCTTACTCCAAGCCAGATCGGAATGATCATTTCAGCCGGTTACGTGGGGCAACTCATCGGGGCCGTTTTCTTCGGCTGCCTCGCCGAGCGGATTGGCCGGCTGAGGGTGCTGATGCTGACGATCACGCTCTTTGTCAGCATGGACATCGCTTGTCTCTTCGCAGGCGGCCCAGTCTGGATGATCCTATTCCGCATTTTTCAAGGGATTGGAACGGGTGGCGAGGTTCCAGTCGCCAGCGCCTATGTCAATGAGATGGTTGGCGCCAAAAAAAGAGGCCGTTTCTTCCTGTTATATGAAGTGATCTTCCCAATCGGGCTGATGTTCGCTGGGATCGTCGGTTATTTCATTGTGCCAGTCTATGGATGGAGAGCAATGTTTGCCGTCGGTCTCGTCCCCGCAGTCATTATGATCCCCCTGCGGTTCCTTATGCCGGAATCGCCGCGTTGGCTCGCTTCACGCGGACGGTTTGTCGAGGCAGATGCGATCGTTTCTGCTTTCGAACAGTCAGCAACCAACAGGGGCGTGAACCTTCCCGACCCGCAGCCCGTCGCCAACACAGCAAAGCCGGTTGCAACCGACTGGAAGGAAATGTTCGGCAGCTTCTACCGCAGACGTACGCTTATGCTGTGGTCACTCTGGTTCTGTGTCTATCTCGTCATCAATGGCATGATCACCTGGATGCCGACGCTTTACCGCGAAACCTTCGGCCTCCCTCTGTCGGCCAGCCTCGGATTCGGCTTTATCACCTCGGCTTGCGGCGTTGCGGCTTCGATCATCTGCGCGCTTCTTATCGACCGTGTTGGCCGGAAGACCTGGTACTCCTGGGCGTTTGCGATCGCCGTGCTGCCGCTTGCCGGCCTGGCGGTCACCGGCGCCGACACGGCAAAACACGTCCTTGTGTTCGTGTCGCTCGGCTACGCGATCGCTCAGACGATCGCATTCTCACTCTATCTCTACACAGCCGAGCTTTATCCGACGCGCCTGCGTGCCCTGGGCGTTGGGTGCGGCAGCGCCTGGCTGCGTCTCGGTTCATCCACTGGGCCGCTGATCGTTGGGGTACTGGCCACACCTCATGGAGTTGGATCGGTCTTCGCGGTCTTCGGAGGGGTTCTTGCCCTTGGAGCAGTGATTACCTGGCTGTTTGCGATTGAAACGGCAGGCAAATCGCTCGAAAGCCTGTCACCGTAAGATGCCTGTGTTCTCCAGCCCAGCCTGGCGACCAACGCGGACTATGCTACGCTGCAATGTGGAGGGTGATGGACAACTCCTTGCCATCACCCTCGTCCGAGAAATTACCATTGAACCTGCGGACAGGTCATTGAGCGGTATCAATCTGGTTCACGCTAACATAGCTGAGGACTAGCTCTTTTATGTGCTTGAGGCGATCCTGTTTCGCTTTCGCGGCGAACAGGTTCCTGCCGAAGACGGCCGACAGCGTATAGTTGTTGGAGAGATAAAAGTAGGAGAGCGAGGCGATCGAGATATAAAGCTGAACGGGGTCGATGCCTAGCTTGAACGTTCCCTCTTCGACGCCGCGTTTCAATATCTGGTCAAGCAGGGCCACCAGTGGCGAATTGAGGTTACGGATATTAGGGAGGCCGCTGATGTGCCGCGCGCGATGGAGATTTTCGCTGTTCAGCAGGGTGATGAAATCGGGATTCGCCAGATAATATTCCCAGGTAAACTCCGTCAGCCTGCAGATGGCTTGCGAGGGAGTCATCTCGGAGAGATTGAGCGCCGACTCCGCGCGTCGAATCTTCGCGTAGGTTTCCGCGAGGACCTCGGTATACAGGGTCTCCTTGTTTTTGAAGTAGTAGAAGATCAGCTTCTTGTCGAGATTGGCTTTTTCGGCAATGCGCGCCATGCGCGCGCCACCTAACCCAAATTCGGCAAATTCGGACCGCGCCACTTCGAGAAGGAGTTTCTTCGATCGATCGGCGTCCCTGGATTTTGTCGTCAGATCGGGCGGGACTGCTTCTTCCAGTTCGAGGCCTTTCACTTTCCGACGCGCCATGCAGCCATCCTTTTCCTTCGGGCAAGGTTCGGCCGCGCCAGGTGTGGCAACCGAACCCAAAACGACCGTCTAATGCGTTAAGTCGTTGAGTTGGGCGCCACTATAGACAAGCGTTCATACCGCGGCCAGCCTTCTCAAGAAGATATCCATCGCAAGCAATGTTTCGAGCAGGCCGCGGTTCAGGCGAATCTTCAAAACTGCGACGTGAAATCCACCTGGGCCAGCTTGTTGATGTTCTTGTTTGCGATGATTACCACGTCTTCCGCCGATAGGCCGGCCTCAGAGAAGGAGCGGATCGTTTCTCGGATGAGATAGGTTCCGCCTTCAGCGTCAAACGGAAAGTCCGTGGCAAAAAAGACCCGCTCTTTTCCAAAGAAATCCAGGCCACAAGACAGGGCGCCGGCGGCCCCGGACAGCGACGTATCTCCAAAGAACGCTTTGAAATAATCAATGACGGGCCGCTTGAGGTCCTTAGGCAGCAGATGAGCGTCCGAAGGAGGTGTCCTGGATCCCATTTCGAGTCCAAGTCCTTGTGCAATGCGGCCTGAGAAGAACGGGATCATGCCACCCATATGGTGGGTAAGGATTCGAAGATGGGGATGACTGTCAAAAAGCCCGGAGAGCGCCAAGCGTGACATGGCGACTGTCGATTCGTATGGCCACCCGAAACACCACCAGATCTCGAACTTCGATTTTTCCTCGGTGGGATAATCCGGAACAGGTCCTTTGATCGGATGAAGCCATACGGGCCGTCCGGCGGCGGCGATCGCATCCCAGATACCCTGGAACTTCTCGTGGTCGAGCGGAGCGCCGCGCACGTGCGTGGGAAGCTGAAACCCGATCGCCCCAATTTCAATCGCACGTTCGATCTCATGTTGTGCCGCCTGTTCGCTTTCCATCGACAGGCCTGCCACAAAATAGGGAAAACGATCAGGATGCGCGCGTACCAGCTCGGCGAGCCCATCGTTCATCAGCTGAGCGAGGGAGGCGGCCTTTTCCGGTTCGGCGATTTCGTCGAACGCCGGCATAGAGGGGGTGAGAACCTGTTGGTAGCCCGCGAACTTGTCCATGAGCCGAAATCGTTCATCAAGATCGAACAGAGGCTTGAGCGACATCCAACGCTTCAATGGGCCAGACATGCTCGAGACAGATTGAATGACCTCGAAATAGGCGGGGGGGAAGATATGGGTCCAGCCGTCGATCAACGGTGTTTGGCTGGCCTGTTTCAGCATATCTGACACTTGTAACTTCCTCCTCGAGAACACTGATTTCTCTCATTGGCCGCTAATCCGCCACAGCGCGTGCTCCGCGGTACGACAACGTTGTTCCTAAACGCATCGAGGAACAAGCGATTTACCGAATAATTCACCAGATGATGAACTGTCAATCTCGTCGGTCTCGACATTCTGCGCAATCGAAAATAATTCTCCATATGGTGAAGTAGATCCTTGACCATCAATATTACCAACTGGTAGGTAATATCAATCAGAAAGGGAGGCTAACATGGCCAACAATAGAGCTATCGGTATCGTGATGCACGGCGTGACCGGCAGAATGGGGATGAATCAGCACCTCATTCGTTCGGTCCTCGCCATCAGGAATCAGGGCGGAGTCGTTCTGTCCGACGGCAGCCGCATAGTCCCAGATCCGATCATCATCGGTCGCGACGGCGCCAAGATCGAAAGGCTTGCAAAGTCTCACAACGTTACCCGCTGGTCGACGGACCTCGACGGCGCTCTGGCCGATCCATACAACGAGATCTTTTTCGACGCCGCCTCGACCAAGCTTCGTCCGAGCTTGCTTCGCAAGGCGATCGATGCCGGAAAGCACGTCTATTGCGAGAAGCCGATTTCCGAAGGTCTTGAGGAGGCGATCGACATCGCCCGCTACGCAGAGTCGAAGGGCGTCAAGAACGGCATCGTTCATGACAAGCTTGATCTACCCGGCCTGGTAAAGTTAAAGCGACTGCGCGACAGCGGCTTTTTCGGCAAGATTCTCTCGGTCAAGGGAGAGTTCGGCTACTGGGTCTTCGAGGGCGATTACCTGCCGGCTCAGCGGCCGAGCTGGAATTATCGCGCGGAAGATGGCGGCGGCATGGTGTCGGACATGCTTTGCCATTGGCGCTACGTCCTCGACAACGTCATCGCTCCCGTCAGATCCGTCAGCTGCACGACTGCGATACATATTGACAAGCGCTGGGATGAGGCCGGCAAGGAATACAGGGCGACTGCCGACGACGCAGCCTACGCGACCTTCCTGCTGGAGGGCGATATTGTGGCCCACATCAATTCGAGCTGGTGCACCCGCGTTCGCCGCGATGATCTCGTTACCTTCCAGATCGACGGCACGCACGGTTCGGCCGTTGCTGGGCTTCACAAGTGCTACAGCCAGCATCGGGTGAATACACCAAAGCCGGTCTGGAATCCCGACGTGCCGCAGCCGTTGAACTTCTACGAGTCCTGGGAGGAGGTACCGGACAATGTTCCGCTTGATAACGGGTTCAAGGTTCAGTGGGAGCAGTTCCTTCGCCACGTTCTGGAAGGTGCTCCATGGCGTTACACGCTTGCCGAAGGGGCTAAGGGCGTTCAACTCGCGGAAGCCGGATACAAGAGCGCCCGAGAGCGCCGCTGGATCGACCTCGAAGACCTGGGGCTTTGAACATGACTTCGGTTGTCCTTCCTACAAAAGATGGTGGGCTTGAGACTTTTGATATCGGGCCTCCCATGGTGGCAACCCAGGGCGTCGAATGGAACCGCACGGCCTACGCGGCAGCACATGTCGTCGTAAATCCCTATGCCGACACCGATCCGTGGCTTGATTGCTCTGTCGACTGGGATCGCACGCTGGCGTTCCGCGAACATCTCTGGTCCAAGGGCTTCGGCGTCGCCGAAGCCATGGACACCGCCCAGCGCGGCATGGGTATGGATTGGCCGACGTCGCTCGAAGTGATCCAGCGGAGCGTCTCGCTCGCGAGGTCGGGCGGTCATCTGATCGCCTGTGGTGCCGGAACCGATCACCTTGCCGCATCTGATGCGGTGACGCTCGACGAAGTCATCGCCGCCTACGAGCAGCAGTGCGAGGCGGTCGAGGCGGCTGGCGGACGCATCATTCTCATGGCTTCCCGGGCACTTGCGAAGGTCGCGAAGTCCCCGGACGACTACCACAAGGTCTACGGTCGGATACTGGGCTCCCTAAAGGAGCCCGCCATCCTTCACTGGCTCGGCGAAATGTTCGATCCGGCGCTCGACGGCTACTGGGGCGATCCGGACCACATGGCCGCGATGGAGACCTGCCTCGGCGTGATCGCCGAGAATGCTTCCAAGATCGACGGGATCAAGATTTCGCTGCTTTCGGCGGAGAAGGAAATCGCCATGCGGCGGCGGCTGCCCGAAGATGTTCGGATGTATACCGGCGATGACTTCAACTATCCGGAACTCATCGCCGGGGACGAGCACGGCTACAGCCACGCCCTTCTTGGAATATTCGATCCGATCGCTACCGCAGCGGCGCAGGCGCTCAGCGCGCTGAACAAGGGGGACAAGGCGACTTACCGTGCCGCATTTGGTCCGACGGTTCCGTTGTCCCGGCACATCTTCAAGGCTCCGACCCGCTTCTACAAGACCGGCGTGGTGTTCATGGCGTACCTGAATGGGCATCAGGATCACTTTACGATGCTGGGCGGCCAGCAGAGCACGCGGTCTGCTCAGCACCTTGGCGACATCGTGCGTCTCGCAAGCAAAGCCGGTCTCTTTGATGACCCTGATCGGGCAGCTGTACGCGCGGCTCGGGTGATGGCGGTCCATGGAATTGGAGTGTGACATGGTGACTGCACAACAGCTTTCCCTCAACACGGCGACCGTCAGGGCGCAGTGGGATCTTCGCCAGGCTATCGAGGGCTGCGCCCGTCACGGCTTCGGCGGAATTTCGCCGTGGCGTGACAAACTCGACGAGATGGGCGCGAGCACGGCCGCCAAGCTGATCCGCGACGCGGGCCTTTCTGTATCAGGCCTTTGCCGAGGAGGATGGTACACGATCGCCGACCCGCTCGACCAGCAAGCCATCGACGACAACAAGAAGGCCATCGACGACGCTGCGACCATCGGCGCTGAGTGCTTGGTCATGGTCGTCGGCGGCATCGTACCGGGCTCGAAAGATATTGCGAGCGCACGGAAGATCGTGGAGGAAGGTCTGGCCCGGTCTCTGGAATATGCCCGCAGCTGCGGCATCAAGATCGCGATCGAGCCGCTGCACCCGATGTATGCGGCGGATCGGGCCTGCGTGAATACTATGCGACAGGCTCTCGACGTCTGCGATCGCCTTGGTCCAGGCATCGGCGTGGCCGTAGACGTCTATCATGTCTGGTGGGATCCGGAAGTCGAGGCACAAATCGACAGGGCCGGCCCTGAGCGGCTTATGGCGTTTCATATCTGCGACTGGCTTGTTCCCACGAACGATCTGCTGCTCGATCGCGGCATGATGGGAGACGGTGTGATCGATATCGCCAGGCTGCGGTCACGCGTAGTGGCCAACGGCTTCTCTGGCCTGAATGAGGTCGAAATCTTTTCTGTCAACAATTGGTGGAAGCGCGATCCCGACGAAGTGATGCGAACCATCATTGAACGGGCAGCCAACTGTTAATACGCCGCGGGGGGGAAGGGAATGAGGATCGGGACTCCTAGGGAGGGTGCCGCCGGTGAAGCGCGTGTTGCGCTGACGCCGGAAAGCGCCGGGCAGCTGCACAAGCTCGGATATGAATGCGTGCTGGAGGCCGGTGCAGGCCAGGCGGCTGGGTTCTCGGATGACGCTTATCGTACCGCAGGCGTCACGGTCGTTGCCGACACGAAGACGTTGTATGAAGCGTCCGACGTGATCGTGAAGGTCCGACCTCCGAGTGCGGCGGAGGCGAGCTATCTCGCCTCCGCACAGACATTGATCTCCTTCTTCTATCCGGCGCAGAACGCAGACCTGCTTGAGGTTTGCCGGGCATCCGGTGCGAGCGTGATCGCCATGGACATGGTGCCGCGGATTTCGCGCGCCCAGAAGATGGATGCACTCTCATCCATGGCCAACATCGCCGGCTATCGCGCAGTCATTGAGGCCGGCAACAATTTCGGCCGCTTCTTCACCGGCCAGGTGACGGCCGCCGGCAAGGTACCGCCGGCGAAGGTGCTGGTCATCGGCGCGGGGGTTGCCGGCCTTGCGGCGATCGGCGTCGCCACCTCGCTCGGCGCCCAGACCTATGCCTTCGACGTGCGTCCGGAGGTCGCCGAGCAGATCGAGAGCATGGGCGCGCAGTTCGTCTATCTCGATTTCGACGGCGATCAGCAGGCCGGCGCCGCCACCGGAGGCTATGCCGTTCCCTCCTCGCCGGAATTCCGCGAGAAGCAGCTTGCGAAGTTCCGGTCACTGGCACCCGAGATGGACATCGTCATCACCACGGCGCTGATCCCCGGCCGCGATGCCCCGAAGCTTTGGCTTGCCGACATGGTGGCGGCGATGAAGCCGGGCTCGGTGGTGGTCGATCTTGCCGCCGAACGCGGCGGCAACTGCGACCTGACGGTCGCCGACCAGCGCATCGTCTCCGACAATGGCGTGATCATCATCGGCTATACGGATTTCCCGAGCCGCATGGCCGCGCAGTCGTCCGCCCTTTACGCCACCAACATCCGCCACATGCTGACCGACCTGACGCCCCGCAAGGACGGCAGGATCGTCCACAACATGGAGGATGACGTCATTCGCGGCGCGACCGTGACGAAGGATGGGGAGATCACCTATCCGCCGCCGCCGCCGAAGATCGCGGCGATTGCCGCGCAGAAGCCGAAGGAAAAGGCGAAGGAGCCGACGCCGGAGGAGAAGCGCGCCGCCGCTGCTGCCGCCTGGAAGGCGCAGACCCGGAACCAGCTCGCCCTTCTCGCCGCGGCCACGGCCCTGCTGCTGATCGCCGGTGCCTATGCGCCGTCCGCCTTCATGAGCCACGTCATCGTCTTCGTGCTCGCCTGTTTCGTGGGCTTCCAGGTCATCTGGAACGTCTCGCATTCGCTGCACACACCGCTGATGGCCGTAACCAACGCCGTCTCCGGCATCGTCATTCTTGGTGCGTTGTTGCAGATCGGCTCTGCCAATGGGGTGGTTGTGGTGCTGGCGGCGCTCTCGGTGCTGATCGCCACGATCAACATCGTCGGCGGTTTCTTCGTGACGCAGCGCATGCTTGCCATGTTCCAGAAGTCGTGATCGAGCAGGGGTAATCAACATGACGATCGGTATTGTTTCGGCCGCTTATCTCGCGGCAGCTGTTCTCTTCATCCTGTCGCTCGGCGGGCTTTCGGGACAAGAAAGCGCCAAGCGCGCCGTCTGGTACGGCATTGTCGGCATGGGTTTTGCCGTGGTCGCTACGATCTTCGGACCTGATGTCGGCAACTGGCTCATCATCGTGCTGATGATCGCGGGCGGCGCGGTGCTCGGGACATACGTCGCGGCCCGCGTGCAGATGACCGAGATGCCGCAGCTCGTGGCCGCACTACACTCCTTCGTCGGCCTTGCCGCCGTCTTCATCGGCTTTAACACCCATATCGAGGCGGCGCATGTCGCGGGTCTGGATGAAGCCTTCCGCGCCGCGCTCACCGGCTTTGCCGCGATCCTCGCCCATAAGGAACCGATGGAATTGTCGATCATGAAGGTCGAGGCCTTCCTCGGCATCTTCATCGGAGCCGTTACCTTCACCGGCTCGGTCATCGCCTTCGGCAAGCTCGCCGGCAAGGTGGACGGCAAGGCGAAGAAGCTGCCGGGCGGACATATCCTCAATGCCGGCGCGGCGCTGCTCTCGGTTGTCCTGCTCGTGCTCTACGTCAACGGCGCCGACATCTGGACGCTCGTCCTCATGACGCTTGCCGCCTTCTTCATCGGCTATCACCTAATCATGGGGATCGGCGGGGCCGACATGCCGGTGGTGGTCTCGATGCTGAACTCCTATTCCGGCTGGGCGGCCGCCGCGATCGGCTTCACGCTCGGCAACGATCTTCTGATCATCACCGGCGCGCTGGTCGGCTCGTCGGGCGCGATCCTCTCCTACATCATGTGCAAGGCGATGAACCGTTCGTTCATCTCGGTCATCCTCGGCGGCTTCGGCGCGACCAGCGGTCCGCAGATGGAGATCATCGGCGAGCAGATCGCCATCGATGCCGACGGCGTGGCGTCCGCGCTCAACGAGGCCGACAGCGTCATCATCGTACCAGGCTACGGCATGGCCGTCGCTCAAGCCCAGCAATCCGTTTCCGAATTGACCCGCAAGCTCCGTGCCGCCGGCAAGCAAGTGCGCTTCGCCATCCACCCGGTCGCCGGCCGGCTGCCGGGCCACATGAACGTGCTGCTCGCCGAGGCCAAGGTGCCCTATGACATCGTGCTCGAGATGGACGAGATCAACGACGACTTCCACGAAACCGACGTCGTTATCGTCATCGGCTCCAACGACATCGTCAATCCGGCCGCCCAGGACGATCCGAACTCGCCGATAGCAGGCATGCCGGTGCTCGAAGTCTGGAAAGCCAAGCAGGTCTTTGTCTCCAAGCGTGGCCAGGGCACAGGCTATTCCGGCATCGAAAATCCGCTCTTCTTCAAGGAAAACACCCGCATGTTCTATGGGGACGCCAAAAACAGCGTGACAGCTCTCTTGCCAAAACTGGCTTGAGAAGCATGAGGCTGTTCGAGGACCCGCTGATGTCGATGCAAAATGCCAAGGACTTGCTGAAGCTGCTTCTCCAACGAAGCCTCGAGAAGGTTTCCGGGGTAAGCATCGTTACGCGAGAGCTCGCCGACAATCCTCGGATCTCGCCGACTCGGATCATTGCAATCGGCAAAGCCGCCGTTTCTATGTACGAAGGCTGCCAGGACCGGTTCTCCGACGTACCCGGCTTTGTCGTAACGAAAGTCGGACACGGCGCGATCTCCAGCCAGAATGCTGAGTTTCTCGAATCCGCACACCCTGTGCCGGATAACAGCTCTCTTTATGCTGGTGAGCGGCTCGTATCGTGGTTGTCCGATGCCCAGGTCGACGACCGCCTGTTGCTGTTGATTTCCGGTGGAGCATCCTCTTTGGTCGAAAAGCTGCGACCCGGCATGTCATTGAATGACCTGCGAGCTTGGACATCGGCAGCATTGGCGGACGGCAGCCCGATCGAAGCCATCAATGCCAAACGTGTCGAACTCTCCGAAATCAAGGGCGGAAAGCTCTTGAGCACTTTCGTCGGCTCCGACGTGGATGTGCTGGCAATATCCGATGTTGTATCAGATGGTATCGACCTGATTGGCTCAGGACTTGCCCATCGCGGCGCCTTCAGGGGACGTTACACGTCGAAGGTACTGACTTCGAACAGATCCCTCAGGCAAGAACTGGCGCAGGGGGCGAATTTCTTCGGGTTCAAGGTTCGGGCCAACGAAGAGAACATGTCCGCTCCGCTAGAGGAGGTGGTTCAGCGACTTCTCGCGCAGACGGCACAGGGGGAACCTGGAATCTACATCTTTGGCGGCGAGCCTACGCTTACGCTGCCTGAAGCTCCTGGAATTGGAGGAAGAGCCCAGGCAATGGCACTTCATCTGGCCAGATCGATAAGCGGACGGCGCGAATACACGATCATGATCGCGGGATCGGATGGAAGCGACGGAGTATCCGAGGCGGCGGGCGCGATTGTCGACGGAGAGACGTTCGGTCGTCTTCCCGGCGGCGAGGAGTATATTCTCCGCGCCGACTCCGGCACATTTTTCCACAAAACGGGAGAGGCTCTATATACAGGTCCGACTGGGACAAATGTCGCTGATGTGGCAGTAGTGCTCAAGCACGCATGACATTCGCTTCCACGCCAATCTGCAACCGGGTGACCCGCCTGATGAGAAAACGAACAGCCAGCTCCGCCGTCGGCCACCAAAGAGATGCGCAAGCCTCTCGGGCCGCGATTTTGAAGGCGGCGCTGAATGAGTTTTCAGAGATGGGCTATGATGGCTCGAGGGTCGACAGGATCGCCCAGAGCGCTGGTGTCAGCAAGCCACTTCTATATGATTATTTCGGCGACAAGGAAGAGCTCTACAGGCACGTTCTTCGAGAAGCTTATCTTCAGATCCGAACGGCCGAACAGGAACTCGATCTTTTATCTTTCTCACCGCAGGACGCCGTTGAAGTGCTCGTGAAATTCACGATCGAGCACTTTCACAAGAACCCTTGGTTTATCCGATTGCTAAACACGGAAAATCTTCGAAAAGGCTCGACGGTCCAAACGATCGAAGACCGGCAACTCATCCAGTCGAACCTTTTGGACAAAGTCGCTGCTATCCTCACGAAAGGCAACGAGACCGGCATTTTCCTTCGACGGGTTAAGCCATTCGACCTCTATCTCATCATTGCGTCTCTCTGCTATTTTCCGGTATCGAACCGGCACACCCTTGAAGGTGTTTTCGGCTACGAATTCGGGCGCGAGAGCCTTATCGCCCACGCAGAACGATCCGCCCAGATGATCGTGGCCTGGCTCAAGACGCCGGACGCGTAAGCCGGCTTTTACATACCTTAGTCTTTCTGCGTACCTGCAATTATGCCGGTCGAGCAACTGCGTCTGTGTCGAGACCTACAAGTGACCGCGACGCATAATTTTATGAGACGATCTCCTTGACTTCGAACCCGTAATTCGCCATTAATTCCCTAGATGGTGAATTGCTGGAGGTCATCGTCGGCGCACGTCGCACTTAGTATGCGTAAGCGCGCTTTTTTGAGCGGGAGGATGTGACGCTCAAAGGCAAGGAGAATCAAGCGGACCGATCCTTTCAGTCTTTGCACCTTCCTTGAAGACGTCGCGAAACACTCCATTGGAAATTCGAAGGAGGAGATTGCATGCATCACAAACTGCTTACGAAAGCCGGGGAGGGGAGGGTCTGATGCGACTGTCGATCAATTCCCCGCTTTTGCGACCGATCTTGCTTGTCGTGGTGCTGGTGGTCGTCTGGGATCTGATGATCCGCATTTTCGCCATTCCTGCCTATCTCATCCCGACGCCCGTCGATGTCGCCGTGCAGATGTATGAGCAGTGGCCGATGTTGCTCTCCGAGACGATACCGACGTTGCAGGCGACCGTGGGTGGCTTCCTGTTATCTGTGATCGTTGGCGTGCCACTGGCGATGTTGATCGCCTATTCCAAGACCGTGGAAAGTTACCTTTATCCGCTCCTTGTGTTTTCGCAGAGCATTCCCAAGGTGGCCATTGCGCCTCTTTTTGTCGTGTGGTTCGGGTTTGGAATCTTCCCCAAGATCATCGTCGCCTTTTTGCTCGGGTTCTTTCCTGTCGTTGTTTCGACCGTCATGGGCTTCAAGTCGCTGGAGGCTGATCTGATCGACCTTGCGAAATCGATGGGAAGCACGCGCCTGAAGATGTTCTACAAGATTAGTCTACCGAACGCGTTGCCAGCCATTTTTTCGAGCATGAAGGTGTCGATCACCCTCTGTGTCGTTGGCGCCGTGGTCGGGGAGTTTGTCGGCTCAAATTCCGGGATCGGCTATGTCCTGCAGCGCGCTAACGGCAATTTCGATCTGCCATTGATGTTCTCCGCCCTGATCATCCTGTCGCTGATGGGCGTGGTGCTGTTCGTCATCATCGACCTGATCGAGAAGCTCATGCTGCCTTGGCATATTTCCAACCGCATTAACGCAGCGAACGCGCATTGACGGCGCAAAAAGAGGAGGAAAAAAGATGAATTTTGCAAAGCTTCTTACGAGGTGCGCGCTCTCGGCCGCGCTTGTTTTGGCAGCCGGGAGCGCGGCGCTAGCTCAACAGACGGAGAAGGCAACTCTGATGTTGAACTGGTATGCTACCGGCCTTCACTCGCCCCTGATCCTCGGCCAACAGAAAGGCTTCTTCAAGGAGGAAGGCGTCGAGCTTGAGATTCAGGAGGGCCGCGGATCCGGTCCTACCGTCCAGGCCGTAGCAGCCAACAACGTGACGATCGGATTTGCCGATTTGACAACGATGATGGCGCTGGCTTCCAAGGGCGCTCCAGTCATTTCGATCGGATCGGCGCTGCAGCGCAGTCCTTTCGCGGTGATCAGTCTCAAGGAAAAGGGCATTGACACACCCGAGAAGGTCAAGGGCCTTACCATCGCTACGACGGCAGGGGATTCTCCGTCCCAGTCGTGGCCGCTCTTCCTCGAGAAGAACGGATTGAAGAATTCTGATTTCAAGACCGTCAGTGGCGATGCGAAGACAAAGGTGAATGCAGTCATCACCGGTCAGGCGGACGCGCTGCTCGGCTTTGCGACCGACCAGGGTAGCCAAATCGAGGCAGCAACGGGCAAGCCAATCACCAACATGTTGTTTGCGGATTTCGGCGTTAACAGCATTGGCTCGTCCTTCATCGTGAATATGCAAACAGTCGAGTCCAATCCTGAACTGCTGCGAAAGTTCATGCGCGCTGCGACCCGTTCTTTTGAATATGCCACGCAGCATCCCGATGAGGCTGTTGACGCCGTTCGCAGCACCTATCCGAACGCGGGCAACAAGGAGAGCCTGATGACCGGCTTGAAGATCGCAATCCCGCTCTTCAAGTCGAAAGAGACGGAAACCCTGCGTCCGCTCCGGGTTACCAAGACACAGGTGGAAGAGACGGTCGCCACCATGATCGCGATCGGAATCCTTAAGGCCTCCGACAATGACGCGTCGAAATACTACACCGATGCATTTCTTCCGTGAGGCCCGACGATGAGATCCGTACGCATTTCCGAGGACCCCATGATAGATGATGCTGCAAGGCTGCAAGACAGGGCCAACCTTATCCAGCTGAACAAGGTCACGAAGAAGTTCGGCGCCTTCGAAGCTTTGCGGCCCATAGATCTTTCGATCAGAGACGGAGAGTTTGTTTCAGTGGTCGGACCGTCTGGTTGCGGCAAAAGTACATTGCTGCGATTGGTGGCCGGCTTGGCGCCAATCACTGAGGGTGAACTTCTGCTGGCGGGGAATCGGATTGCCGGGCCACAGACGGACGTCGGTATCGTGTTCCAGGGCGCAGTGCTTCTGGCTTGGCGCACTATCATCAATAACATCCTTCTTCAGGCGGAAATGCGTAGCATGAACAAGGCGGAGGCCCGTCAGCGGGCCGAAGCCCTGATTGCCATGGCTGGACTGAAGGGTTTCGAAAACAAGTATCCTTGGCAGCTTTCCGGCGGCATGCAGCAACGTGCATCGATCTGCCGCGCCCTGCTGCACGACCCCAAGGTGCTGCTGATGGATGAACCCTTCGGCGCTCTCGACGCAATGACTCGAGAGAAGATGAATGTCGAGTTGCAGCGCATCTGGCTTGAATCGAAGAAAACGGTCCTTCTTATTACCCATAGCATTCCGGAAGCGGTCTACCTTTCCGATCGGGTTGTCGTGATGAGCGAGCGGCCGGGGTCGATCGCAGCGATTTACGACATTAAGTTGCCTCGTCCCCGCGATCTCAGCGTGATGGCGTCTCCAGAATTTGCCTCTTACACTCGCACCATTCGGCAGCACTTTTACGCGCAGGGGTCTCTGGACGACCATTGAAGCGATTTCGACTAGATCGCCGGTGACGACAACTGCAGAACGACTGATGTCGCGGCAATTGGCTGCCGCGACCTGAAGCTTACCCGTATACGAGATGCGCTGACGATCCGCCACACGACGGCCACGTCCACGCCTGCGGCAATCAAGTCCGAGTTTGCGGTGATCCTGAAGTTAGAAGGCCTGTTCCGGCACTACGACAATCGAAGGCAGAAAGCAGGCAGTTCCCGGCCGCGAACGACAATGGTCGAGCTGCCTGGCTATGGCTGCGCTACCAACCGGAGTCGTTTCTCACCTGCCGGTTTAAGGAGAGCGTCGCACGCAATGTGGGGGCGCCTCAAGAAGGCGATGATCGTGGCGCTCGCCCGCAAGCTGCTAGTCGCATTTTGGAAATATCTCAACGCCGGAGTCATCACTGAGGGGCGGTCACGAAGCCCGCCTGATCGGCGACAGCTCAACTGAAAACTAATCCCATCCGCAGGACCTGATCAGTCCTGACGGATCCGGCTGAACGGACCACGGCCCTCATGGGTTTAATAGCCAAGATCAAGAATGGTCCCGTTTCCTGAGCCCCTCCCGCCGCAAGCGGGACCGTGGTGCAGCCGCCCGGAGCGGCGACCGGATGTGACATTTGTACACACTCGCGGACCGCGCCGGTAAACTGTCGGGCTCAGACATGGATGGGCAATAGGCAAAGACGTACTGCCACGGAGATAATCTTTGACTGTAAACTCCTCATGTTAGGAGGATCCAACTGCCCCCCACGACGGCATCTTCGACATTGTGCGTCACTGGCCCGGCCGGGGCGGGCGGTGACCTCGTCAAGGTCTTGACGAAGTTCAAGTGGACCCAAACACCCTGCTCGACAGCTTACAGCGCCGTGCGTCTTACAAGACGCACAAAGGTGGCTGTAGCACTTTGAAATGCTGTATATTTTATCCTTAGATCGGCTCCGATTTAAGGAAACGTGCAGTAGGCGCCTACGTGTGGCAGATCAATTATCCAACGGGAGCGAAAAAGAGCCAGCGGCTGCACAGCGATGCAGATGGCCACAAGCAGGTCGGCTGGCTGCATTCGCTTTGGTTTAGCCGCTAACAGCATTCAACAGATCGTAACGGGAGATCGTGCCGATCGGCCGCTCGCCATCGGATACTGTAATTACTCCATCATGCTCTTTCGCTATCTGAAGAAGCTTGGAAAGCTTGTCGGTTGAGAGAACGGAGGGGCCAGAAAGATTGGGAACTTGTCCGTCGACGATAGGCCGCATCACCTTGCCTGCGGAAACGAGTTCCAGGCGGGAGATGCCCTTCACGAAGTCGGCGACGTAATCGTCGACAGGGGCCGTCACGATTTCCTCTGCTGTTCCGACTTGCACGAACCGTCCGTCCTTCATGATCGCGATGTGGGTGCCCAGTCTAATCGACTCTTCCAGGTCATGGGTAATAAAGACGGTGGTTTTCTTCAGCTCCTTGGAAAGGTCGAGGAACTGCTCCTGAAGCTGGCGTCTGATGAGCGGATCAAGCGCGGAGAAAGGCTCGTCCATCAACAGGATTTCGGGATCGGCGGCCATCGCCCGGGCCAGGCCCACGCGCTGTTTCATGCCACCGGACAACTCCTCTGGGAAGCGGTCGCTCCAGCCGTCGAGGCTCACCAGGCCAAGCTTTTCCATGGCGATGTCATGCCGCTGTTGCCTGCTCATGCCGCGCAGCTCCAAACTCAGGGCGACGTTATCGATCACCGAGCGATGGGGGAGCAGGGCCATGTTCTGGAACACCATTCCCACGCTCTGGGATCGCAACTGCCTGAGCTGAGGGCCGTCCAGCGCGTTAACGTCCTGACCAGCGACGCGGATAATGCCCGCCGTCGGCTCGACAAGACGATTGAGGTGACGCACCAACGTGGACTTTCCGGAACCGGAAAGCCCCATGATACAGAAGATCTCGCCCCTGCCGACGGTAAACGATACATCGGCGACGGCGACAACACATCCGTATTCGGCGAGAATATTCTTCTTACTCAACCCGCGCTCGTTGACGGCCTTCTGTGCGTCCTTCGACTTCTGCCCGAATATTTTCCAGACGTTCCTGCATTCTATAACTGCATCGGTCATTTGTGGCTCCTCAGTTCTTGACAGCCGACGACTGAGGCAATCCGCTCCGCGCTTGCGGCTCTGGTGTCTTGATGAACGATCTCACGATTCCAATTGGACCACGCGTCAGCCATTCGCCTCTCTTCCGGGGTCTTGCGAGCGCTTGTGTTAGTCGGTCCAATACGATTGCGAGGGCAACGATTCCAAGGCCACCTACCGTGGCAAGGCCAATATCGAGCCGCCCGATCCCGCGCAAAACCATCTGACCAAGACCGCCTACGGCGATCATCGAAGCAATGACGACCATCGAAAGCGACATCATTAGCGTCTGGTTGACGCCCGCCATAATCGTTGGAAGTGCCAACGGCAATTGCGCCTTCCAGAGCAATTGGGATTCCGTGGAACCGAAAGCACGCATTGCTTCTACCACATCGCCAGGAACCTGCTTCATCCCGAGATATGTAAGTCGAACAACCGGCGCGACAGCGAAGATGACAGTCACAATGACACCCGGCACGTTACCTATTCCGAACAACATAACGACCGGCACAAGATACACGAACGCAGGTATCGTCTGCATTCCGTCCAGCATCGGGCGGAGGATTGCGTAAAGCATGTCGGATCGCGACGCCCAGATGCCGAGCGGGATGCCGATAACCACGGCGAAAATCAGCGAGGTCAAGACAATCGACAAAGTGAGCATTGTATCCGGCCAGACGCCAATGAAGCCGACAAACAAAAGAGTGGAGGCAAGGCCCAAGGCCAGCCTGATCCCGGCAATTTGCCATGCAACAAGAGTGACGACGACGATGACAAGTGTCGGAGGTATTGTGCTTAATGCTGTCATGAATGACTGAAGCATCGAGTCGATGGGACCTTTCACCGCCTGGAAAAAGGGGCGGTAATTGTCGACCACCCACCTGAGACCAATCGTCATCCAGTCGGCGAGTGGAAGCTTCCCGCAAGCAAACGGATTGAGAATTCCGCATTCTGCCATTTGTTCCCTCTTTTCGTTAGTTTTTGCTTAAGAGTTCTAAATAGCACATCCCGAATACCCTACCGGCGCAAAAAAGTAGCGTCTCAGGTGACTTTATTTCTGCTGTCTTTGTTTCGCCGAGCTCATAAGCTTCCTCTTCGAAGAGAATGGAGACACTGATGAAGCTGACCGGGATCAATGTGTACAACGTCGACGTGCCCGCTGCGGGTGGATACAAAATGGCGTCTGCGACGGTGGTTCATCTCCAGAGCACGGTGGTCGAACTCGTCACGGACGAGGGCATCATCGGCTTCGGTGAAACCTGCCCGATAGGTCCTGTCTACCAGCCTCAGCATATGCTCGGCGCGCGGGCGGCGTTGAAGGAAATCGGGCCGAGCCTTATCGGCCTCGACCCCAGGAACATCGGTCAGTTGAACCGCGCGATGGATGCTGCCCTGAACGGCAGCAGGTATGGGAAGGCTGCCATCGATGTCGCCGCTTGGGACATAACGGGCAAGAGCTATGAGCGGCGGGTATGCGACCTTCTCGGCGGAGCCACAGGAGACACGATTCCGACCTACTTCTCGATCACGACGGCGTCGCCTGACGAAATGGCGAGGGAGGCCCGGGAACGGCAGCTAGAAGGCTATGCCCGCATCCAGCTGAAGATCGGAGGGCGTGACGTCGAGGAGGACATCGAGACTCTGCACAAGGTGAAAGAGGCGGTCAAACCTGGATTGAGGATCGCAGCCGATGCCAACCGCAGTCTTACAAGCCGGGACGCGCTGTTCCTGTCGCAGCGCTGCCGGGACATTTCCATGGTTATGGAGCAACCCTGCAACACGATGGAGGAGATCGCCTCCATTCGCCATCAGCTCTGCCACCCGGTCTACATGGACGAGCTTGCAGAGGACGTGAATAGCGTCATGCGTGCTATTTGTGGCGGTCTGGTAGACGGTTTCGGTATCAAACTGACGAGGGTGGGAGGTATCTCCGCGTTGAGAACGGTTCGGGACATCTGCGACGCCCGCAGCCTTCCCCATACGTGCGACGACGCGTGGGGCGGCGACATCATTGCCGCGGCCTGCGTGCATGTCGGCGCAACGGTAGCACCGTCCCGGTTCGAGGGATCCTGGATCGCCGCGCCCTACATCGAGGGGCACTATGACGAATCCAATCCCGTCCGCATCGAAGGTGGCCGCATCAAGGTGCCGACCGGACCGGGACTAGGCGTAACACCGGACAAGGCGAAGCTAGGCTCACCAGTCATGACGTTTGGCTGAGGCCATCTGGTCAGGAGCGATCTTTCGCTCCTGCTCGGCCATCTCCCGCAACCAGTCCCGGAGGACTTCGGCTGCACCTGATAGTTCTCGGTTATTGTTGGTCGTCAGGTAGTAAGCGCCTGGCGCCGGGATCATGAGATCGGTGAGGCGCACCAATCTCCCCTCATCGATGAAGGCTCGGATTAGTCGATCCCAGCCGACGGCAACGCCTTGGCCAGCCATGGCAGCCTGCACCGCGACGTTGAATTTGCCGAATCTCCGGCCGCCGCCATGCCCATGGGGAATTCCGGCACGCAGAAGAACCTCGTCCCAACTCGCCCAGTCAGGGTCGACCCAGTCGACATGGAGATGTGGCAATTCGCCGAGTTCTGCCGCGGTCACGTCCGGATGCGCTGCCGCAAACGCCGGGCTGCAGACGGGATAGATTGTATCATCGAAGAGCAGTTCAGCTGTCTCGTCGAGCCACGCTCCAAACCCGTAACGGACGCGCAATTCAACCTCGGCGCGACGGTAATCCTTGGCATTGTCCGAAATCAGATGGTCGACTGCGATGTCGGGGTAGCGTCGCCAGAAGTCCGGCATCCGGGGGATAAGCCACATTGTCGCAAAGGCGTCCGTGCAAGCGATGGTCACATTGCGGGCTCGATCACCCCGTTTGATCGCTCGCACCACGTCCGAGGCCTTGGAAAATCCGCTAGCCAGGACGTTGTAAAGCTCTTCACCGGCAGGAGTGAGGGCCACACCCTTTCCATTCCGCAAAAAGAGCGGCACTCCCACCTCCTCTTCGATTGCTTTCACCTGCCGGCTGATGGCGCCTGGCGTGACATTCAGTTCGCTGGCCGCCAATTTAAAACTTAGATGGCGCGCTGACGCCTCAAAGACGGCGAGCGTTGTAAGTGACGGAAGGTCGTAGAACCTACGAACCATTTGGTCCACCCCTCCAGAGCGACTGTGACTGCGAATGCTAGCACAATAGTCAACTGCCGCGTGAGACTTTTGCATTTGGTTATTCACGAACCCTCGGTCATTAGTCTAGTCCGTGCGCGACGTCGAGTTTCCGCACACACAAATCCGGCAGGAGGCAGGCGCAATGAACGCTCAAATTAATGCGACTAGAAGGGGGGGCCGCGACGCTCGCAGGGCGCTTCGAACCACCCCCAGGTTCCAAATGCTTCCCACACTTAAGCGGGGGCTTCCGAACGTGGAGCCTATGAATCGGGAGCAGATCGAGCGCATTCACAACGCTTCAATGGATATTCTTGAAGAAGTCGGTGTCGTGTTCCGCGATCCCATCGCGTTGGAAGACTGGAAACGCGCCGGTGCTGATGTGCGGGAAGAGCGCGTTCATCTCGATCGCGCTCTCGTCATGGACCTCATTAAGACCATCCCGCCCGAGATCAAATACTACGCCCGGAATCCGGAGAACAATGTCGAGCTTGGAGGCAGAAAATCAATTTTTGTTCCGATGACGGGCGCGCCCTACATGCGGGATCTTGACGATGTGCGCCGCGGACCGACGATCGCCGATTTGGAAACGTTTCACAAGCTCGCCCACATGATGCCGGCGCTGCATTCGTCCGCCCATCACATTGTAGAGCCGATGGATATCGTGGTGGCACACCGCCACCTTCACATCACCTACTCATCGATGAAATACTCAGACAAAATGTTCATGGGGATGACGACATCGCCCAAGAACGCCGAAGACGTGCTCGACATGTGCGCCATTCTGTTCGGCGCAGAATTCTTGGAAACACACGCCGTTGCGACGGGAAATTGCAACGGCAACTCCCCGCTCGTGTGGGACCAGACCATGCTCGGAGCCATGCGCGCTTTCAACCGCCGAAATCAGCCGGTTCTATGCTCTCCGTTCGTTCTCGGAGGGGCGAATACTCCTGCGTCGACAGCCGCGGCCGTGGCTCAGTTAAATGCTGAAGCCCTTTCAGCTCTTGCGTATACTCAGGTTGTGCGTCGCGGGTGCCCCGCAATTTACGGACATTACTTGTCGACGGTCTCAATGCAGTCGGGCGCTCCAATGGCTGGAACGCCCGAGATCTCGCTCATGAACTTTATGATCGGGCAGATGGCACGGCACTACAACGTTCCCTGGCGTACCTCAAACCTCCTTGGCGGCGCGAAGATGTTTGACGCACAATCCGGTTATGAAAGCGCCATGACTATGATGGCGGTTCTCATGTCCGGGGCGAACTACATCTGGCATTCGGCGGGATGGAATGAGGCGGGGATGCATTGCTCCATCGCGAAGTTCATGGTCGACTCCGAAGTCTGTGCAATGGGATATCGGATGGCTGAAGGCATAAAGTGGGATGACTTCGACGAGGCTCTCGCAGCCGTGCGTGATGTCGGTCCCGGCGGCCATTACCTCGGACATCCGCATACCCAGGCGAACTTCGAAAAGGCCTTCTTCATTCCGCGGCTTTTCGACAACAATTCGATTGAGCAATGGGTGGCGGACGGCTCCAAAGACATCAAGCAGCGCGCACTTGAACAGGCCCGATACCTCTTGTCGGAATATCAAGAGCCCAAGCTCGACGAAGCAATCGACGAGGAGTTGCGCGCCTACATTGACCGCCGGAGCCGAGAGATCCCTGCGGTCGACGCACTCAATGAAGATCATTGATTTATTGGAGCCTAGCTTTGCCTTGAAGAAGCGAGCCCGGATATGAGGAGACATTCGGAACAAGTGAGCGGGCTAGGCTCCCTGTGGACTGATCGGTTGATGCCCGAAGCTGCCACTTCGATCGCGGATGAAAGCATGACGATCGCCATTCTTCTCTTCCCGGGCTTTTCACTTCTCAGCCTCTCCTCATTTCTCGCACCGTTCGAGACGGCAAATACTATTTTAGGAACACAGAGATATCAGTGGCTATTCGCGAGCGAGTCCGGCATCGCGGAATCCTGCAGCGTCGGTTTGGAGGTGCCCGCCCCGCATCATTTTCTGCAGATCATGCCAAAAATGCCGTCATTTGGTAGGAAGGATATGGTTGTCTTGGTTGCGGATGGCAGCACCGAGCCAAGTACACCGACCGAACTTGCCGGCGCGATACGACGCTGCATCCGCCAGAACACTCCGGTGGTGGCCTTGGGAACGGCAACATGGCTTCTCGCGGAAATGGGCGCACTGGCTAATATGGAGTGTACCATCCATTGGGAGAAGATGGCCGCATTCTCGGAGACCTTCAGGGAACTGCGGGTGAGGGATTCCATCTACACAGACGACGGTGGCATTTGGAGCTGTGCCGGCGAAACTTCTGCATTTGACCTTGCGATCGCTCTGCTCGAAAGAACTATCGGAACACATCTGACAGCCGATATCTGCAAACGCAATGTGGCCGACAGAGCGAGGGACCAGACACATCGCCAAAAGGGCTGGATACCGTGGAGCGCCTATTGTACGAGCGGGAAACTGCTAACAGCCATCTCATTAATGGAGGAGTGTGTCGACGAGCCGCTAACACTTGACCGCATAGCCGATACGGTACGGACCTCTCGGCGGCAACTTGAACGACTATTTGAGACCTACCTTAGCACCACGCCTCACAAATATTACATGAAGCTGCGGCTTGATCGGGCAAAGCAACTCGTCGAGCTCACAAACAAGTCGATCGTCGAGATCGCGATTGCCTGTGGCTTCGTTTCGGCATCGCATTTCTCCAAATGCTATCGACTTCAGTATGGCTGCAGTCCCGCCCAAACAAGACACCTTCGTGCGAGCAACTTGCGTAACTCAAGCAC
This sequence comes from Sinorhizobium sp. CB7, assembly GCF_041357635.1. Classification (NCBI taxonomy): domain Bacteria; kingdom Pseudomonadati; phylum Pseudomonadota; class Alphaproteobacteria; order Hyphomicrobiales; family Rhizobiaceae; genus Sinorhizobium; species Sinorhizobium sp. CB7. The sequence continues at coordinate 92,709 of NZ_JAULLL010000003.1, forward strand.
CGTGTCGAGCGGCTGATTTTCGCAGACCTACGGATAGGATCTGGCTTCCATTGGAACGGTCTTTGCAATTGCGCGTCGGTGCAGCCGGAGGAATGGTCGAAGCTGAGCAAACCAAGCGGATCAACGCATTTAAGTCACCTGACGGTCTACTTTTTTGCGGCGTGGACTTCGAAAAACATGTGCTACCACTTTTACAACTCCTCGGGAGGACAAGGTCGCGGTTCCTCTAGGCGCTGAGTGCCGCGCAGCCAAGGACGGTTGAGCGTCGACAAAATAGGGGAACTGAGCCATGAAAATTAGAACTACCGCTGCCATCGTCGCCGCACTTCTGTATTCCGGCGGCCTTGCATCCGCCGCTGACAAAGTCACTCCCGCCTATTCGGGCATTACCGAGGAGCTCTTCCAGACCTATGTTGTATCCCAAGGCTTGACGGAGCTTGGTTATGACGTCGCCGAACCTACTCAAATCCAAATTCAGCTCGCCCATGTTGCAGTCGCCAATGGCGATGCCACATTTTACGCCGCACACTGGGAACCGCTTCACGAAGCATATTGGAAGGAGAACGGAGGCGACGAAAAGCTCGTTCGTCTCGGAAAGCTCTCGACTAACTCCCTACAAGGCTATTTGATCGACAAGAAGACTGCCGATGCCTCCGGCATCAAGTTCCTCGAAGACCTCAAGGATCCGGAGAAGGCGAAGCTATTCGACACCAACGGCAACGGCAAGGCCGACCTCTACGGTTGTGAGCCCGGCTGGGGCTGCGAGCGGGTCATCGAGCACCAGCTCGACGCCTACGGGCTCCGTGACACGGTCGAACATCAGCAGGGCGGTTACTTCACCATCATTCCCGACGCGATCGAGCGCGTGAAGGAAGGCAAGCCAGTTCTCTACTACACCTGGACCCCGCTTTGGGTCTCCGCGATACTGCGCCCGGGCCACGAAGTCATCTGGCTCAATGTCAAGGAAACCTCCCTGCCTGATGGTCAGACCGGCAACACTTCCGTCGAGGGACTCGGCAACCTCGGCTTTCCGGTCAACGATCAGATGGTGATCGCGAATACCAAGTTCGTGAATGCCAATCCGTCTGCCAAGAAGTTTTTCGAGTTGGTGCAAATCCCGGTTGAAGACATCAACGCTGAAAACAAACTCGTCAACGACGGTGAGAAGTCGAACGAGCAGATCATGAAGCATGCCACGGATTGGATCGCCGCCCACAAAACTGAATGGGACCAATGGATCGCGGAAGCCAAGGCCGCGAAGTGATCGAGGGAGCCACGCTGCCGCCGACGAGCGGCAGCGTGGCTCCCTGTATTCGACCGCGGGCGCATGCAAGACCGGAGCCGTACGCTCGTGGTAGCACAAGGCCTGAATGGGCGTCCTCCTCCCGGTCCGAGACCTCGGGCGCCGATGCCATGACGACCACGGATGCGTAGCGACCGCACCCGAAACCGGCCGGATGCCTGAGAGTGCCGCAGCAAAATGGAGAAACCGCTTGAAATTCGAAGGCATCTATACCCCGGCGGTCACGCCACTGGGCCCGGACGGGCAGATTGACAAGAGGGCGTTCGCTGCCGTGCTCGAATCCCTCATCGAGGCGAAGGTGCACGGCATCATCGTCGGAGGATCGACGGGTGAGTACTACTCCCAAACCGCCCAGGAGCGGTTCGATCTTGGCTCCTACGCCAAAGAAGTAATTGGCACGAGAATCCCTCTTATCATCGGCACCGGCGCAACCCGGACCGAGGACTCGGTGGCATACGCGACAGCGGCCAGGGAGATCGGCGCGGACGCGATCCTCGTCTCCTCGCCGCCCTACGCGCTCCCGACGGAGCGAGAGAACGCCGTCCATGCGCTCACCGTAGACCGCGCCGCCAACCTGCCGATCATGCTCTACAACTATCCCGCGCGTATGGGCGTGATGATGAGTGACGAGTACTTCTCCCGCGTGGGTAAGTCGAAGAACGTCGTCGCGATCAAGGAAAGCTCCGGCGAGATGGGCAATGTTCATCTGCTAGCTCGAAAATTCCCGCACATCTCGCTCTCCTGCGGCTGGGATGACCAGGCGCTCGAGTTCTTCGCATGGGGTGCCAAGAGCTGGGTCTGTGCCGGTTCCAACTTCTTGCCCCGGGAGCATGTCGGCCTCTACGAAGCGTGCGTTCTCGAGAAGAACTTCGACAAGGGCCGCGCGATGATGACCGCGATGCTGCCTCTCATGGATTTCCTGGAAATGGGCAAATTCGTCCAGTCCATCAAGCACGGCTGCGAGATCGTCGGACTGAAGACGGGCGGCGTGCGCACGCCGCTTCGCCCGCTTAACTGCGAAGAAAAAAGAACACTCGAGACCGTTATCGCCACTCTCAAGCGCACAGTCGCACAGATCACGTCTGGAGCAAACCATGCATGAACCTTTGACTGCCGCCGAATACAAGTCCATTGCCGCGAATCTCGAGCTGCCGTCGAACTGCTTCATCGACGGCTCCTACCGTCCCGCGAACACCGGCAGGACCTTCACCACAATCAACCCAGCAACAGGTCAAACACTTGGCGAAGTCGCCGCCTGCGATGCGTCGGATGTCGATCACGCTGTTTTCAAGGCCAGGCAGGCGTTCGACGACGGCCGCTGGCGTCTCATTTCGCCGGGCGAGCGCAAGGCCACATTGCTGAAATTCGCGAAACTTCTCGAGCGCAACCGTCACGAGCTCGCCGTCATGGAAAGCCTCGATAGCGGCAAGCCGATCCGGGAATGCCAGACGGTCGACGTCCCTGATACAATTCACACGATCCGCTGGCACGCCGAGCTGATCGATAAGCTTTACGACAATGCCGCCCCCGTAGGGCATAACGCGCTGACCATGGTCGTGCGCGAGCCGGTGGGTGTGGTCGGCTGCGTTCTGCCGTGGAATTTCCCTCTCCTCATGCTCGCCTGGAAGATCGGCCCGGCACTCGCCGCAGGATGCTCTGTGATCGTAAAGCCCGCAGAAGACACGTCGCTGACCACGTTGCGTGTCGCCGAGCTCGCATGCGAAGCCGGGATTCCTGCGGGCGTGTTCAACGTGGTGACGGGAAGTGGCAAGGATGTCGGCGAACCGATCGGGATGCACATGGGCATCGACATGGTGGCTTTCACCGGCTCGACTCCGACCGGCCGCCGCTTCTTGCGCTACGCCGCCGATTCCAACCTGAAGCGTGTCGTCCTCGAATGCGGCGGCAAGAACCCGGCTGTAGTGCTTGATGACGCCGAGGATCTGGATCTCGTCGCCGAACAGGTCGTCAACGGTGCGTTCTGGAACATGGGTGAGAACTGCTCCGCGACCTCGCGACTGATCGTCCACGAAAGTGTGAAGGACGACCTCCTCAACCGCATCGGCGCCTACATGCGCGAATGGAAGACGGGCAATCCGCTCGACCCCGAAAACCGCATCGGCGCGCTTGTGAGCAAGAAGCACTTCGAAAAGGTGAGCTCCTATTTGGACGACGTCAAGAAGGAGAAACTGACGGTAGCCCACGGCGGCAAGACGCAGGATGGCATCTTTGTCGAACCGACGGTCGTCGAGGGCGTGAAAACTTCCAGCCGCCTCTTTCAGGAGGAGATTTTCGGACCGATCCTTTCAGTGACTACGTTTAAGACAATGGCGGAAGCCGTCGCCCTGGCGAACGACACCAACTACGGCCTCACCGCATCGCTGTTCACTGGGAGCCTGAAGAAGGCGATCCGTCTGTCCCGCGAGATCCGCGCTGGCGTTGTTACGGTGAATTGCTTCGGCGAGGGCGACGCCACGACTCCGTTCGGCGGCTATAAGGAATCGGGCTTCGGCGGCCGCGACAAGTCGGTTTTCGCGCATGACAACTATTGCGAACTGAAGACCATTTGGATCGACGTCTCGGATCGCTCAGTGGATGAGACAATCCGATGATCGAAAAGACTGTGAAGCGGCTCCCCGCCGAGAACGGAAGGTCGGGTTGGGAGGCGATCAGCGAGCGCAGGTTTCCCGTCCGCACCCTCGAAGGCAATACCAGCGCCGACTGGTTGATCGTCGGTGCTGGCTTCGCCGGGTTGTCAGCGGCACGTCGTCTCTCCCAGGTCCGGCCCGGCGATAAGGTCGTCGTGCTAGACGCGCGTGAGGTGGCGGTCAACACGGCAGGGCGGAATTCCGGTTTCATGATCGACGTTCCGCATAATCTCTCGTCGGGCGAATACGCCAGCGCAGGAGCGGATGCCTCAAAAATCGAGATGGCGCAGAACCGGTTCGCCATTGGTTTCGCTGCCGAGATTGCCGAGGAGTTCGGCATGTCGTCCGAGACGTTCAACCGATCCGGCAAGATCAACGCCGCCGCGACCGAACGCGGGATGAGGCTCAACGCCAGTTTCGGAAAATCGTTGAAGGCAAACAATGAACCGCATACGTTTCTGGATGCCGCCGAGATGCGAGAACTCGCGGGAACGTCCTACTACATTGGCGGGCTGTTGACGCCCGGTGCGGTGACGATCCAACCCGCCGACTACATCCGCGGCCTCGCGGGCGGCTTGTCGTCCAAGGTCGACATATTCGAGAACTCCCCAGTCACGTCGCTGAGGCGTGCGAATGGAAACTGGACCGCCGTCACCCCTCGCGGGACAGTTACTGCGCCGAAGGTGATCCTCGGGGTGAACGGCCACATCGAGGACTTTGGGCATTACAAGCGTCGGCTAATGCACATCTTCGCCTATGCATCGATGACGGCACCGTTTCCGGCCGACGATCTCGGACGTCGTGCTTCCGGGCGCGATCGTTGGGCCTTGCTGCCCGCCGACTCGATGGGAGCGACAGTTAGGAAGTTCACGACGGAAGGACAGTCTCGTATCGTGATCCGGACCAAATACACTTACGAGACCACCGTCATCGCTTCCCAATCCCGGATGGAGAAGATGGCAAGGGCCCATCGCCGCGCTTTTGACGCGCGGTTTCCCGGACTGCGTGAGATCCCTTTCGAGCACACATGGTCCGGCCGTCTTTGCCTAAGTCGCAATCACGTACCCGCTTTTGGAGAGATCGAAGAGGGCCTCTACTCCGCTTGCTGTGAAAACGGCCTCGGGACGGTGAAAAGCACGCTGGCGGGTATCATGGCGGTCGATCTTGCGACTGGAAAGACATCGCCTGAACTCTCGGAGTTCATGGACAATCCTCCTCCGTCGAAGCTGCCGCCGGAGCCATTCGCCTGGCTCGGCATCAATTCCGTCATTCGTTACCAGGAATTCCGAGCGGGTCGCGAAGGCTGATGTTCGATAGCAGAATGTCGGGGCTACTGAACCAGTTCTCCATAGCTTCCCGTCGCAGCCGCGGCTGATGAAACGTCCGCCGCTGCTTGCGCGACAGCCAAAGCCCGGCCTGTGACATCCAGCTGCGCAGCGTCTCGCGCGTCACCGTCAAGCCATGGTCTTCCGCCAGCTTCTCGCGCGCCAGCGTCGGCCCGAAATCCAGATAGCGTTCGCGGATCAGATCTAGCGCCGCATTGCGAAAATCCTCACTGTGGCGCCGATTGCTCGGTGGTGATCGCTTCTTCGAAACAAGGTCGGCTTCACCGGAACGGTCAGCCTGTGGACCTGACTTCGGCTGAGATTGAGCAGTTCGGCAGCCTGCACAACGCTCAGACGCTGACTGCGGATCTTCCGGACGACTTCGAGGCGATGCAACTCTTTCTGCGACATGGTGATCAAACAGGACACGATAACTCCAACCGCTCATGGTCTGGACCAGGCTGAAGGTCGTCATCCTTACTCCCAACGTTGGCATTGACCAGAACGTCGAGACGCGGGACTGTCGCATCTCTATTGGAGAATCTAAGCCAAGTGCATCATGGCCGGTTTTGAGGGTAGGGGATCAGCTCCCGTCTTGCAAATGCGCCATGAACACCTCGGCCGGCGTTTTGTAGCCGAGGCATTTTCGCGGCTTATTGGCATGTCGCACTTGGAAATAGAATGTACCCCCTTACACACAATGTGGCGGCAAGCTTGAAATGTTGCGGATTCTGCAAAGTTAAAATGTCATCCGCGGCTCTGTCAGCTCGTTAGAAATGCGACACTTGCTCTAACAGTCAGCCCCCGACCTGACCGACTGGGCCGGGTTGCGAGGGAAGGGAGGGGGCGGGCGTGACGCTCCCTCGGCTTTAGCTTCCTCAATCGTGGATATCAGATTGCTTCCGCTTTGCGGCCCTTAGCAGCCATCGGAGGATTGCGGCGACACTTCAACTATCGCGATCAGCAGAAAGCTTTTGCACCACAGTAATATGTCTGGGCGATAGACACCCCCGCTGGCAGCGACGACACCGAGAAGAAGAATGAATTGTCTGGCCTTATGGCCGGACGATGACCTTGATCTCGCCGGACAACGGAGTACCCCCAACCGCGGTGGCAACCTCCTCGAGAGCTATGGTTTTGGTTACCAGCGCGTCCAATTCCAACGCTCCATTCGCGACCATGGCTGCAGCCCGAGAATGCGTGAAGGGATTGAGGAAGGCGGGCCTTATATCGACCTCGTTCACGAGCAGGTCGAACGGCAGGACGGGCACTTCGACGCCCGCTGGCGTCACTCCAAAGAGAACGAAAATGCCACCGCGCCGCGCCATCTGGAGGCCTGTTCGAAAGGTGTCAGCGACGCCCGCACACTCGATGACGACGTAAGCACCGCCTCGGGTAACGTCTCGGACAGCGGAGATGGTGTCTAAGGAGGTCGGATCGAGGGCATGCGTGGCCCCGAGGCGCAGCGCCGTCTGGCGTCTCGATAGTTGTCGCGTGATCAAGATCACCTGGCTTGCTCCAGCCAAGCGGGCCAGTTGCACCATGAGCAGGCCGATCACACCCCCGCCTAGAATGGCCACGCTCTCACCTGGGCGGATCCCGGCTTTATCGATGGCATGGAGGCAGCAAGCAAGCGGTTCGCAGAAGGCACCATGAACCGGATTAAGATCGGAAGGTAGCGTGAATGCCTGATCGTGCGGCACCGCCACATATTCCGCAAAGCCACCGTCTCTGGTCACCCCGATCGCATTGAGGCTCTCGCACAAGTTGACCCGCCCGCGCGCGCAAGCCTGACAACGACCGCAAGCGATGTTTGGGTCCACCGTTACGAGTTCGCCACCGGTAAAGGTCGCCACCCCATCGCCGATCTCTTCGACGATACCACAGAATTCGTGACCTAATGTGACGGGGCGCGCGGTCGGATACTCCCCTTTGTACATGTGGCGATCGGAGCCGCAGATACCGGCGGCTAGGACCCGGACGAGTATCTCACCCGCTCGGACAACTGGTCTATCAACCGCGCGCATGACCATGGACCCGATTGTTTCTAGGCGGACAGCCCTCATTTCTCTCCTCCACAATTGGCGTGCACGACCCGGTGGAATCGTTGCCGATCAACGTGACCTGCACTTTCGCGATGATTCTTGTAAAATTTTCGTCACAAACGACCCTCAGTTGAGGCAATTGCCTCCATCGACATTTAGTGTCTGGCCAACAATGTAGTCGGACTACCGCAACCTTATTATCCAATCGCATCTCTTTTCTCCTTCGGGAGTTGCTCAGCCAGGTGCGCCCGCCACTTGCGGCGCGGGTCTCGGGGTTTACCTGGACCGGAGCGATCGTCGCCGGCCGGTTTCTGGCTTATTGAAAGCCGAATGCTACGCTGCGAAGTCACACGTTCCGCGGGTGTAGAGTTCGAGGGGGCACGATGAACTGCGGATACAGTTGTCCAGCGCCATGCTCGAATCGCGCCACTTCCCCTCCGTTTCGAGCAGCGCCGACTGCCTGGCGAAGTGCGTTCACCGTACGCTTCATTCCCTGGTCCTCTCAATGGGCCAGAGCTTACTTCAAAATGGATTATTTCATCGGGGTAAGGTCACAAGCCATTTCGAGCGGCGGCCTCTGAAAGGGACCTGTGGAGCTGGCGTTTTCGGCCATTCTGCGAACGCCCTGCGGTGGGTGACAAAAAATGCGAGTGAACGCGCGACGCATCCTTTCAGGATCCATAAACCGACCTGCTGCGCTGTCTTCCGTGACATCTTTGACGCTGAGGACCGCCGAACATCCGCAATACTCGTTAGCGTGCTTCACAACTTGGAATTGTGGACAGATTGGAAATTGTTCCACCCTCTGAAAATTAGCCAAAACCGCACTTTAAATTGGACGGACATTGGGTTAAAAATTGTCGCATCATGAGTAAAGAATCGTCGCCTTCATACTACGTCCGAAAAGTCCGCCCTAAGATCGTGGAGGCTCTTTCTGACACCCGCGTCGTGCTGATCTCCGGTCCAAGGCAGGCCGGAAAAACGACGCTAGCTCGAGAATTCATCGCAGACGACCGTCCATACATTACGTTGGACGATATCGGTACTCTGACGGCTGCTCGAAATGATCCGATTGGATTCGTTCGCGGCCTCGACAAAGCCATTATCGACGAAGTGCAGAGAGCACCGGAGTTGATGCTGGCTCTTAAGGAAAGCGTCGATATGGATGACAGGCCCGGCCGATTTCTGCTCACCGGCTCCGCCAATCTTGCGACCGTGCCTGCGATCGCGGACTCCCTTGCCGGCCGCATGGCCGTCGTTTCGCTTCTACCGTTGGCGCAGGCGGAAATCAACGACGCACCTGGGAGATTCCTGGACCTGCTCTTTTCAGGAGAACGGCTCGCCGCAGGAGGACCCCACAAGACCGGACGAGATCTCATCGATGTCGTTTTAAAGGGCGGATACCCGGAAGTGCTGAGACGAGCCAGCCAGAGCCGGCGCCGGGCCTGGCTCGATGACTACGTCTCTCTGATCCTCGATCGTGACGTTCGCGATGTCGCTAACATCGACCAGCTAGACCGACTCCCACGATTGCTCAGGATCCTGGCAGAACATGCTAGCCAACTTACCAACAATTCAAGCTTCGGCTCAGCGCTGTCGCTATCAAGCATCACAGCCCAGAAATACGTTGGCATTCTCGAGCGCCTATATTTATTGAAGCTACTTCCGCCTTGGTCGACAAACAGTCTCAGCCGTCTAGTCAAAACGCCGAAGATGCACTTTCTGGATAGCGGTCTGCTTGCGGCGGTGCGCGACGATGATGAAGAACTGTTGCTGCGGGATCGCGGTCGCTTTGGTCCATTGCTCGAGACATTCGTTGTTTCCGAAGTCATGAAGATTGCAGCATGGACAGATCTTCGACTGACCTTTTCCCATTATCGCACCAAGGATCAGGATGAGGTTGATCTTGTTATCGAAGATAGAAGAGGCCGAGTGGTCGGGATTGAGGTAAAGGCGTCAGCGACGGTGCGCGCATCTGACGTGAGAGGCCTACGACAGCTCCAAGCCGCGACAGGCGATCGTTTCCTGCAGGGTCTTGTTCTTCACGATCATGATCGCATCACGCCATTTGGCGAGCAGATAGCTGCAATACCAATATCGATTCTGTGGATGTTATAACATCACATAATATGTATTATGGAACACTCGGTTTTTTTCTGTTGCTTTAACGGTCGAAACCGCGTTTTTGCAAGGTTGCGGATCCAAACGGTAAAGAGCGGTTTTGGCACGTTCGCTAACGAATCAAACGCGAGCCTTTATGGCCCTGTTGCCGATGCGCTTGCTGCCGGTTTCAGCACCGCCATACGGCACTGCGTCATGGATCATGTTTTCCATAGCGTGAATGCAATGCTCGTTGGTTAGCAGGCCCCTGGTGCTGCCGTCTTCGGCGCCGTTGCTCGGTGGGAATCGAGGCTGTCGTTACCTGACGGCTCCCGTCGCTCGCTGCTCCTCGGCTTTCGCTGCGGCAGAACCGGTTATCTCCATCGGCCGGTCCGTTTCCAGCAGGCTCTTCAGGCTGGAAAGAATCATCGACCACCCGCGAGCGCAGCCTTCCCGGACCCGTGAGTCGGACTGGAAACCGGTATGGGTAACGCAAAGCCGCACCTCTGAGCCGACCGGCTCGATCTCGAACGTCACGCGGGTATGGCCTTCCGCGCGCAATCCAGCATCGAATTCGACACGCATCGTGAATACGAGGCGTCGCGGCGGATCGAACTCGATGATCTCACCCGAATCGGCAAGAATGTCGTTTGCATACCAATTCATCACCCCCCTCGGTTGCCCGCCGCACTCGACGCGGCGTCCGAACCAATAGCGCTCGGTGAACTCCGGTTTCGAGATAGCGTCCCACAGCCTTTCAGGCGTCGTTCGGATGTAGGTGACGTAGACCAGTTCGTTGTTGGCCATGTTTCAACTCCCTTCAAATATCAACATTGGGCAGAAGCACGGCACCTCGGTTTGCGACGGTCCGCATCCGGCTCTTCCCCGTTTTCAATCGCCTCCTTCGAGGCCCTGTTTGAGTTCATGCAGCAGGCTGAGCCGCTTCCGCTCGAACTTGCTCACCCAGCGCTGATAGACATCATGTAGCGGCACGGGATTGAGGAAATGCAGCTTCTCCCGGCCTCGCCTGACGGTGACGACCAGATTGGCCGCCTCCAATATCCCGAGGTGTTGCGTGACGGATTGCCGGGCCATGTCCAGCTTTTCGCAGAGCTGCCTAAGCGTCTGACCATTCCTCTCGTGCAGAAGATCGAGCAGCTTCCTGCGAGTAGGATCGGCCAGCGCCTTGAAAACCTTTTCAGCATCCATTCGCACCTCTCAATCACGAGAGCAATTATGCAGGTAAATACCTGCATGTCAAGGCTCGCTTGAACGGGCTCTGTAGGTTGTGACCAATCGCTGGATGCGTCCGGTCGTCTCTGCCTAAGTCGCAATCACGTACCCGCTGTTTGGTGAGATCGAGGAGGCCTCTATCCCGCCCGCTGTGAAAACGGCCTTGGGACAGTGAAAAGCACGCTGGCGGGTATCATGGCGATCAATCTTGCGACTGGGATGACATCGCCTGAGCTCTCGCAACGGCCGTTTGCGAAACCAGACGATTGCGAAGCCAAATCCCAGCAATCAGCCACTACGCTTACGACTACCCATTTATCCAAATGCGGATTGAGTATCGATCTCGAGGTTGATCAGCTAACCGATCACCTCAAACGATCCCATCGTCACAACATAACCCAACATTAAAGTACAATCCGCAATTTCGATCCGAGACATAGTGCCTTGTCCCGAGCGAGCTTCGCATTCTGCAAAGTTCTCTCAGTCGCAACACATGACGAGGCATCCATGCATATCAAAATTCTCGCGTTCGCCGCCTTTGCCCTTTGCGCCACTATGCCCGCCGTGGCCGCGGACGTGGTCTTAGAACAGCCTACACTCCAAGCCGAACAGCGGTCACATTCGGCTTATGACTGGTCTGGTTTCTATCTCGGTGTTCAAGGCGGATATACCTGGAACCAGGCTACTTTTCTGGGCACAGACCAGGATGTCGACAACGGCACGTTTGGAGCACACGCCGGCTACAATTTCCAGTCCGGAAATATCGTTTACGGCTTCGAAAACGACTTCAACTACAACTTCGAAGACGGTAACGAAGCCAGTCTCGAATGGGACGCTTCCGGACGCGGCCGTGTCGGTTACGCCCTGGATCGGACCCTTGTTTTCGCCACGGCCGGCGTTGCGGTGACTGGCGGCAAGGTCGACGTCCCAGATATCAGGAAGAAAGACGACATTCTGATCGGCTGGACGGCGGGTGGCGGCATCGAGCACGCCGTCACCGACAAAATTCTTGTTCGTGGCGAATATCGCTACTCCGACTTCGGCAGCAAGGACTTCGGCTCGGCGATCGGAGATTTCGGGGCCAACCAGCACAAGGTCATCTTCGGCGCGAGCTACAAGTTCTAATCCCAAGGGCAGCAGCTGAGTTGATTTTCAGGCTGCCCAAGCACCCCCGCGCATTGGCGTTCCCCGGGGCCGAGGCGGAACAGCTATCTCGATGCATTCCAGAAGCCCCCCAACACCGGCAACGGTCGAACCGATCGGCTTCGCCGTATTCCTTACGATCACAGGGAAAAACGCTCCCGAAATAATTCGACCAACCATCCCGACTTGAAGGGAGGCGGTCCGCGGCTTGCGACTAGGGGCAGATTCTTTCAGAGTGTCGCCGATAATAGAATATGCGGACTCGACCGCGGCGTCGGAAGCTCCACGATATTGGCTAGTCCCCAGGGGAGCTAGCATTTTTGCTGAGGTGGTACGGCGTTTAAGCTCTCGTTAGCTATCTTTCTATTACAAAGGTGGTGCTAAGGACTTCGCCTCCCCGCCCGTTCAATGACTGAACAGCCATGTCAATCATCCATGCCATCTCGGTGAACAACGGCCGCCTCAAAGAGCTGACCTTTGGCTCCAAATGGCGTACTCGCCAATTTCGAGCGGACAGAAAACATGCAAAATCACGCGTCCTGGTGATTATCGGCTGTATTGCCGCCGCCTACATCGCCATATTCGCGAAGCTTGCGTATCTAGGGCTCACGCCAGAGGATACGACATCCTCCATTCCGCCAAGCCACGGGCCAGCGTTCCGCCCTGACATCGTCGATCGGAACGGCGAGCTGCTGGCGACCGATATTCGTACTGTATCGATGTACGCGGAGCCGAACCGCGTCGTCGACGTCGATGAGACGGTCGAGAAGCTGGCAGAGTTATTCCCCGATCTGGATAGAAAGGCCCTCTTTCAAAGACTCTCCAACAAGCAGTCGCGATTCATATGGTTGCGCCGGCAGCTGACACCCAAGCAGCAAAGCAAGGTTCTGGCCCTTGGTCTGCCGGCGATCGGCTTTCGCCCGGAGGTTAAACGTTTTTACCCTGGCGGACGCACCGCTGCACATATCCTCGGTTATGTCGATATCGACAATCGCGGGATGGCTGGGATGGAAAAATATCTCGATATGCAAGGCCTGTCGGACCTCGCCGCCACCGGTCTGGCGACCAACGATGCGCTAAAGCCGATTCGCCTGTCGATCGACATCCGCGTGCAAAACATCGTGCACGACGTGGTGTCCAACGCCCTTGATTTATACAAGGGCAAGGCGGCCGGCGCGGTGGTCCTCGACATCCACACGGGAGAGGTCCTTGCCATGGCCTCGGTACCCGACTTCGATCCCAATGACCCGCAGGAGACGGGCGGGGAAGGTTGGTTGAACCGGATGTCTGATGGCACATTTGAGATGGGCTCGACATTCAAGACATTCTCGATGGCCATGGCCTTTGATACCGGATCGGTGAAACTCAACGACACGTTCGACGCGAGTGCACCGCTTCGCTACGGCGGTTTCACCATCCATGACGACCATGACGTGCCGCGCCGCTGGCTGTCTATCCCCGAAATCTTCCGCTACTCGTCCAACATCGGCACGGCGAGGATGATGGATCGGGTCGGCGTGGAGGCTCAGAAGGCATATTTGACGCGATTTGGCCTGCTTTCGAAGCTTCAGACAGAACTGCCCGAGGTGAAAATGCCCAGCCAGCCCAAGGTCTGGAAGAAACTCAATTCGATCACAATCTCCTTCGGCCACGGCGTCGCCACCACACCGTTGCAGACGGCGGTCGCCGGCGCGGCCCTCCTGGACGGCGGCGAACTGATCGAACCGACCTTCCTGCCGCGCACGCGAGAAGAGGCGGAAAAGACCGCAAAAGTCATCGTCAAGATGAGCACCAGCGACGTCATTCGTTCCCTGTTCAAGCTGAACGGCGAACAGGGCTCCGGTCGCCCTGCTGATGTTCCGGGCTATCATGTCGGCGGCAAGACCGGCACAGCGAACAAGGTGATTAACGGGGTTTATTCCCACAAGCTCAGCTTCAATTCCTTCCTTGGAGCCTTTCCGATAGACCATCCCCGATACGTGGTTCTTTCCTTTGTCGATCAGCCGCTTACTGGCGAACACAACCTGACATTCGCGACGAACACGGCAGCACCGATGGTTCGCGATATCATCAGCCGCGCCGCACCGCTGCTCGGCGTGGAACCGGATTTCGGTACTAACCTTTTAGCTTCCTATTGATATCTGCGCCGTTTGGTTGGTTCGCCCTGGAACCTAGAGAAAATAGACAGTGGCGAACCTGCCGCTTTCTTGCCGGGACTTGCCCCGTGAAAGTTACCCATACTCTGGACGCTGACATATCCATCGTGTCCATCAAGATCAGAGGTGAAGTCATATCGGAATTTGGGCAACTTAGAGAAATCAGGAACTCGGGTCGCGGCATGCACTGGTGCTTCACGACTGCGAAATTCTGTTCTCTCATGAACAAGATGTAATCTCGATATATCTTGAATGCCGATATATCGTGACTATATCGGTGGCATGAAACACAAACACATAGGCGAGCCGGGCCGCCACGACATCAAGCCCGGCGAATTCACCGATCATCATCATGGCAGGCATCACCGCCATCTTCGCGGCGGCCGGAGCAGGCGTTTCTTCGACTATGGGGAGCTTCGCCTCCTGCTTCTCGCCATGATCGCCGAGAAGCCTCGCCACGGTTACGAACTCATTAAGGCGATCGAGGGGCGGATGGGCGGGAGCTACAGCCCAAGCCCAGGCGTGATCTATCCGACGCTCGCCTGGCTCGACGACATGGGCTACGCCTTGATCCAGACCGAGGAAGCCGGTCGCAAGCGCTATGGCATCACGGCGGAGGGCGAGGCCTTCCTGACCGCCAATCGCGCCGCGGTCGACGAGCTTGTTGTTCGCGCCAGTGCTGGCGGACCGGATGGTCCTGCTCCCGTGCCGGCGCCGGTTGTGCGCGCGATGGAAAACCTCAAACTCGCCATGCGTCTGCGCCTGAGGCGTGGGTCGATCGACGAGCATGCTGCCGAACGTATCGCCGCCGCACTCGACCAAGCGGCGTGGACGGTAGAGCGCTGTTGAAGCACGGTGCGATGACACCGAATCGCACCATCCCCACTGAACAAGCAGGAGACCGTTATGGACGAGAAAATCGCAACCGTACTCGATGTCTATCACGAGAAGATCCGCGACGAGCGGGAAAGACCCCGGCAATCGCCGCCGGGCGGTCACGATGGTGGTCAGGATCGCTTCATGGCCGTCGGGCCGGATACTGGCCAACTCATCAACATTCTGGCCCGGAGCCTGAGGGCTCCTACCATTCTCGAACTCGGCACTTCCTTCGGTTATTCCGGCATCTGGCTTGCCGAAGCGGCACGGGCGAGCGGCGGCCGCCTAATCACGATGGAGCGCTATGAACATAAGTCGGCCTACGCGCACGAGATGGCGCAAAAGGCCGGGCTCGCCGACTACATCGACTTTAAGGTGGGCGATGCGGTAGAGATGATCCCTGCCCTGCCCGACAAGGCCGACTTCGTACTCGTCGATCTCTACAAGGATCTCTACGTTCCCTGCCTTGAGGCTTTCTATCCCAAGCTCAATTCAGGGGCGATCATCGTGGCTGACAACATGCTGGGCCGCGCCATGCCTGGCGTGAAAGCCTATAGCCATGCCATCCGTGCCAAGCCCGGCATCACCAGCGTGCTGCTACCAGTGGGCGCGGGCATCGAAGTCAGTCGGTTCGAACCGGCCTGAGGGACGAAACATTTCCTGGCCGGCGCGAGGCCATGAACAACGCTTCGATCGCGACAATCGCCTCGCAGAGCTTGCGGTCGGCCATTGCCATTGCCGCGCTTGCCCTTAGTACCGCGAGCTCAGTGCCGGAGGCGGCACAAGCACAAATCCGGCCGCCAGCAAATGCGCGCTGGCGGTCAACTCAACAGTCTCTTTCGGTGTGTGCATCAAGCCCCGTCACCTCCCGCAGAGGTTCTCGTCGTGCTTTGCAAGATCGGGGGCTGATCCCCTACCCTCAAAAGGACATGATGGACTTGGCGTAGCTTCTTACGGACTATTGATTTTCCAAGAATTTTAAGGTTGGTTTTGTTACTGAGCGGGCAACGGCCATCCCATCCATTCGCTGATAGAGCGGCCCATGATTAAGTCGAGATCCCTGTCGGAAAGCCAGGACAACCTTGTAAAGGAATCGATGCACTCATTGTAGGTAACCTTGAGAGGTTCGAGTGAAGTGATGTCGGAACCCCAGAACATCCGTTCGGGACCGAATGTGTCATAGGTTTTGCGCAGATAGGGCGTGAGGTTGTCGAACGGGTAAGAGGAAGCGGATTGCTGCGGTAGACCCGATGCCTTGATGACAACGTTGGGAAACTTCGCCAGCGCAAGAATGGAATCATGCCGAGCAAGTCCGTCCAGGCCGTCCTTGCCAGGAATGGCGCCGAGGGAATCGATACAAAGCTTCATGCCGGGATATTTTTCAATGACCTGCTGCAAAGCCGGTAAAATCGTGGGATAGATCATCAGCGGAATTTTCCTTTGCTCGATGATCGGCCAGAACCAGTCGCCAGATCCATCAGTCATCCAGGCCTGCCCCTTAGATGAGTTCAGAAACAGTCGGAGACCGGCAATTCCTTCACGCTTCATAAGTAAGTCGATGCTCGCCCGCTCGGGTGGGGCGGCGAGGTCGTAGATTCCGAACACACGGAATCGGTCCGGATAGGCTCGCACGGCAGCAAGCGGGGACTCTACGCCGTCGGGGTTCCAAGATACCGGAATAATCACCGCGCGCGCCACGCCAGCGGCTGTCATTTCGGTCAACAGGTCAGTTGCGAGAAACGGTGTTTGCCTGCGCGTAGGCGGTGGCTTGCCGCCCGTCCAGATGTTCACCTGCCCGTCAACGATTGTCTTTGGACGCCGACCGGTTTGGGCGAACGTGTTGCGGATAACCAATGGCGCCGCGATTGCCGTCGCGCTGCCAGCTAGAAAGCTACGCCTTATATATGATTTACTGAATACCATGGACTCCCCTCCCGAGGTTCTTCAGTTTCGTTCCGCCCCTTAACGCGCATAGTGCGGCGTTTCCGATGGGCGTCATTTCAACATACGGCTGCTGCCGTTCATCGATCAAAGTTCGACGCGGTTGATCATGTCCTTCAAACGGTTTTCCAGGAAGCAACGCAGGTTCGGCTTGATGACGCGCATCGCATTGAAAACGCCCTGATCCGTCTGGCCCCCCGTCCATGGAGTCATGAAGACGTTTTCCATGTCCCAAAGCGCGCTTGATTGAGGAAGCGGAAACTCGCTGTAAACATCAAGGCCGGCACCGGCAATCGTTCCATTACGCAGTGCCTCGACAAGTGCCGGCTCATCCACCACCCCTCCGCGAGCCAGATTGATGAGGATGGCCGAGGGTTTCATCGCACTGAGGACAGCCGCATTGATGAGTTTGTCAGTTTCCACCGAATAGGGCACGAGCAGAAGGAGAAAGTCGGCCTCAGCAGCTGCGCTCTTCAGCTCTTCCCTGGCATAAATGCGGTCGAAGCACTCAGGAATGCGCGATGAGCGGGAGACGCCCGTCACCCGCATTCCGAGGGCCTGGAAGACCTTGGCTGCATGTTCGGCGATAGCACCCACGCCGACGATGCAAATCGTACGATTAGCCAGAACCCGGATCTTCGGCCTGTCCGACCGCCTCTGGTCGCGGGTATGAACGATATCCGGTATTGAGCGATAGAAGGCCATCATGTGGAGGATCGCCATCTCAGTGATCTGAACGCCGTGATTGCCTCGGCCGTTCGTCAAAGTGATTCCATGGCCCGCGAGCACAGGTGCAATATGGTCAGTACCCGTCATCGTCACATGGAACCATTTGAGTCGCTGCGACCGTTCCAGGCAGGCTGCATCAAATCCATGACCACGGCTGATGATCGCATCGGCATCTGACAGAGCATCCAGCGCTTCGGTCGCATTTTCGACCGGACGCTGAATGAACTCGACATCGGGAAACTCCGGTTCGAGCATGGCTGCGAACTGGTTCGCGCCGGGAATGAGCAACAAAACTTTGGCGGACACGAACTCGATCCTTTCGGTTTGGTGTGCTTACAGTCAAACAACTGCGCTGGGGCGGCCCGCCGAAAGAGCCTCGGGGGCCGAATCCAAGCGATGGGAGCGTCAGCGTCCGGTCTGCCTTTTCTCGCCGTCCTTGATAAGATCGTCAAAGACCTTGCGAAGGTCGGCGGGCATGTTCAGATAGGCCGAAATTCGCTGTTGAACCAGTTCACCGGGCCATTCCCGCGCGGCCGGGCCCTTGCCGCGAAGCTTTTCCGCGTCAGCGATGAAGGCTGGATCCGTGTCGAGCTGGATAACGGCCTTTCGAAGGATGTCCACGGCTTCCTTGGGGGCGTCCGGCGGCAAAGCAACCCAGCGTCCTGCTACGTTCTGATGCCCGGAAATCATCTCGATCAGCTGCCACACCGGACCTGTCGCCGGTTTGCCGAAATGCTTTTCGTAGAATTCCGCATAGGTCGGAATATCGGGCAGGCGTGAATCGCGGACGCGTTTGCCATTCTCGTCGAGTTGGCCGGACTGGGCGATCGGAACGACCGTGCCGGGAGTGACCAGCGCGCTCCTGGTGATGTTGCTGAAGGCCGTCGCAGACTCTTTGTAGAGATTGATGAAGCCCTGCTGGATCGCTGCACGGCCGCTGGCGTCACCGCTGAAGCCGGTCACGTACTTATAGTCTTCGATGCCGAGCGCCTTTAAAATTGCGCGCGACTTGGTATCGCTCTGCGAATTGTAGGAGTCGCCGCCGAGAACAAGGGTTCCGGGAGCGAGCTTGAAGATGTCTTCAGCTGTCTTTACGCCGCTGCCTGCGTTTGCGGCGACATACATGACGTCGCTGTCGCCGTTTCCGCTGATCACATTGAACCTCGTTAGATCCACCTTGAGGTTGGGCTCACCGAAGAGCTGATACGCCGGACCATAGGAGCCGCAGGCCAGGGTCAAACCATCCTTTTTCGCCTGCAGCCCGACGAAGTTTGTCGCCGCCAAGGCACCCTCGCTGGGCATGTTCTTGACAATGAAGGTCGGGTTACCCGGCACGACACGGCTCAGATGTTCACCTAGCATGCGGCAGGAGATGCTCGATGATCCTCCCGGATCGGCACCATTCACAAAGGTGACGGTTTTGCCGGCGTAGAAATCGGCGGCATGGCTTATAGCCGGAGCCGCCATCATTGTAGCGACGACAGCCAAGGCGGGCGAGATGCGTTTCATGATCTACTCCTCCTCAGATCACTGGTTGCATTGTTGCCGGGTTGATAGTCACGCCCCCGGGACCGCGTGTGCAGGCCAATTCGGGCCCGATTTCGTCAATCGATCTCAAATATATGCTGGGGGGTACGGTGCAGCCGCTCGGTCCCGTTATCCCCGATCAGGAAGTTGTCGCACATCCAGGTCAGGTTGCCTTCGTGACGGTACATCGGATGCACTGCGACGTTCATGCGTGGTCTTATCGGCATCCGTTCGTCAAAACGGATCAGCGGCCGTTCGACGAGGAAATAGCCCTGCCCATGCGCATAGAGCCTGTCCTCCTCCGGGCGCCCGCGCTCGCGAAGGAAGCGGTTATGCGCCTCCCAAACGTCCGCGCAGGATGCTCCTGCACCCAGCATTTCGGTTGTCAGCTTCTGGGCTTCAATGACCGTATTCACCTCATCCTTCATCTTCTGCGTCGCTCTGCCGAAGAGGAAGGTTCTCCCCAGCTCGCAGAAGAAGCCGCCCGGTCCGGCGGTTTCGATCAGAAGGGTAAATTGGTCGCCCTTGTTCATCATTCGGTTCTGCATCTGCCTGAACTGCATCTGCACACCGGAGCCGATTGGCGCGGATGCACCGGAGAGCAGCCCCGTCTCACTGCCTCCCAGCCGCGCGACCTGATCGGCGATGGTTGTTATCTCGAAATCGCGCATGCCGGGGCGGGCTTGTGCCAGCACAGCCTCGAATGCCTGGTCCTGCAATTCCGCCGAACGCCGGATTGCGGCGATTTCCTCGTCACTCTTGATCACCATAAGACCGTCGACGATGTCGGTCGCATCGATAATGCGTGCATTGGCAAGCTTGCCTCGCCTCAGATAGTCCATCAGGGTGTAGCCGATCATACCGGGTCCGACGAGGCCGATCGTGGCACCTGCAAATTCTTCGAGCGCTGTCTCAGTCGCCTCATGAAGATAGGCTTCCGAGAACGTTGCGCCGAGGAAGTAGGGGGCGGACATGGCTCGCTTCACGCCACGCAGAACATCGTCGCCGCCCGGCGGCAGGCGCTTGTCGCCTCCAAAGCCACCGGGGCCGACGACTGTCATCTCCTCGTCCCTCGGAAATATGATGGAGAAATAGATGCCATTGCCGGGCATGCGATCGGTTAGCCATTTGATGTAGCCGCTCGACCATTCGTTGGTCGAAAAGGTGTAAAGTACGTCGATCTTCTTTTCCGCCATTTGCTGACGGAGTGCGGACCACCGCCTTTCCAGTTCAGCGGTGGAGATCGGGTACATCTTCCTGTGGGATATGCCGGGCATGGAGCCTCCGCTGTGTCAAACCGATCGGATTTCGTCAGAGTGGAAGGGCGAACCAGGAGTCGATCCAGGTGACGTGGATGATCTTGTCGAACATGACGTAGATGAACACGAACATGCCGATCGCCTGCCCGAGCGCGATCTTCCAGCTTTCCCGATGCCACAGAAGGTACCCGGCGACGGCGAGCGGGAGGCCCAGCAACTGGCCGAACACGATGGACAGCAGGACGATGAAGATCAGAAAGCCGAACATTGCCACAACGCCTCGAAAGTCGTTCTTCTCCTCCACGACCACGCCGCCTTCGGCGATCCGCTGCTTTTCGGCGCGCCGGCTGCGGATGTCGCAGAACAGTGAGAGCAGCGACAGGGGAATGCCGATCCCGCAGATAATGCCTGGGAAGAACCTGGCGTCGTGCCTCCAATCCTTCGCGGTCCAGAGTGCTGCGGCGAACAGGGCAAGCGCCAGAGCCGACAGGATCATGGAGATGCGGATGCGGCGCAGATCGCTGACGCCGACATCGGAGCCCATCGCGTGCCCGGCGTGTTCGACTTGCTGGCCCGAGGCAAGGCCCTGACGCGTCTTGCGTACCGAGCGGACGGTAAAGAACAGGGCCAGAAGCAGAATGCAGAAGATTGCCATCACCATAGGGCGCTGAACCCAGGTCCAGCCGAGGGCCTGATAGGAGAGATCGAGGTTCTTTTCCAGCACAGGGCCGAGGACGAAACCGAGAATGACCGGCGGGCGCGACAGGCCGGCTCGCTTCATCGCCAAACCGATGATTGTGAAGACCAAGAGCGTGATCCAGTCGGCGATGTCGTTCTGCGTCATCCATGCTCCGACGAAGCAGATGACCAGTACAGCCGGGACAATGAGGTTGGAGCGGACGAAAATGAGCCTAGCGACCTGCCGGCTCCACTGCATCAGCATCAGCGCACCGATGATGTTCGCCAGGATGAGCGTCCAGACGAGCGAGAAGGTGAAGTTCAGGTGGGTCGTCAGCATCTCAGGGCCGGGGCTAATGCCGTGGATGAGAAGGGCACTGAGCAGAAGGGACATGGTCGCCGTCGCCGGGATGCCGAAAGCTACCGTCGGAATAAGTTCGGCGCCCTTTACCGAATGTGTTGAAGCTTCGGGGCCGATCAGGCCGCGCACGTCGCCCTTGCCAAACATGGACTTGTCCTTGGCTGCCTGGACCGCCAAGCCATAAGCAGCCCATTCGGCGACCACGGCGCCGACACCTGGAAGGATGCCGACATAGATGCCGAGCATGCTTGAACGCAGCACGAGCTTCCACTCCCGCATAGCGTCTCGGATGCCCTGCATTAGCTGGCCCTTAGTGCCGGCTTTGGCGAGATCGACCTTGGCGATCGGTTCCTTGGCGACGCCAAGCATGATGATCTCAGGCAGAGCGAACAGGCCGAGCACCACAGGAGCGACCCCTAGTCCGTCCATCAGATAGAGCGTGTCGAAGCTATAGCGGGACATCCCTCCGCGCGGGGCGAAGCCGATGGTCGAAAGTAGCAGTCCGAAGAGGACTGCGATCAAGCCCATTGTTATGGAACGCCCGGTCAGGGTTCCGACGAAGGCCAGTGCAAGCAGGCCCAGCATCAGGAATTCTGGTGGCCCGAAAGCCAGTATGAGCGGCTTGATGATGGGAATGGAAATGGCCAGCGCCAGGGCTCCGGCTATCCCGCTCATGATCGACGTCATGTAGGCCGCGCCAAGCGCTCTCAGACCTTCGCCGCGTTGCGTCATCGGATAGCCATCCAGCACGTTCGCCGCGCTGTTAGGGCTTGGCACACCCAGCAGAACGGCCGTCAAAGTGTCGCCGGTGGTGGTTACAGCAAATACGCCGAGCAAAAGAGCGATGGACGAGCCCGGGTCCATGTGAAATGTGAAGGGGATTAGCAGAGAGAATGTGACCAGTGCTCCAATTCCGGGTACTGCGCCAACATAAAGGCCGATAACTGTTCCGAGGAACAGGAAGCCGATGGCTGGCCACGCGAGGACCAGGCCAAGACCTTGCATCACTGCATCCCAAGTATTCATGCTTTCACTCCCACTCTTGTCCTTTCAAAATTTCCACCTTGGCGGGAACTTCCGCAGACGTGCAGGTGCGTTCTCAACGGAGGCCCTCGCCTTCAAGAGTGGTGAACTAGCTGATCGCCTCGACTGCATCCGCCGCCAGCCTCATGTCAGCGACTCGCGCGCCTTGGTCGATCGCAACAAGGAACCCGGTCTGGATGCAGCCGTCGGCTCTGCGGATCAGCAATTCGTGAGTGACCTTCGACCCGTCAACCACATTAACGGGCGTCGCATCGAGGCCGAGGGGGGCGCAGATGTCCTATGATATCGCGTGACGAAGGCGTTAAGACCGAGGCTCGGCCGAAACAGTTCCTACGGCTAATCCCTGACGCCGCCTCAGGTTTGGAAATCCCGGCATCGTTGCCCCTCCCGTTACAATCCATATTTTGGAATCCTCAGGGTGCATTTTGGATATGGCATGCTCGCCGGTGGCACGACCGCACCTTCCGACCTGGGCATCGGTTTTGGATGCAGCGCTCATTCAGAATCTAGCGGGCTATAGTGGCCAGCCGGCAGCGGCCGCGTTATCCTCCTGCTCCTCCATGTTGCCGAAATGTGATCCGGCGATCATCATCGGGCTCCCCCGCACGAAGATGATCTTTTCTCGCACGCATACTTCCATGACTTTTGCGAAATCTCGTTTCGAGATTCGTGAGCTGCATGCGAATTTCGTGATGTCGGGGAATGGCTAGGTGTTTGAACGCGGCTTGCCTCAGAGGCCTTGCGCCGCGAAACGAAGTGCATCGACGACCATTTTCGCTGCCGACGAAAGCATCGCTCCCTCCCTGGTGAGAAGTGCTATCTTGCGTACGGTTCCTGGTAGCCTAAGAGGTAGTTCGTGCAGCACACCGCTTTTGATCTCGAACGTCATCTGGTTACGTCCAGCAACAGCCAACATGCCACTGGTGCGCAGGACTTCACGGATCAGAGCCGAGTCGCTCGATTCGAGCGAAGGTGCGGGTGGATCGAGCCCCTGGTTGCGGAAGACGTTCTCCGTCATTTTTCGCGCTAATGTGCTCCGGTCGGGCAAAATCCACTGCCACGTCACCAGTTCGCTTAAGGCGATCTCACGTCGAACAGCGAGAGGATGGCCGCTGCGAACGAGAATGCAGAGATCATCATTGAATAGCCATTCGGAAGCGATCTCATGACGCCGCGCGCTGTCACGCAGGATGCCGACAAATATGTCTATTTCACCTGTTCGCAGCCCCTGAATAAGATGAACTCCCGGGCTCTCGACTGAAGTCAACTGCAAGCCAGGATATCGAGACAATAACGCAGCGACTGTGCTTGGAACCAGATACGAGCGACCTACTGGCAACGTGCCGATGACGACCGTTCCTCTGAGTTCGCCGTTGAATGCCGATACGTCTGAAGACAAATGACGTAACTCAGCGAAAACGCGCTTTCCCCGCACGATCAAATTGACCGCCGCATCAGTGGCAACAATGCCCTGCGCTTTCTTTTCAAAAAGTGGCTGACCGATAACCTCTTGCATGCGCGCAAGTGCCATGCTTGCACCGGCCGGCTTTAAGCCGAGTTGCTCGGCCGCCCTCTTAAAGCTTCTAGTCGTTGCGAGGGCGACGACGAGTTGCAGCTTTTTTTCACTGAACAGGTAACTAGCTATGCTGCTTCTTGAGCCTGCGCCTGCGCCTCGGGATCGGACTAGCTCGTCTGCAGCAAAGTGAATCTCAGATTGAATCCGACAAGCTCGGACGTAGACCAGTTCCCCCAGCTCATTGAGCCGCATGCCACGCGGTTCACGATCGAAGAGCGGGAGCCCCATCGCGGCTTCGAGTTGTAGAATTGACCTGCTAACGGCGGATGGCGCCTTGAATAGCTGCTTCGCTGCACCGGCGATGCTTTCTGCCTGCGCAACGGCGACCAAAACCTGTATATTATGGAGTTGCGCTGCGTAATTGTTCGTCGAGGCAGCTGCTGACTTGGCTGCTGGAAGCTCTATCGGATTTCCATTCAGTTCAATGTCGGACTGAACCATCGCGTTCTTCCATTTCAGATCGGGACATTATGCGCGATGCATTGTCGCCACCGCAGAGCCTGAGCGCCCTCGCGTTCCACGCCTGTTGTACTCCGTTGAACCATTTTGGACGGTTCCGCAGGAGCTAACGTCTGCCGCTCTTCTGATAGTGGTGTAGCGGTTGGGATTTACTTTCTCAAGATCACATCGGGCCTGCAGAGACGCCGGGTATAAGACTGCAGATGCGACGCCAGGCTTTCCTGAAGTTTTTGGCGAAAGATGCTTCTTGACGTTCGATCGCTTCGGTTAATTTTTCCTCCGAAAACCTGACTTGGCCGGCGCCCGGACATGAACCACGGTTCGACGCGGCAGTCGTTCCGAAGCGGAGGAACCGCAAAACAGGTGCGTGCGACGCCGTTGGCCACGGCCGTGGGGGCCGGTAACCCGCGATGTCACGTCAACTTTTGCGGGATGGCATATCAACCAATCACCATACGCTCCGTGAATACCGGCTGCAGCTCTCCATCCTGTGATTACAAGGGGCACTTTCCGGATATCGGCGTCATCTCTAATACGAGCCTGCATGTGTGCTGGAGCGCTCAGCGGCTTCATCCATGCACCGGGAGCTGAAGCCGTTAGAACACCACTGTCGGCGGCTATCAAGCGATCTGGGTGCGTTCGAAAGAGTTGGAACGGTCCTGGCCGGCAAGATGGATCAGTCGCTGGCTATCATCTGATCTTCGCTCTTGCCCCTACGCCAGTAGGAAACGACGAGATGCTCAGCTTTCGACAATTTGCGGTTCCGCCGAAAATACTCGCGGATCTGCCTGAAGGCCTCGAACTCGCACGCCGCCCAAGCATAGATCCTCGTCCCTTCAGAGGGAAAGGTCACGCTTCGGATGGCCTCGGTCAGAAGCGCTCCGGGTTGGGACCTTGCTTCCCGGCGACAGAGCCAGCGGATATCGGCGCGTACAGACGACGAAAGCGCCTGGATCTCCTGCCGATCGGCAACCTCGATGAGAATGACTGCGCGTGCTTCGGAAGGCAGGTGCTCGGCCATGCGCGCGATTGCCGGCAACGCCGTTTCATCGCCCGCCAGCAGATACCAGTCCGCTTCGACGAGGCCACCACCGCCGGGGCCGAGGGCGCCGATTACATCGTCCGGACGTGCCCGTTCGGCAAAAGAGGAACCGGGGCCAGCATCCGCATGGCGAACGAAATCGATGTCGATCGTACTTGCGGCTTGGTCGATCGAACGGACTGTATATTTGCGGGTGACTGGCCGCCTTTGCGGGTTTTCCCACTTGATCAGGCCATCCGCTCCTACGCTCGGCCACTGTGGTTCGGCCACATCCTGATGAGGAAGCAGCAGGTTCAGATGCAGTGCATCGAGAGAAAGGAAACGCCGCGCATCATCGCACAGAAATGTGATGCGTCGCATCCTTGGCGTCAAATCACGGACGGTGCCTACCTTCAGGATCGTGAAGTTCGGCGGGCGAGACAGTTCAATGCCGTCACCCTTCCACTCGATCGCAAGCTCTCGCTCATTGGCGAATTCCAGTATATGCGATGCCACCGCCATTCGCATAAAATAGAGACCTTCCAGGCTTGGCGCGGTTACGCGCACAGCGGTGTCATTGCCTTGACGGGAGAAACGGGCTGAGGATCCATTGAAAGACAGTATGCTATCATCGCCGTCCCGTTTATGCTCGGCATTGTGTTCAAGCATATGCGCACAGAGTTTGGCGATCACAACGTCAGCGTTCGAAAGGCTCACGCGTGTCCAGGCATACAGAAGCTCAGACATCATGGCTTGCTCCGAAGTTCGATCCAGAAGGTTCCTTCGAGAGGAACCGCAAGGAAGCGTTGGTTGATGTCCGCTAGCGTTTGCTCAGGGCTAAGATCTGCAAACAACACAGGATGGGTCCATTTCGCGAAACATTCGAAAGCGAGGATGCTCAGCGCTGAAATCGACAGCTGATGCGAAATCCCATAGGCACGACCTTCACGAACCGCCTTCAGTTCCCGTCGGACCCCTTGCGATAGCACCGCCTGAAGTGACGCGCGCGCGCTTTCGGGATTGATCTTGCCGCCAAGGACGAGGCCGTCCTGGGCGGAAAGATGCGGCCCGCCAGTACCGACGTAGACCGAGGGTTCCTCGCCGATGACAGCCTCCGGACTGACGCGGCCGTCATAGCCCGGGATGACATCTTCTCCGACGCTCTTTGCCCCGGCGAGATGCAGATATTCGGTCAGTCGGTTACCGCGGCCGGGCGTGGAGCAGCATTCGGTGCCGGCAAAGGCATCAATGAGGACCAGGGGACGGTCCTTGAGCGAGCTCAGCCGTTCGACGACCGCGCGGTAATGCGAAAGCATGTAGGCGGAAAATTCGTTCGCCTGCGCCTCCCGCCCTATAGCCTTGCCGAGGAGCTCGACGGAGAATCCGACCGCTTCTGCGGGGTTGCTTGTGGTCTTGCCCGGAGCATCGAGGAATATCGTTGGCACGCCGGCAGCCTCAAGACCCGCCGAGATTTCTTCCCACCCCGGATCCCAGAGACTGACGACAAAAAGATCGGGATCGACACTCAGCAGGCTCTCGATATTCGTATTTGGCGGGACGACACCGCCTACGACGGGGATGGAATCTATAGCCGGAAAACGCTGGCGAAATCTGGCGTAGATGCCGCGATCGAGGCGACGTGGAGCAGCCCATCCCGCCAGCTTCGAAACCGGATCGCGATCGATGAGTGCAAGCTCCAGCAGAAGCAGGCTCTCATTGGTCACGATACGCTCTGCGGGCTTCGCCAGCCGGACCTCTCTGCCGGCTGCATCACGCAGCAGGACCTCCGCCCTGCCTGCATCCGCCCAGAAGAGCCCAAACACGACCAGCGCGAACAGGAGGAGAAGAGCCTTCCTGGGAATTACGCTTCTCATTTTGTGCAATTGCATGTCGATTACCATATGTATTTCAGGCTCACGGTGACGGTCCTGCGTGCTCCGTAATTGCAGCTGCCACCGGTCAGGTTGAGGCAATGCGAGACATATTTTTCGTCGAACAGGTTTGAGACGTTCACCTGCAGCTTAGTACCGTCGAACTCGGGCTTGATGGCCCCGAAGTCGTAGGCGGCGCCGATATCGACAAGCGTGCGGGCCGGTATGCGCAGTTCATCGAGATAGGTCACGTCCGTCTGATAGGGTGACATGTAGCGCAGGCCAGCGCTGAGTGAGAGGCCTTCCACCATGTTCGGACGGTAGTTCAGCCATAGGCTGGCCTGGTGCTTCGGCAGCCGCAACACCTCGTTGCCGATAGCAAGCACGTTGGTGGATTCCAGCACTTCGGACTGCGAATAGGCATAGGCGGCGAGTATATCAAGCTCCGGCGTAAGTTCGTATTTGCCCTCGATTTCAATGCCGCGAACACGTTGCTTGCCATCCTGGGCATAACTCACCGGATTGGCCGGCCGTGGGCCGACAGGGGTCAGGGCGTTCTTGATGTCCAGATTGAAGAAGGAGAGTCCGATCATGCCACGACCTTCGACCGGCTCGTACTTGACGCCAAGTTCGAACTGCTCGGCCTCCTGCGCCTTGAAGGGATCGCCCGCGGCGTCCGTTCCCATGACCGGCAGGAAGGCTGTGGAATAGCTGACATAGGGCGCCAGGCCATTGTCGAAGAGATAGGTCAGGCCGGCACGCCAGGTCAGCGCCTTGTCATCGGTTTCAACAGTTCGGTTAGTAAGGCGGTTTTGAGAGTCAATATCAGACAGATCGTACCGCAAGCCAAATGTGCCGAGCCAGCCGCCATAGCGGATCTGGTCCTGCATGTAGAGGCCCAGCTGGTTTTGTGTCTGCATGCCGGACGCCGTCACAGGCGCGACCGGAAAGTCATAGCCGTAGATCGGATCGAGATAGTCGATGCCAGGGACGAACGTGCCCAAGCCGGTATTGCCGAAGTTGGTGCTGGACTTGCCAAGCACATAGTCGATTCCGAACAGCGCCGTATGATCGAAATTGCCGGTGCCGAACTTTGCCTCGAGTTGTGTATCAACCGCGAAAGTCGAGGTCCAATCGTCCGAAACGGCGGTCACACGGCTGAGATCGCTGGTTGGCGTGCCGGCGAACGCAAAGGCCGGGTTGACCAGAACCAGATCCATATGCTGGCCGGAGCGGCCGTAGCGAAGATTTTGCCTGACGGTCCAGGTCTCGTCGAAGGAATGCTCGAACTCGTAGCCGGCATGATAGTAATCGCGCCTGAAACCGCCCCAGTCCGGATCGCCCAGGAAGACGTCGCGCGGGATCTGCCCGTCGGGATTGGGAAGAAGTGTGCCATAAGCCGGGTAGAAGCGCGGATTGAAGATCGGCTCGTCATGCTGATAGTAGCCGTAAAGTGTCAGCGACGTTTCGGCATCGGGCGACCATGTAAGGCTGGGAGCAATCATGCCCTGCCGGTCGCGCTCGTGGTCGATCTGGGTGTGCATGTTACGGGCCTGGCCAAGCAGCCGGTAGGACCAGACGCCATCCTCGCTGATCAGGCCGGTGGTATCGAAGGAGATCTGCGCGCCGAAACCGGACGTACCGATTGAGACCTCATGATACGGCGTTGTCTGCGGCCGCTTGCTGACCTGGTTGACAAGCCCTCCTGGGACCGTTCGTCCGTAAAGGACCGAAGCTGGTCCCTTGATTACCTCGACGCGTTCCAACGCGTAGGGATTGATGGTGGGCGTCGCATAGTTGTTGGGATCGCCTGCAACCGCAAGACCATCGAGCCACATGACCCCGTAGGTGTTGAAGCCGCGGATATAGAGCCAGTCATAGCGAATGTCATAGCCGTTCGATTCGGCAAAGACACCCGGTGTATAACGTAGGGCTTCCGACACAGTATTTGCGCCCTGCTCCGTCATCTGCGCACGGGTGACGACACTGACGGCCTGCGGCGTTTCGAGCAAGGGTGTATCGGTCTTGGAAGCGCTCATACTTTCCGTGGCGACAATGCCCTGGTCCAATCCTCCAGACGCCTCGGATTGAATTACGATCGGCTTTAGCATCGTGCTCTGTGGGGGCTCCTGGGCAAAGACCGCCGCCGCGCAAGCGGTCATCACCGTCGATGCGGGAAGAATACCCAGCCGAAGCCTCCTTCCATTCGAAGTCCTCTTGGCCGATCCATATCTATCCGTATGCCCCACTTTACTGCCCCACTCTTGCATTCGATCGCATATCCTTTAAACTTGATTTAAACAATCAAGTTAATATAACCATTATGAAAACGGTGGGTGGGAGAGCAACGGTTGGATGTTTGCAGGACGATCTCAGACCTTTGCCGAACAATGAAATTACGCCGTCACGCTTTCTCTTGCTTTAAATGGATCAGATGAACACACGTCGAGACACAGGATCCTTGGCAGGCTCTACCGGTCACAGGCGCTTTCGGGTTCGCGATTTCGCCGAACGTACCGGCGTCACGTTCGACAGTCCCGACGATGGGTTGTCTATGGACGATACGCTGATGGAGGGCGATTTCTTCCACCAGGAACTACGACCTGGTCTCGTTCTGCATGTAAGTGATGCCGTCGAGGCGCGGCCCTTCACCGCCTCCTCATATGTCCATGAAGGCCTTTCCTGCATTTTCTTTCTCGACGGGCAGGTCGGGCTGAAGATTGGCGATAGGCATTTTTCGTTTGACGGCCGTCGGAGCGGCTTGATGGAAGGCACCGCTATCATGAGTGCGCGTCCCGAAAGTTTCGAGCGGCAGTCGCAAGGTTCTCAGAGGCTAAGACATCTGGTGGTATCCGCATCACCCGAATGGCTCGATATTGAAGGCTTGCAGGAGCAGGCGGGCGCCAGCGCTGGCAACCATCTCTTCCGTGACCATCTTGCCAATCAGCGTTGGAGACTAACGCCCCGAGCGATTGAGCTTGTTGGCCAGATTGCAAAAGCACCAGCCTTCGCACCTGCTCTTCGCAAACTCCATCTGGAGGGCTGCGCCGTTGGATTGGTCGCGGAAACGCTGACCGCATTGATGCAGGCTAACCACCAGGATGGAGCCAGCGATATGCTAACGCATCACGATCTAATCCGTTTGAAGCGCGCCAAGGAATTCATCGAGACCAGGGTTGAAGAAACACTGAGCGTCGAGGTTATTGCGCGGGAGGCAGGCATCAATCCCAGCGGATTACAGCGACTTTTTCGTCTCTCCGAAAGAACCAGCGTGTTCGGATATGTGCGCAAGCTAAGGTTGGAGAGGGCCCTCGAGGCATTACGGTCCGGAGAAATGAGTATTGCCGAGGCAAGTCTTTTTGCTGGTTACTCGAGCCCAGCCAACTTCGCAACGGCGTTTCGCCATAGGTTCGGTGTGTCGCCTCGTCTGGCTGCTCGCGGCGGATACCGAGCGCCATGAAACAGATTTCCAACCCTGCGAACTGACCGAAGCTGCCTCCACGACCGCTCAGTCGACAGCGCTTCCCAGTTTCAGTCCGACAAGCAGCTCTGTTGCTTCTCAGGCGACGTCAGCAATATTCTTTGACGCATACAATGTCGGATTCGCTGCCTGTCGGGCCCGTTCGACACCGCATCTGCGATAGTGGCGAGCCACGGCTCACGATCCTCGTCAATAAGCGGGATGCTGTTAGCCATCTCTTGAATATTGGCAGGTGTTTGGAAATCTCCCGAGGCGTTGAGCTCCTGATAGAGGCGCAAGCTGTATACCCACGGTTGTCTTGCTGCTATCGGAAACGCCCAGATGACGTCCGGGTCGCGTTCCGAACCGGGCATCTCGGCTTGACGGCTCCTGCTTTACCGACATCAGTTCGCCGTCAGGCGGGCTGACCGACTGCGGAGGTTTCCGGTAAGGCCTGTCATTGTTTCCTCATGAATGAGCCCAAGCGCTCCCGCGACATGCCACCAGCCGTGATCTGCCTGCCTGACGATCATGCATTCTGCACTGACGCCCATGTGGTTTCCCTCGAAGGAGTGGCCAACGGCGATATGTGCGACTTCTTCAGGAAGACCGACGATCAAGCAGACGTACATGCCGAATACGGAATGACGGAAGGTTGGCTGGCCGGCATCGGCAGGCTCCTGTCTCCAGCGTTCGCGGTTAATCGGGTCGAACTCATATGGCTTTCCGACGTCATGACATGCGGCTCCAGCGAGAAGAACGTCCCAATCGATTCTCACCTGAGGAT
This sequence comes from Sinorhizobium sp. CB7, assembly GCF_041357635.1. Lineage (NCBI taxonomy): Bacteria > Pseudomonadati > Pseudomonadota > Alphaproteobacteria > Hyphomicrobiales > Rhizobiaceae > Sinorhizobium > Sinorhizobium sp. CB7. The sequence continues at coordinate 124,251 of NZ_JAULLL010000003.1, forward strand.
ATGTTTGCTCGAACTCGCTGGCGATCAGGTTCGTGTATCTGAAGACACCCCTGACGTGGTCCGCCTGTGTCCCGGCCTTGAGAACCGGCGACCCTGGATTTCCTTCCGGCGGCATGTCCGCAATGCGCTCAAACTCAGAACAGCAAAGCGCATGACTCCACGCCTCCACCACATTCTTCCGCATCTCAGGGTCTGCGATTTGCATGATTTCTGGAAAGTCTTCGAGAACCGCGGCTCTCGTCTCCTGCGTGATCGGACGTCGTAGTCCTGGGTAATGATGTGTCATGCCGTTGCCGTATCGGTTGGTTGGCCGGTGGGGATCGCCGCCGACGTTGTGAATTCGGGTGCGATGGGTTTGCGCGTCATCGTCAGCGTGGTGATCGCCCCTGAGACCAGGAGGCCGGCCGCGATGCCGAACGCCATTTCATATCCGCCCGTCGAGGCGACCACGTAGCCGGTGATGATGGGCGCGATCAGTCCAAAGAAGTTGCCGCCAAGGGCAGTAATGGCAATGACACGCGAGACGTCTCGAGGATTGCCCAAAAGGTCGCTGGCGAGAGAGAAGTTCAAGCCTGCGCCCGTCGTCGAGCCGGTGAGAACCAGGGTCAGAACAATCAGAAGTTCTGTCAGGTTGCTGACGAAGGGCGCCGCGACAATCAGAAGGGACAAAGTTGCCATTGCCGCGATGTAATTGCGTCTCTTGCCGCTTCCGACCGCTTTTGAGGACAGGAACCGGTCGCTTGCTCGTGCGATCACAAGGCTCAGCATGACGGTGACGAGATAGGGGATCGCGGTGAGGTAGCCGGTATTCATCGTCGACAGCTCTTGGGTCGATTGAAGGAATGTCGGGAGCCAAGTAAGGAAGATGTACGCGGTGTAGACCAGGCAAGCTTGGGTTACAACGAGCCCCCAGACGCTCGTTTGCGAGAGCAGGTAGCGCAGTGTCGACGGTGCAGCCCCGCTATCCGATGCCTGCCCCTGGCCATTTCGTTCACTGAGGATTTCCTGCCGCTCGGCGTCGGAAATCCATGATGCCTTTTCTGGAGGCGCATACCAGAACATCCATGCCGCTAGCCAGACATAGCCCAGAAGTCCAAGCAGCACGAAGGACACGCGCCAACCGGCGAATTCGACAAGTCCGGCGGTAACGATCGCGCCGATCGCGGGTCCTGCGGACGAGCCGCCGTTGAGCAGGGTTGTCACCAGGCCCCGCTCCCGCTCCGGAAACCAATCGCGTATCACCCGCCCTGATGCCGGGTAGGAGGATGCTTCGCTTGCGCCCATGACGAGACGAGCTGCGAAGATGAATGCGAATCCCGTCGTCGCTGCTGTCAGTGCGGTCGCTGCGGACCATAGCGCAATGCCACCGCTGATGACGCGCTTGGCGCCCACTCTTTCGACAAGGAGCCCAACCGGGATAAGGCAGACGACGTATGTCCACAGGAACCCCGAGAAGAGATAGCCCATCTGGACGGGAGTGAATCCGTATTCGGCTGCAATGGACTTCGACGCGATCGAAAGAGCAATCCGGTCGATGTAGTTGATGATGACAGCGGTGAAAATAAGAATGGCGATCCATATCCGACGTCGCGGCATGCTTCTCCTCCGAAAATCCAAATCAATGGCCGTGCGAACGAACCTCAGTTGAGCCGCTTGCCGCTCTCGGCATCGAACAGATGGACGGCCGCGCTGTCTGCCCGTAGCCAAAGCGCGTCGCCCGGCGTCACCTTCGGCCGCTCCTTCAGGCAAATCGTAAGCGCTTCGTCGCCATGCCTGAGCAGCAGCAGGGTGTCTGCGCCCGTCGGCTCGACGACATCGACTGTCACCTGCAGCAAGGCCGGATCAGCCACCCCGACGGTCCAGTTTTCGGGACGCAGACCAAGCTTCACAGGTCGCCCTGCCAGCGCGTGGTGGCTCCGTCCAAGCAGGATCCTTCCACCGCAGCCGGTTTCGAAGACGCTCGGATCGGTTTTCGAGACGAGGCCGCCGATGAAGTTCATTCCCGGCGATCCCAGAAATGAAGCGACGAAGAGATTGGCAGGACGATCGTAGAGGTCGAGAGGCGCTCCGATCTGCTCCACGCGTCCATCGCGCATGACCACGATCTTGTCCGCCATCGTCATCGCCTCGACCTGGTCGTGCGTGACGTAGACAGTGGTCGTGCGCAGCCGCTGGTGCAGTTGCTTGATCTCTGCCCTCATTTGAATTCGAAGCTTGGCGTCCAGGTTCGAGAGCGGCTCGTCGAAAAGAAAAACCTGCGGCTTGCGCACGAGCGCCCTTCCCATCGCGACACGCTGTCGCTGTCCTCCGGAAAGTTCCCTCGGGTAGCGGGCCAGGAGGGCCTCGAGCCCCAGTATTTTTGCCGCCTCTTGAACCTTTGCTTTTCTTTCCGCCTCCGAGACGCCTTTTAGCCTCAGAGCGAAGCTCATATTGTCGGCTACCGTCATGTGGGGATACAAGGCGTAATTTTGGAAAACCATTGCAATGTCGCGTTGCTTCGGCGCGACGTCGTTGACCACTTTTTCTCCGATGGCGATCGTTCCTCCCGAGATGGATTCAAGTCCGGCCAACATGCGCAGAAGTGTGGACTTCCCGCAGCCGGAAGGTCCGACCAGAACGACGAATTCACCGTCTTCTATCTCCACGTCGACGCCGTGCAGCACTTTTGCCGCGCCGTAGGCCTTTTCCGTGTTTCTGATGCTTACCGAGCCCATCGGACTCCTCCTTCCGCAAAAGTGGTTACTTTCCGCCATTCGTTTGTGGTTCGTAGGAACCCAATATTCATGGGGTGTTGCTCCCGATCAGGACGCCAGCCCGCCGTCGACGGCATGTATGTGCCCGGTAACGAAACTGCTCATGCTCGATGCGAGGTAGAGCGCAACGTTGGCCACTTCGGCTGGATCGGCGTGACGACGAAGGGGGATCTCCTCGTTGATCAGAGCCGTGACGTCCTTGCCAGTGAGTGAACCGATCTGGTCTTCGATAGAGTGCTGGAATTGATTGTCGATCGGGCCCGGATTGAGCGAGTTGACTCTGATCCCCCGGGGCGCCAGCGCACGCGCCGCTGCGCGCACGACGCCTGTTTGTGCGTGCTTTGACGCAACGTACGCGATGTTCTGGCCGGCACCCTCACCGCCCCTCGTGCCCGCCATGCTTGAAGTGACGATGATGCTGCCACCGTCGCGCATATGCTTCGGTCCATGCTTGCAGGCCAGAAAAGCTCCTTTCACATGTATCTGATATGTCCGGTCGAAAGCCTCCTCGTCGTACTCGCTGAGATCTCCGATGAAGCCGTGGTTGCCGGCGTTGCTGAACAGGACGTCGATCTGGCCCCACCTCGAGGCTGTGGCCTGCAGGTAGGCTTGCACCTCGTTCGAGTTTGAAACGTCGCCGGCGAAGATCGCCACCTGGTCTGAACCGAGTTTTGATCGGACGGCGGAGAGCGCCCGTTCGTCGAGATCTACCAGCATGACCTTGGCGCCGTGCTCCAGAAACAGCATTGCACTGGCAGTTCCGACACTTCCACAGCCGCCGGTGATAACGCAGATCTTGTCTTGCAGCAGCTTCATCGAATTGGTTCCTTGTCGTTCGGGATCATCCGGACTACTTCACGCTACCGGCGACGAAGCCTCTGCCGAGCTGCTTCCTGATCATCGCAAGGGCCACGATCGGTACGATGAAGTAGATGGTCGAACCGGCGAAGATTTGCCCGTAGAGGGGGCCTTGAGGCGGTACGTACCGCATCAGCAAGGGCAGGAAGGTCAGCGCATTTCGATCCGTGAGGACGAGCGCGAATAGGAACTCGTTCCAGCAGAAGCAGAAGATCAGGACAGCGGTCGTCAGGATGGGTCCGGCCGATATCGGCACGATGATCTGCCAGAGGATCGTCCACGAGCTCGCGCCGTCCAGACGGGCCGCCTCGTCGATCGTTAAGGGAATGGCTGCAAAGAAGCCGCGGATCATCCAGATCGAGAAGGGTAGCGAGAACGTCAGATAGGTCGCCGTAAGACCGGTAACGGTGTCGAGATATCCCGTGCTGCGAAAGAAGAGATAGAACGGGATCACCAGAACGATGCTGGGCACCATCCTCATCGCAAGGATTGCAAGCGCCAGACGATTGAACTCATGCCCCAGGCGGGTCATTCCGAATGCTGCCATGGATCCCAGCGCGATCGAGATGGCGGTGCTCAAGGATGCGGTGAGGAAAGAATTTAAGAGAGATCCCCAGAACTGCCCTTGAGAAAGCACGTCCCGATAATTCTCGAAGCCAAGCGTTGCTCCGGCATCAGTCGAAATGGAGAACGACACGTAAAGTGCCCATAGCGGCGGCAGGACAGTGAGCGCGCAAGCGCCCAGCGCAATGATGTAGAGAAGCCCAACCCTCATGCGGCGCTTCCTTGTCGACGGGATCGATTCAGCGCTGCCATGAGAGCAAGCACGAGGCCCATGATGACGACGAACACGATCAGTGCCAAAGCCGCGCCGTATCCCACCTGGAACTCCTGGAAGCTCGTGCTGTATGCGTAATAGTTCAGGATCTCGGTGCTCGTTCCAGGCCCGCCCTGGGTGATGACGATCATGAGGTCGATGTTCTTCAGTGAATCGATAAGACGAAGGAGCAGCGCGACCATCAAAATTGGCTTGAGCAGCGGAATTTCGATCCACCGCAGTACTTGCCATCGCGTCGCCCCGTCGATGATCGCAGCCTCCGTCACCTCTTCGGGAAGAGTAAGCAAGCCAGCGAGCAGGACTGCAAACATGAATGGCGTCCATTGCCAGGTATCCGCCACGATCAGGGAGTAGAGGGCGAGCTGCGGACTGTTCACCCATGCGACTGGCCCGATGCCAAGCCAACCGAGGGCTAAGTTAAAAGCCCCGAACTGCGGGCTGAACATGCTCTTGAAGTAAAACGCCCAGATGAGCGGCGCGATCATGATCGGAATGCATAAAACGACGCGAAAGGCAGCGAAACCGGACCAGCCTTTTGCGAGCCCGTGCCGGATGAGCAGCGCGAGAGCCAGCCCAAGGCCAAGCTGCAGCACCACGGAGATGCCGGTGTACTGCAGCGTGACGCCGACAACCCGAGCGGTATCGACCGACGTCAGGATGTCGGCGAAGTTGCGCGCTCCCGCCCATCGCCTCGTCCCCGAAATGAGATTCCATCGATATAGGCTTGTCGAAACCGCCTGGACCAGGGAGTAGCCTATTGTGCCGGCAAGGCACAATAGGCTTGGCGCGATGAAGGCGTAGGCGACGCACTTTGCCTGGCGCATCAATAGTAGCCCGCGTCACGCATGATCTCGTCGACAGATTTTTGTGCAGTCTCCAGGGCCTCCTTCGGAGAAATCTCGCCGGCAAAAGCCCGGCTGAGCTGCACGCCTACTTCTGCGTCGACCTCACTCCACTCCGGTATCTGTGGCCGGACCTTTGCCACCTTCAGACTGTCAGCGACGGCGGAAAACCACGGCTTTGCAGACGCATTCGCCTCCCATGCCGAGTTCCTGCACGGCTGGCCGCCGTGCTGGACGATCATATTGGACTGGACGTCGCGGCTGTTGAACCAGGCGACGTACTGCGCCGCCGCCTTTGCATCCTGTCCGTACTTCGAAACCGTAAGGCCGAGCCCGCCCATCACGGGCGCGGTCGTCACCGTTCCCTTTGGAGGGACGGCGCTGACGAGCTCGGCTTTCGTCTTCGCGTCGGCCGTTACGTGAGCATCGGGAATCCAGGCCACTGGGTCGAGCGTTCCGAGCCCGGTTGCCATTGCCCGGACTTCATCGCTCTCGGTGTAGGCTGCTCCGCCGGGAGGCATCGTCTTGACCAGTTCAAGCAGGAACGACAGCGTGTCGATGCCGTTCTGATCGGCGAAGATAGGCCTCATGCCATCGTCGAAGAGAACGCCGCCATTCGCCCAATAGATTGGCAGCCAGACCGAAAACGCCTTGGCAAGTCTTTCGGTGCCGGCGATGAAGCCGAAGCGGTTCGCGCTCCGATCGACCACCTTTTGCGAGGCGGTCAGAAGTTCGTCCCACGTCTGGGGCACTGCAAGTCCTGCCGCGTCGAGGTGGGCTTTGTTATAGATCAGGCGCTGGCAATTTCCGATAGTCGCCATCCCGTAGGTCTTCCCATCGGCCCCATACATGTCACGGAAGGTTTGCGGAATGTCACCGAAGAAGTCGTTGAGCTCCTCGGTAGAAATCAGATCGTCCAGTGGCAGCAAATGGCGGGCCTTTGCGTAGCCCTTGAGATAGATGGAGTCGACCTGCACGACGTCATAGGCGGAGCTGTTCGCGGCAAAGGCAGCGACTTGCTTCTGAATGGCCTCGTTATAGCCCATCGTGATGTTGTTGACTTTTATACCGGTGGCTTTCGTGAATTCCGGCGAGAGATCCACGAATGGTTGGCCGAACATGCCTTCGCTCAAAGACAGAACGTTGATCGTGCTCGATGCAGAGATCGCCGGTGCGGGAAATGCCCCTGCAAACGCGGCCGCGCCAGTCAGCGCCGCCGCTCCCTTGATAAGATTGCGTCGAGTAGTCTGAAACTGTTCAGCGTTCGAACTTGTCACCGCAGTGCCCTCCCTGGTGTTCGTGCGGCGAATATTCAGATATAGGTGAATAAAGTCCAATTGGAAAAATTTCCCGATTCCCATAGGAAAGGTCAATGAATAACATAACAATCGCCCAACTGTCGGCGTTTCGTTGGGTCGCGGAGCTCGGTAGTGTCCAAAAGGCGGCTGACCGCCTCAACATCACCCAGCCATCGCTGTCGCTTCGCGTGAAGCAGTTGGAGGCGGAAGTTGAACTGCCGCTCCTTGAACGACATGGCAGAGGCGTAAGGCTCACCCGCCATGGCCATGCCTTTTTGTCTCGCGCCAGGCTCGTGCTGGGCGCCTACGAGGAATTGCTGAGAAAATCTCGTGCGACGGCTCTGGTCGGGCCGTTGAGAATGGGGGTTGCCGAAGGCTTTGCCGTCGCCTCCATGGCGACCCTTATTGCGCGTCTTCGGAAAGACTTTCCGCTTCTTAGACCCGAATGGGTCGTTGCGACCAGTGCGGGCCTTGAGCAACAATTGGCCGACGGCGAGCTGGACATGGCCATCATCGTCGATCCGCTTGGTCTCAGAAACGTCAGACTATTCGCGCTAGGAGTGCAGAGTAACTGTTGGGCCGTGTCTACGGAAGACTTTCCCGACGTCGGCTCATCGCCATCCGAGTTGGCGAAACTGACCGTGATCACGACCCCTCCTCCGACGGCGATGTACCGAGCAACCATGGGGTGGTTTGCGGAAGACAAGGTGACACCAGAGAACCTGTGCCTCTGCTCAAGCCTTAATGCCGCAGTACAACTCGTTGCGGCGGGCTTGGGCGCGGGCATCTTCCCAACCAAGGTCATCGACGCGTATCCCCTCGAAGGCGCAATTCGTAAGCTGAAGGTGGGAGACACACTTCGTGCGGGCCGAGTCTTTGTAGCTGATCGAACCACGTCCGACGAGGCGAGGACCCAAGCCATAATTGCGATAATTGAACAGACTGCGAAGAAGATCGGCTACTTCGACCACTGAATGGTCGCGCGCATAAATCTCATACTATGTCGGCTGGAGCTGTTTCTGCCGCCGGGTCAGCGGCAGCCCGACCTCGGGCGTCGTTCGAACGAATGACCAGGTTTGCAGCGCTGATCGTTCCGCTCAAACAAAACTAGCCAAAAGCGGCACTGCGTAATATCGTTTGATGACGGACGCATGCTTTGGGATGGAGAGCATGGAAAGAGTTGTGGTATCGAACCTCAGGCACCTTCGTGCCTTTCAGATGGTTGCTAAATTCCAGAACGTTCGAAAGGCTGCCGAGGCAGTATGCCTCACTCAACCCGCGGTGACGCAGGCAATTGCAAAGCTCGAGCACCAGATAGGGGTGTCGCTTTTCGAACGCCGTAGCTCCGGTACCTATCCGACGCCGGCAGGGGAAATATTCGCGTCGCGAATTTCAGGCATGTTCGCCCAGATCGAAGACGCACTTGCGGAAGCAGGCGCGGTCAACACTCCAAATCGCTCGCGTGCGTCGGTGGCGGACCGGATAACGCACTCACAGATACGGGCACTGTCCGCAATCGCTGCGGTGGATCTTGAGGACGTGCGGGAATGTTCCGTCATCTCAAAGGCATCGTTGCACAGAGCGGTTCGCGATCTCGAGCGAAGCACCGATCTTATGCTTTTACGCCAAGGTGCAGATGGTGCATCGGCGACCGATGTCGGCCGTATCCTCGCCCGCAGGATCAAGCTTGCCTTGAGCGAGGTTGAGCTCGCGATCAACGAGATAGCGAGTGAGGTCCGGGAACAGGGCGATCGCCTGCGCGTCGGTGCGATGCCGTTGACCGGGAGCCTCATCGTCGCCCCGATTCTCAATGACCTGATGCGCCTTTTTCCGCACGCGCATATCGAAGTTCAGACCGCCGGCCGCAAGGCACTCACGGACGCCTTAAGGCGGGGCCAGATCGATATCTTTGTTGGCCTTCTGTGCGAGCCTCCGGATGCAGACTCACTCGTCAGGGAGCCGCTCGTTTCGCTGCCGTATGTCGTGGTTGCGCGCCCCGATCATCCGCTGGCACTGAAGTCCGACGTCATGATTTCGGACTTCGACGACTACAGTTGGGTTGTTCCGAACCAGAATACAGTTCGCCGTGCGGCCTTCGACCAGTTCAGTCACGCACTGAGCAGCCCACCTAAGGTTGATGTCCAGGCATCGTCCACCTCTACCATCAGCTTACTCGTCGCCGGCAGCGACCGGCTCGGCCTGTTGACCAGACTCGAATTCGAGAATGAAAAGCGGGCGGGCGGGATCGTCGCGATTCCCTTCGGGCCAATCGAGCCGTCGCACTGGCTCGGCATTACGAGGCGGGCGGACTGGTCACCGACGGCCGTGCAGAAGACCTTCATCGACCTCGTACACCGCAAGGCGGCACGCATTGCCAAGGCCGCGAGACCTCAAGCCAAGATAGTTGCGGCATGATCAAGTGCTTTCAATGCTTTGACCGATAAAACCTCGCGGCCCTAATCTAATCCCCTCCGGAAAAAACCGCACCGGCCGGAAGCCAGCATATGCGCCCCGAACGGGCGTAAGCAAATCTAATGGCCGCTCAACCCATTATGATTGGCGGCAAACGGCGGAATGCGAAAAATAGCGATGACGGCGTTTGAATGGTGCAAGCGCGGTTCAACCGTCGCGGAGAGGAGTGCCGCGGTTGACGATTGCGCCTTCGATTGGAACCGGTCGTATCAGGCGGAATGAGTCCCTGGTGCGTCAATAAATCTGAGGAGGAGGAATTCATGAAAAAGACCAGAGCATTTGTTGCAGCTATACTGTTCACTGCTGCTGCGTTGGCAGGAATGTCGGATGCGTTTGCCAGGGATACCCTGCGGGTGGCCACTACCAGGACGTCCGGCTCGGCGACGCTCTACCTAGCCAAAGACAAGGGCTACTTCGACGAGGAAGGCATTGATGTCGAATGGACCTATTTCGAGAACCAGAACGACCTGACTGCCAGCATCATCGCTAGCCAGAACGACGTGGCGACGGCAGGCATTATAGCCGGCTTTTACAATGTCGCCGCCAAGCAGAATCTCAGGGTCATTGCCGGGCTGATCAGCGAGAAGCCGCATTTCGTTTCCGCCACCTACGTGGTGACGCCCAGCGCTTACGAAAAGGGCATCCGTACGCCTAAGGACCTGCTCAACGGCGCCCGGATTGCCATCGCGACAAAAGGTTCGGCGCATCAGTATGCCCTGCTGCGGCTAGCCGACAAGTATGGTGTCGATCCGAACAGCATAAAGGTCGTGACCATGCAATCGAACGGCAACATTCTTGCTGCACTCAAGACGAACGCCGTCGACGCCGCCGTGATGTCGGCCGTTCCCGGAGCGGCGGCGGCCGCGGACGGGGCCGGAAAGATCGCTGGTTACGTTGGTGACGAAACGCCCGGCAACGGCCCCTCCTTCTTCGCGCGTGCCGATGTTGTCAAGACCAAGCGCGACACGATGGTGCGTTTTCTGCGAGCCATGCTGAGAGCGGCCAAGGACTACGACGCCGCCTTCCAGCAACTGGGCAGCGACGGGCGGCCGGTCAGGACGAAAGAGGCCGACGATATCCTCGCGATCGTTTCCAAGTACACTGGGCAGCCGGTTTCGGTCATCAGCGGTGCCATGACCTACATCGAGCCGGATGGCGACTTTCCTGCCTCCGAGATGAAAACCCAGATCGAAACCTGGCAGCAGGTGGGCATGGTCGACAGCTCCGTCACCGCTGACGAACTGCTCGATACGACGCTTCTGAACGATGCGAAATCGAAGAAGACGAACTAGCGATCATCTGCAACGCGTTTTTACAGGTATCAGAATGGATCTGCATATCAATATAGTCGAGCACCGCTACGGATCGCTGGTCGTGCTGAACGACATCAGGTTCGATGTCGCCAGCGGCGAGATTGTCTGTGTCGTCGGCCCCTCCGGCTGCGGAAAATCGACCCTTCTCGGCATTATCGGCGGGCTGGTGCAGCCGGCGTCCGGTGAGGTGACGTTTTCCGGCGAGCGCCATGCCGATTGCCTCAATCCCCTGACCTTCGTGTTTCAGGACTTCGCCTTGCTGCCCTGGCTCTCCGTCAAAAACAATATAGCCTTTGTCCTGAAGCACCATAACCTTGCACCGTCCGTCCGGGATACGCGGATCAGGCAGGCGCTAGCGCGCACGGGACTCACCGACTTCGCCGATGCCTTCCCAAGACAGTTATCCGGTGGGATGCGACAGCGCGTCGGCATTGCAAGGGCACTGGTTGTCCGTCCCGCCGTCCTTCTCATGGACGAACCGTTTTCCGCGCTGGATGCACAGACACGCGAGATCCTGATGGATGACTTTCTCAATCTGTGGCTTAAGGAGCGGATTACCGCGGTCCACATCACCCACAATCTGGATGAGGCGCTGAGACTGGCGGACCGGATCGTGGTTATGTCCAGGCGTCCAGGCCGGATCAAGAAAATCTTCAAACTCACCGTCCCCAAGACCGAGCGAATGGATCCCGAGCGAAAAGTCGAACTGGCGAAGATCCATGACGACATCTGGTCGCTGATCAAAGACGAAGCAATCCTTGCAAATCAGGAGATGGAACATGGCTGATATCGCTCACGCCCCAGCGCAATTCGAACGCTCCGATCCGGTCTCCGGCATCGTGCCGTTCCGTGGCGGAGGCTTTCAGAGCGGCGACGGCAAGCGCAATCCGCTTTCGTGGATCGGTCTGCTCGGGTTGCTCGTGGTATGGCAGGTCGCTTCCTATTTCAACCTGGTCAGCGCAACATTCCTGCCGGGCCCGGTGACGATCCTGGCGACGCTTTACCAGCTCGCGGTCTCCGGCAGTCTCGCGGCGGACATTGCCGCCTCGCTGACCCGCATCGTCATCGGCTGGAGCCTGGGGACGCTCGCGGGACTGATCTTCGGCGTGACCATGGCATTATTTGCACCGATGAGGGCAGTCGGAAAGCCGCTGGTCACTGCGCTCTTTCCCATACCGAAGATCGCGATCCTGCCGCTTCTCATCTTATGGCTCGGGGTTGGCGAACTTCCGAAGATCATGACGATCAGCGTCGGCGTTTTCTTCCCGACGACGATCGCCACCTATTCGAGCATCGACAACGTCCAGCGCAATATCATTCGGATGGCCCAGAGCTTTGGCGTGCCGATGCGCTCCATCATCCGCGACGTACTCCTGCCGGGAGCTCTGCCGGGCATCGTCGCTGGCATGAGGATCACGACAGCCTATTCGCTGACGCTCGTCGTCGCGGCCGAAATGATTGCCGCAGACCGCGGCATCGGAGCCTTCATCATTCTCGCGGGGACACTGATGCGCAGTGACCAGCTGGTTGCCGGCGTAGTCGTGCTCTCGATCATCGGCCTGCTGACGGGGCGTGCCTTGTCCGCGCTCGAGGAAGCCTGGTTCAAATGGCGATGACTGTCCGCGACTTTCATTCAAACTCAAACATTTGAGCACCAAGGAGAAAAACTGTGGAGATAACATTGTCCTTTGACAATGGGCCGGATCTCGAGGAGACGCCCAAGGTCCTGGATATTTTGAAAAAGTACGGTGTGCTCGCGACCTTCTTCCTTGTCTGCAACAAGCTTGAAGCTCCGGCGATGCGCGACATGGCCAAACGCACGAAAGACGAGGGTCACTGGATCGGCAATCATACATTGAGCCATCGGACACCGCTCGGCATGAACCCCGATCCCGGCGCTCCTTTGAGAGAGATCGGACGAGCGCAGGAATTGTTGGGAGACTTAGCGCATCCGCGAAAATTCTTCAGGCCGAATGGAAAAGGACAGGTCGGGCCGCATCTTTTAAGCCGCGCGGCGGTAGAACTCCTGGAGGCGGAAAGGTTCACCTGCATCCTGTGGAGCATCATGCCGCGCGATGGTACCGATCCTCCGGGTTGGGTCGATCGTGCGCTCGGCCACTGCGTCAAATCTCCGCGATCGACGGTCGTTGTGCATGATCGGGTTAACGGCGGAATGCCCTACCTCGAAGACTTCATTGTGAAGGTCCGCCAGGCCGGCGGGACGTTCAACCAGGAATTCAATCCGGAAGTCGTGGCGGTCAGCGAAGGTCGAAGATTGCTGCCTTTCGAAACAATCGCCAGTGACGACAATCAAATACAGGACACCGTGTCCCGATGACTGCACCCATGCCTCTACCGATCATCAACTACACCCCGCCTTTTTGCGTCACCCGCGCCAGCCACATAGCGATGACGGTGACGGATCTGCCGAAAAGCCTGGATTTCTATCAGGAGATCGCCGGGCTGGCGCTGACCGAGCGCATCGGCGATGTGGCATACCTGCGGGGGCTGGAGGAAGATTGCCATCACAGCCTGACATTGACCGGGGCTCGCGGAGGTGATGCCGAATGCGAACAGGTGGGGTTTCGGGTGCGCAGCGATGACGACCTCGACCGGGCAGCGAACTTTTTCGAGGAGCTCGGCCTCGATCCGGTCTGGGCCGATGTGCCGCACCAACAAAAAACCTTACGGGTGCGTGATCCCCAAGGCATCCCGTTGGAGTTCTGCTCAGCGATGACAACACAGCCTCGCCTTCATAGCCGGATAGAACGCCATCGCGGTGGCTGTGCGCTTCGGTTCGACCATACGCAGGTCAACGTATCGGACGTGCGCAAGGCAGCCCAGTTCTTCGCATCCTTCGGCTTCATGATCTCCGATTATGCCTACACGCCGAAGGGCGATATGGTGTCGGCTTTCATGCGCCGGAAGAACAATCCGCATGACATCGTATTCGGCTCACGCACAGGGCCGCGTCTGCATCATTTCGCCTATGTCGTCGAATCCCAGAATCTGCTCCGGGCGGGAGACGTGGCTGCGAGTCTTGGACTAAGCCGGCAGGTCGAGTTTGGCCCGAGCCGACACGGCCAGGATCACGCCGCGTTCATCTATTTGAGAGATCCCGATGGCCATCGCGTCGAGTTACTTGGCCATCCAATCCAACTCGTGGACATGGAGAGCGAGCCCATCGGACGGGATATAACGGACCGGGCTCAGTTCGCACCATGGGGGCAGCTTGCACCCGCGACGTTTCTGGCAGATGCATCGCCTTTTCCAGGTGAGCCACAATACGAGCCGTTGGTTCCCCGGACATGGTAGCTACGGCAGGCTGAGAGTTCGGCTGGAGTTTCCATGTCGGCTCGGGCGGTCGAGGAAGAAACACGACAATGCGACATTCATTTCATTGAGGGAGGATCAGGATGGCGGAAGGGCAACGCAGCAACAGGGTAATCGAGATCGACAGGCAGGGTCTGGACGGTGAGCAGGAACGGATCCTGACCCGTCTGGAAAGCGGCCGCGGGAAGGTCCTGACGCCATATAAGATCTGGATCCATTGCGCCGGTGTCGCCGACGGCATGGAGGTTCTCGGCACCTATCTCAACACGACCGGTTCGATCACCGAGGCGGAGCGCGAGATCGCCATTCTGATGACGGCCGTGTTCTGGAAATCCCCCTTCGTGATCCACGCTCACGCCCGCCACGGGCGCAAGGCCGGTATCGACGAACGGGCGGTCGAGGCCATGCTGGCCGGCAGCCGCGCGGTCTTCAGCGATCAGCGGCAACAGGCCGTCCATGATCTCGTAAGCGATTCACTGGAAGGCGGCTCGATCGAGGACGAAACCTTCGCGCGCTATGAGGCCGTGCTCGGTCGCAGCGGCATTGCGCAGTTCGTCAGCCTCGTCGGCTATTACACCTCGGTGTCGATCGCGATGCGAATGCATGAGGTCGTTCCAGCCGCGCAATAAGCCTAGACAAAAAGGAATCGTCCTGCATGAAGACAATTCAGGTCATCATCGGCAGCGTCAGACCGTCACGCATCGGCGACCAGATCGCTTCCTGGGTGCTGCAGACCGTCAAAGGGCTTACCGATCTCAGGTTCGAGATCGTCGACCTCAAGGACTGGCACCTGCCGCTGGACGACGAGCCGAACCAGCCGAAACACGGCGGCTATGTGCAGCCGCACACGCAGGCATGGAGCGACAAGATAAGGCAGGCGGATGGCTTTATCTTCCTGACGCCGCAGTACAACTGGGGCTATCCGGCGTCGTTGAAGAACGCGCTCGACCATCTCTACTCCGAATGGGAGGCCAAGCCGACCGTGATCGTCAGCTACGGCCACCGCGGCGGTGTCAAGGCGGCCGAGCAGCTCCGCCAGGTGCTGGTTGGCCTGCACATGGTGCCGACGCAGACCGACACCAACCTTTTCCTCGATCGCGGCATGCTGGATACCGACCGGCGGCTCGTCGATGCCGCGACGGCCTTTGCCGATCGCCGGCAGGCGCTCCTGAAATCGATCGGCGAAATGGCTTTCGGGGCGTAGGCGCACTGAGCGCCCGCGTCCTACGCCGTTTCCTTGACGACGGTGTTGCGCAACGTGCCGATCTGGCTGATCGACACTTCGACGACGTCTCCATGCTTCAGGAAGACCGGTGGGGTCCGGCGTGAGCCAACTCCGGCCGGCGTGCCGGTCGCGATGAGATCGCCCGGGCCGAGCGGGATCCAGGTCGTGATGTATTCGATCATGTCGGCGACCGACCAGATCATGTCCCTGGTATTGGCCTTCTGCATCGTGGTGCCGTTGACCTTGAGTTCCAGGTCGAGCGCCTGCACGTCGGCAATCTCATCCGCCGTAACAATAAAGGGGCCGACGGGGCCGGTCCCGACGAAGTTCTTGCCGGCGGTCACCTGCGAGGAATGCCTCTGCCAATCCCGTACGCTCCCCTCGTTCATGCAGCTATAGCCGAATACTTTTTCCAGCGCCTTGCCTGCAGGAAGGTACCGCCCCGTGTCCTGACCGATCACGACGACAAGCTCCGCTTCGAAATCGAGCATGTCCGAGACCCTAGGAATGACCATAGGATCGCCATGCGCGATCAGGGTCTCTGCCCAGCGGGCAAACAGCATCGGCTTGTCATCCGGATTGCGAATGCCTTCCTTCTTGTGTTCTTCGTAATTCAGTCCGATGCAGATGATCTTTCTCGGATTGGGGACGACCGGCAGCAGCCGCAAGTCAGCAAATGCGAAGCCGTGGCGTCCTTCACTCACGAGCTTCCGGCATTCCGCCCTTGGGTTGGCGCCGATGAATTCGATGATATCGCGATAGGGCAGCCGGCTCGAAAGATCGATCACCCGGTCGCCGTCCACCAATCCGTAACGCGCCTCTCCGTCGATCTCAAAGGACACTATTCTCATCGTTTGCCTCCCATGTTGCACGGGGCCGCAACCGGGCCCAGTCAAGCGATATAGGGAGCCCCGACACCTCGCCGCCAATCATATTCCTGCGCTCGGCCATTAATTTGCCAGCTGATATCCGCCCAGTGCCTTGAACCGGTAAGCCAGGACAAGGTGACATTGCCCACGTGTATCTCCCTTGCTCGGCCGCGGTCACAGCTGGCTTCATCCAACGCGTGGGAAGACACCATGCCGTCAAGTCAGATTGAATTTCAGGTCTGGCCCATAAGAAATCATTGGACGCCAATTGCCGTAGCGGGACGCAGCAGACAAACTCACGGCTGTTGAAGAGCGGAGCACTTGCCGTCGTCGCGAAGTCCGTTCTCGACGGACTGCCGAACGGAGCCGACGGGAGGACCCGAAGCGGCGCACTTGGTGTCATCAAATAGAGTAACGGCCTGTGACACCGATAGAATGAACGGGGAGGAAATGATGCCGTTATTGAAAAGGATGCTGCTGCGCGGCGTCGCGGCTGCCGTCGCCATGTCCTTGATGTCCTGGTTGGCACTCGAACCCGCGCGCGCCGATGAAGTCGAGGATTTCTACAAGGGTAAGTCAGTGACATTCCTTGTCAGCGCCCCGGCCGGAAGCCTGACGGACTTCGTTGCCCGCAACTTCGCCGAACATTTCCAATCACACATGGCGGGGCATCCGGATGTCGTCGTCTTAAACCTGCCCGGCGCCGGTGGCATGATGGCTGCGGCCCAGCTGCAGCTGAAGGAAGTCAAGGACGGTACCGTCATCGGCTTTCTGCAGCGAAACAACCTTTACGTGCCGTTGATCGAGGGACCCAAAAGCGGCTTCGACCCGCGCGAACTTCAATGGCTTGGTAGCCTCGAGAAGGTTGCTTACGCGATCGTCGCGATGAACACCGCCGAGGTCAAGACCACTGAGGATCTGTTCACCAAGCCGCTGATCCTCGGCGCGACTGGTTATTCCAATGAAAACCGGACGCTGCCAGCAATGCTCAATGATATGATTGGCACGAAATTCAAGATCATCCATGGCTATGACGCCCGCGGTGAAGTCTATCTTGCCATGGAGCGCGGTGAGGTGGACGGCTGGGCCTCCACGGTGGCTGGCCTTTCGATACCTGATACCAAGCAGATGCTCGACCAGGGCCGGCTGAAGGTGCTTCTGCATCTTGGTTTCGAGAGCCCGGCTCCCTTCGACAACGTGCCGAACCTCTCCTCTTACCTGAAAAAGCCGGAGGACAAGGAGCTCTACGCTTTCTTCACCCGCAGCATGGAGGCAGGCCGTCCGATAGCCGTGCCCAAGGGCGTGCCGAATGACAGATTGGCCGCATTGCGCAAGGCCTTTGACGAGTCGGCCGCCGACCCTGACTTCATCGCGGCCATGAAAGAGAAGGACTACCCGGTCGATCCCATCAATGGGCAAGAGGTCGAACAAGTGCTGAAGGACCTTTACGCCACCTCCGCCCCCACCATGGAAAAGGTGCGTGCGATCATGACCGCCAAAGAGCCGAGGAACTGATCACTGCTATAGCGCCGGAGCCGGAGCCGGACTCCGAGGCCGTTCTGCCGAATTATGAGAGGAAAGTATGATGCCAAGCCGGATTGTCGATATTCATCCGCACGTGATTTCACCGGACACTGTCAAGTACCCGCACGCGCCTCTCGGCGGCGTGCATTCCAACTGGTCTGCCACCCGGCCTGTCAGCTTTGAGCAGATGCTGGTCGAAATGGACGAGTCGGGCGTGGACAAGGCGGCGATCGTCCACTCCTCGACCACTTACGGCTTCGATAATTCATATCTTGCCGACTGCATCGCTCGGATACCCGAGCGCCTCACCGGTGTCTACGCTGTCGATGTGCTGCAACCCGACGCCGTCGAGAAAATCGAGTACTGGCGCGGCCGCGGCATGGGTGGTCTTCGGCTCTTCACCGGCGGCGCAACCAACCAGACCAAGGGAAGCTGGCTGCTGGACCCGGTAACCTTTCCCGTTTGGGAACATTGCCAGGAGATCGGCATGTCGGTGGTGATCCAGACCACGCCCGAGGGCCTCTCTATGGTTGAAGAGCTGCTGAAGCGCTTTCCGCGAGCAAAGATCCTGCTCGATCACATGGGGCGCCCGGTGCTGGAGGATGGCCCGCCGTATGCCGCAGCCAAAAGCCTGTTCGCCATCGCGAAATATCCCAACCTCTACCTCAAGATCACGCCGCGCAGCTTTGATTTGGCCGCCACCGGCCAGGCCACTCCGGATACCTTCTTCCCGAAACTGGTGGCCGAGTTCGGTGCCAACCGACTGGCCTTCGGATCGAATTACCCGGCCTCGCCAGGGCCGCTGAAGAAGCTTGTCGATCAGGGACATGCCTGCTTCGCGAATCTCTCCGACGGAGATCGCTCGTGGATCTGGGCAAAGACTGCCCAGACCATCTATCCGGAACTTGCCGATTGAACTGAAGCGCCCGCAGCGCCCGGCGACGAACGTGTCCGCAGCGATGTGCCGCGCGGGAGGAAGAACAGTATGGAACATATTGCCGGATCCGGCCTATTGGAAGCTGCGGGGCACGCGCTGATCTCGCTCATCTCGCCTGATCGGCTCATATTCCTCTGGTTCGGGGTGCTGGTCGGCCTGATGCTCGGCCTCTTGCCGGGTATCGGTGGTCTGACGGGTTTCGCTCTCCTCGTGCCCTTCACCTACACCATGGACCCCGTCGCAGGACTCGCCATGCTGCTTGGGATGCATGCATCGAACACCATGTCTGATACGATCCCGGCAGTTCTGTTCGGGGTACCGGGCGGTGCGGCCTCGCAGGCCACGGTGCTTGACGGTCTGCGGATGACCAAGCGAGGCGAAGGCGGGCGGGCACTGAGCGCCGCCTATACAAGCTCGCTGATCGGCGGTCTGGTCGGCGCGTTGATCATGGCCGTCGCGCTGCCTTCAGTGCGGCCGCTGGTCCTGTCGATCGCCACGCCCGAGCTTCTCGCGATGACCATCTTCGGGATCGCTATGGTGTCGACCCTGTCGGGACGCGCCCCCCTGCGTGGCATGGTCGCGGCTTGTTTTGGTATCCTGATCGGCATGATCGGCACCAACGTGCAGACCGGGCAGATGCGCTGGACGCTCGATCTGATCTATCTGCGGGAGGGCTTGCCCATCATGCCTGTCCTGCTTGGCGTGTTCGCGCTGCCTGAGCTTTGCGATCTCGCCGTCGGTCGCAAGGCCCTGACTGACAAGCTCGAATTCAGCACCCGCAAGGGAATGTGGCAAGGGGTCAAGGACGCCATCGGGAACTGGTTCATGATCTTGCGCTGCAGCTCGATCGGCACGGTTCTTGGAGCAATCCCCGGTGTATCGAGTGCGGTCACCGACTGGATCGTCTACGGCCATGCGCTGCGGACCGAACGAGGGGCTGACAAGAGCTTCGGCACCGGCGATGTCCGCGGCGTCATCGCGCCGGAATGCGCCGTGAACGCATCGGAAGGCGGGCGACTGGTGCCGCTCCTGGCCTTCGGCGTGCCGGGGGGTGCCGCAGGAGCGATCCTTTTGAACGCGATGATGGTGCAGGGCTTCATTCCGGGTCCGGACATGCTCACGCGCAACCTCGAGCTCACCTATACCCTGGTGTGGTCGCTCGCACTCGCCAATGTCTTCGGCGCCGGACTCTGCTTCCTCCTTTCGGGACAGTTTGCCAAGATCTCCACCCTGCGCTACACGTTGATCCTGCCCAGTATCATGGCGGTCACCTTTGTCGGCGCATTCCAGGGGTCGCGCAGCTGGGGCGATTTTTATGCGCTGCTGATCTTCGGCGTCATCGGCTGGACGATGAAGCGTCTCAAATGGCCGCGCCCGCCGTTGATCCTCGGGCTTGTGCTGGGCGTGCTCATCGAACGCTATCTGGCGATCGCGACACTTCGCTACGGTGCCGACTGGCTGACGCGGCCGGGCGTGATGTTGATCCTTGCCGCCTCGGCCTGGGTCATGCTGAGCCCCCTCTACCGCATCGTTCGTCGCAAGGGGCTGCGCGGGCTCCTGCCGCGCGGCCGATTCTCGGCACAGCCGGAGGATCTGGTCTATGTGTTTTTTCTCGGCATCGCGATGTGGATGCTGATCGAGGCGCAGAGCTGGTTCTTCAACGCGCGTATCGGACCGACCTTCGCAGCCGGCACTCTCATCATTGCCGGATCGATCAGTCTGATCTGGATGCTGTTTTCGGGCCGCGGCAGCGTCGAGCCGGTCGCCGATGACAACGATGGAATTCATATGGATCTCCTGGCCGATGACGACCTCCCGCCAAGGGAGGTTGGCGCGCGCGCGGCACAATTCTTCGGCTGGTATCTATTCTTCCTGTTGGGGACCGCAGTGATCGGCCTGATCCCAACCGTTCCGCTGATGATCGTCGGCTACATGCGAGCCGAGAGGCGCGAACCCTGGGCCCTTAGCTTATCCATCGCGATTGGCGCCACGCTGTTCATCTGGTTGGTGTTCGACCGCATGGTCGCAGTACCCTGGCCACACAGCTACCTCGGCGAGTGGGTGCCGGCACTGCGCGATCTGATTCCATCTGTCTGATCACCTCACCCCAAGGCGACGCCGATGCTGCTGCACCTTTCCCTACTGCTTGAACGGAGATCCTCGAAATGACCGGCACATGCGAACTGACGTTAAAATGCTGCCTGCGCAGCTACCCCTATACCGATGCGATCAAAGCTGGAAACATTACCGTGCCCGGTGTGAAGCTCGACTTTATCGATGTGAAGCCGCATATCGGTGCGTTCCGTCGGATGGTGCGCGAGCTGGAGTTCGACATCTGCGAACTGGCACCGACCACCTATGTGATTGCTCGCGCCTACGGCGTACCGATCAAGGCGCTGCCGATCTTCTTTGTCCGCCGCTTCCATCACGATGGCCTGATGGTCCCGGAAAGCTCCGCCATTCACGGCCCCAAGGACCTGATCGGTAAGAAGGTGGGCGTCCGCGCCTGGTCGGTGACGACGGGAGTCTGGAAGCGGGGCATCCTGCAAAACGAATATGGAGTGGATCCGTCTGAAATCACCTGGGTCGTCGATGACGAGGAGCATGTTGAAGCACTGAAGCTACCCCCCTACGTCCAGCACGCGCCAGAGGGCAAGTCGATCGCCGGCATGTTTGCCGCAGGCGAGATAGACGCGGGCTTCACGGGCGATGCCGGCGTGGGACGCGAGGGCAAGCCGACCGGCGACTGGCACGCTGCCGCGACCCAGCCGACGCATGCCCTTCGTGACGTCTTTGCCGGCGATAAGGGTGCAGAGCGCAGCTATTACGAGCGTACCGGGATCTTCCCGATGCACGGCACCCTTGCCGTGCGTGAGGACGTCCTCGATGCCAATCCGCATCTTGCCCGTGATCTTTACAACGCATTCGTGGCTGCCAGAGCCCCTTATATCGAGGATCTGAAGACTGGCCGCGCCACCGGCAAGCAGGCCGAGAAGGATCGGAAGCTTGCGTCCATCGTCGGCGACCCCCTGCCCTACGGCATCGAAGCCAACCGCACTTCGATCGAAGGGCTGATCCGCTACGCGCATCAGCAGGGGCTCATTCCGCGAAGCTATACGGCCGAAGAGATGTTCGTCGCCTTTTGAAGAACCGCTGGCGTCCCATCCAGAGAGGAGGAAAAGAAAATGACCGGAACCACACGCCGCAACCGGCTGACCGACATTGATCGCAAAAAAATCACGCCTGAGCAGGAGGCGGTGGTTGCAAGGCTCGGCGAGGGCCGCGGGAGGATTCCCACGCCCTTTCGGGTCTGGCTGCACAGTCCGCGCCTCGCAGAAGGAATGGAGGTGATCGGCACATACCTGAACAATGGTGCCCACCTGAGCGATGCGGAATTCGAGGCCGCGACGCTTGCGACTGCGGTGTTCTGGCGCTCTCCTTATGTGGTCACAAACCATACTCGCCATGCGTTGAAAGCGGGTGTACCCGCCAATGCGGTGCAAGCTATCCTTGCTGGCCAAAGGCCTGCGATCGAGGACAAACGGCTGCAGGCGGTCTGCGATTTCGTTGGCGACCTTCTCGCCGGTGCCTCGATTGAAGATGAGCGGTTTGACGCCCACGACGCCGTTCTGGGACGTGAAGGGATCGCCGAACTGACCATCCTTGTCGGCTACTACTCAACCGTGTCGCTGGCGATGCGGCTCCACGAGGTCCCAAGCCGGGGCGACTGACACGACCTCTTGCGCTTTGGCACCGGCAAGGCTGAGGCCTCACATCGAAATCACTGGGCGAGATCATGTCCCGGCGATGGCGGAGGAAGTTTGGTGCAGCGATTGGCGGTATTCACCTCATCGGTCGCCGAGGTCAATTATCTATCGGATGCGCTTTGGAATTATCTCCAAAGCGCGCCAGGATCGCCTATCTGTTGGCGCTCGGCTGAACACCAGGTCGTGACTTGTCCGCGTAGAATGATGGCAGATATCAACCATCTCTGTTTCCTGCCTGCCCGCCGTTAAACCCCCTGACAGCTTGAACGAGGTCATCTCCATGAATTTTCCCAGCTCAGTCGTTTCCAGGCGCCATTTCTTGCTTGGCACTGCAGCCTTGTTCGCGACAACCGGCCCGGTCGCCCGCACCGCGCGCGGACAGGCCCGGCTCGATCAGGTCAATATAATCAGCGCGTCCGGCAATTTGACCGCAATTTTCGAAGAGCTTATGAAACAGCAGGGTTTTCTGGAGAAGTTCGGGCTTACAGCAAAGCCAGTCTATGTTTCCGACGGCTCGAAGTTGCTCGGCAGCCTGATCAACGGAGAGATGGATATATGCCCTCTTGCAGGGTTCGCTAACGTTTTTCCGGCAATTGCGCGCGGCGCCGAGATCAAGCTCGTCAATGGCGGTGTCGTGCTTGGCCAGCAAACGGTGGTCAGCGCCAAGCCGGAGATAAACTCGATCAAGGATCTTGAAGGCAAAACGATCGGGGTCGGCTCGCTTGGAGCGCAATTGCACCAGACTATGGTCGCCCTTCTTCTCAAAAACGGTATCAATCCTGCGCACGTGACCTTTGCAAATATCGGCAGCAGCGCCGACGTGCTGCGGGCTGTCGTCGCAAAGACCGTGGACGCAGGGCCGAGCCAGATCGATGTGATCCCCAATGCTGGCAAAATGGGCATCCACCAGCTGAAAGGCGGCAATATGTGGAGCGATCTGGCGGAATACCCCTTCCAGGGCGGTTTCACCTCCGAGCAGATGATCGGCGCTAAACGCGATCTCCTGGTACGAACGCTTGCCGCGTACGGATCGCTTTTCCGATTTTTGAACGAAGCCGGCTCAAAAGACGCCTTCCTGGCAGCGCGACGAACGGCTCTCAGCGGCTCGGGGGAAGAATTCGACAAGGCCTCCGATTTCCAGTGGACGTTCTTTCAGGATGTCAAACCGTTCGCGCTGGACCTCAAGCTTTCGCCGCAAAGCATAGCCTACATCCAGGACTTGAACGTAAGGCTGGGTGTCCAGAAGGAGACGTTGCCTTATGCGAAGGTCGCCGACATGTCGTTGGCCGAGGATGCGGTAAGAATGATGTGATCGATCCTGAAAACCTTCCGTCAATTGAGGCTTTGCCTGCTGAGCAATTCTGTTAACATCGAATTGGGAGAATGCTTAGCGAGGAGGAAGAATTTATGGAAACCCGCTCGATGCCGAGCCTCCGCCATTTGCGGGTATTTTTGATGGTTGCGGAATTGCAGAGCGTGCGGAAGGCGGCAGACGCCGTATTCTTGAGCCAGCCGGCTGTTACCCAGGCCATAGCAAAAGTTGAAGCCCAGATCGGCGCGGTGCTGTTCGAGCGGCGCAGCAGCGGCACTTATCTCAGTGAGGCAGGTACTATTCTCGCCTCCCGCGCAGCCAGCATGTTCCGCCAAATCCATGAGGCGTTGGCCGGCCTCGGTTTGACCGAGGATTTGGTCGACAGTGTTTCGCAAAGGATCACGCGTTCACAGATCCGTGGCCTGATCGCTGCGGCGGGGGGCACGTCATTTGCCGAAGCCGCCGAGGCGCTGCATCTTTCCCAGGTTTCGCTATATCGCTCCGCGCGAGATCTCGAGCGCACGCTCGGAAGGACCCTTTTTTATAACAGCGTTTCCGGGATTGTCCCGGCGCCGGCTGGGATGGAACTCGCGTGCAGGCTTTCCACAGCGATGAGGGAAGTCGAGTGGGCAATGGAGGAGATAAGGGCGGCGGAAGGAAAGCAGGACGGCGAGCTGCGCGTCGGAGCCATGCCGCTGGCGGGCAGTTTCGTCCTTGGACCCGTTATCCACGAGCTGACGAGACTGTGCCCTGGAGCGCATGTAAACATGCGCACGGGCAGTTGCAGCGCTCTCGCGCGCGCTCTGCAAATCGGTGAAATCGACTTTGTCGTCGGCCTGATCAGGAACACCGTTGATCCTGCCGAGATCGAGCAGGAAGCCCTTTTTTCTTCGCCATACGTGATTGTCGGGCGCCCCGGACACCCACTCAGCAAGAAGGCAAAGATCACACCTGCGGACCTTGAAGCCTTTGACTGGATCGCTCCCAGCAATGGTTCGGTCAGACGGGCAGCGCTCGACCGTCTTCTGGCGTCCATGAAGCGCCCTCCCGTCGCCAACATCGAGGCTTATTCGATATCTACGATCAGGCTGCTGATGAGCGAAAGCGACCGCCTCACCATCATGACCAAATTCGAGTTCGAATGCGAACGGGCTGGAGGAGCACTTGCCATGCTTCCTTACGACCGGATCGAACCAGCCCACACGACAGGTGTGGCCTGGCGCGCAGGGTGGACGCCGACGCCGCTGCATCTGAAGTTTCTCAAATTGCTTCGAGCCCAAGGGGCGAAGATTGCCAGTTCGGACGCCTTGGTGCAGGCGGCCTGACAGCATCCGGCGCGCCTGTAATGGCGTTTCCGTGCAATAACCCGTCTGAACTGGGCAGCGCGCACGCGCCAAGAGTGTCGTCGTGCGGGAACTCGCGAAGCGACCATGAGGAAAGCCCGCCCATGGTCGAGCATTCTGGTTGGCAATCGGTTCCTGTGTCAGACGGCAGCGTGTTTGGCGAGTGCGGCGTTACGCAGGCTGGTCAGGGTCGCGCGCGGCGTGATCGCCTCAGCATCGACACGCAGTTCCAGCACCGCTGGCCCGTCGAAGGCCTGGGCTCTTCGGAAGGCCGGCGCGAAATCCGCCGTCTCCGCGACAATCTCGCCATAAGCGCCGAACGACTTTGCGAAAAGCGCGAAGTCGGGATTGTGGAGATCAGTGGCGATGACACGGCCCGGATAGTGGTTTTCCTGATGCATGCGGATTGTCCCGTACATGCCGTTGTTGATCAGGATCACGATCACCTTCAGCCCGTAGGCGACGGCCGTCGCCATCTCCTGCGAGGTCATCATGAAATCGCCGTCGCCGGCAAAGCAGATCACCGGCGACCCTGGCCGTACGAGCTTTGCGGCAAGCGCTGCCGGAAAGCCGTAGCCCATCGAGCCGCTGGTAGGCGCCAGTTCCGTGCCGAAACGCCGGTACTGATGGAACCGGTGCAGCCAGACGGTAAAATTGCCGGCGCCGTTCGTATAGATCGTCTCCGATGGCATATTTGCTTCGAGCCATTCCACCACTTCGCCGAGCTGGATGTGGCCGGGCGTCGGCGGGCATTTCTGCCAGGCGAGGTACTCGGCGTGAGCCTCCTGCGGGGTCGCCGCCCAGCGCGGTTCGGCGATCGGCTCCATGGTAGCCACCATATGGGCGAATTCACGCGGCGTCGCGTTTATCGCAAGCGTCGGCTGATAGACGCGGCCGAGCTCTTCCGGATCGGGGTGGATGTGGATCAGCGGCTGCAGCGGCGTTGGGATGGCCAACAGCTTGTAGCCGCCGGTTGTCATCTCGGTCAACCGGCCGCCGACGACGATCAGGAGGTCGGAGGCGTTCAGCCGTTCGACCAGTTTCGGATTCGGCCCGATCCCGAGATCGCCGGCATAGCATTCATGTGCATTGTCGAAGCGGTCGGCCCGCCGGAACGTGGTTGCGACCGGAAGCCGGTTGGCTTGTGCAAATCGCTGGATGGCGGATACGGAGGCTTCGTCCCAAGGTGCGCCGCCGAGCAGCATGAAGGGCCGCCCAGCCTTGCCGAGAAGGTCGCGCAGCGCGTCGATCTGGTTCGGCCCGGGCCAGCTTTCCACCAGGCGGTAGGGCTGCGCGTCGCCGACATGCTCGACCACGATCCGCAACATGTCTTCCGGGAGTGCGATGGCCACCGGCCCGGGTCGCCCGCTGGTCGCCACCTGGAAGGCGCGAGCGACGAGTTCGGGGATGCGCGCCGGATCGTCGATCTGGCACGTCCATTTGGTCAATTGACCGAGCATGCGGCGGTAGTCGAGTTCCTGGAACGCCTCGCGTTCCACCTGGTCGCTCGCGACCTGTCCGATGAACAGGATCATCGGCGTCGAATCCTGCATTGCCACATGCAGGCCGGCGCTGGCGTTGCAGGCGCCGGGACCACGCGTCACCATGCAGATGCCTGGCCGGTTCGTGAGCTTGCCATAGGCATCCGCCATCATCGCCGCCCCGCCTTCCTGGCGGCAGGAGACGACGCGGATCGCTGGTGCGTCGTTCAATGCGTCCAGGACGGCGAGATAGCTCTCGCCGGGAACGCAGAAGACCGTGTCGACACCGTGGACCTTGAGCTGGTCCACGATGAGCTGTCCGCCTGTCCGGCGCTGCGTGCTCATCTGCGCTTCCCTCACCGACCGACGAGTTTCAGGGTCTTGTCGAGAGATGCGAAGCTGCGCCGTGGCGGGGTGATCAGGATGCGGTAGCCTTCGGAAATGATGCGCTCGACATTTTCCGGTTCCACATGCGGATGGCCGACCGGGACGTTGTACGCCTTGCAGGTCGCCACGACTTCCGCCATTGCCTCCAGCACGACCGGATGCTCGTATTGCCGTGGATAGCCAAGCTCCTGACTGAGGTCGCCTTCGCCGATCAGCACCGCGCCGATGCCCGGGACACTCTTCAGCATCTCCGGCAGGTTGCGGATACCCGCAGTGTCCTCGATCATCAGCATGACCAGGATCTCCCCTTCCGGGGCCAGCGGCCAGACATCCGCCTTCTTGTAGTATTGCTGGTTGGTCAGGCCCCAATATCGGCACGCCGCATGCGGGCCGTCGCCACGCACACCGGCCGGCTCGTAAAGTGGCGCCGTCTTCAGTCGCGGATAGCGGCAGGCGGAAACAGCGTTATAGGCTTCCTCGACCGTGCTGATATGGGGCCACACGACGCCATAGACGCCGAGGTCCAGCGCCTGCTTGGCGAACCACTGGTTCTTCTCGGCTCCGTTCGGCGGGATGCGCACGATCGGCGTCACCTTCGGCGCCAGCGTCGCGGAACTGACGATCTGGGCGCGGTTGAGAAGGAACTGCATGGAATCGCGCAGCGCCCGGCCGTCCCAGGCTCCATGCTCCTTCTCGATGATGATGCCGTCATAGTTCGATGTGGCGAACGCGATCGCCTCTTCGACATCGGGCTTGGCGAAGGACATGACCGCATGCTTGCCCTGTTCGAGGGCGCGGATCACTCCGTTGAGGCGGGGAAGATCAGACATGGTCTCAACCTTTCTTGGCGTTGGCAATACGATCGAGGATCGGCCCGACGCGCGGATAGACCTTGCGGGCGTTGCCCTCGAAGATCTTGGCGCGGTCGGCATCCGTCAGCCAGGAGACCTGGTCGATGTAGCGCTTCGTATCGTCGTAGTAATGCCCCGTTTCCGGGTCGATGCCGCGCACCGCCCCGACCATCTCCGTGGCGAAGAGGATGTTGTCGACCGGGATGACGCGGGTTAAAAGCTCGATGCCGGCGAGATGATAGACACAGGTGTCGAAGAACACGTTGTTCAAGAGATGCTCGGACAACAGCGGCTTCATGAGGTCCTGCGCCAGTCCGCGGTAGCGGCCCCAGTGATAGGGCACGGCGCCGCCGCCATGCGGGATGATGAACTTCAGCGTCGGAAAATCCTTGAAGAGGTCGCCGGTCAGAAACTGCATGAAGGCTGTCGTATCGCCGTTGATGTAGTGCGCGCCGGTATGATGGAAGCAGGCATTACACGAGCCGCTGACATGGATCATCGCGGGCACGTCGAGCTCAACCATCTTTTCGTAGAGAGGATACCAGAAGCGGTCGGTCAGCGGTGCGTCCTTCCAGTGGCCGCCGGACGGGTCGGGATTGAGGTTGCAGCCGACGAAGCCCAGCTCCTTCACGCAGCGTTCGAGCTCGGGAATGACGCTCGTGATCGCAATATTGGTCGACTGCGGCAGCTGGCATACGCCGATGAACTTGTCCGGATAGAGCTGTGTCACACGGTAGATCAGATCGTTGCAGGCTTCCGACCACACCTGGCTCGTGATGGCATTGCCGATATGGTGGGCCATCTGTCCGGCGATCGGCGAGAAAATCGCGACGTCGATGCCGCGTTCGCGCTGCAGCTTGATCTGGGCGTTCTCCAGGCTTTCGCGGATCTGATCGTCACTGATCTTGATCATCTCCCTGGATGGATTTTTGGAGGGATCCTCAAGCGCTGCGATCTGCAGAGCGCGAAAGTCCTTGAGAGGCTGCGGGGCGGTCGTATAGTGACCGTGGCAATCGACGATCATGAGCGTCTCCTTGTTTTCACGGGCGTTTGGATTTGAATTGCCTTTCCAACGGTCAAACCGGGCACGACGAAAGCCACGCCGGTGATAGCTGCGACCAGCAATCGAATTGATCCGTGGTAAGACCCAGAAGGTTTCGGCCCTCTGGGAAGTTTATGTGCGTTGGGCTGCCCTTAAGGGAGCTGTCCAGTCCTGAAGGCTCCCGACGAGGAGACTGAATTCCAGTTGTCTGACATTCAGCGGCCCCCGTTCGCAATCGTAGGGCTCGTCGACGTCCTGGATTCCAAGCCTCATTGAAAACGGCAGGAGAACCAGTTCCTTCCCGCAGCTGAGCGCCTGCAGTTTCGTGACGGCTGCGCCTTCCGCAACGTCCTTGAGCTTGCGCACCGCGGCTTTGACGTTTTCGTTTACGATCTTTCCCTCGTGAAAGTCGAAAACGAACGGCGACGACGCAAAGCCTTGCTGTTGGAATCTTCGGTCGACAGGCAATACAGTCGAACGGGGGCAGCCGGGTCCGCCATGTCATCGTCCCAGAGGTGGATAGAGCTGTTCGGCGGTCTTCCAGAAGATCCACTCGAGATCGTTTTGCGAAAGCGACGACATCCTTTCCATGCAGCGCCGCAGAAGCTCCTTCAGCGACCCCTCGTTGGCGGGGAAATTCGAGCCCCAGGCCAGTCGGTCGGCGCCGAATTCCTTGACGAGCCGCGGGAAAAAGGTCTCAGGGGTCGCTTTGCCGGCCACGGAAGCATCGGCCGAACGTGGCGTCAGCTTGATGTAGACGTTCTTGAACTGAGCGAGCTCGAAGAACGGCTGTGCGTTGAGATAGGGCGGGCCGTCGGCGATGTCGGCCCGGCCGTGGTGGTCGATCAACACCTTTACCTTCGGAAAGCGCCTGATCATCGTCGTTGCGGCCGGATAGGCGTCTGGGCTCATCTGCAGGCAAATCGACAGGCCTTTTTCGCCAGCATAGTCCCAGGCGGCGAAGCTGCGTTCGTCGTCGATGCCTTCCATCTGCGTCTTGATCGTCGTGCCGATGGTGAAGAGACGAAGTCCGCAGATCCCGCGTGCCATCCAGTAGTCGATCTTCTCGATCGCATCCGGTGCCTTGAGGTCGACGGTGCCGACGCCGGTGAAGCGGTCCGGATACCTGGCTATAGAATCCGTGACATAGCTGTTGTCGTAGCCGTAGGACGTGGACGCCTGCACCATTGCGGATTTGGCGACCCCGGCCTCGTCCATGGCCTGGACCATCTGCTCGGCGCTCACCGGCCGGTCACGCGACCATTCGGACTGGATGCCGCCGAGCGGATCATGCGGGTAGCGCTTGGTATCCTGCGAAATGATATGTGGGTGTATGTCATAGATTTTGCTTGGCATTTAACTATTCCTTTGCAATGCGGCGTGAAGCATCAAGCGTCGGGATCGATGAACATCTCATCGATGGTCAGGCGGCGGGGGATCAGGCCCTGCTGGAAGGCGTAATCATGCATGGCCTGGATGGACGGTAGGTTGGCCTTCATGCCGTAGGGAAGAGGATCGGGCCCGACGACCTTGGTGAGTTCGCGGTAGCGCCTGTCCTCTGCGGTATCGGCCTCGCCTGAACTGAGCTTCTTCAGCCAGGCGTCGTGGGCGTCCACATAGGCCTGGTAGATTGCCTTCGGCACATGCGGGTGATCGCGCACGATATCGTCCTTGACAACGATCAGGCCGTGCATTGGATAGACCTTGGTACGGCGGTACCAGTCGGCCTCAAGTTCGGCGGTATTCGGAAAGAGATCCTGATAGATCTGCGGCATTGGTTTCTGGCCCTCAGCCTCCCACCCGGCCTTCGGAGGGCCCTCGCGGCCGATGCCGGCGCGCGCGGTGAACCCTGCCTGGATCTCGCCCTCGGCCATCATGCCGGCGAGCGACTTGCCTTGCGGGACGTGGATCACATTCTCCGGAAGCCTGAGTTGGGTGACATGCTCCTCGTCGTCGACGACCCACGTGACCTTCTTGTCGTCCAGGCCGAATTCATTGACCAGAATGCCGCGCGTCCACACCCCGGTCGTCACCGAATAGGCCCGCACACCGACTTTCTTGCCCTCGAGGTCTTTGGGCGTCTTGATATCGGCGTCCTCGCGGCAGACGAGACCACCATGATGAAACTTCCGGGACACGAAAATCGGCAGCGCCTTGTAAGGGGCGCCATAGCCGCGCGCGATCATGAACGTTGTCGGCGCCATTTCGCAGACGTCGAACTCAAGCCCGCGCACCATGCGCCGGTAGGCGGCAATAATGGGATCCACCTTGATGAAGTTCGCGTCGATGTCATGCATGGGATAAGTGCCGTCCTTGAGCCCAGAGGTCTGGGGATAATCGGCCACAGCAATATCCAGACGGACGGAGGTCCGTGATTCACTCATTGAACTTTTCCTTCTTTGTGGTTCGGCGGGAGTCGCCTTGATCAGCTCATTCGTCCCGGGCGGCTTTCCAGGGTGCGATCCAGTCTTCGAGCCGTTTGACGAGGATGCTGAGGGCAATACCGAGGAGCATGAGGACCAGGATCGGTACGAACATGGATGCGGTGTCGTACTGGTTCCCGTATTTGATGATGAGGGCGCCAAGCCCTGTGATGGCCGTGAAGAACTCGGCGACGACCATGCCGATGATGGCGCGTCCGATGCCGAGCCTGAGGCCAGTCATCATGTAGGGAAGAGCTGACGGCAGGATGATCTTTTTGAAGATCTGCCGTTCGTTTGCGGCGAACGCGTTGCCGAGTTCGATAAGCTGGTCCGGCACGTTGCGCACGCCGGCGGAAGTGTTGATGAGGACGGGGAACAGCGTCATGATGAAGACGATGAACAGCTTGGCCTCGAAGCCGAGGCCGAACCACAGGGTCACCAGCGGTACGATGGCGACAAGCGGGGTGGCATAGAGGGCGTTGATGGCCCAATCGGTGGCGGCTTCGACCGTTTTATAGCGACCGCTCGCAAGCCCGACGCAGATGCCGAAGGCGGACGAGACGACAAAGCCGACGAGCAGCGTTTTCAGGGATTCCAGCAGGGCCGCGGGCAGTTCGCCGCTGGCGATCATCCGCATGGCGGACTGTGCGATGGCCGATGGGTAGGACATGAACAGCGGGTTGACCTGCCGGCCCAAAAGCTCCCATGCCAGGAGCACGATCACGATCGACGCAAGCCTGATCCAGCGGGTCCGGTTCGAGCGTGGCGGCGGTCCGAGTTCCTCGATCATGTCGTGGGCTCCGGTGCCGGGCTGGTCCTGTACGGCCTGGCCGGAGGCTTGTGCGAGGGTCTTATTGAGCATGGTGTCTGGCTCCTGTCAGGCTGCCGCTGCGGCGCTGGCCGGGGTGTTGCGGATGAGATCCCACATTTCGGCGCGGATGCGCTGGAATTCGGGATCGCCGCGCAGTTCGGGCAATTCCGGTCGGTTGCGTCCGAAGGGGATCTCGATAATTTTTTTGACGCGGCCAGGCTTGGCGCCAAGCACGACGACGCGGTTGCTGAGATAGATGGCCTCATCGAGATCGTGGGTAACGAAAAGCAGCGTCTTGTTGGTCTCGGCCTGGATGCGCAGCAGCTCGTGCTGCAGGACTTCCCGCGTCTGTGCGTCGAGCGCGCTGAAGGGTTCGTCCATCAAAAGGATGGCCGGGTCTATGGCAAGCGCTCGGGCGAGATTGACGCGCTGTTGCATGCCGCCGGAGAGCTCGTGCGGATATTGTTCGGTGGCGTGCCCGAGGCCGACAAGTTCCAGCAGGCGGGTGGACGTTTCGTTACGGGCGCCCTTCGGCACGCCGGCGAGCTCGAGGCCGAACTCGACGTTCTGGCGTGCCGTGCGCCAGGGCAAAAGGCTCGATTGTTGGAAGACGAAGCCGCGGTCCCTGCCCGGCTCGCCGACGGTGTTGCCGTCGACCCGGATGGTTCCGGAATCGAGCCGGATGAGGCCTTGGACGATGCGAAGCAGGGTCGTCTTACCGCAGCCGCTCTCGCCGATCAGCGAGACGATCTCGTTCTCGTAGACGTCGAAGCTCAGACCGCGCAGGACCTGTAGCAGCCCCGCGCCCTCTCCCGACGTCCCTCGGATCCGGAACGCCTTTGAGACGCTCTGTACTGAAAGCTTTATTTTCGTTGTTTGCATTTTTCCTCCAACGCTTGCGAACCGATCCCATCTCAAGGCCGTCTTTCGAAAGCATTGCGGCCGTAGGCTCAGGCGAAACCTGTGCTGCGCTGCCTCAATCCGACGAAAATCGACTTCTCCAAGGAGACGACGATGGTCCTTCCGCTTGCGAGAAGGGTGAGACAATCGCCGGCCGTTCGCCAATTGGAATGCCGTGCCCCCCGATAAGTTCTTTGTGAAGGCGCGGTCGTTCGGACGGCCTTGCCCCGTCGGGAACACCGCCAGACGCGGCTCGAACCAAATTCTTATCAGGTCCGCTGACAATTGAATTGGCGAGGTCCGCCCCGCTGGACCACTTTCTGCAGAGTGGCGGAAGGCTGCCGCCCGATGCAGCGCGCCCGCACGAATTACTATGGGAGAAGTTCATGGATTCTATGTCAAGCACGCCAGTCAAGCTGCGGACGAACCTCGCCGATTACGCGGTTACAAAGGCGCTGAAGAGCGGCTCATTGAGCTCGCCGCTCGTCGATTTTGACTTCTGCGGCCCCAAGACCGCCCATGACGGCTTCAAGCCGATGCTGCGCCAGAATGCCTTCGATGCGGGCGAACTCGCCATCGTCACCTTCCTGCAAGCCAAGATCTACGACAAACCCTATGTTCTGCTCCCGGCGCCGATATCCGGCCGTCTGCAGCACCACTGCATCGGTTTCAACAACGCGCTGAACGACCTGAAGCCGAAGGATATCGAAGGCAAGAAAGTGGGCGTGCGCACCTATGCGCAGACGACCGGCCTCTGGGTGCGCGGCATCCTCCAGGACGAATACGGCGTCGACCTCGAGAAGGTCACTTGGCTGACGATCGACGAGAGCCACCTCGCCGAATATCGTGACCCACCGAATTGCCAGCAGCTGCCGAAGGGCGCGAAGCTGGACGAGATGCTGTTTTCCGGCGAGATCGCCGCGGCGATCCTCGGCAACGACATGCCGGATGATCCGCGGATCAGCACGCTCATTCCTTTCGCGATGGAAGCAGGAAAGAAGTGGTATGAGCGCGAGCATATCGTACCGATCAACCACATGTTTGTCGTCCATCGTGATCTCTCGAAGAAGAGGCCGGACGTCGTCAAGGAGATCTACCGCCTGCTCGTGGAAAGCCGTGCGGCGGCGCCGGCAGCCCTGCTGCCGCCTTTCGGTCTCGAAGCCAATCGCAAGGGTATCCAGCTGGCGATCGACTGGGCCTATGACCAGAAGATCATTCCCCGCAAGCCGAGCGTCGACGAACTGTTCGATGACACGACCGCCGGCCTGGGTGCCTGACCGGCTCGCTGCTTGTGCCCTACCGCTTCGGGCGGGGGGCGTTTGGCGCGTTCGCTTTCACTTTTTGTATTCTCGGCGCGCGCATCAATTTCCGGCGGGTGCTCCACCGCCGGTAGCCATGGGCGATGCTGGCCGCTTTTTCCGGGGGAGCTGCCGGACCGATGAGAAAATCCGGCTCGACATGGTGCTCTGCTGAAGCCATCGGCGCATCCGGATCGAGACTCAAGGCGAGGTCAGTTGCGTCGAAAACCAGAGGGAGGAAATATGTTCGATATCCGTATCACACGTCGTGGCGTCTTGGGCGGAATGCTTGTGGCGGGCGCTCTTGGGCCCCGTCTTGCCATGGCGGCGACGTCAGGCCAGCCCTTGCCGGTCACCGTCGCCAACGCGTCGGGCGCTGTAAACCTGACGATGCAGGAACTGATGAAGCAGCAGGGCTTCCTCGAGGAGTTCGGATTGGCGCCGAACGTCATGGGGGTCGCCGATGGCTCCAAGATTCTCAGCGGCATCGTCGGGGGTAGTATCGATCTCAGCACCATGTCGGGTTTCGGACAGCTTTTTCCGGCCATCGAGCGCGGCGCAGATATCCGTGTTCTCGGTGGTGCCGCGGTGCTGCCATTGCTCGCGCTCTTCACCAGCAAGGCTGACGTGAAGACCTTGAAGGATCTGGAAGGCCGGACGATCGGCACCGGCTCGATCGGCGCGCTCGTCCACCAGTTGATGGTGGCGCTCCTGCGTAAACATGGGGTCGACGTCAACAAGATCCAGTTCGTCAACATCGGCGCCAGCGTGGACATCTTCAAGGGCGCCGCCATGGGCACCATCGATGCCGGTGTCGGCGAACTGGCGATTATCGAGCAGCAGGATCAGTACAAGGTCAGGATGGTCGAAAACGGCAATCTGGCGGTCGAGCTGCCCGAATACACCTACCAGGGCGCTTGGACCTCCAGCGCACTGATCGAGAAGGAGCGCGACAAGCTGGTTCGCACGCTGGCGGCCTACGCGAAGCTCTATCGCTTCGTCCAGACACCGGAGGCGAAGGATGCCTTCTTCAAGGCACGCAAGAGCGTGTTCCCGAATGCCAGCGAGGCGGATAATACCGCGGTCTGGACAATCATTCAGAAGTACAAGCCGTTCGCATCGGATCTGCTTCTCGGCGAGGAGCGGCTGAACTTCATGCAGCAGCTCAACATCGATCTCAAGGTGCAGACCAAGATGCTGCCCCTCGACAAGGTGGCGGATATGTCCATTGCGCGCGATGCCATCGCGCTGTTGAACAAGTAGACATCCGTGCGCGTTCCTCCCGGGCTGTCGATGGTCGGGCTGATGACGGGCGGGTCAACAATGGGATTGTACGTTGCCGCCTGCACCGCCAGGCTCGATCATCCGCCTGTGGGGGATTTTGGTCGACAACCGCTCCGAGCCGCGCGGTCTCGCAGCGCAGCGTTTGATTGACGGGATGTCTTGGCAAAGGGAGAGCGGGTCGGCCATGAACCGAAGCGAAAATACGATGAACGGCGCGGAAGTCGTGGTCAGAATGCTCGAAGCCCATGGTGTGACCCATATTTTCGGACTCTGCGGCGATACCAGCCTGCCCCTTTACGATGCACTCGCCCGCCTTGATCACGGCATAACCCATGTTCTCACGCGCGACGAACGCTCGGCAGCCTATATGGCCGACGGCTATGCCCGCGTCACCGGCAAGGTCGGCGTCTGCGAAGGCCCAAGCGGCGGTGGCGCCACCTATCTTCTGCCCGGACTGGTGGAATCGAACGAATCCTCCGTGCCCATTCTCGCGATCACGACCGACGTTCCTGTGACGGCACGCGGTCACTATCCGCTGACGCAACTCGATCAGGCCCGGCTCTATGCGCCCCTTACGAAGTGGAACAAGGTGATCGACACGGTGGGCGAAATCCCGCACACGCTGCGTACCGCCTTTCGCGCCATGACGACGGGTAAGCCGGGTGCTGCGCATATCGGCCTGCCCTATGACATCCAGAAACAGCGCACCGGCGGGGAAGGCATCTGGGCCCAACCCGAACTTGGCGCGGTTCCAGCCTGGCGCTCAGGCCCCGACCTGACCGCGGTCAAGGCTGCCGCCGATCTCATCATGGATGCCGGCTTTCCGGTCTTCGTCTGCGGCGGCGGCGTGGTCATTTCCGGCGCCATGGACGTGCTGGCGGAGGTCGCAGAGCTGGTCGATGCACCGGTCTGCACGACGATCAGCGGCCAGGGATCGCTGGCGGAAACGCATCCGCTTTGTGTCGGCGTCGTCGGTGCCAATGGCGGAATACCAGCCACCCGCGATGTGCTTGCCCGCGCGGATCTGGTGATCTTCGTCGGCTGCCGCGCCGGCTCGACCTCGACCGAACATCGCACCGTACCTGGCCCTGACGTCACCATCGTCCACGTCGACATCGACCCGATGGTGATCTCCTGCAACTACCACACCGCCGTGGGCGTTGCCGCTGACGCGCGGCTGGCGCTCGAGGCCTTGCGCGACACCTTGAAATCGTCCGTCCGCCCGCTGCCCCTGTCGCGCGGCGCGGCAGCGGTCGTTGCCCGAGCGCAGCAGGAGAAGGCCGAGACGCTCGCAGCCCTCGCCGAGGGCGACCATCGCCCAATCCGGCCGGAGGCCGTCGTCGCGGAACTCAATTCCGCGCTGCCCGACGATGCCATCGTCGTTGCGGACCCCGGCACGCCTTGTCCCTATCTGTCGGCCTACTACCGACTGAAGAGGCCCGGCCGCCATTTCATCACCAATCGTGCGCATGGCGCGCTCGGCTATTCCATGGCCGCTGCGGTGGGCGCCTGGTTCGGGCGACCGTCGGCCAAGGTCGTCTCGGTCATGGGCGACGGCAGCTTCGGCTTCACGGTCGGCGAGCTGGAGACAATCACCCGATATCATGTCCCCCTGACGATGATCGTCTTTTCGAACTCCGTCTTCGGCTGGATCAAGGCCAGCCAGAAGACCGGCTACGGCGAGCGCTATTTCTCGGTTGATTTCAATCGCACCGACCATGCCGCGGTGGCGGAAGCTTACGGCGTGAAGGCTTGGCGCGTGGAGGATCCGGCGGAACTCGGTTCTGTTCTTCGCCGGGCGCTCGTCCATAGCGGTCCCACGCTGATCGATGTGATCAGCCAGCCTCTCCAGGACGCGGCCGCACCTGTGAGCCAGTGGATGGGCTGATCCTCATAGTAACCGAAACCCGGAACGCCGGCGTTTCGCCGGACGCTCCGGGTCCGCCGCGCTTACGATTGATGTGTGGAGGTGGTGGGCGGCGCGACGCTTCGCCGAACGTGATGCGGCAACAGCCGGATCCCCTCCGCCGGCTATTGCCCGGCTTTTGGTATTTCGCCAGAAAGCGCGAGGTGTCGTCTCGCTTGCGTCGTGCGTTCTCCGCGTTTTGGATGACCTTTGCGCCGGTCAAAGAGACGGCACGATATCGGTAAGCCAGGGATAGAGCGTTCCGAGCAGCGTGGGCGGCCAGGCCAGCGTCAGCAGTTTGGCGAACACAATGTACACAAAGATCGTGAGCCCCACCGCCTGTCCGATCACGAGCCTCCAGGGCTCCCGGGCTTCCAGGCGCATATAGCTGATCACGAAGAGCGGAATTGTCGGGATGAGGCCGATGATCGACATGGACGCCATGAACGCGAGCAGCCATCCGAAGAAAATCGCTGCCCTGAGAAGCGTCAGTCCGGGCGAAACGTGGTCGGTGTCGCTCTGCATGTCCATGTGCATTCCCGCCTCGACATCTGCGTCGAGGCGTTCGGCGAGCGAAGGGCCGGACCCCCGTACCCATACGGTCTGAACAAGGTTGCCGATGATCGCTATGAACGCAACAGTCGCGACGATCCGCGGCACCAGTGCGGAGGAGCCGGCCCAGCCCAAGGTGTTGTACATCAGGAACCCGATGGCAAGCAGCAGGAAAACCGAGAACAGATCAGTGGGCTTTAACGCGATCCTGCCGCGCAGCTTCATTGCCTTTCCATTGCCGCTTCGTCCCGCTCTCAGGCGTTTGACGAAAGGAGCGGCAAGCCCGTAGAGCGCGATCGCGAAGAAAACGAGCACGACGGGATGCAGCAGCCAGGCGATGCCGTCGAGTTCGATCGAGATGAACATGTAGCGTTCGATCGCGGCACCAAGTACGACGCCGAGGATCAGGGGAGGACGGGGCCATTTCAGCCGCTTCATTACCCATCCCAGCACGCCGTATACCAGCAGCGCTATGAGATCGCCCCACTCCCGCGAACCACCATAGGCCCCAATATAGATGATGCTGAGCACGCTTGGCAGGATCAGTGTGTAGCGCAGCGTCGCGAGCTTGGCAAACTGGCCGCTGAAGGCGTAGCACAAGCCTGCACCGAAGATGTTGGCGATCGCGATGCTCCACACCATGGAATAGGTGATGCTGAGGTTCTTGCTGAGCATGTCGGGGCCGGGCACAAGGCCCTGGGCGATGAAGGCGCCGAGAATGATCGCCATGCCGGCGCTGCCCGGTATGCCGAAGGCGACCGTCGTCAGCAGCGAGCCACCTTCCTTGGCGTTGTTGGCACTTTCCGAGGCGATGACGCCGCGAACGTCGCCTCGACCGAAGGTCTTGCGGGCACCTTTTTCCGTGCGGCTGGCATGGCCATAGGCCATCCAGTCGATGACGGCGCCGCCAATGCCGGGAATTGCGCCCATCGCCGCGCCGATCCAGCTGCAGCGCAAGACCAGCCACCAATGTTGGAAGCTGTCCCTGGCGCCCTGCATCATGCCCGTCTTGACGCTGTAGCGGACACCTTCGGATATCGAGGTCCTGCCGATGGCGAGATCGCAGAGTTCCGGCAGGGCGAATATGCCGAGCGTGATCGGCACGAGCGGCATGCCGTCCCAAAGATAGAGGCTGTTGAAGGTCCAGCGAAAGGTCCCGGTCCGCGGATCGGTGCCGATCATCGCGATCATGATGCCGATGCACGCTGCCGCAAGGCCGCGTAGCGGCGCATTTCCGCTGAGCGCGGCAACGGTCGAAAGCCCGAGGATGGCAAGGGCGGCCATTTCGGGCGTTCCGACATGCAGCATGATCGGCCGCAGGACCGGCACGGCGATCGCCATCAGCGCCGCACCGAAGAGGCCGCCCATGAGCGATGACATATAGGCGGCGCTAAGCGCCCGGCCGGCCTCTCCGCGCTTTGCCATCGGCAGCCCGTCAAGCACCGTCGCCGCCGAGCCGGCGCCTCCCGGCACGCCGAAAAGAATGGCCGGAATGGGATCGCCGGTCGACGTGGTCGCGCCGAGACCGAGCAGGAATGCAAAGGCCGTATAGGGATCCATCGTGTAGGTGAACGGCAGCAGAAGCGCAGTCCCGGCAAGACCACCGATGCCGGGAAGGATGCCGAGGATGACACCGAGAAGCGCTGCGAAGGCGAGGATCGCCAGGCGCATCGGATCGAAAATGATCTGGAACGCCTCCCATGCGGCACCGAGCATGCTTACGTCAACAACGGATTCCAAAGCTCGTCTCCTGCTTATCCACGCGAATTCCACCGGCATGTATGAGATCTTGATGCAGAATGCGCTCAATTGATCGGACAAAGGGCCGCGCGAGGCTCCTTGCCGCGGGGCCACTGGTGACGGTCGCCGGACTTACTTTGGGGTCAGGAGCTTGCGGACCTTTTCAAGAACGGGGGCGGGTGTCTTGTAAAGGTCGGCGATCACCGCCTCCACTTCCTCCCCCGTGATCGGATCGACTGCCGAATTGACCTTCTTCATCTCGGCCAGGAATTCCGGATCGGCCGCGGCGTCGTTGAAAGCCTTGCGCAGTGCTGCAAGCCGGTCTTCCGGCACGCCCGGCGGAACAGCAAACGGCCGGCCTGCCTTCAACGGCGCGAGCATGAAATTGGCGAGGGCCACCGTATCGGGCTCCTTGGCATAGTCCATGATGCTCGGCACGTTCGGGAAATTGGGATCCTTCTCGAGCGAGACCTGCAAAAGGACGTTGATTTTCTTGTCCTTCAGCCATGCAGCCTCGCTGCCGGCCATCAGGCTGTTGACAGTCTGCATGCGGCCCTGCACCTCGCCGCGTTCCATCGCCAGGCTGATTGCTTCGTTGCCCTCGTAGCCGGTGACGATGGCGAACTTGGCGCCGAAGTACTCGTTCATCATCGCCGCGAAGGTGCGGTTCTCGTTTGCAAAGGAGCTGGCTCCGATCTGGACCGGCGTCGTGAAAAGATCCTCGGCCTTGCTCACCGGTGCAGTGTTCCAGGTGATGACCGTGTAGTTTTCCTTATTGAGGCTACCGAGCCAGCGCACCTGACGTGGGTCGAACTGCTTGTTCTGTTCGGAGACCAGCGGCAGGTAGAAATTATTTCGTTGCAGCAGCGCCACGACGGAGCCGTCCTTCGGTTGGGAACTCTGCAGCTGTAGTGCTGCCTGCATTCCGCTCGCGCCAGGCTGGTTGACGATGATCATCCGCGGCTTGCCGGGGATGTGCTTGGAAAAATACTTCGCAAATTCTCTTGCGAAGAAATCGCTTGCACCGCCCGGCGCGGCGCTGACGACCAGTGTCACGTTGTGCTTACTGTAGAATTCCTCGACGCTTTCCGCCTTGGCGAGCCCGATTGACGCCGCCGCCAGACCCGTCGCAAGGCCTGTGATTTTGATAAGGTTTTGCAGGTTCATGTGTTCCTCCCAATAAGCGTTCCCTTGTCGCGGCTTCAGATCCCGAGATTTGGCCTGGCCTGCCGCAAACGGCGTCATCCGTCATCGAGATCGTATCGATGCTTCCACCGCCAGGACGCGATGTCGCGGTACGCTGCCTCCAGATGTTCTGGTACTCCCAACCGCCATCCAATCCAGATGGTCGATACCGCAATCGTCTCTGCCGTCGCTTCATGTTGCGGTCACTCGGGATCGCCTCTCCTGCCCACGACACATCGACAGCTATCCCATCGCCCGAAGCTCGGGAATATGGCTTTTCGCAAATCTTATCATTGCATGCGGGCTTCTTATTGCCGGCATGCTGGCGACCGTCGGCATGGGGTTCTTGACATGATCCTGGTGGGCCGCCGTCGTGACTTGCGATTTACCCGCTTTCGCTCGACGCGGAATCCCTGATGATTTACACAATCGATCTTGCTATTGATCAAGAATGGGAGAGGTCATGAAAGGGAGGAACCGTGACTTGTCCGAATTCTAACCTGCGGCACCTGCGCGCATTCCAATTGGTGGCCAAGCTTCAGAACGTCCGGAAGGCGGCCGAGGCTGTGCATCTCACGCAGCCTGCGGTGACGCTTGCGATTGCCAAGCTCGAAAAACAGATGGGCGCCGTGCTGTTCGAGCGATCGAGCCGTGGCACCTATACGACTGCCGCCGGAAAACTGCTGGCGGCACGGGTCGATAGAATGTTCGGTCAGATTGACGACGCGCTGGAAGTTGTAGGCATCAACCGTGCGAACACGTCATCTTACTCCGCCGTGATCGACCGCATCACCAGGCCGCAAGTCCGAGCGCTCTGCGCGATCGCGGGCGGTGACCTGGCAAATGTGGACGAAAGCGCGATTTCACGAGCGTCGATCTACCGGACCGCGCGGGACCTCGAAAAGAGCCTCGGCCGGATGCTGATGGTCCGCACCGTCAACGGCCTGACGACTACGGAGGCGGGAGCCACGCTCGGCCGCCGGCTGTCTATCGCGCTTCAGGAGATCAATTACGCACTGGAGGAGATTTCGGCTGAAGAGAACCGTGGGTTTGGCGAATTGCGCATCGGCGCCATGCCACTTTCCGGAAGCTTCGTCGTCGGCCCCGTACTAAATAACCTGACGCAATTCTATCCCGATGCCTGCCTGGAGGTGAAGGTCGGAGAAATCCAGCAGTTAACGGCCGACCTGCAGCATGGAGACATCGACATGTATGTTGGTCTGCTTTCCGGCACGGACGAAATGCAGGAGATTGAACAGGAGCCCCTGGTCGCCCTGCCGTATGTCATTGTTGCCCGGTCGGGCCACCCGCTGTCCTGCAAAAATTCGCTGACATACGAGGACCTTCACGGCTACGACTGGATCGCGCCGGGGCCCCATGCGGCACGCCGCGCCACGTTCGATCGCCTCATCAGCAACCTGACGCGCAAGCCGAACACGATCCAGGTCACCTCCCTTTCGACCATGCGCCTTCTTCTGTCGGGGTCCGATCGCCTGGCGCTTGTCACGCGCTTCGAGTTCGAGCAGGAGAAGGAACTCGGCGCACTTGTCGAAATTTCGTTTGGTCCAATCGAGCCAATCCATTCGCTCGGCATCGCGCGACGCTCCAACTGGATGCCGACACCCCTGCACCAGAAATTCATCGATTTGGTGCGGCGCGAGGCCGACAGGATTTTCGAATCGCAGCTCTGAGAGGCTGATGGAGCACTGCGCAGCCCATCCAGTTGTGTCCGCGCCCTTGATTTCCAAACTTTTGGCAATTGCCCATCACCGCAGTTCGGCTGCGCATGGTCATGCGTGCGCGCCAGTTCCCCTCGCCTGGCAATCTTATCATGTGCCCGTTGATTCTAATGAGCGGCGAGCCCGGCAAGCGTTCATAAGGATGCTGACCGTGCTGCAGCAATCAGAGAGCGTGCCCGATCCATGAACCGAGCCTTTTGCAATCCACCATTCCAAGTTACGCGAGCGAGCCATGTATGCCTCACCACAGGCGATATTGAAGCCTCCCGTGCGTTCTATGAGGACATTGCTGGCCTCAAGGTCAGCCACCGAGAGCCAGATGCGGTCTACATGCGCGGCGTCGAGGAAGTTTGCCATCACAGCCTGATATTGCGGCGGTCCGACGAGCCGCCAAGTTGCGACGCTATCGGTTTTCGCGTGCTGCAGGATGCCGATCTCGATGCTGCAGAGGCCTATTTCCGAGGTATCGGCGAGAGCATCGAATGGATAGACCGGCGGGGCCAGGGGCGGACGCTACTCGTTCGTCATTCCTCCAAAGTTGTTTTCGAGCTGGTCGCGGAAATGGAGACGCTTGCACGAGGCCACACGGAATACCAAGCCCCTCGCGGCGGCAGGGCGTTGCGCCTCGACCACGTGCAGATCGTAGTGCCTGACGTCGGTGCGACCGGTGACAAGTTCGTCGACATGGGATTCCGGGCCTCAGAGGCTATCGTCGAGAGCGGCACCCAACGGTGCATCGGGCTTTTCCTGCATCGCAAGAACAATCCGCATGATCTCGTTCTTGCGATGGGGGCTGGGCCTCGCCTGCATCACTTCGCCTATGTCGTTTCGGACCTGCAATCGGTCTTCCGCGCCTGCGATGTTGCCGGAAGCATGGGCATCGGCAATGACGTAGAGCGGGGGCCGGGGCGGCATGGTCCTGGAAACGGCACCTTCGTCTACTTCCGCGATCCGATGGGACATCGGCTGGAACTTATTCTCCCTCCGATGCAGTACATGGACCAGGAGGAGGAGACGCGTATCTGGACCGCGAGCGAAAAGCACATGATCGTGCCCTGGGGCGGACCGGCGCCGCAGCGCTGGCGTGAGGAGGCGACGGTCTTCACCGGCGTTCCCTTGAGCGGCGATTCACTGGCGCGGTGGACGTCGAGATAATCGAAAGGGCACGGCTGGCGTCTGTGCGGCATGCATTCATTGAGGGGGATCGGCTTGGCGGAAAGGCAACGCATGAAGACAGTTCAGGTGATCATCGGCAGCGTCAGGCCGTCGCGCATCGGCGGCCAGATCGCTTCCTGGGTGCTGCAGACCGTCAAAGGGCTTCCCGATCTCAGGTTCGAGATCGTCGACCTCAAGGACTGGCATCTGCCGCTGGACGACGAGCCGAACCAGCCGAAGCATGGCGGCTATCTGCAGCCGCACACTCAGGCATGGAGCGACAAGGTAAAGCAGGCGGATGGCTTTGTCTTCCTGACGCCGCAGTACAACTGGGGCTATCCGGCGTCGCTGAAGAACGCGCTCGACCATCTCTACTCCGAATGGGAAGCAAAGCCGGCGGTTATCGTCAGCTACGGCCACCGCGGCGGTGTCAAGGCGGCCGAGCAGCTCCGTCAGGTGCTGGTCGGCCTGCACATGATGCCGACGGAAACCGACACCAACCTTTTCCTCGATCACGACATGCTGGATGCCGACCGGCGGCTCGTCGACGCCGCGACGGCCTTTGCCGATCGCCGGCAGACGCTCCTGAAATCGATCGGCGAAATGGCCTTCGGGACACAGGCGCACTGAGTGCGGGGGCGCCATCTACCGTAACGCGCGGCTCCGTGGATCTAAGGACACGCTTCTCATCGCTTGCCTGCCGCTTCGCACGCAGCCGCGATCGGTCTTGACACGAATATACCAAGGCAAGCAGCGCAGACCAGGCTTTCGGCGGGAATGCCAGCCGAGCGCAGTCAAAACTTATCGCCATGACAAACTT
This sequence comes from Sinorhizobium sp. CB7, assembly GCF_041357635.1. Taxonomy (NCBI): domain Bacteria; kingdom Pseudomonadati; phylum Pseudomonadota; class Alphaproteobacteria; order Hyphomicrobiales; family Rhizobiaceae; genus Sinorhizobium; species Sinorhizobium sp. CB7. The sequence goes on from NZ_JAULLL010000003.1 coordinate 168,509, forward strand.
ATTGATCTTGTTGCTGGCTGATTTTGATGCAGTCTTTGCGCTTACGCCGCAGTGCTTCCGGCCAAGGAGTGCCGGACTTGCGGAGCAAGAGACACAGTCGGCGCGCGCCGGTTACGAGAGCCGTCGAGACGCTTGTCTTGCGGCAGTGGGGAGGTAAACAATGAAGACTGACAGGATCAATCTATCGCGCCGGGATATCATGCGCTCGAGCGGGGCGGCTCTTGCTTTGATGGCCAGCACACCGTTCGACAAGCTGCTCGCGGCCGGCGAGGCAAAGCTTGCCGATCTTCCCTATACCGTCAACATCGTCAATACGAGTTCCAACGCCACGCTCGTCGTCCAGACGCTGATCGATCAGCTCGGTTATTTCAAGGATTTCAACGTTAAGACGACCACCGTCAACGTGGCGGACGGATCGAAGCTCATGGGCAGCCTGATCAGCGCGGAAAGTGATATCTGTATTCTCTCCGGCTTCTCGCAGGTGCTTCCGGCAATCGAGAAGGGGGCTAAGCTCAAGGTCGTGGCGGCAGCCAATCAGCTGATCGCGCAGGCGCTCTACACGAGCGACCCGAACATCAAGAAAGTGGAGGACCTCAGGGGCAAGACCGTGGGGACCGGAGCGATCGGCGCGCTTTTGCACCAGATGATGGTGGCTTTGCTGCGCAAGCACGGAGTCAACCCTAATGACGTGCAGTTCGTCAATATCGGCAGCAGCGCTGCCGTTTTCAAGTCGGTGATTGCCGGCAGGGTGGCTGCAGGGCCGGCGATGACCGACGTGTACGATCAGCAGGCCGCCTACGGTGTTCACGCCATTGCCGATTTCTGGTCGGAACTGCCGGAATATCCCTATCAGGGCTCCTATGCTTCCGACACGGCAATCGAAACCAAACGTGAGGGTCTTGTCCGCGTGCTGGCGGCCTACTGCAAGCTGTATCGCTTCATGATGGAGGATCCAAAGGCCGATGAAGCGTTCATGCAGGCTTACAACACCGCCATTGGCGCAACGGAAGAGGCGCAGGGCCGCATGATGATCAAGTTCACCCGCGAGTACAAGACCTACTCGCGTGATCTTGTCCTCACTCCAAAGCAGATTGACTACATGCAGGATCTGAATCTGGAATTCCAGATCCAGAAGGAGAAGCTTCCTTTCGATAGGGTAGTGGACCTTTCACTTGCCAAGGAGGCGACGAAGCTCCTGGACGGTTGATGCTTCGATACCAGTCCTCGGTCCGTGATTGCCTTGAGCGGCGTCAGGCCCCATCAAGCGCTTGCGGCGTACCGATCTTGATCTCTTCGCGGGATGCATCGTGATCGGTCCCACTCACGATGCCGTAATCTCGGCAAGATAGTCGATAACCGCCCTGACCCTCGCCGGAAGGTGGCGCCCGGCCGGAAATATCACCGACACAGCGCGTCCTTCGACCTGATAAGCTTCAAGGATCGGGATCAGCCTGCGCCCGCCTGCAAATCCTGCCTGAGGGCCCACCATGACGAGTGGACGATGCCCAGTCCCTTTACCGCCGCTTCGCGTAGGGCGTCACCATTGTAGATGGCAAGATTGCCCGAAGTCCGGATGCGCAGCCGTCCCGCCTGTTCGTTCCTGAAGCTCCAGTCGAAGCCGAACCGGCCGTGGATGCAGTTGTGTTCCAACAAATCCTCGGGCTTTTCTGGGGTGCCGTGCTTGGTCAGGTAGGCCGGGGATGCGGCGGTGATCATAGGACCTTTGGTCAGCTGTCGGCGGATCGTACTCGAATCGGCGAGCTCACCGGTATGCACGCCGAGGTCGTAGCCCGATTCGATGAGGTCGACGGACCTGTCACTAAAATGGATCTGCAGCTTCACGTCCGGATATCGGGTGAAAAACTCCTCGAGAGCAGGGACGAGGGTCAAGCGTCCGAACAGGTATGGGACAACGAGCCTTACCGTGCCCTGCACGGATTTGCTGGCCACGTGCATCACGCTCTCGGCCTCTGCGAGATCGACAAGAATCTTCTGCGCGCGCTCGAAAAGCTCCTGGCCCTGCTCGGTGAGGACAAGTTGTCGCGTCGTTCGGTTGAAGAGCCTGACGCGCAACTCATCCTCCAGGCGGCTGATCGCCTTGGTGACGGTCGAGGCGGATGTGCCGAGCTTTTTGGCTGCCGCAGTAAAGCTGCCCTGCTCCGAGACGGCGACGAACATGCGCAACGCGGCAAACTTGTTCAAACCTACTTCCTCACCTTCTCGGAAAAAATTTCACAAGTAATTTTCTAACTAATGCAATTTATCGCGGCAAGACGCTGGCTATATTCGCCAAGGTTTTCTCAACAACAGGCGCCCCAATGCATGACAAGTTCGTTCAGACGGCACATGGTCGGATCCACTTACTGACCGCAGGCAGCGGCACGCCGCTCCTTCTCCTCCATAGCAACGGCGGCTCCGCTTACGAATATGAGCACGTCATCGAGCCACTTTCCGAGCGCTTCGAGGTTTTCGCGTGGGACATGCCGGGCCAGGGCGATTCCGATCCGCTGCTGCGCCATCTCAGCGTTCGCGAATATGCCGATGCGGTCATAGAGACCATGGACGAGCTTGGCCTCGAAAAAGCCATCGTCGCGGGCGCGTCGATCGGCGGGGCGATTTGCGTAGCCCTTGGCGCTCATTATGCTGACCGGTTCCAGAGAATCTTCGTCGTCGAATGCCCGTTCCGCTCAGGCGAGGAGTGGAAAGGCAATTGGGCGAACACCGAAGCCAACTACGCTCCGGTGACCCAAACATTTGAACGCATTGCTCCGCGCCTGCGTGAAGTCACGCCCGAACTTCTCCAGCGCTGGAACATCGACCGCTCCAAAGCGGGATCGAAGACATGCCTCAGCGTCATGTGGGCGCTGCGCGAATATGATATCGCGGCCGACCTTAAGGCATTCCCGGCCGATCAGGTCCTCATCTTCGGGGACAAGAGCCCGACAGTCTCCAAGGCCGCCAATTTCAAGACGATCCTCAAGAGCGTCAGAACTCACATTATCGATAATTGCGGGCACTTCCCGATGATCGACGATCCAGCAAGGTTCGTCGCCATTATCGAAAGCGAATGCACATCGGCCCACTAGCGCAGGAGACGCCATATGAGACTCGGCTATTTCGCGATGCCAATGCATCCGCTTCACAGGTCATGGGCCGAGACCTTGGAAGAGGATCGTCAAGCCGTCATCCTTGCCGACAAGTTGGGTTTTTACGACGCCTTCATCGGGGAACACCTGACCGACCGCGTCGAAAACATCACCAACAGCATGCTGTTTCTCGCGACGCTGATTCATTCGACCGAGAAGATCAAGTTGGCTACGGGCACGACCAACCTCTCCTACATGCACCCGACGCTGATCGCCTCGAATGCGGCCATGTTCGACCATCTGGCCAAGGGACGCTTCATCCTTGGCATCAGCCCCGGCAACCTGCGATCCGACGCCGAGGCACTGGGACAGCTGGAACAGGATCGAGGCAAGATGTTTGCCGAGGCCATAGATGTCATCTTGGAAATCTGGGGCCGTGAGGCGCCTTACAAGATTGATCTGCCGGACAACCGCTTCAAGGTCTCGACCGAACAGACGGCATGGCTCGACCTGGGCATCGGCTATCTCGGACAACCCTTTCAGGCGCCTCGGCCGGAGATCGTGGGAACGGTCGTCGCCCCGTTCTCCAAGGGCGTCGTCCTCATGGGTCAGCGCGATTTCCATCCTCTGTCGGCAAACTTCCTGCAGGCGAAGTGGGCGAAGACGCATTGGGCCAACTATGTCGAAGGCAAGACCTCGGTGGGCCAGCAGGCAAACCCCGCTGACTGGCGCGTCGCGCGCACGATCTTCGTGGCCGACGACGCCGCGACGGCGGCGCGATATGCGGGTGAAGACGCCAGGAGTCCCTACCGCTTCTACTACAACCAGATGCTCACGAAATTCGCCAAGATTGGCCGCCTTCCGCTGTTCAAGGAAAGCCGAGACCAACCCGACGAGGAGGTCACGCTCGACTATGTGCTCGACAAGCTTGTTATCCGCGGGACGGTCAACAACGTCGTGGACCAGATTCTTTCATTACGCGAAGAAGTCGGCAATTTCGGCGAGCTGGTCTATGCGGGCATGGACTGGGTCGATCCGGTGCTCGGCAGACGCTCGATGGAACTCATGGCGACCGAGGTCATGCCGCGCGTCAATGCCGCCATCGGCTTAAGATAGAACCTGACGCGGTCAGCAAAAGCAAATGCCTCCCCGGTTCCTTAAGCCAAGGGAGGCAGGCACGGTCACGAGAGGAGAGACGGCATGAACGGGGCGGAAAGCCTGGTGCGGACGATGGTTGCGTCGGGAGTAGATACGTGTTTCGTAAATCCGGGCACGTCCGAGATGCATTTCGTTGCTGCCCTGGACAGGACCGAGGGCATGCGCTCGGTTCTAGTCCTTTTCGAGGGCGTGGCAACCGGTGCGGCCGACGGCTACTGGCGAATGACTGGCAGGCCTGCCTCGACATTGCTGCATCTCGGCCCGGGCCTTGCCAATGCGCTCGCGAACATCCACAACGCGCGCAAGGCTTCATCCGGAATGGTCAATATCATCGGCGAGCATGCCACCTGGCATCTGGCGTTCGACGCCCCACTTGCCTCGGACATCGAAGGGCTTGCGCGCCCGCTTTCGGATTGGGTGAAGACATCGCGCGGATCGCAATTCATAGGCGCCGACGCTGCAGAAGCGATTGCAATGGCCCATCGGTCGCAGATCGCCTCCCTGATCATGCCGGGCGATGCCGCCTGGGACGGTGGCGGGCGGATTGCGTTGGCCAACGCCGCCGACACACGTGCGACGGTCGATACCGGTGCGGTCGAGGCGGCGGCCCGAGCGCTGCTATCGGGCGAAAAGACCATGATCATCATCGGCGGTCGCTCCATCCGCGGCGAGGCCCTCGAACTGGCCGGGCGCATCGCGGGCAAGACCGGCGCCACACTCGCCACCCAGTTCTTCAGTTCCCGCGTCGAGCGGGGCGCCGGGCGTGTACCCGCCTTCCGCATCCCGTACAATGTAGATGCCGCGCTAACGGCGCTGCGCGATTATCGCCGGATTGTCACCGTCGAGACCCGCGAACCGGTTTCCTTCTTCGCCTATCCCAACAAGCCGAGCCAGATGAAGCATCCCGACGCGGAGCTCATTGAACTATGCCCACGCAGTGTTCATGGGCTCGCCGCTCTCGAGGCGCTTGCCGATGCGGTGGGCGCGAAGCCTTCGCACGCTCGGCATCAGGAGTGGACGGAAGACAGTCTGCCTTCGGGCGCATTGAACCAGACGAGTATCGCGCAGATCCTTTCGGTTCTGATCCCGGAGAATGCGATTGTCATCGACGAATCCGTCACCACGGGGCGCGAGAGCTTTGCGTTGACCGCTGGCGCACGCCCTCACGACTGGCTTCAAAACATGGGTGGCTCCATCGGATATGGAATGCCGGTCGCGACCGGCGCGGCCATCGCCTGCCCGGACCGGCGCGTGATCAGCCTCTCCGGCGACGGCAGCGCGATGTACACGCTTCAAGCACTTTGGACGCAGGCGCGGGAGGGGCTCAATGTGACGACGCTGATCTTTGCAAATCGCGCCTATCAGATCCTGCGGCAGGAATTCGCCGGCGTCGGTGCTGGCGAACCGGGGGAAAAAGCCGCCGCGATGCTCAGCCTCGAAAATCCGTCGCTCGATTTCGTCGCGCTGGCGAGGGGTATGGGTGTTCCAGCAGAACGCGTCGAAACCTGCGAAGCTCTGATTGCGTCGCTTCGCCGTCGGCTTGCCGAGCCCGGCCCGCGTCTCATCGAGGTGGTTCTGTAGGTCGAAATGGAGCGTCTTATGAGTGGAATTGACAGCGAAACGCCTGTCGCGCTGGTGACGGGAGCATCTTACGGCATTGGCGCGGCTACGGCGGTCGCCCTGGCGCGCGACGGCTTTGATCTCGCTATATGCGATCTCTCGACGGATATGCTTGCGGAAGCTGCCGAAGCTATCGGCAGGCTCGGCAGGCGCGTCGATAAAATCACTTTGGACCTGCGGGACGATGCCAGCATTGCTGTGGCCACAGAAACGGCTCTCGATTCGTTCGGCAGGATCGACGTTCTCGTCAACAATGCCGGCATCCCGTTCCGCAAGCCCGCGCTCGAAGTCACCCGCGACGATTTCCATAGGGTGATGGATGTCAATCTGGCAGGGACATTCTTCATGTCCCAAAGGGTTGGAGCACACTGGATCGCCGCCAAGCGACCAGGCGCCATCATCAGCGTCGCCTCGACCCACGGCATTCATGGCGTCCCAGGCAGTTCCACCTACGGCATCGCAAAGGCCGGAATTTCGCACATGACACGCATGCTTGCCATCGAATGGGCGCCACACCGCATTCGTGTCAACGCCATAGCACCCGGCTCCACTGAAACCCCGACCCGCACAGGTCTGTCGGACCCGGCCCGACGCGATGCTCTGCTCAGCCGGTTTCCACTCGGACGGTTCGGCAAGCCAGAGGACATGGCCGAGGCCGTGGCCTATCTAGCCGGGCCCAAGGCGGATTTCATAACCGGACACGTCCTGGTGATCGACGGCGGTCTGACGGCGAAGTGATGACGGGACATAAGGAAAAGCAGACATGAGCGACATCAGCACTCAGCTCCCGGACCACGAGGTGGCGCAAGAAGAAAATTTCTTACGCACGTTGCACTGGGAGAAGTTTTATATCGGCGGCGCCTGGGTTGATCCCGCCGCGTTCGCCGACCGTGAGGTCATAAACCCCGCGACTGAAGCGCCGTTCGCCCGTATTGCGATAGGCAGCGCGGCCGATGTCGACAGGGCTGTGGCAGCCGCTCGGTCGGCCTTTCCCGATTTTGCCGGCACGACCGTCGCCGAACGCGCTGCCTTGATCGAACGTATTCGCGATGCTTGCCTTGCTCGGACCGGCGATCTGGCAAAGGCCATATCGATGGAAATGGGAGCACCGGTGGCTTTCGCGCGGGACTTCCACGTTCCCGCCGGAATCTCGCATCTGACCGAGATTCTGCACGTGCTCGAGGAGTTCCGGTTCGAGCGCAGCATCGGGCGCACGCTGGTGGTCAAGGAGCCGATCGGCGTCTGCGGACTGATCACACCCTGGAACTGGCCGCTCAATCAGACGCTCTGCAAAATCGCGCCTGCGCTTGCCGCCGGATGCACCATGGTGCTCAAGCCCAGTGAGATGGCGCCCGTGAGCGCATTGATCCTCGCGGAGATCATGGAGGCTGCGGCGACGCCCGCTGGGGTCTTCAACCTCGTCAACGGCGACGGTCCCTGTGTGGGCGCCGCGATTGCCGCGCATCCAGATATCGATATGATATCCTTTACCGGCTCGACACGGGCGGGCGTGCTTGTCACGAAGACCGCCGCCGATACGGTCAAGCGCGTCACGCTGGAACTCGGCGGCAAGAGCGCGAACATCCTGCTGCCGGACGTGAATTTCAAGGACGCAGTGACCAAAGGGGTCGCCCGCTGCTTCATCAACAGCGGCCAGTCCTGCAATGCTCCGACCCGTATGCTCGTGCCGCATGACCGGCTCGACGAGGTCAAGACGATTGCGCGGGAAGTGGCGGAGGCGACGACCGTCGGACATCCGTCGGCGGCATTCGCCCTCGGCCCACTTGCCAATAGGCCGCAGTTCGAAAAGGTTCAGCAGATGATCGAAGACGCTATCGCAGAAGGCGCCGAACTGATCTGCGGTGGCCCCGGACGCCCGCCCGGCCTCAACCAGGGCTACTATGCTCGCCCGACCATTTTCGTCGCATCGCCTGACATGACCATCGCGCGCGAGGAGGTCTTCGGCCCGGTGCTGACGATCCTCGGCTATATCGACGAGGACGACGCAGTGCGTATTGCGGAGGCCACCCAATATGGTCTTGCGGGTTATGTTTCCAGCGCCGACAGTGAGCGCGCCCGCCGCATCGCCCGCCGCCTTCGCGCCGGCACGATCCACCTCAACTATCCCGCCCGCGATCCGGCAGCGCCGTTCGGGGGCTACAAGCGTTCCGGTCTCGGGCGGGAATGGGGTGAATTCGGTCTGGAAGACTATCTCGAGATCAAAGGCATTGTCGGATATGGCGCTGCATGAGGCGGTGATTTCGGCTTACTGCATGTCGCGCAAAAGTGCGCAGCGGTTTTGCGGCAACGACATGCATGAAAACAATAGCCTAAAGCCTGTCACGTGAATCTCCTTTCGCGACAGGCTCTAGCGGCGCCGGCGGCATGCGCAATATGCGCATTTTTCGCTATGACGGGGTTTTCGCTGGCGACCCACGACTGCTATCGAGCAGACACAGCGCCAAGAATGGCGCTGCGATGGCCGCGGCCTCACGAGAAGGCGGAGCTGCCAAGTGCAAGAAGCCAAGCTCGGTACCGTCAACCGGGCGAACATTCCTGGCTTGTTCGCAGACATACTCTGCCGCGGGACAAGCATTTCCATACCTTATCTGATGCGCTCGCTCTTGCTGCCCGCGAAGCGCGACAGATGCAGACTGCTTGGGCGAGTTAGGCCCGGGTCGCGCTTCGCAATGCGCGTGGAGCGACAGCAAGTAAACGCGACAGAACCTCTCTCGAGACGCACCAAGCCAACAAGGCGGAAAAACCAAGGGCTGTTCTCAACAACGGCGCATGGCGAAACTGTTTGCATGCTCGTGCCGCAGACCGAAGCTCTAGCTCGATCACGAATATCCGTCGCTGCGGCCATATCCGGATACACCCGTTTGGCTCTTAATTCGGAAATAAATTCATAAATGAATTGCGTATTTTAACCTTTTCATCTGGAGGTGCGACTTGCTTAATATCAAAAATGAAGGGCGTTGGAGCGAGATCGGCACGAGCTAGGCACTCGCCACTCGACAACACTCTTTGCCATTTGCGCGCGCTGGCTGCGTCAGATTTCGGCTGACCCGAAAGATGACAAGGCAACGACGCATACGATGAAATGGCTGGGCGGATCAGGAGGAGATTCGCCCTCACGCGGAAAGGGACGGAGATCGCATGCGCGTTTGTCGCCTGAAAAGTGCCTTTCTGCAAGCCACGTCCGCCCTTGAAACCGAAAGCGGGGCCACCGGCTAGGCTCGGCCACCAAAGCGGGATTGAGGGGACGTCAGCGGCACACGGCAGAGGCGGAGGAGGCCAGCCGTGTCTATGGTCAACGGTGGAGGAGAACGATGCAAATAACAATTGGTTTAGGCAGCGGCGGAATGGCATTTGCTGTCGCGGCCCTTCTTGTTGCGGCTGATCCGCAGTCAGTCAGAGCCGATGAATATCCGAGCAAGCCGATTACGATCATCAACCCGTTTGGACCGGGCGGTCACTCCGACTTGGTCACCAGGCCGTTGGTCGCAGTCGCCAAGCAATATCTCGGGCAGCCGCTCGTGCTGGAGATGAAGCCCGGAGGTCAGGGCATCATTGGCACCGACTATGCCGCCAAAAGCGATCCGGACGGCTATACGCTGCTGACGACCGGCGTCGGCTGGAATGCAGCTTTTCCGGCGATCGAAGGGCGATCGCACGGCCCTGACGACTTCGAGCCAGTCGCACTCATCAGTCAGGAATCGACCTTCCTGACGGTGCGTGCGGACTCCCCCTACAAAACCCTCAAGGACCTCATCGACGACGTGAAAGCCAATCCGGGCAAGATCACCGTCGGTATCGGCGGCCCATACACCACATCCGAGACCTTCTGGCGCTGGATGACCAAAACGCAGGGCGTCAAGGTTCGGCTGGTGAAGTTCGGCGGCGGCGCACAGATGATGCTTGCCGGCCTCGGCGGCCACGTCGACGTCTTCGGCGGTTCCCCTCTTTCTGTCTCCGAGCAGGTTCGCGCAGGAAAGATCAGGCCGCTCGTCTACTATGGTGAGCATCGCCACTCCGATTATCCGGATGTTCCGACGGCGCGCGAGCAGGGGTTGGATATCGCGCTTGAGATCTGGAACGGATTGGCGGCGCCCAAAGGTACACCGAGACCGATTGTCGACAAGCTGGCCAGCGCCATCAAGCAGATGCTCGACGATCCGACCGTCAAGGACGCGATGGAGAAGGCGGGTGAGCATGTCACCTACCTTGGTCCAGACGATTACGCGAAGGAGTGGCGTCAGTCCTACGACTTCTACAGAAATTTGAAGGACGCCTACGCGATCAACGGCCTCGTGGAGCAAGGCGAGGCGCCGAAGCAATAGCCTCTTGCGGTCGGACTGCAGCTCCGGCCGGTTTCTGCACACCAATTCCTTGGCCTGGAGTCGAACGCGCGGGTCGGCTCCAGGCAGGGACCTCTTGGACGGGAATTCGTGAATGGCCAAATACGCCAACATTTTCGCAAGCGTGGCTTTTATCCTGTTTGCCGGCGCCTGCATGGCCGCCTCGCTGCGCCTGCCGCTCGGAACACCCCTGGAACCGATGCCAGGCTTCCTGCCGCTGATCGTCAGCATCTTTCTCTTGTTCGTGTCGCTGTTGCAGCTTGCACAGACATTTCGCGGCATGGCCAAACCTGTCGAGCCGATGGGAGAACACTGGATGCCGCCGGTTGTCATTATCGCCGGCCTGCTGATCTACAGCGCTGCCCTGGAATTAGTGGGATACATCGTCGCGACGACGGGCCTGTCGTTTCTTATCATGCGGATGTTCGAGTCGCGGGCATGGCTGAAATCCATCGTCATCGCTGCCTCGCTTTCCGTGCTCAGCTACATCCTGTTTGACCGCCTGCTGGAGGTACGGCTTCCGCCGGGCCTTCTCAAGGGCCTGCTTTAATCCTCCGGAGCGATCATGGAACTCTTTTCGAACCTTTACCAGGGACTGAGCATCGCGCTGTTGCCGACGAACCTTCTCTACGGATTGATCGGAGCTGTCCTCGGCACCGCCGTGGGCGTGCTGCCCGGCCTTGGTCCCTCCGCGACAATCGCATTGCTGCTGCCCCTCACCTACCAGATGGATCCGGTGGGAGCGATCATCATGCTGGCAGGCATATATTACGGCGCCATGTTCGGCGGCTCGACGACCTCAATCCTGCTTAATATCCCCGGCGAGAATTCATCGGTAGTCACCTGCATCGACGGCTATCAGATGGCTCGCAAGGGAAGAGCGGGAGCCGCGCTCGGCATGTGCGCCATCGGCTCCTTCATCGGCGGCCTGATCAGCGTGGCGATCCTGGTCTTCGTCGCACCGGCGCTGGCCGATGTCGCACTCGACTTCGGGCCGCCGGAATATACTGCCCTGCTGCTGCTCGGTCTGTTCATGGTGGTCTATCTCTCTTCCTCGTCCATCCTCAAAGGCCTAATGGCCATGGGGCTGGGGTGCATTCTTGGCATGGTGGGCCGCGATGTCTCCTACGGCATGGATCGCTTTACCTTCGGCAGCGACTACCTGGTGACCGGTCTGAATTTCGTGCCGGTCGCCATGGGCCTTTACGGGATTTCGGAAGTCCTCCTGAATATGGAGGAGCGTGAAGAGCGTAGCGTCTTCAAGACCAGCCTGACGGGACTATGGCCGACCTTGGCCGATTGGAAGGCCTGCATCGGCCCGATCTTTCGCGGCGGTGCGCTTGGCGCGATTCTCGGTGTGCTGCCTGGCGGCGGCACGGTCATCGCAACTTTCGGCTCCTATGCTATCGAAAAACGCCTGTCCAAGTCCCCCGAAAGATTTGGCCAGGGAGCGATCGAAGGCGTGGCCGCGCCGGAAACGTCCAACAATGCGTCGGCGACCACCGCTTTCGTGCCACTGCTCACGCTGGGTATTCCAACCCACACCGCGCATGCGCTGATCTTCATGGCGATGATGATCCACGGCATCAGGCCGGGACCGCTGCTAATGACAGAGCACCCGGAGATGTTTTGGGGCGTCATTGCCTCGATGATCACCGGCAACTTCCTGCTTCTTCTGCTCAACTTGCCGCTGGTGGGAGTGTGGGCGCGAATGCTGACGATGCCCTACAAATATCTCGTGCTGGTCATCATCACCGTCTGCGTGATTGGCGCCTATAGCGTCAACTACTCCTCCTTCGACGTCGCCGCCATGGCCGTGTTCGGCGCGCTTGGCTATGTGCTGCGAAAGTTTGGCTTCCCCGTCTCCCCGATTGTGCTGTCGATGGTGCTGGTCCCGAACCTTGAGTCCTCCTTCCAGCAATCGATGACGCTTGGCATGGGCGATCCGAGCATTCTCTTCTCACGGCCGATCTCGGGCTCGTTCATGCTGATCATTTGCCTGATCCTGCTGATTCCAGCTGTCAAGTGGCTGTGGAAGCGGCGCAGAAAGTTCAAAGAAGTCAGTCTCGTGTAACGGCATCCAACGATGTCCATTTCAACTGTGGCCAGGAGGAAAACTGAGGACCCTTCTTGACCAGACACCCACCGGTTCCCATGGCGGGTTTTTTTGCTCGACTGATGGATTGAATCAAATTGGAGAAACCACTCGAATGAACCAGGCGGCCATAACCGGCAAATACCGCTTCCTTCTCATCCCGGCATTCAGGCTCCCTGAAACATCACCGTTCCTCCACCGCAAGCTCACCGGTCCCAAGGAGCAAGCGCTGATGAACTTCGCCAGTCTCGCACCTATGCTCGATGATGTGAGCTGGGAGCTGCATCCTGGAGCGCTTGCAAGCTATGGCGACTGGGCGGTGGAGACGCGGGAGGAGTTCTGTTACTCGGCTGCAGCGCGCCTGCCGATCGTGCGGGAGGCGTGCGAAAGCGGACTCTATAACGGGATTGTGCTTCTCGGAGGAGGCGAACCAGGCTTTCTGGAGTCGCGCGAGATCGGCCGGCGCTATCGGATACCGGTCACATCCTGCGCTTTCTCGCAGATGCACGTCGCCACTATGCTCGGCAACAAGTTCAGCGTCATCGACCTCGCTGAAAATCACAATATGTACTACTATAACCTAATCGTGCAGCACCGGATGACTGATCGGTGCGCCTCCATCCGCATGATCAATTTTCCGCATGAACGCCCGGGCTGCGAACCGGGAAGGCCGCTTCACGTGGAGCGGGAAAAGGCTCGCAGCGGCGAGCGCTCGGATGCCGTCGAAGAGGCTGTGGCGGCAGCCATTGCGGCTATCGAGGAGGACGGTGCGGAAGTCATCATCTTCGGCTGCTCCGGCTCATTCTGGCTGCAGCCAATCGTCGAGAAGCGATTAGCGGAGTTGGGCTGGGAGGTGCCGGTGCTGGAGGGTTATCGCTGCGCGATCTCGCTCGCGAAGATTATGGTCGATCTCGGCGTCGACGCCAGCGGTCTGATGTTTCCTGGAGCCAGACCGCGGCGCTGGCGCAAGAAGAAGGTTTTCTAAGTCTCTTCCAGGCGACCGCCCGGACCGATTTTTTATAGGCAACGCCGCAGATCCGATTGGTCGGGATGCGGCCGCCTCGATAGGCTATCGCGGCAGCGATCAGTCTCGATCGCATGCTGCGAGTAGAGCCGGAAGCTTCGTCAGCGCGAGGCGGGCAGATTTGGGCAGGGAATGATGCATCGGATCACGCTCCATCCTACCAACATGTCCGGTGGTTCGGCGGGTATAGCCTTCGGGCCGGATAACAGGCTGGAACGCGGCGCTGCGGCCGACAAGCCTGAGGCAAATTATGCGTCGCCACTCAATCCGCGCAACGCTGCCTTTCACAGTTTCCGCGTCGGAGATCTCGAAATATTTCAGCTCTTTGACGGCGCAACGTCGCGCGAACTGGATCAGGCCATCTTCAAGAATGTCGGCGTTGACGAGGTCAGTTCATCCTTGGAGGCGGCCGGTTTCTCCAAAAACCGGATGCCGAACTCGTACACGATCACCATCGCCCGTATCGGCGGTCAACTCGTGATGTTCGACAGCGGCAACGGCGAAAGCGGCCAGCCGGCGTCGGGGCACTTGCACCGCAATATGCTCTTGGCCGGGCTCAGCCCGACCGACATCTCGAAAATTGTCATCACGCACTTCCATCCCGACCATATCTTCGGGCTGATGTCGAACGCCGGCGAACAAATCTATCCGGATGTCGAGATCCTCGTCCCTGCTGCAGAATATTCCTTTTGGACCGATCCCGATTGCATCAATCAATTGCCCCAGTCGCGCGTGGCGCTGGCAAGGCGCATTCAGGCGACTTTGCCGACCTGGAATAACATCAGCCAGTACGACGCCAACAAAGATGTCTTACCCGGCATCCATGCGATACCCACCTATGGTCACTCGCCCGGTCACACCAGTCTGCTGCTGAGCTCCGGCAATGCACAACTCATGGTCTCGGGCGACGTCACCAATGTCCCCGTCTTGAACATGCATCATCCCCATTGGCATCTCGCGGCAGACCATGATCCGCATTTGGCGGCCGAGACGCGCATTCGCATGCTCGACCGCGTAGCGGCCGACGGAATTGTCTGCACGGGGTACCACTGGGGCATGCCGGGCGCCGGAACCATCATTAGGGACGGCGATGGCTATGCGCTTGTCCCCACCGCCATGGATTGAAGACGGTATCAGGCAAATGCCTGAGCGCTGATTGCGTATCCACGGCTAATCCGCAGGAGGCGGGTACCAGCGTCGGGAGCAATCCGCGTTGGCTTGAGAATTTCCATAGAAGCAGGAGGATGAAATGGAAACGCAATTCACACTGGGTCGTCGGGATGTCATCAAGGCGATCGGAGCGGCCGCAGCCGCTTCTTGGATCGGACCAAGGAAAGCCTTCTCACAGGAGAAGGATCAGGTCGTCAACATCGTCAATACCCGCGGCGTTGCCACGCTCACCATGCAGGAGCTGATGAAGCGTCGCGGCCACCTCGAAGAGATGGGCATCAAGGCGAACATTCTATACGTGGTGGATGCGTCAAAGGTGATGGGCTCGCTTATCAGCGGCGAAAACGACGTGTGTATGTTCTCAGGCATCGGCACCGTTCTGGCGGCGATCGACAAGGGCGCGAAAATCAGGCTGATCGCCGGCTCGCTCGTCAAGCCGGAACATGCCGTTTACGCCAAGAACCCCGACATCAGGTCGGTCACGGATCTTGAAGGCAAGACGCTTGGATCCGGCTCGACGGGCGCCCTTCTCCACACCATGTGGATCGCGCTGCTGCGGAAATATGGCGTCGACGAGACCAAGGTCAGTTTCGTCAACGTCGGCGGCACGCCCGAAGTCTTCCGCGCTGTGGCTGCGGGTGTTGTGGATGCGGGTATTTCGGAGATCGACGTCTATCAGGAACAAGAAAAATACGGCGTCCACGTCATAAAAGAAGGCGACCTTTGGACAGAACTGCCGGAGTTCACTTTCCAGGGCGCCTATGCTTCCGAAGATGCCATCAAGAACAAACGCGATGCGATCGTGCGGACGCTGGCGGCCTACGCCAAGCTCTACAGATACGTGGCGAGTCCCCAGTCGCAACAAGATTTTATCGACGCACAGCTTAACGTGTCCGGCGGCATTCCCAATCCTGCGAAAGCGCAGTGGCAATGGACATTCTTCAAGGACAGCCAGATTTATGCCACGGATCTCGTACTGTCGCAGGAGCGGTTGCGCTACATGCAGGATCTGAACGTCTCGCTAGGTGTGCAAAAACGCCTGCTCCCCTATGCGGAGGCAACGGATATGTCGCTGGCGAAGGAGGCTCTCAGCCTTATCGGTTAATTGCTGGAATTCTACGCCTATTCGCTACCGTGCCCGAGCGGTAGCCAGGGTCGCTTGAAGCTCAAATGACAAAGCTGAGCGCCGCGTGCACCTCGCGCGGCGTACAATTAACCATGCTGGTCATGCCCACGGCGAAAGAACTCGATGTGCATCGAGAAGCGCTTACCCGCATCGCCGGCAAGCCCAGAGCAAACCATCATATCGCCGCGAAAGATGATGGGATTAATCGGCTTGCTGGCCCGATCACCATCAATACTTGCTTTGCTGAGTTTCGGTCCCTGTGGATGGCGGTGACAGAACGAACGTGATCGCCATTGGGGTGAGTCCCCATCGCGGGAAACTTCGGAAAAAAAATCACAAATCACTTGTTAATATAGTCGCTTTCGGAACTGAAAAGGGCAGCTTACATTAACTTCAGCTCTGGTTTTTGAGGTGGAGAAGCGAATGGAACAGGTGGATCTTGTAAGCGAGGCGCGCCGCATGGACAAACAAGCGTTTCGCACCACAATGGGTAAATTTGCGACGGGCGTCGCGGTTTTGACCGCAAGCAATGGGGGGCAGCGCTTTGGGATGACCATCAATTCCCTGACGTCGGTTTCACTTGATCCCCATCAGATCCTGGTTTGCATTAACCACGGCAGTTCGACGGGCAACGCCATCAAGGAGAGTGGAGCTTTCGCCGTCAGCCTTCTTGGCCGGAACCAGCAGGACGTGGCACGCAGCTTCGTCGGCCGGAACGCGGCGCGTTTTGACACCATCGCCTGCACTGATCATGCCGTGGGCCTGCCGATTATAGGGGGAGCACTCGGAAGCCTGGTTTGTCGTGTCAGCGACATAGTGGTCAGCGGCGATCACGACGTGGTGATCGGCGAAGTGATTGAGTGCTGGCAGCGCGATGGCGAACCCTTGGTTTTCTTTGGCGGC
The DNA here is from genome assembly GCF_041357635.1 of Sinorhizobium sp. CB7. NCBI lineage: Bacteria > Pseudomonadati > Pseudomonadota > Alphaproteobacteria > Hyphomicrobiales > Rhizobiaceae > Sinorhizobium > Sinorhizobium sp. CB7. Next base: position 185,052 of record NZ_JAULLL010000003.1, read on the forward strand.
GCATATGGCAGATTCGAGGCGGACGCGGCCAAGATCATGACGTGAACCTATGAGAAACGAGGGGCGCGGTTCCATTGATGTATCGAATGTTGGATGTAGGGCGGGCGGTTCACCTAGATGGAACGAACAGGTCCCAGGCGGCGGAGAAGATCGACAGCATTACTCCAGCTATCTGGTCGACCGGAAGCGTTCTCGTGGCGGCGCGCCGCACCACGCAGCGAAGGCGGCGCCCGTTGTCCACTCCCCGCGCGATCATGAGCGATCGGGAGGCAATGCACCCCCTGACGCTATTGCAGGTTCTTCAGCAGATTGATGATCTACGCGCGAATTGAGATATCCAGCGCAGTTACCGGCTCGTCCGGGAACGACCGACGAAGCCCTTTCGGCACTGAACGGAGTCGGTTTGCGCGGGCATCAGAGCTGCCGCGCAAACCGAGCCATTCGATCGCGCGCTGTCAGATCAGCTTCCGTTCGGCAGTACTGAGCAATTCCAGCCCGTCTTCCTTGATAAGGATGTTGTCTTCGAACCGGATCGAATAGGTCTCCGTACGAACCGAAGGCTGGAAGGAAATAACCATACCCGCTTCGAGGATGGTCTCGCGATGGGTCGGATGCGGGAAGTCGTGGAACGGCCCCAGGCCGACGCCGTGGATGGCGAACTGCTGGCAGGGCATGGCAGCCTTGTTGGCCGGATAACCCATATCGCTCATCACCTGACGGATATAATCGAAGATCTCGGCGAAGGTCATTCCGGGCTTAAGATGCTCCATGAACAGATCGTGGGTCTTGTAGAGATCATTGGCGATCTTCACGTATTCGTCCTTGGGTCTGCCGACCACCCATGTGCGGGCAATGTCGAAGCCGTAGCCGTGATAAAGGGCGCCAAGGTCGATGGTGACGAGTTCGCCATCCTCGATCTTCTTCCATTCCGAGGCGAAAGCTCGGTAGTTGGCCGTACGGATGCCGGCCTGGCACATTGTCTCAACCTCGCGCATAGCTCCGAGACGCTTCATCTCGATCTCCATCGCGAACTGCACTTCCATCTCGGTCACGCCTGGTTGCGCGGTCCTGATTGCGACATCGATGGCGGAATGTCCGATGGCGACCGCTTTGCGGATCAGCTCGATCTCGGCAGGCTCCTTGACCGAGCGAGCGATAAACAGCAGGTCGCCCGCTGGCTTGAATTTTGCATCAGGCAGGGCGGCGAGGAGACTATGATAAGTCTTGGTCGTGCAGGTGGTTTCCTCAAAGCCGATATTGCCGGCCTGGAGACCCTTTTCGGCGAGCACCTTGGCCACGCCATCGGCGGCACTTTTGGCAAAGCCGGTGTCATTTACGCGCACGTCCTTGATCCAGGTGCCTTCGCGGATCGCATTCATGGTGATGAAGGCACTGAGGAAGACTGGGTCGTGGTCCTTGAACAGGATGAGCGGCGCTTCGGTGATGTGGGTGTGAGAAAGCGGGTACCACGGCATATGCTGGTAGTGACCACCATAATAGTACTGATTGGTCCAGTTGTGGACGATGAAAGCGTCTAGCTCGTTTGCCTCCATCACCTTGCGAAGCTTGTCGAGGCGCCCTTGGTAGTCGAACTCGGTACCGAAAATATTCATGCACTAACCTTTCTGCCCTACGATCGTGAATATCTGCGCGGCAGTGCCGCGAATGGGTGCCTGCACGTGCACCGCGGAGGCAACGGCGGCATTATCGCCGACCGATTGCTTGAACGATTGTGAGAGAGGGCTCTCCTCCCCTCCGGCCGGAACGAAACCTAGCAAATGGCACCCGAGCCAATAAGGAGGCAAATGAGCATTAGATTTGTGAATAAATTTCCGGAAAAATTCGCTCAGCCCGGAACCCAGCGAAGCCAAAAAATCAATCAAAAAATTGACATTTGTTATTTCCTGAGCAGCACAGAATTCTGCTGTAAATAGCGCGCTCTGGTTGAGGCCAGATTACAGTTCGGAGCCGCCTGCTGAAAGTGCAGTCACCTGTGCCGATTTTGTAATCCTGCTGGAAAGGAACGCAGCACGATGAAAGACGACCGTCCCAGCATTCCAGAGGTTTCGCCCTCTCCTCCGTTCGATATTACCCGCTCGAGCCACGTGCGCTTAACGGTGCGGGATCTCGCCGCCAGCGTGCATTTCTACACCGAAGTGCTGGGAATGGTGGTCAGCGATCTGGATGGCGATTTCGCCTACCTGCGGGGTATCGAAGAGGCTTGCCACCACAGTCTTGTCCTCGTTCGCAGCGACGAAGCCCCGAGCTGCGAGTGCGTTGGCATGCGGGTCCGTTCTGAAGGGGACCTGATCCGTGCCAAGGGTCATTTCGAAAGCCTCGGCGGCGAGGCTCGTTTCATCGAGCGTCCGCACCAGGGGCCAACGTTGCTGACATCGTTCGGTCCGGGTTTCCCACCGGTTGAACTCTGCGCATGGATGCCGATCCTGCCCCGGCTCCTCAACAATTTCGTGGCTCAAAAGGGCGGCCGAGCCCTGCGTCTCGATCATTACCAGTGCGTTATTCCGGACGTGAATGTCGGAGCGGCGCGTTTCATGGCGCTTGGTTTTCGCCCCTCGAAATACACGACCGATGTCGATAGCGGAAAGCTGCTCAGCATCTTTCTGCACCGGAAGAACAATCCCCATGACATCGTACTTGCGCAGGGTGCGGGTCCGCGATTGCATCACGTCGCTTTCATCGTGTCCGACCTGCAGGCCATGTTGCGGGCGTGCGACATCGCAGCCAACCTCGGATTCGGGCGCAATGTCGAGCATGGTCCTGGCCGGCATGGCCCTCCGAACGGAATATTCACCTACTTTCGCGATCCCGACGGACACCGTATCGAATTCGGGCTGCCGCCAATGCAGTACATGGACCCTGAAGAAGTGCCGAATGCCTGGGATTCGACGCAGGGTGTTTCGCTCGTTCCCTGGGGCAGCGGTCCTCCTCAAAGGTGGCGGGAGGAAATGACGCAATTCGCGGGGATTGAGCCGGCCGGAGGGACGTTGGCTCGCTGGACATCGCTTGCGCAGACTGCAGGCGCCGCGGACTAGGCAAGGCAGAGCACTGCTGTTACCCCGCCCACGTCTCGGCCGCGCGCGCCGCTTTTCAGTACGCAAAGCCAAGTTGTCGGCGCAACGACCTGTGTGCCTTCTCTGCTCGCTAATAGGTACGCCAGTCTTGTAGGGGATCTGGAGTAGTGAAAATCACTGTCGCTGCAGTCGGTTGTCAGGATGGAAAGAGGAGTTCCAGCCCTGCATGAACGTTTGAAGGGCTAGGCCTCGCGCTGCCCGCGAATACCCGTCGATCAACCAGGTGCGGATAACGCCGAGCGTCATCCCATGGTCGCATCGGCGGCCGACGGGGCAAATGCAGCCAATATTGTGACAATCAAACCTTGGGAGGAAAAAATGACAGCAGGCATAACCAACCGGCGACAAGTTCTCTTGGCAGGCGCCATAGGAGCAGCAGCAATCGTTGCTCCCCGAAGTGTATTGGGCCAGTCGAGCAACCCTGCAAAGATAACAGTGGTGATGACCCAGGGCGTATCGGGCCTCGCCTTGCACCAGCTTGCAAAAGACAAGGGTTTCTTCGAAGAGTTCAACGTCGTTCCCGAGGTGACCCTCGTATCCGATGGCGCCAAATGCGTATCCGCGCTGCTGAGCGGCACCAGCGAGATCTGCATGTGGTCAGGGTTCAACCAGGTCGTTCCGGCAATCGCCAAGGGCGCCCAGATCAAGATACTTGCGGGAGCTCTGAACGTACCCTCGCTCGCCGTGTATTCGCGGCGCCCGGAGATCAAGACACTTGCCGATGTTCAGGGAAAGGTTATGGGCATCGGTGCACCAGGGTCTGTCTTGCATCAGATGATCGTCTACATGATGACCAAACAGGGGCTGAACCCCGACACCGTCACGTTCCGGAACGTCGGGAGCAATGCCGATATCTTCAAGGCGGTCGTTGCGGGAACGGTCGATGCGGGTCCCTCCGATGTCGATGTTTTCGATCAGCAGCAGCAATTCGGCGTGCATGCCCTCGCGCGCGGCCTGCTGTGGTCGGAGATTCCCGAATACACAAACCAAGCCTCCTATGCATCCGATGCGGCGATCCGGAGCAACCGGGCAAACTTGGTAAAGATTCTGGCCGCCTATGCGAAAGCCTACCGATACGTCTGCAGTCCGGAATCTCGTGACGATTTCATCAAGGCTCGCCAGACGGTGACCGGTGAATCCAACACGCCGCATGCCGTCAGTCAATGGACCTGGATCCAGAAATACCAGCCTTATGCTACCGGTCTGACCCTATCGGATGATCAGATCAATCTGGTTCAGAAACTGAACGTACAGTTCAAATCCCAGACAGAATTGCTTCCCATTGCTTCCGTCGCCGACATGTCGGTAGCGAAGGACGCACTGAAACTGCTCTCCTGATCGACGAGAACCCGGAGCCGCGGTTGGCCCGGGTCTCAAAAACTTCTTAAACGTATGCCTCCGTCCCGTCCGCGCGCTTCTAGAGCGGTTCAGCTTTTCTTTGAATCGCAGAACCGCTCCACCGCTTTGTTTTTACGCAATTCCGGACGGAAAACCGCTTCGCACGTTTCCTGGAATTGCTCCAATGCATGTCGCGCAAAAGTGTGCAGCAGTTTTGCGGCAGCGACATGCATGAAAACAACGGCTTTAGAACCGCCCAGGTTTTGACACCCATTCATCGACAAAGTCAAAAACCCGCTTTTTCGTATCCCCATATTCGGGCCTGCAAGGCTGAAAAAGATGGGTTGCGCCTTCCACAGATGCGTATGTCTTATCTTTTGCCGCCAGATGGTCGAAGATCACTTCGCCGGGAACGATGAGGTAGTGACAACTCATCGTCAGGACGAGCGAAGGAACCGTAACACCCTCGGCATTCGAGGGCGTCGACGTATAGGATGAGGCCCAGTCTATGCCGGTGATGTCATCGGCGGTGAACGCAAAGTCCGCGTTTGCGCGGATGGCCGAGTTCGCCAAAAACCCTCGCACCGTGGTCGAATAGTTCATCGCGCCAAGTTCGTTCAACATGCCGAGCACCTGTTTTCCCCCCGCTGACGGGCGAACCGATTTGATGATTTCCTCGGTACGCGTACCGTCCGCCCGGATCAGAGTGTGCGGCACTTTCGTATGGGCGGCAAAGCTCAGGTCTGGATGATACAGGCGTGCACCGAGTGCCCGGATGCCGACGCCTTTGACGACGAACGGTTCGTCATTGGAAAAGTCACCCTTGCCCTCGTTGATGAGCTTCAGGCGTCCAAGGGCGGCATCGACGATCTCGTTGTTGCGGGCCGCCTGAGCCTTATAGAAACGTCGCGCGAATTCAGGTGTGTAGGCCGCCTTCCTCCCCTCGGCGTCGTAACCGTTTTCCTTGGCAAACATGTCTATGGATTTGTCTCTGACCTTCCCCCCGGCGGCCGGATCGACCGCGCTCATCTGGTGAGCCGCGCCAAGCGTCGGATCGAGCAGTATGAGGCCATCGGGTTTTTCGAGCTTGGCGATCTTCTTGCCGTCGCAGGGAATGATCTTTTTTGAATCCTGGCAGACGGAGGGTCCATGTTCGGCGACGTTCTCGTAGAGTGTGCCCATGTGGGTTCCGCCACTATGGGCAAGCAGAACGACTTTCTCCACGCCAGGTAATTTGCGAAGATATGAGATCCCTTCGGAAATGCTCGGCAGGAAGTCCTCCGGAGGCGCGTCCGGATTGTCACGGTCGCCGCGATAGTTCACGAGCATTACACGATAACCGTGATTTGCCATTGCAGGCCCGGGGAGTTCCTTGAAGTTGTCGCGGTTCGGATGTGAGAACACGAATGCGATGCGTGAATTCGCATTGGATTCGGTCGGTTCGAGAAGCATGCCTTCCGTGTCTGCGCTGAGACGGACGTATTGCGAGCGAAATTTGTCCGGTGTTTGCGAAGCCTCAGCTTGTCCGGATGACTGCTGCGCAAGAAGCGATGCCGGCACCAGGCTCAAGACCACGGTAAGTGCTGCCGATGCGACGTATCTCATAAATAATCCTCCTACTCATCTATGGAGACGCGTTTGCTATTGCGAGCCGAGAGGCGCCCGCCGATCTCATCGATTTCAATCTATCCGATCTTCATCAAATATATCAGTGCCTTAGCATCAACCTGACGAGTTGCTCAGGCAAATTCGATCTCCTCAACCAGTCATAAGAATTTGCTTAAGAGGGGTGGGTAAATGGCGCCGACGACATCAGTCAAGGTATAGCTGTGGTTAGCCAGTGGGCGCGATGAGACCGCCACTTCCCGAACCATCCCGTCATTTGTAAATAGTCTGGAGCTCAACAACGGCGGACAGATCAATGGCACCCAGTGCTGAAAACCAATCCACGTCCCGCGGTCGGAACACGTACCAGGCTATCCTTGCGGCTATCCGTGATGGCGTATACCGCCCGGGTGCTGCACTACGGGAGGAGGAGGTTGCGGCGCGCCTGGGCGTCAGCCGGACACCTGTCAGAGAGGCGCTTGGACGGCTGCAGGAAAAAGGCCTACTGGAAGCAGCGCCGGGTCGGGGATTGGCAGTCGCCATTTTGTCCACACCTCAAATCTTCGAACTCTACGCGATGCGCGAGGAGATGGAGGGTATCGTCGCTCGCTATGCCGCCCACCATGCGACGGACGCCGAGATCGCAAATCTCGAGCGTATCAACTCCGCATTTGCCGGCACCGGAGACGATCCTCGTGCGGCCGCACAGCTCAATCGTGAATTCCACGCGCGGCTCTATGACGCCGCTCGTAACCGTTATCTGCGACAGGCGGTCGAAGATCTGCATGAGACGATTGCGCTTCTGTCCGATACGACTTTCATCCATCCGGGGCGCACTGAAATTGCGGCCCGCGAGCATGAGCTTTTGCTTCAAGCCATACGCAAACGGAATGTAGCGGAGGCTCAGGCGAAAGCAGTGGAGCACATCCGTGAGGCGCTGAAAGTCCGCCTCATAATTTCTGAAATCCAGCCATAGAGCCGACTGTCGCCCACAATCGGGCACATTTGCGGCTTCCCAGACCTGGTATCTTGAAAACGAGCGGTTTGACATCAATCGATATGTGTCTTATCCATCTGCATGCAATTGTATGCAAACGGATTCAACAATGATTGACTCATCGAGGGAATACGATGTGCTCGTCATCGGTGGCGGGAACGCCGCTCTTTGCGCGGCAATCGGCGCTGCCCGCGACGGCGCAAGCGTCTTCATCGTTGAGGCGGCGCCGAAGTTCTATCGCGGCGGCAATACACGGCACACCCGCAATATGCGCTGCGCACATGACACCGCGACTGAGACGCTCTCGGGCCCCTACTCCGAAGAAGAATTTTTCGAGGACCTGCTGCGTGTGACCGGCGGCAACACCGATGAACGCCTCTCGCGAATGATGATCCGGGAATCAAAGGGGATGTTGGACTGGATCGTCGAGCAGGGCGTGAGATTTCAGCCGTCCCTGGGCGGCACATTGAGCCTCGGCCGCACCAACTCGTTTTTCCTCGGCGGCGGTCGGGCGATGCTCAACGCGCTCTATCGTACCGCCGAGGAACTCGGCGTGGAGATCGCCTATGACGCCGAAGTCGTCGGTCTCGAAACGGACAACGGTCATTTCACCTCAGCCTCGGTCATGCACGAAGGGGGCGAACATGCGGTCCGAGCCAAGGCACTGGTTGCGGCCTGCGGCGGGTTCGAGTCGAATTTCGAATGGTTGAAGGAAGGATGGGGCGAGATCGCCGACAATTTCCTGATCCGCGGCACGCCGTACAACCGTGGCACCGTGACGAGGATGCTGGTCAAGCAGGGAGTGAGGCAGATCGGTGATCCGACGCAATGCCATGCGGTCGCGATCGATGCCCGTGCCCCCAAATTCGACGGCGGCATCATAACCCGGCTCGATTGCGTCGTCTTCGGGATTGTCGTGAATAGCCACTGTCAGCGCTTCTACGACGAAGGCGAGGATGTCTGGCCGAAGCGCTACGCAATCTGGGGCCGGCTGGTGGCCGCTCAGCCGGGACAAATCGCCTACATCATCTTCGATGCGAATTCGCTCGAGTTGTTCATGCCGTCGCTATTTCCAGCAATCAGAGCCGATACCGTCTCTGGTCTTGCCGAGAAACTGGATCTGAATCCGTCTGCGCTTTCAGAAACGGTATCGTCCTTCAACGCCGCCGTGCGCCCTGGTCAATTTGATCACACGATCCTGGACAATTGCCGGACGGAGGGCATCGATCCGCCAAAGAGCCATTGGGCACGCCGGATCGAGAAGGCGCCGTTCTACGCCTATCCCGTCCGCCCCGGCATCACGTTCACCTATCTCGGCGTCCAGGTCGACGAAAAGGCGCGCATGGTGATGGCCGACGGCACTTCGGCCCCGAACATGTTCGCGGCCGGCGAGATCATGGCCGGAAACGTGCTTGGCCAAGGCTATGCGGCGGGAATCGGCATGACGATTGGAAGCGTCTTTGGCCGCATCGCCGGACGGGCAGCAGCCGCTGCTGCACGGACGAGCTCGGCACACGTCATGCACGAATCGGCAGTCCTGGAGGGCGCATGAATATTCACGCGACAACAATCGATCTTGCTCACGCCAGCGCAATGCTCGAAGAGGCAGACAGGCTTATGACGGTGTGCAATTCCTGCCGCTACTGCGAAGGATTGTGCGCCGTTTTTCCCGCAATGGAGATGCGCCGTGCCTTTTCGGATGGCGATCTGAACTACCTTGCCAATCTGTGTCACGGGTGCGGCGCCTGCCTGGCCGATTGCCAGTTTGCCCCTCCCCACGAATTCAACGTCAATGTTCCTCGCACACTCGCAGCAGTTCGCGGCGATACCTATCAGGCCTATGCCTGGCCGAGATCTTTCTCGGTGCTCTTTGAACGCAACGGACTTTCCATCGCGTTGATATCCGCCTTGAGCGTCGCCCTTTTCATCGGCGGCTTTGCAGCATGGAATGATCCGGCCACCCTGTTTGGATCTCATCAGGGTTCAGGCGCCTTCTACAGACTCATGCCGCACAACGCGATGGCCGGTCTTTTCATGGCGGTTTCCCTCTATGCAATCGTTGCCGCAGCAATGGGCATCCGCGGTTTCTGGAATGATATCGGAAGGCCCATCGAATCCGTCACACGGCCGACTTCAATCTGGCGGGCAATATGCGATGCCGGCACGCTTCGCTATCTCGACGGAGGCGGAGTGGGTTGCATGAATTCCGATGATGCGCCAACGGACCATCGGCGGCTTTATCACCACGTGACCTTCTACGGCTTCCTGCTCTGCTTTGCTGCTACATCGACGGCGACGCTGTATCACTATCTCCTCGGCATGGAAGCGCCCTATCCCTGGTACGACCTGCCAGTCGTGCTTGGCACGATCGGCGGCTTCGGCCTGGTGATCGGGCCGGTCGGCCTGCTCAAGGCAAAATGGCAGCGGGATCCGCTTCTTGTCGACAAACCGCGATTTGGCATGGATGTAGCTTTCATTGTCATGCTGTTTTTAGCGGGTTTGACGGGCCTGCTGCTCCTTGTCCTCAGAGCTACGCCGGCAATGGGTTTGCTGCTGGCGATCCACCTCGGAGTGGTATTCAGCCTGCTCCTGAGCATGCCCTATGGCAAGTTCATGCATGGCATCTACCGGTTTCTGGCGCTCGTGCGTTATGCCGAAGAGCGCCAGGCCTTCGGAACCGATCGCTAGCAATACGGCCTTTACCGGGCCCTTTTGGCATGGCTTCTCAAGAGATTGAGGAAGCGCGACTGAATGGGCGTGGGCAGCCAGTCCGATCGGGTTGTAATACCCTTTTGCATTGGCGGCAGGTTGGGCGTCCAGTTCAAGACCGAAAGAAGCTTCAATCTCTCTTCCGTTTCAACCTCGTGCCGGTTAACCAGCGTCAGTCGGTCGCTGCAGGTGATGATTGACCGGATCGTCGAGAGCGAACTCGTCTCGATGCCGACACGCGGCCGCTTGTCCGCATGGTCAAAAAGCGCTTCATACTGGCGCCGACGCGGGGACCCTTCTCCCGGGACGATCCAGTCGTAATGTGTCAGGTCCGCAATCGAGATGGTCGGACACGCTGCGAGCGGATGGGCGGCGCGAGCGATGATGCAATAGGGGTCGGAAAAAAGAGGCTCTTCCTCAATGTCGACCGCCCATTCAGGCTTGCGCAGCACGCCAAAAATGACATCGATGGCGCCCGTTCGAAGACTATTGAGTAGAATGTTGTAAGGCGAGTTCGTGACCGACACCCGCGCTTCCGGAAACTGGTTGGTCAAGTCGGCGATTGCTGCCCCGATCAGATAGGCGCCGGACATCGGCAAAGTGCCGATCGCGATCCTGCCGCTTTCAACACCGTCCAGATATCGGATGTCATCTTCGATGGCTTTTATCTCACCGATGGCAAGGCCGATTTTTCTGGCGAACTCGAGGCCGACAGGGGAGAGCACAAGGCCATATTTAGTCGCCTGATAGAGTGGACGTTGCAACGTTGCCTCGATCTCGCGCGCCGCCCGGTGGAGAGACGCTGTTGAAATGCCAACCGAGCGCGCAGCCTGGGAGAAGGACGTGCTTTTCGCGATCGCAAGAAGACAGCGGATCTGTGCACTGGTGATATGCCAGGACAAGGGCTGGGACCCTTCGTTGGCCTTCACATCCCACAAAGCGCGGTCGACCTGGTCTAGGAAGCGCCTGATGCGATGTAGGAATACCTCGCCGGCAGCCGTCGGATAGGATCCGTTCTGTCGGCGATCAAACAGCGGGCGGCCTACGCTCAACTCCATTTTCGCGATTGCCTGGGTGACGGCCGGCTGCGACAGGTTGATCTCCGTCGAGGCACGGCTGACGCTGGCATTTCGGGCAACGGCATCAATGGCTCGCAGATGTCGTATGTTGGGCACAGCGAACCTCGAAGATTCGCTGCTTTCGTCTTCCTGAAATTCGCTCATTAGTTAGTATCAATGGCGTCTGGTGCTACGGACTTCCGCTCAAATCCGCATTGCCGACAGCGCCTCCTCCTTTCCCAGCGTCTAGAAAAATAGCATTTTGATGCCGGAATCCACCCCAAATTGGTTTTCTGCTTTCGCGCGTCTCACCCAAAATCGACTCTGCTGCAACGAAAGAAAAAAGCTGACTTTAGGATAATCTTATATCGTGCCACGCAGTTTCAATTTGCAATGAAGCGGCCGCGAGCGTTCTGTAGGACCACCGGCCTGGATGGGAGCCATGCCTGTCAGAACTGCAATCTCGGGGAGGAGAAACATGCAGATGCCTTGGGAAAGACGAATCCGGAAACTGGCATTCAGCGCCATTGCGATCGTTGGCCTGGCGATTTCCGGTGCGGCTGGCCTGGCGGCCGACTTCCAGCTCGACAAGCCGCTGGAAATGGTGATCGGCAATGCGCCCGGCGGAGCAATGGATCGTCTCGCACGCCTGACTGATGCCTATATGAAATCGGAAAACCTTATTCCTTCCGACAGCATCGTCCTGCCGAAACCCGGCGGCGGTCACGCTGTTGCACTGGCTTACATCAAGAGCCACGCCAAGGACCCTTCGCGGCTGATGGCGGTCAACACCTTGCTGATTTCGAACAATCTGCTCGGCCGCTCTGCACTCAAATACACCGACTTCACGCCCATCTCGATCCTCTACGAAGAGCCGATGATGTTCGCCGTGAGGTATGATTCGCCGATCAAGGATGGCGCGGACCTCGCCCAGCGCCTGAAGGCCGACCCGTCCTCCGTCAGCTTCTCCGTCTCAAGCGGACTGGGAACTGCAAACCACATGGCCGCGGTGCTACTCGCCAAAGCCGTCGGCGCCGACATCAAAGCCCTCAAGGCGGTCAGCTTTGAGTCCGGCAGCGAGGGCATCACCTCCGTTCTCGGCGGTCACGTCGATGTCGTCGTGACACCGCCCGGTTCGATGATGCAGTTCATCGAGACCAAGCAGCTTCGCTTCATCGCTGTTGCCGGCGAACACCGCGCCAGCGCACCGCTGGCGGATGTCCCGACCTGGAAAGAGCTCGGATATGACGTTTCCGTCTCTGCCTGGCGCGGCATCATCGGCCCTCCCGGCCTGACGGCTGCGGAGATCGACTTCTGGCAGAAGGCGTTCGAGGGCTTTCTGAAATCCGAGGAATACAAGAAGAGCGCACAGGAAGAGATCTTCGAGGCCCGCTACCTGAACGCCGCCGACAGCGCGAAATTCCTCGCGGACATGGATGCTCAGTTCCGGCAGTACCTGACCCTGGTCGGCGCAGGCAAGTCGAACTAGCGCCGGTCTTCCTGGCGTCCAATTCGAACAAAACAAAGACTGGAGTCGGAAATGTCCAAGCTGGTCGACAAATCGCGTCTCTTCATGGCTGCCTTCGGTTTCGTGCTGGCCGTCGTCTATGGCACCGCCGCCAGCCGGCTTCCGATCCCGGCTTTCAGTGACCCGGTTGGCCCACGCATGTTTCCATATATCCTCGCAGCCGGCCTTTGCATCGCCTCGGTCGCGCTCCTCATCGAGTATGCTGCGCTGAAAAGACGGGACGGTAACCGCCGGTCCATAGCTGCCGGGGAAGAAGACGGCGTCAGCGGTGTTGCCCTGGCTGCCCTCGGAATGCTGACCGTCTATTACATGGTCTTCGACTATCTCGGCTTCCTTATCGCTTCGATCTTGTTTTTGCTCGCGTTTCTGACCTACAGCAACCGGAGCCAATGGAAGGTGAACCTTATCGTCGCCCTGCTGTTTCCGGCGGCCGCCTATCTTCTTCTCGACACGCTTTTCGGCGCCCGGCTGCCGGAGGGCATCCTTGATTTCGGATAGGTCGCATGGAACAGTTTTTTCACTTCATCGGCGGTTTTGCGGTCGCGCTTGAGCCCATAAACCTGTGGTACGCCTTTCTTGGCTGCGTCATGGGAACGATCGTCGGCGTACTGCCAGGGCTCGGGCCGGCAGCAGGCATGGCCCTTCTGATACCCGCGACCTTCGGCATGGAGCCGGCTTCTGCGATCATCATGCTGGCGGGCCTCTACTATGGTGCGCAATACGGCGGATCGACCACGTCGATCCTGATCAATACGCCCGGCGAGGCATCCTCGGTCATGACCACGCTCGACGGCTTCCAAATGGCGCGATCAGGCCGCGCCGGTGCTGCGCTTGCCGTGGCGGCGATTGGATCCTTCATCGCCGGCACGATCGGCGTCATCCTGCTCAGCGTGCTCGCCGTGCCGTTGTCGCGCCTGGCGCTGACGATCGGTCCTGCGGAATATTTCGCGCTCCTGCTCTTCTCGATGGCTTCGGTTACGTCTCTCACCGGTTCGTCCCTGCCGAAGGCCGCATTCGCGGTGATGATCGGCCTGATGATTGCGACCGTCGGGATCGATCTGCAGAGCGGCACATCGCGCTTTACCGGCGATATCCCGGAATTGCAGGACGGTATCGGCTTCATTGTTGCCGCCGTCGGCCTTTTCGCCATCTCGGAGGTGTTCGTGACGCTCGAGCAGTTGTTCAAGGGCAAGAGCGAGTTTATCGGCATCAAGGGAACGCTCTGGCTTAACCGGGAGGAGTGGCGGCGTGCGCGCATGCCGATCCTGCGCGGCAGCTTCATCGGCTTCTTCAAAGGTATCCTGCCCGGCGGCGGAGCGACGATTGCCACCATTCTGTCCTACAGTCTTGAACGCAGCCTGTCGAAAGAGCCGGAAAAGTTCGGTACCGGCATGATCGAAGGGGTCGCGGGCCCGGAATCAGCCAACAATGCCGCCGCAACCGGCGCCTTCGTGCCGCTGCTGGCGCTCGGCTTGCCGGGCTCGGCCTCGACCGCCATCCTGCTCGGCGCGTTCATGATCTATGGCGTCCAGCCCGGTCCGCAACTGCTGGTCAACGAGCCTCAACTCGTCTGGGGCCTGATCGACAGCATGTATATCGGCAACGTCATCCTGTTCATCCTGAACCTTCCGCTGATCATGCTCTTCGTCCGGATCCTTTACGTACCGGCCGGCATCATGCTCCCGCTCATCCTCGTCGTCGCCAGCATCGGTGTCTACTCGCTGAACGAAAGCGTCGTGGAACTGTTCCTTGCGTTGAGCTTCGGGGTTCTGGGTTACCTGATGCGCAAGCTGTCCATTCCCATTCCGCCGCTCGTGCTTTCGATTGTCCTCGGCGGACTGCTCGAGAAGTCGTTCCGTCAAGCTCTCACCATCTCCGGCGGCGACATCGGCATCCTGGTCGGAAGCCCGATTGCGATCACTCTGCTGCTCGCCAGCGTCTTCGTCTTCTGCATTCCTTTCATCCCGAAGCGAAAGCACACCAAAGTGGAAAGCATTGCGAAATGAACTCGATCTCTACCATCAGCTCAAATCCGTTGGCCTATCGGGCCCTGGCGGCCGCGTTTCATGCAGAGGGAACGGAGGTGCTCTTCACACTGCTCGGCGACGGCAACATGCATTGGGCCGCAAGCCTGACCGAACTCGGCGTGCGCGGCATTTATGCCAGGCATGAGCATGCCGCCTGCGCCATGGCGACCATGTATGCCCGCGCCACACGAAAGGTCGGGGTTGCGTCGGTTACCTGTGGCCCCGGCCTCACCCAAATCATGACGGCTCTCACGACCGCCGCTCAGGCCCGCATACCTCTGGTCGTTTTCGCCGGTGAAAGCCCCATGCACGCCGGCTTTTACAATCAGCATGTCGACCAGCGACCGCTCGTCGTCGCCACCGGTGCCCATTACATCACAGCGCACAGCCTCCAGCGGATGACCGATTACGTGCGGGAAGCATTCTTCCTGGCCCGGACCGAGCGTATGCCGGTCGTGCTCGGTGTCCCGCTTGACCTTCAGAAGCAGATGCTGCCCAAGCCTTACAGCTATGAGCCCTCCTCGTCCGTCATTCCCCACTACGGGCGAATGTCCGCAAACCGTGCGGACGTGGATCGGGCCGTCGAGGCGATCGAACAGTCGAAAAAGATCGTTCTGGTCGCCGGACTAGGTGCCCTCCATTCGCAAGCACAGGCAGATTGCGAAGCATTGGCCGATGCCTGCGGCGGCATGCTGGCGACGACATTGCCCGCGCGAGGCATGTTCGACCATCATCCTTTCGGCATCGGGATTTCGGGCGGCTATGCCCGTGCCACCGGCCGTCGGCTGATGCAGGAAGCAGACCTTCTCATCGCCGTTGGTGCAAGCCTGGCGCACTTCACAGCCGACGGCGGAAAACTCTATCGCTGCGCCAGGACGATCCAGATCGATACCCAGCCGCTCGGCCTCAAGCATGGCCGCAAGGCAGCCGACATTTACGTCCGCGCCGATGCTCGCGAGGGCGTCAGGGCTATTCTCGAGAGGCTGTCAAAAGACCAGCCAGAGCGAAGCTGGCGCAGCGACGCGCTGGCCGAGGAGATTGCGCAGGCGCCGGCGGACGACACCAGCTTTCCACCGCAGCCGGGTGTTATCGACCCGCGCGAAGCCGTCGCAGCGATCGACAGGGTTGTCCCGAAGGATTGGGAGGTCATCAACAGCTCCGGACACTGCGCATATTTCACGGCCCAGCTTCGTGGGCGCAAGCCCGAGAACTTCAACGTCATCCGCGAATTCGGCGCGATCGGCAACGGCCTTTCCTATGCGATGGGCGCGGCCGCCGGCAAGCCGGAGCGCACGATCGTGCTGCTCGACGGCGACGGAAGCTTGCTGATGCA
The DNA here is from genome assembly GCF_041357635.1 of Sinorhizobium sp. CB7. Lineage (NCBI taxonomy): Bacteria > Pseudomonadati > Pseudomonadota > Alphaproteobacteria > Hyphomicrobiales > Rhizobiaceae > Sinorhizobium > Sinorhizobium sp. CB7. The sequence continues at coordinate 200,739 of NZ_JAULLL010000003.1, forward strand.
TGCCCAGGAACTCGAAACCGTCCGCAGGCACGGGCTGAAGCTTTTGATCTGCGTGCTGAACGACGGCGCCTACGGTTCCGAAATCCATAAGATGCATTCAGACGGCATCAGCGCAGAAGGCGCCACTTTCGGCCGTGGCGACCTGGCTGCTGTCGCGCGCGGCTTTGGCCTGCGCGGCAGGATGATCAACGGCGTCGATCAGTTTGGTCCGGCATTCGAGGAATTCCTGAACGCAGGCCCAGGCGCCGAGCTGTGGGACATCCACATTGCCGATAATGTCACGACACCCGTCATGCGCGCGCATATGAGCCACTAATCGCTCATGTCCGGCATCAATTTCAGTCGAAACGAGAGAGTGCGCGATGCGCTCCGATGGAGGATCCCGATTTCAATGAATGACCACATCCCTCAACACAAAGCCTCGTCGATCGTGTCGCTGGCGCAATGGACCCTTTACACCGATCCGGCTTACATCTCCGATCTCGCGCTTCGGCAGGCCGAGCTGCTGACGCTCGATTCCATCGGGTGCGCTTTTGCCAGCCATGATGCGGGTTCGCCGCGCCGTGTCGCCGAACTCGTGCAGGAACTCGGCGGAAATCCGCAATGCGCCGCAATCGGCCACGGTTTCCGCACCTCGGTTCTGAATGCGACGCTGCTCAACTGCGCCCTTGTGCGATCGCTCGATTTCAATGACGTGCAGTTCATCATGAAGGAGGGCAAGCTTCACGTCGGCGGGCATTGCAGCGATACGCTGGCCTCCGCACTTGCCGTCGGCGAAATGATGGGTTCCCCAGGGCGCGACGTCCTGACGGCGATCGTCATGGGCTATGAGCTGTTCCGCCGGATGCGCAACCTGATGCCCTATTCCTCGGTCTGGGACGGGACCAGTGCGCTCGGCCTAGTGGCCGCGGCAATGGCCGGCAGGCTTCTCAAGCTGGATGTCGAAAAACAGACGAATGCGCTGGCGCTTGCGGCGGCGCGCTGCGCCACCCCCTCGATTGTGCGCTATGGCGAGCTCTCCGGCGCCAAGAACATGGTGAGCGCCTTCACGGCGCAACAGGGCGTGCAGGCAGCACTCCTCGCATCCAAGGGGATGACGGGGCCGAAGCAGATCCTCGACCATAAATGGGGGCTGACGACCGTCTTCGATCCGGCACTCGGAATTGAGGACCTGTGGGCGCCGATCGACAACACGCTCTACATCATGGACTCTCACGTAAAGACCTATGCCTGCATTGGTACCGCGCAGTCGGAAATCGTCGCCGCACTTCAGGCCCATGAGAAGGTGAAGGGCCGGATCGATCAGATCGAGGCGATCGACGTTACCATGGCGGACCTGCCGATCATCCGCAAACAACAGGCGGAAGTGCACCGGCTGACACCGTCGACACGCGAAACCGCGGATCACAGTTTCACTTTCCTTCCGGCGGTCGTGCTGATCGATGGGACGCTGACCAAGAAGCAATTCGACAACCAGCGCTGGGACGAACCGGTGACGAAAGCGCTGACGGCCAAGGTGAGATTGGCGGTCTCCGAGGAACTGTCCGCCCGGGCTCCGACGGCTATGCCGTGCAATCTCAAGATTCGGATGGCCGGCGGCGAGACGATCGAAACCGAGTGCCTCTATCCGCCGGGGCATTCCTTCCCCGATCGCGGCCTCAACGAGGCACCGGTCGTGGAGAAATTCCAGGACATTACCGGCGACTTCATGGACCGTGCGGCTCAGCAGCAGCTGATCGATGGTCTGCTCGACCTGCGAAACGCGGCGTCCGTTGCTGCGGTCATGGGCATGCTGTCCGTTTCGCCGAAACACTAGACGGCCGTCGCCCGTCTCATTCAGTCGTTATAAAAATGGGAGGTAAATGCATGACGACTCGACGCAATGTGATCAAGGCCACCCTGGCGCTGGTCCTCACTACGACAACCGCACAGGTCACCCACGCTCAGACTCCGGAGGAGTTCTACAAGGGCAAGACGGTGACGCTCATCGTCAGCGCCGCTCCGGGCGGCGGCGCCGACCTCTATGCACGCGCCTTCATCAAATACTTCTCGAAGTATCTTCCCGGAAAGCCGAACGTCGTGATCAACAACCTGCCCGGCGCCGGCGGACTCACGGCCGCTGCCCAGCTGCAGAATTCCGAAGCTCGTGATGGCACGGTCGTGGCGATGCTCCAGCGCAACAACCTTTACCTGCCACTCGTCTCAGACGACAAGATCGCCTTCGATCCGCGCAAGGTGGGTTGGCTCGGCAGCCTGAACAAGGAAACCTATGCGCTGGCGACCTGGCAGAATGCACCAGTCAAGAAGATCGACGATCTCTTCACGCAGCCGCTGACCGTTGGCTCTACCTCGTTCAACAACGAGAACCGGACCTTCCCGGCGATCATCAACGAATACCTTGGCGGCAAGATGGATATCGTCGCGGGTTACAAGGGCAATGACGAAATCGCCCTTGCGATGGAGCGCGGCGAAGTGCAGGGGCGTTTCCTGACGGTAACCAGCCTGATGGGCGGCAATGACGCAAGCTGGCTCAAGGAAGGAAAGATCAATGTGATCGCCCAGATGGGCATGGAAGCCAATCCGGCGATCCCGAACGTGCCGCTGATCCTGAACTACGCCAAGGATCCCAAGGTTAAGGCGCTGTTTGAATTCATGTTCCTACCGCTGCAGACCGGCCGCCCGTTTGCGGCTCCGCCGGAGGTCCCTGAAGACCGGCTGGCGGCATTGCGCAAGGCCTTCGAGGACGCCGCCAATGATGCGGAGTTCAAGGATGAACTCGTCAAGCAGAACGCCACGGTCGAACTGGTGGACGGCAAACAGACCGAGGAAATCGTGAAAACGCTTTACGCAACGCCGGATGAGACCATAGAGGCGGTCAAGACTCTCCTCAAACCGCAATAATGCGAGACAGGGCGCGATCCGCTGATCGCGTCCTGCCCACACGCCGCTGACATCTTTCTCACGCCAAGGACGCCCTATGGACGCCTCAACAGCCATGGGCATGCTCAACGCCGCCGGCGATGCGCTGCTCATCATCCTCGACCCGATGCGGCTTGCCATCCTTTGTTTTGCAGCGCTGCTGGGTGTGATTCTCGGCATTGTTCCCGGCATCGGCGGGCTGGCGGGTACCGCACTGCTCTTGCCCTTCACCTTCTCGATGGACCCCTACACCGCTTTCGCCTTCCTTCTCGGACTGAGCGCGACGACATCCACGGGCGACCCCATCCCAGCGATCCTGTTCGGCGTTCCCGGTGGCGCAAGTTCGGCAGCTACGGTCCTTGACGGCCTGCCCATGGCGCGGCGGGGCGAGGCCGGGCGCGCGCTCAGTGCTGCCTACATGTCGTCATTGCTGGGTGGCCTTTTCGGAGCCGCGCTCCTGGGACTTGCCGTACCGATTCTTAGGCCGGTGATGCTCTTCATAGGCACGCCTGAAATGCTCGCCATTTCGATTCTCGGCCTGTCCATGGTCGCCGCACTTTCGAGCAGCGCTCCGCTGAGGGGGCTTGCCGCTGCATCGATCGGCATCATGATTTCGATGGTGGGCTCGGAACCTAGGACCGGTACCTATCGCTGGACTTTCGAAAATCTCTACCTGTGGGAGGGCATCCCGCTTGTTCCGATCACCCTCGGCCTGTTCGCCCTGCCGGAACTATGCGAGATGGCAATCTCCCGCCAGAAATTGCAGCCGGATCAGAAATACGACGTCAACAAAGGCATATGGCAAGGCGCAAAAGATTGCTTCGAGCACTGGTGGCTGATCATGCGCTGCAGCTGGATCGGGACCGCGCTTGGCGCAATCCCGGGCATCGGCGGCTCTGTCGTCGACTGGGTCGCCTATGCTCATGCCGCGCGCAGCGTGAAGGGTGGTCAAAAAACCTTTGGCAGTGGCGACGTAAGAGGCGTCATTGCCTCGGAAAGCTCGAACAACGCCAAGGAAGGCGGCTCTTTAATCACTACCGTTGCCTTCGGTATTCCCGGCACTGCCGGCATGGCGATCATTCTGGGAGCATTTCTGTCGCAAGGGTTGGTCCCAGGTCCGGACATGCTGACCAAGAATCTCAGCGTCACCTATTCGATGGTCTGGAGCATCGCGCTCGCCAACATCGTGGGCGCCGGCCTTTGCTATGCCTTCAGCGGCCAATTCGCCAAAATTGCGACACTGCGCTACACACTGGTGCTGCCGATGGTGGCCTCGATCATTTTCATCGGAGCCTTCGAGGGGTCGCGGCAGTGGGGCGACCTGATCTCCCTGCTCTGCTTCGGCGTGGTCGGCTGGACGATGAAGCGCCTGCGCTGGCCCCGCGCGCCGCTTATCCTCGGCATTGTCCTCGGAGATACGATCGAGCGCCAGCTTTTCATTTCGATCCGCCTCTATGGCGCCGATTGGCTTCTGCGACCGATCGTGCTGATCATACTCTGCATCGCGCTCTATGGCATTCTGCGCCCGATGATCCAAAGCATATTGAACAACCGCCGCAGCGGAGGATCCGGCCTGCGGTTCGCGAAGCCGAAATTTGCGCCTAGCGATCTGTTTGCGGTGGCTTTGCTGATCGTGCTGAGTTACCTCCTGCTGTTGACTGTCGGCTGGCCCTACACGACCCTTCTGGTCCCGAGAATCGTCACTCTGACCGCCATGATGGCGGTTGGACTTTCGCTGTTCAACTCGGTGTTCAGCCGCGGCGCCGTCGCGAAGGCACTGGGGCCTAATGAAGAAGAAGACGACCAGCCACTCTATATGGACAATGTCGGGGAAAACGGACACCTCACCAACAGCGAAATCGGATTGCGCGCCGCTGTTTTCCTGGGTTGGATGCTTTCCTTCTTCCTGTCGATGGCGACGATCGGAATCGTGCCCACGATCTTGTGGTTCGTCATAGCCTATATGCGGTTCGAAGGACGCGAGCGTTGGACGCTGGTACTGCCGATGGCCATCGGTCTTGCTGCATTCGTCTATGTCGTTTTCGATCAGCTCCTGATGATTGCATGGCCGAGGACATTCGTCGGCGCCCTCTTTCCTGCCTTGCAGCAGTTCATCCCGACGCTGCGATGAGAAGAAAAGGGGCAGGCAAGCGATGCGCAGCAAAAAGGTCCGGCCGGCATGAAGTCGACAGCGAGAGATGCGGAGATAGGCGGCGAAACCCGTTTGTCGGCCGTCCTGCAACGCGACGTGCTGCTTTATCTCGTCGGTCGTTTCCTTTGGGTCTGCGCTGTCCAGATCCTCAACGTCGCTGTCGGTTGGCTTATCTACGACGTGACCCGCAGCGCGCTAGCGCTCGGCATGGTGGGCCTTGCGGCATTCGCACCGAAACTGGTCCTCTCGCTCATCTCCGGCATGGTCGCCGACAAATTCGATCGGCGTCTGGTGTGCGGGATCGCCTTTCTCGTCATGAGCCTTGTTACCCTAGGGCTGCTTGTGGTCGCTTTGAGCAGCCCAATCATTCCGGGCGTCGTCTATGCCTTGTTTGTCGTCTTTGGCACCGCAAGAGGTTTTGCCACCCCGGCGTCACAGGCAATGGTGGCCAACCTCGTTCCACGAGAAGTTTTCAGCCGAGTTATCGGCATCTCCTCTTCCACGAGCCAGATGGCGACGATCATCGGCCCGGCCCTCGGCGGCCTGCTTTATGTGATCGGGCCCTGGGCGCCCTTCGCCGTGTCTGCTGCGGCGTTTTTCCTTGCATCGATCCTAAACTTCCTGATTTCAAAAAGGCCACAGGCCAATTCCAAGGCTCCCGTCAAGTTGAGCGATGCCTTTGCCGGCCTCCATTTCATCCGGACGAAGCCGGTCATCCTTGGCGCCATTTCGCTGGACCTCTTCACTGTCTTGCTTGGCGGCGCCACCGCACTGCTTCCGATGATCGCAAGCGAAATACTGCATCTTGGCCCGTTCGGACTCGGCATCCTGCGATCCATGCCGGCGCTCGGGGCGATGTCTCTCGGTCTGACGCTTGCCTACCGTCCAATCAAACGGCACGCCGGTATCAAGCTGTTCATCGCCACCACCACATTCGGGCTGGCGACGATCATCCTCGCGCTTTCCGGCGATCTCTATTTATCGCTTGCGGCTCTTTGGCTGATTGGCGCTTCCGACGTCTTCAGCGTCGTCATCCGCCAGACGCTGGTTCAGAGCGACACGCCTGATGAGATGCGCGGTCGCGTCGCCGCCGTCAATTCTCTGTTCGTGGGCGCTTCCAACGAGCTTGGCGAATTCGAATCCGGGGCGACCGCCGCCGCGTTCGGCCTGGTGCCTGCGATCCTGCTTGGCGGTTTGGGCACGATCGCCGTCTCGGTGATCTGGGCCCTTGCCTTCCCGCAACTCAGGAGACGCGACGGGCTGATCGATCCCTGAGATCGAGCGCCCCAGAAATCCTGCAGTCGCGTGTAGCTCTTCCAGCCTATTCGCAGTCAAAACTTCACGTCCGGCGCAGCTTTGGCTGTTTTCGGCGTCGTCAACGTGCCCCTGGCAAAAATACCCTTCAGTCTTTTCTTATGGAGATTGCTACCCTTACGATTGGCAAGCGCCCAACGAGCCCTCTAGATTTTCTATTGAAGTCAATGGGATATTCCCGAGGTCGGTCAGCGGGCGGCATGTTTTTGCTGACCCCGCTTTTCGCTCGGAATGTCTTCCATAAGCCTAGGGAGGTCTCTGATGGGCGCTGCTTTTGAGCCCCTATCCTTGTCTTTTGCTGTCCGCACATACGGTCATACAGCTGACGTCAAAAACGGTGCGGTACCGATCGAAGGCGTTACGCCGAACTGGATCGAAGTGAAGCCGCAGATTGCAGCTTACCGCCGGATGGTGCGAGAGCTTGAATTCGACGTCTGTGAGCTTGCACCCACGACCTATATTATCGCGAAGGCTTACGGCGTGAAATTCACCGCTCTGCCGGTCTTCGTCTCCCGCCGCTTCCATCATAACGGACTTCTCGTACGCCCCGACGCCGGCATCGAAAAGCCGAGGGACCTTGAGGGCAAGAAGGTCGGGGTCCGCGCTTATTCGGTCACCACGGGTGTTTGGACCCGCGGCATACTGGTCGATGAGTACCGGCTTGACGACCAGAAGGTAACCTGGGTCGTCGACGATGAGGAGCATGTCCAGGCTCTGAACCTGCCGGCGAACGTGATCCACGCACCTGCAGGCAAATCGCTCGCCTCGATGATGGAGACCGGAGAGATCCAGGCAGGCTTTGCGGCCAACGCGGGAATCGGACGGGAAGGCAAGCCTGACCAGAACTGGTCGGAAAAGAATCCGGCCGGCGCGATAGAGTATCGCGAACTGCTGCCCGATGCCGAGCGGCTCGCGGCCGACTGGCACAGGCGTACCGGCATTTATCCGATGCATGGCTTGCTGGTCGTCAAGGACGACGTGCTGAAAGCAAATCCCTGGGTCGCTGGCGCACTCTACAAGGCATTCCGCCAATCAAAGGACCAATATGTCGAGCGTCTCCATGCCGGCAAACATGCCGGCGGCGACGACCGCAAATATCTCGAGCTCGCCAAGGTCGTGGGGTCCGATCCCCTTCCCTACGGCGTTACAGAAAACCGCGCGTCGATCGAGGCGCTGCAGCGCTACGCGAAGCACCAGGGGCTGATCCCGGACGAGCTTCCCCTCAGCGAGCTGTTCGTAGACCCCGCCAGCAAGTGAGATTCAATAGGATTAAGGGAGGCACGGAATGTCCCAGAAGATTCACGATATTCACCCGCACGTCATCTCGAAGGATGACGTTCGTTTCCCCCGCTCGCCGCTCGGCGGCACGCAATCGGACTGGTCCAGGGAGCATCAGGTGACCGTCGAGGACATGGTCGCGGCCATGGACGAGGCGGGCATCGCGAGCTCGGCGCTGGTCCAGTCGGCAACCTGCTACGGCTACAACAACAGCTATGTCACCCACGCGATCGAGCGCTATCCCGACCGCTTCACGGGCGTCGGCACGATCGATGTCCTGCAGCCGGACGCGGTGGATACCATGAAGAGCTGGATGGCGCGCGGCATAACGGGTCTGCGTCTCTATACCGGCGGCAGCAAGCTCGAGTTCGACTTCAGCTGGCTCGACGATCCGCGCTCCTACCCGGTCTGGGAATATGCCGGGGAGAAGGGTGTTTCGATCTGCGTCCAGGCGCGGCCGCCGGCGTTCCCGATCATCGTCGAAATGGCCAAGCGCTTCCCCCAGACGCGCATCATCCTTGACCATCTGGCGCGCATGGATACGACGGACGGCCCCCCCTATGCAAATGCCGCGCCCCTCTTCGGCCTTGCCGCCTACGCCAATATCTATCTGAAGGTGACGCCGCGCTCCTTCGATCTCGCCAATACCGGCAAGGCATCTCCCGAGACCTTCTTCCCGAAGCTGGTCGGCGAATTCGGCGCTAAGCGGATCGCCTTCGGCTCCAACTATCCGGCATCGACGGGCACGCTCAAGCAGATCGTCGATCGCGCGAAGGACAATCTGAAATCCCTGTCGAAGGACGACCAGGACTGGATTTTGGGCCGCACAGCAGAATTCCTGTACCCGAAACTCGCTTGACAGGCAGGAGCCGATCATGACCCATTCCTATCCCACGACCGGCGCCGTCAGGCTGCACACGCTGCTCGCCGAAAAAAACGCCAGCACGAGATCGCTGACGTCCGGGGCTGTGAAGAGCGATCTCGTCATTTTTGATTTCGACGCGCCGGAGCTCATCCACCACGGCTTCAAGCCGATGGTCCGCGAAGGCAAGTTCGACTGGGGCGAGCTGGCGATCGTCACATTCCTGCAAGCGAAATTCTACGGCAAACCTCTGGTGCTGTTGCCGGCCGTCATTGGCGGCCGCTTCCAGCACAATTGCGTCGCCTACAATAGCGCGTTTGGCACGCTCAGGCCTGCGGACCTCAATGGCAAGCGCATCGGCGTGCGCTCCTACACGCAGACGACGGGCGTGTGGATCCGCGGCATCCTGCAGAACGAATATGGAGTCGATCCGGCGAGCGTCCACTGGATCACGTTCGAGGATGCCCACCTTGGCGAGTACAAGGAACCGGCCAACGTCGTAGTGGCTCCGAAAGGCATGAAACTCAAGGACATGCTTTTTGCGGGCGAGGTCGACGCGGCGATGATCGGCAGCGATATGCCGAAGGACGATCGTATCAAGACCGTCATTCCCGATCCGAAGAAGGACGCTTTGGCCTGGCACGCGCGGACCGGTGTCATTCCGATGAACCATATGGTTGTCGTGCGCGAAGAATTGTCGCGGCGGCGCCCCGACGTCGTGCGCGAGATTTACCGCATGCTGCTTGAAAGCCGCGATCTCGACACCCAGCCGGTGGACGGCCTGCAGATGCGTCCATTCGGCGTCGAAGCGCTGCGGCCCTCGCTGGAGATGATTATCGACTATGCGTTCCAGCAGAAAGTTATCGGGCGCAGGCTTTCGGTAGACGAACTGTTCGACGACACAACGCGCAAGCTCGGCGTCTGAAACAAGGAAGAAAAAAACGTGATCATCGATTGCCACGGTCACTATACGACCGCACCCTTCAAGCTCCGGGAGTTTCGCAAGGCGCAGGTTGCCGCATTTGAAAATGGCGGGAAGAAGCCGGACGAGCCGGTCTTTTCCGACGACGAGGTCCGGGAGACCCTCGTTGACGCTCAGTTGAAGCTGCAAAGAGAGCGCGGCACCGATGTCACAATCTTCTCGCCGATCGCCAGCCTCATGGGGCACCATCAGGGCGACGAAGCGATGAGCCAACGCTGGAGCCGCCTTTCCAACAACCTGATCCATCAGGTCTGCAGGCTCTTCCCGGAAAGTTTCGTCGGCGTATGCCAGCTGCCGCAGTCGCCCGGCGCATCGCTTGCCGGTTCCGTTGCGGAGCTCGAACGCTGCGTCACGGAACTTGGCTTCGTCGGTTGCAATCTCAATCCGGACCCCTCCGGAGGACATTGGCAAGGTCCGGCCTTGACCGACCGTTCCTTCTATCCGCTCTACGAGAAGATGGTTGAACTCGACGTTCCGGCGATGATCCACGTGAGCTCCACCTGCACGCCGGCGGTCCATCACACCGGGGCGCATTATCTCGCCGGGGACACGATCGCCTTCATGCAGCTTCTCATGTCTGACATCTTCAGGGATTTCCCGACACTTCGCTTCATCATCCCGCATGGTGGCGGCGCGGTGCCTTTCCACTGGGGACGCTATCGCGGGCTCGCCTATGACCTGAAACGTCCTCCGCTCGCGGAGATGATCCGTGACAACGTGTTCTTCGACACCTGCGTCTACCACTATCCCGGCGTGGCGCTGATGGCGGACGTCATTCCGGTCGACAACATCATCTTCGCATCCGAGATGATCGGCGCCGTGCGCTGCGTCGACCCGGACACGGGTCACTACTTCGACGATACCAAGCGCTACATCGATCGTCTCGCACACCTGACGGACGAGGATCGCCACAAGATCTTCGAGGGCAATGCCCGCAAGGTCTTCCCGCGCCTCGACAAGGCGCTTCCTCACTGAAATGGCTTAGGGAGAAACCAGTCATGACGAGACTGAACGGAATCATCAAGGCGTTCGAAAATGGCCAGAAGGCTTTCGGGACCTTCGCTCCGGCGAGCATGGAATCCGCGCTCTGGGTGTCGTCGGCACCTTATGACGGAGTCATCTATGAGATGGAGCATCGGCCCTGGAACCCGGCCGAGCTCCGCGACACGATGCAGTATATGCTGAGCCGCAAGCAGATCCGTGCCTCTGCCGATTCCGGTCCGTCAGTCACGCCGATCTGCCGAATCCCTGCCAATGGCGGCGAGATGAACCAGTGGCTGGCCAAGCAGGCGCTCGACGTGGGTGTGTTCGGGGTGGTGTGGCCGCATGTCAGCACCGCCGAGCAAGCCTACAACGCGGTAGCTGCCTGCCGCTATCCGCGCCTGAAGACCGCGCCGCGCTATGAGCCCGCGGGGATCCGCGGCGACAGCCCCGGCACGGCCGCGCGTTTCTGGGGTCTTTCGCAGACGGAATACTATCAGAGGGCAGACGTATGGCCGCTCGATCCCCAGGGCGAGATCCTGGTCATCCTGATGATCGAGGATACGCTGGCCATCGAGAATCTCGACGAGATGCTGACAAAGGTGCCTGGTATCGGCGCCGTGCTCATCGGTGAAGGGGATCTCAGCCAGGAACTCGGCTATCCGCGCGAATACGAACATCCGGAAGTCGTCAGGCACATGGCGGAAGTCGTGCGTATCTGCAAGGCGCACGGTGTCCCGGTCGGCCATCCGCATGTCGGCTCCAAGAACGTCGAGCGCGTCATCAACGACGGCTTCGATCTTCTCCTGACGTCGCCCGTGCGCTCCTTCTCCGCGCTCGAAAATGGCCGCAAGCTCGCCGGTCGCGATTGAGAAAGGCATTACCGTCGCACGCTTCGCACCGGCCGCACAATCGACCGGTGCTCCTTCACCCATTTAAGGAACGGGAATGATCACGCAAACGCTTGCGGATTATATCGCCTCCACCGGCACCCGCCAACTACCGGGGGAGGTCCGCCGCTCGGCGATGCATCACCTGATCGACACGGTCGCGGCTATGGTTTCCGGCAGCCTGCTCGAGGCAAGGCCGGGCGCTATCGCTTTCGTCCGCGAATTGTCCGGGCGCGAGCAGGCGACCGTCGTCGGCACCGATATCCTGACCTCGGCGGAGAGCGCCGCCCTTGCCAACGGCATGTTCGCCCATGCCGACGAATCCGACGATTCCCATGGGGCGTCGGTCACCCATCCCGGTTGCTCGATCGTGCCGGCGGCGCTCGCCATCGGCGAGGCGCAGGGCTCGTCGGGTGAGGATTTCCTGCGCGCGATCGTCACCGGCTACGACGTCGGCACGCGCGTTGCAGCGGCAATCGGCGGCGGCGATTTCATGCTGCGCTACCACCATTGCTCATTCGGTGGGATCTTCGGCGCGGCGGCCGCATCGGCCGCACTCCTCGGTCTGGATCCCGCCGGTTGCGCTCGAACGCTGACATTCGCCACCCACCTTGCATCGGGCAGCACTTGCTGGGTGCGCGATCCGGCGCATATCGAAAAGGGCTTCGTTTTCGGGGGCCTTCCGGCCCACAACGGCGTCAAGGCGGCGCTGCTGGGCCGGACGGGCATTCCGACTTCGACCGAGCCGCTTGAAGGCACGCCGGGCCTCTTTGCCGGCTATGCCCGCACATCGAGACCCGCACTTGCAATTGAGGCACTCGGCGACCGTTTCGAGGTGATGCGAACCGCCATCAAGAAGTGGTGTGTGGGCTCCCCCTGCCAGGCTGCACTCGATTCGATCGAGGATCTCCTGAAGCAGCATCGGTTTTCGGCCGATGACGTCGTGGATATCCACGTCACCCTGCCGGAGCGGCGCGTTCTGATCGTCAACAGCAAGATGTCCAATCTCAATCTGTCGCACCTGCTCTCGCTGTTCATCACCGATGGCGGCGTCACGTTCGAATCCGTACACGAAATGTCCCGCATGGCGGATCCGGCGGTGCTTGCATTGCGCAGCCGGGTTCGCATTGAACCGCGTCCCGGTGCGCACCGACGCGAGCATGCGATCATGACGCTCACGCTCAAGGATGGAAGGATCCTCGTGAAGAACCCGCAAACGGTGCGCGGCCAGCCGGAAGACCCGATGGATACCGACGAGGTGATCGCCAAGGCAGAGGGCCTGATCGGTCCCGTGCTCGGCAGTGGTAAGACGGCGCGCTTGATAGAGACGCTGGCGGCGATCGATCGCCTGGACGACGTGCGCAAGCTGCGTCCGCTGCTTCAGCGCGAAACCGCCTGAGGACAGCGCAAGCCCGTTTCGCAAATGGGCGGCACCCAGTCAAAGCCGCGCGCCGCCTAACCTATTTCCAACGACCTTGCAGTCCGGGCCGCCCTATTAGGTCTGAACAGGAGCGTCGAGACAGGAGGCACCGATCAGCAGCACCTCCTTCCCGTTGCCGATCAATGCTTCGCCATGCGGTCGAGCGCGGCATTGAGACGCCCGTAGACCCGGCGCGCATTGCCCTCATAGATCTTCTGGCGGTCGTCATCGGTGAACAACGATACGGCGTCGATGTAGCGCTTGGTATCGTCGAAACGATAGCCGGTCGTGGGATCGACGCCGCGGACTGCGCCGATCATTTCCGATGCGAACAGCACGTTATCAATCGGAATGACCTTCGCCATCAGCTCGATCCCCGGACGATGGTAGACGCAGGTATCGAAGAAGACGTTGTTCAGCAGGAGTTCGTCAAGCGGAGGGCGCTTCAGGTCCTGTGCCAGGCCACGATAACGGCCCCAATGGAAGGGCACGGCCCCGCCGCCATGCGGGATCACGAATTTCAGCGTCGGGAAATCCTTGAACAGGTCCGACAACAGCATCTGCATGAAGGCGGTCGTGTCGCCGCAGAGATAATGGGCTCCGGTCCCATGGAAGGCCGGGTTGCAGGACGCTGCGACGTGAACCATGGCCGGAACGTCGAGCTCGACCATCTTCTCGTAGAACGGATACCAATAGCGGTCGGTAAGCGGCGGGTCGGTCCAGTAGCCGCCGGACGGATCCGGATTGAGATTGCAGCCGACAAAGCCAAGTTCCGTGACGCAACGCTCCAGCTCCTTGATGCAATTGGCCGGTGGCACACCGGGCGACTGCGGCAGCTGGCACACGCCGACGAAGCTCGTCGGGAATATCTGCGTCGCGCGGTAGATGAGATCGTTGCAGACTTCGGCCCAGAGCTGGCTGGTGTTCGCATTGCCAATGTGATGCGACATCTTGCCTGCGCCCGGGGAAAGCAGCGTGACGTCCGTGCCGCGCTCGCGCTGCAGCTTCACCTGATTGTTGAAGAGCGTTTCATGGATCTGGTCGTCGCTGATCTTCAGCGAGTCCCGGGACGGCGTCTTGGTCGGGTCCTTCAGGCCGGCGATCTGTTCCTGTCGAAACAGCGCGAGCGCTTCCGGAGCCGTCGTATAGTGCCCATGGATATCGATGATCATCTCGCTTCTCCTTTTTCGCTTAGGCCGGGATCTTGGCAAGTGCCGGATAGAGCCGCTTGGCGGTGCCCGAGAGGATCCCCACCTGGTCCTTCTCGCTGAGAACCGACACGGCCTTCCGCATCGCATTCACCAGTTCCGGCATCGTCCCTTCGGAAGACGGGTAGTTGGAGCCAAAGGCAATCCTGTCGGAGCCGAACTCCTGCACCAGCTTCGGCAGGAAGCTTTCCGAAGTGGCCTTGCTGTCGGTCGCACTGATGTCTTCAAGCAGCCTCGGCGTCAGCTTGAGGAACATGTTGGGATAAGCGGCGAGGTCGAAAAGCGGCTTCGCCTTGGCATAGGGTGCGCCGTCGCCAACCTTGACGCGGCCGAGATGGTCGAGCAGCAGGCTGACGCCGGGAAACCGCTTCAGGACGGCGTGCACCTGCTTCAGTTCCTCCTCGTTGGCATGGATGTTGATGCAGACCGGAAGCCCCAGGTCCTGGCATTTCTCATAGGCCGGATAGACCCGCGGATCGTCGAGCGAGAGCCACTGCCTGGCGATCGTGCTTCCCTTCGAGAAGATGCGCAGCCCTGTCAGGCCCCTTCCGTGCCAGTAGACGATCTTCTGGACGGCATCATCGGCCAGCACATCGCTGGAAAACACGCCCGTGAACCGATCAGGATACTGTGCAACGGCATCGGCCACGTAGCTGTTGTCGAATCCGTAGGTCGTCGAGGAATGCACGATCGCCGCCTTGGCGACACCCGCCTCCTTCATGCCGGCGATAAGCTGGTCGAGGTCGGTCGAGCGCTCATGCGACCACTCGGAGCGCTTTCCCATCAGGGGAACCACCGGATAGCGGCTGGTATCGCGCGAAACGATATGCGGATGGATGTCGTAGATCTCAATCATCGTGAGCGTCCATGGTTGGAGGGATCGGGTCAGAACTTGTCGGCGTCGATGAAGAGATCTTCGATCGGCAGTTCGCGCGGCATCAGTCCCTGCTGGACGGCATAGAGGCGCAACGTATCGATGGCCGGGCGATTGACGGCGATGCCATAGGGCAGCGGGTCGGGTCCGACGACTGCCGTCTGCTTCAGCATGCGCTTGTCGGTCTTGCTGGTGGCTTCGCCCGAATGAAGCTGGCGAAGGTAGATTTCCTTGGCTTCAACGAAGGCCTTATAGATTTTACGCGCGACGTCGGGGTGCGCGGCCAGGATCGAGTCCTTGATGACCAGCGTGCTGTGCATCGGATAAATACCGGTGCGGCGATACCACTCCGCGCCAAGCTCGTCGGCATTCGGGAAGAGTTCGCGGTAATTGTCGGTCGAGGGTACCGCGTTGGCCGCCCAGCCTTCCTTGGGAGCGCCCTTGCGGCCGATCCCGGCATTGGCGAGGAAGCCCGCCTGGATTCTGCCCTCTGCCATCATGTCGGCGAGTGAGTCGCCCTTCTCGACATGGATGACGTTCGGCGGCAGGACGAGCTGCGGCACATGCTCCTCGTCATCGACCACCCATGTCACCTTGGAGGAATCGAGGCCGAATTCATTGGCGAGGATGCCGCGCGTCCAGACGCCGGTCGTGACGGAATAGGCCCGGACGCCAACCTTCTTGCCTTCCAAATCCTTCGGGCCATTGATGCCCGCATCCGGGCGCACGACGAGACCCGCATGATGGAACCGGCGCTCGAAGAATATCGGCAACGCCTTGTACGGCGCCCCGTAGGCGCGGGCTATGAAATACGTCGTCGGCGCGAGTTCGCAGACGTCGAACTCCACGTCGCGCACCATGCGGCGGAAGGCGGCGATCTGGGGCTCGACCTCGATGAAATCGAAGACGACGCCATCCATCTTGACGCGCCCGTCCTTCAGGGCGGCGGTGTGGCCATGCGTTCTGAGCGCGATGGTCAGGTGAAGTGGTTCGGACATGGGTACTCCTCCATTTGATCGAATATCCGCCGCCCGTCGGGCATGCTGGCGAGCGTGTGGTCGGTATGACTCAGCTATAGTTGGCCGCGTCCTTGCCGCGGTCATCCAAAGCCTCGGCAAAGCCATAAGACTTGCGGTTTCACCGTCGCTCGGTCATCAGCCGCAGCACGCCGTAGAAGCGCTCCACAATCAGCATGAGGATGACGGCGAAGATGATCATCGCGCCGCTGACGGCGGTTATGACCGGGTCGGAGCCCTGCGAGGCGAAGCTGAAGATTTCAGCCGGCAGGGTCGTGTGGCCAGGCAGTGCCAGGAACAGCGAGATCGTCACCTCGTCGAAAGAGATGAGAAAGGCAAAGATCGTCCCCGCAGCCGCACCCGGCGCGATCATCGGCAGGATTATGTGTCTGAGCGTCTGGAACGGCGAGGCGCCCAGGCTGTAGCTCGCCCGTTCCGCCAGCGGATCGAGCGCAAGTACGCTCGTCATCGTCAGGCGGAGCACGAAGGGCAGGCTGATCAGGATATGCCCGGCGATGATGCCGATGGGAGCACTCGGAAGTGCCAACAGGGCCATGAATTGCAGCAGTGCGATCGCCAGGACGATGTGCGGGATCGCCATCGGCATCAGAAGGATCGACAGGATGGTACTGCGGCCTGGAAACTCATAGCGTCCCAGGACCAGCGAAGCGAGGACCCCTAGCGTTCCCGAGACGAGCGCCACCAGCAACGCGATCTGCACGCTGACGACGAGGCCGGATTGAAAATACACGTTCTGCAGCGCCGCTGCGTACCACCTGAACCCGAAGGAGGCGGGCGGAAACCGCACATAGCCCTCGTCGGTGAACGAAACCACCATGATGACAACGAGCGGCAACAGCATGAAGATGCTGAACAGGATCGCGAAGATGCGGCGTGCGAGGTGCCAATGTTCGTTCGAGCGGTTCATTGCAGGGCCTCCTTGAGGTCGCGCCTCTCGAGCAGCCGGTTCATGATGAAGACGAAGGCCAAGGTCATGGCCAGCAGCACGAAAGCGACGGCGCCGCCCATATTCCAGTTCGCGAGCAGGATACTCTGCTGATAGATCATGTAGGCCATGGTCTTGTTGGACGAGCCGCCGAGTAGCAGCGGGGTAGCGAAGGCCGTCATGGCGCTCGCGAACACGATCACGCATCCGGACTGCACCCCTGGCAGGCTCAGCGGCATGATTACGTCGCAAAAACTGCGCCAGCCGGAAGCGCCGAGGCTTGCGGCCGCCGACAGGAGACGCTGGTCCACCTTGAGAAGCGATGCATTGAGCGAAAGCACCATGAACGGGAGGTAGATATGAACGAGACCGAGGATGATTGCCGTCTGCGTGTTCAGGAGATGCAGCGCATAACGTGTCGGCAGCAGCGCGTCGATGAGCCCGTTCGGACTGAACACCACCATCCAGCCATATGTCCTGACGATGACGCTGATGAAGAGCGGCGAGACCACGATCAGCAGCATCACCCGCCGCCAGTTGCTGCGCGAAAAGTAGATGTAAAGCGCGGCGGGATAGGCGAGCGCAAGGGCGACGATAGTTGCCAGCGCACTGAACTTGATCGTCCGCAGCATGATCTCCCAATAGAAGTCGTCGGTGACCACGCTGATGTAATTGGACAGCGTTAGGTGCGTCGCACCCGGCGTGCCCTCCTTCAGGCTGTTGACGAAGATCGCAGCCATCGGGATCACGAAGAAGAAGACGGTGATGACGAGCACCGGCAGCAAAAGAAGGAAAACCGTCGTCTGGCGGCTGAGCCGTCTGGCCGGTAAGGTCACATTGGTGAAGGTTGCGCTCATTGCCCGCCCCCCCTCATGATGCGGCCCGCATCCGCCGCCCAGGACACATCCACCCGATCGCCCGGACGCAGCACCTGCTTGATGTCATTGAGGCGATAGACGAGCAGCGATCCGATCGGCGTATCGACGCGCACGTTGAGTGTACTGCCCAGCGCCGCGATGCCTTCCACGACGCCCGGAAGTACATTTGCCTGTCGCTCGCCGCCGATGCGGATCTCTTCCGGACGCAGAAAGAGCACGGCCGGTGCATCGCCCGACTCGGATTTCAGGCATTGAAATTCATGGACGCCCACCTGGAAAACATTGCGCGCGCGGTCGTCTACGCCGGCGAAAATATTGGCTTGCCCAATAAAACGGGCCACGAACTGGGTCTGCGGTGACCAGTAGATCTCGGAGGGTGTACCGACCTGCTCGAGCCGCCCCTTGTTCATGATGGCGATCCGATCGGCAATGCCGAAGGCTTCCTCCTGGTCATGGGTCACCAGCAGCGTCGTCACTCCGGTTGTCCTCTGGATGCGCTTGAGCTCGGTACGCATCTCCTCGCGAAGCCGTGCATCGAGGTTGGAGAGCGGTTCGTCGAGCAGCATCAGCTGCGGCTCGATCGCCAGCGCGCGGGCGATGGCGACGCGCTGCTGTTCGCCGCCCGACATCTGCCGCGGATACCGCCCGCCCTTGCCTTCGAGCTGGACGAGGCAGAGCAGCTCGGCTGCGCGGCGCTGGATACGCTCCTTGGCTTCGCCTCTTATCTTCAGCCCGTAGCCGATATTCTCCTCGGCCGTCATATGCGGAAACAAAGCATAGCTCTGAAAGACGACGCCCATCTCGCGCCGCTGCGGCGAGACATTGGTAATGTCCCGCCCGGCCAATCCGACCCTTCCCTTGGAAACCTCGGTGAAGCCTGCAATCACCCCGAGCGCTGTGGTCTTGCCCGACCCGGAAGGTCCGAGCAGGCAGAAGAATTCCCCGGGGCTGAGAGATAGGCTCAGCGACTGAATGGCTACAAACGCCCCGTAGGACACCCCTACGTCATCGAGCGACAGAAAAGGCTGCATTCCGAAATTACCCGTCAATTTTAACCACAGAAATCGGTACTTGCCGTGACCCGTTACCGTTCGACCTCCCGGTTCCAGCGCTCGACATATTTCGGCAGGTTCGCCGCGATGTAGCGCCAGTCCGGGATGAACACGCTCTTGAGGTCCGGGAAGTAGATGCGGTCTTCTTCAGGGATCGGCACCGACGAGATGACGGGGGTGTACCCGAAGCCCTCGCGGACCTTCTGCTGGCCCTCAGGCGAAAGCAGGTAGTTGACCCATGCGTGGGCGGCCTTGCGATGGGGAGCCCCCTTCACGACACTTACCCAGGTCTGATAGCCGATACCGCCTTCCTTGGACTGCGACATGCCGATCGGTGTTCCTGCCGTCTTGAGCTGGTAACCGCGGTGTGCCGTCAGGTTGCCAATCCATAGATCACCTTGCTGAAGCGCCGTCTCCATGTTTCCGAGCGATGAATAGAAGTTCAGCATCTGCGGACGCAGCTCCTTGAGCTTGGCAAAAGCCGGATCGACGTTCTTCTCGTCCCCGCCCAGCTGCTTGGCCAAGAGCGCAAGGAACCCGGCCGCGCTCGAAATGTTGATCGACGGCAGCCCGACATGGCCTTTGAAACGGGTGTCCCAAAGATCGAACCAGGAACTCGGCGGCGCCCAGCCGTTCTTCTGGAAGACGGGAATGCTGTACATGAGCTGCACGACGGCGATGCCGATCGGCGCCGCTGCCGCTTCCCTGCCGGCATTTGCCGGAACCTGCGCCAGGTTCGGGACAAGCGATGCATCGAGCGGAGCGACGAGACCCGCATCGATAGCCTGATAGGTCGTGCCGCCGGCAAGCCATATCGCGTCGATGGTAGGGCTTGCCGCCTGTGTGCGCAGTTTCGCTACGTTGTCCGCCGGCTGTCCGGTGATCAGAGTCACGTTGATGTCGCCGTACATTTTCTTGAAGTCCGGGATCAGCATTTCCTCCAGCACCTGCTGCGAGGCCCCGCCTGGCCCGGCAAAAACCAGCTCCGACTCGATGTCGGCGGCGCGAGCGGGCGATGCTCCCCACCCAGGCAATCCTGCGGTTGCAAGATAAGCCCCAGCACCGGCAATCCCTCCAAGGACACCGCGTCGCGTTATGGTCGACAAGGCATTAAAATCACGCAAATCTTCCTTCATAGCGTCTCCTCCCAGCCGTGAATGTCATGCGTCAGGCGATCATTGCCGAGCGTCGGAAGGTTTTACGCATTGAAAAGGGATACCGGGCCATAAGATTTGGCGAATGGCAACTCCGCCCGCGATGATTGCAGTGTGCAAATTGAGCGGGACGGTGGCTTGCGCTGTGCCGTCTCAACGGCGTCTAAGCTATTGTAGAATTGTGGAAACCTTGGACCCGTGCACGAGGCAGTAGTCACTGTCGATGCTCTTCTTTGTTGTAGCGCTCTCGGGTGATTAACTCGGCTAACATGCGTGGTGCCGGCTAGGCCATATTGTCGTGCCGCAAAACTCAGGCTAATTTTCTTGAGGGAGGTAAAACGAGCGACTTCTGCCGCGCACGCGGTAGTTGCGAAGCCGTGCTAAGCCTGCGAGCAAATAGACAGGTATCTCCGCGGATGCTGAGAGGAGCCACGTGCACCGTCTGAGGAGGAGATCATGATTGCGCTACCCAACCTTCGCCACCTGAAGGCCTTGCAGGCTGTCGCCCGTTTGGGAAGCGTTGGCCAGGCTTCGGCCAGCATTCACGTTTCTCAACCGGCCGTCACCCAGGCGATTGCCAAGCTGGAGTCCCAGATCGGAGCTCCGGTTTTCGACCGGCGTCCGACGGGATCCTATCCCACCGAATTCGGAAATATCCTGTTACGCCGGGTGGATCGCTTCTTCGCGATGATGGAGGAAGGCTTTTCGGCCATCTATGGGAGTTCCGAAGTGCAGGATCGGAGCTTTTCGCCGGTCAATATGGTCACGAGCACGCAGATTCGCTCGCTGGTGGCGACGACTGACCCAATGACTGCGACGCAAACGGCAGTCGCCATGGGCGTCTCCGAGACGGCGCTCTACCGGTCAGCCCGCGAACTCGAGCAGATCCTCAACTGTCGCCTGTTTCAGGCTTCCGCCGATGGTGTCATCAACACCCCGGCAGGGGCAGAGCTCACCAGAAAGATTGGGCTTGCCATTAGGGAAATCGAATACGCGCTGGAGGAGGTCGAGGTTGCCAAGGGCCGCGCGGCAACGCAACTAAGCATCGGCGTCCTGCCGATGTCCGCCTCGAACGTGCTCTCGTCAGCCGTCGACGCCCTGACGAGGCGGCATCCAAAGGTCCGTATCAAGATACAGGAGGGCACATACCTCGCGATGCTCAATTGCTTGAGGCTCGGCCAGGTCGATATGAATTTCGGCCTTTTGAGGCGGCCGGACTGGGTTCATGACGTGGTCGAGGAACCGCTGTTCGATGATTCGTTCTGTATCGTCGTGCGCCGGGGGCACCCGCTGCAGCATGCCAAGAACCTTACGCGGGCCGACCTCATGCAATACGAGTGGGTCATGCCTGCTCCTGCCACCCCGCGCCGCCGCGCCATCGAAGAGTTCTTCGCCGGCGAGCCCAGGACATCCTACGCCGTTGAAACTGGCTCGCTCTCCATCATCCGCAGCCTTCTGTCGAACAGCGACCGCATCAGCGTTCTAAGCCGTCACGAAGTCGAGATGGATGATCGAGGTGACCGCTTCTCCATATTGCCGCTGACCCTGAAGCGCCCGTCCGTGAAAGGTGTCACGACAAGGGCGAATTGGCTGCCGACACCATTGCATCTGGAGTTCATCGAGCTTTTGAGGTCCCACACAGCGCAATGCGCGGCACGTGGGTAGTCCAGCAGCCAATCACGGGGACTTGTCGTAAAGGAACCGGAAGGCTTTTCCAGGATAAGGCGAAAAGGCTCGCCGGTTCCCGGGCCGCAGATGATCGGATCGAACCGGGGCGATGCAGCACCTGTTGTTCGGGGGTGACGTCGATCGGCAGCGAAACGGTTGGAAGCCACGCAGGACCGTCCGGGTCCTGCACCCGACCCCATCAGGTAAAGCCGTCAGAGATCTCTGCCCTGATTAGCCGCCGCACCCGGCCGCGAGCGTCGCATTGAGCGCAAGCAGAAATGCACTGCGCCCGGCATGGCGAAATTGATGGATCTGTCCCAATCTGCTCCTGATTCAGCTGTGCGCTCAGCGGTGCCCGTGGCGCGTCGGAACCTCGGGATCGAAATGCTCCCAATGGGAGCCTTCCTTGCGCGCAATGTGCCGCACGAGGATACCGGCTGCGCGTGCGAAGTCCCTGGCACCGATCGCCTCCGCGATCTCGACATGTTCCCGCATGCCGACGCGACAGGAAGCACCACGCCGTCATTCCACGCTGCGCGCGAATTGACCGGGACTGCAGATAACGCTATCGCGCGTTGCCGAAAAGGTCAGGCCGGTTGGTTATCCCGGTCCCGAACACTCGGGATCAGTCGCGAAGGCGAACCCACGGCGCCAATCGATGGTGCTGATTTTGCTGAACACCGGTCAAGCTCCACCTCAAGATCAAGGCAGGCTTTCGTGCTTGCATGGCCACTCGCTTTCTGCCTCTGAGTGGTGATGGGGAGGATCTCGTTCAACCTTGCAAGCGCGATAACGCAACATTGATAAAAAAGGTTCGGCGGCACTGGCCGCCGGACCTTTTTATTCACACGAGATATTTTTGAAACCATGCCACAGTCCGATCCCATGCGAGCTTGGCGGCCTTCTCGTCATAGCGCGGCGTGGAATCGTTGTGAAAGCCATGGTTTACATCTGGGTAGATATACGCCTCGTAGGTCTTGCCCGCCGCCTTTAAGGCCTCTTCGTAAGCGGGCCATCCCTCATTGATGCCCTTATCGAGCCCCGCATAGTGGAGAAGAAGGGGCGCCTTGATGCGAGGAACGTCGGCTGCAGGCGGCTGGCGGCCATAAAACGGTACGGCAACCGCAAGCTCCGGATATGCAACCGCAGCCGCGTTAGCGACGCCGCCGCCGTAGCAAAAGCCGGTAATGCCGACCTTGCCAGTCGTCAGATCGCTATTCATCAGATATTCGACGGCGGCGAAGAAGTCGTTCATTAGCTTTTGCGGATCCACCTGCCGTTGAAGTTCCCGCCCCTTGTCGTCATTGCCAGGATATCCACCCACAGAGGTGAGCCCGTCCGGCGCCAAAGCGATAAAGCCTGACTTTGCAACGCGTCGCGCGACATCCTCGATGTAGGGATTGAGGCCCCGGTTTTCGTGAACGACGACGACCGCAGGGACTTTCCCTTTCATTGCCGTTGGTTTTACCAGATAGCCTCGCACTTCTCCATTTCCGTTGGGAGAGGAATACTGGATATATTCTGCTGAAATGTCTGGATCGGTGAATTCGACTTGCTGAGCCAGCGCGTAGTTCGGGCTCATCGCGGAAAGAATGGCAGCGGCCGTAAGACCGCCGACGGCGTATTTCGCGGCTCGGTCGAGGAACTCGCGTTTAGTAATCCTACCGTGAGCGTAGTAGTCGTAAAGTTCTAGAAGTTCCTGCGGGAAGTCCTTGGCGGTCAACCGTGTCATGGGAGGAAATCCTGTTTCGCTTTCAACCGTATGCACGATAGCGCGAGATCAGCCGGAAAGTGATCACGATTGCGGGAGGTTTCGGTTTGTCAACGCCTAACTCCCTGGCCGCGCCAGCCACGTGCCAGATTGCCAGGTTGGGATTGGCGTCAGGGATCGGTACTGTTATCCCAGCTCACCCTTGCAGAAAGGAGCGGTCGAGAACGCAAGCGCATCATCCGTTCCATGGCGGCAATACGGACCTGGATCTTCCATTCAAACGAAATTAGCTAAAAACGGTACTGCGTAATATCGTCGGTGACTGATGCATGCTTTGGAGAGCGTGGAAACAGTTGTGGCATCGAATCTCAGGCACCTTCGTGCATTTCAAACGGTTGCCAAATTCCAGAACGTGCGAAAGGCTGCACCGCAGCATGCCTCACCCGGCTCACGGACCAATCCTGCTCAACCGACATGGTATCCGCCATCAACGGGCAAGGTGACGCCGGTTACGAATGCCGCCGCCGGCGAACAAAGGAACAGGATCGGTCCTAAAAGATCATCAGTCGTCCCCCAGCGCTTCAAGGCAGAACGCTCGGCAATCTTTTGCTCGCTCTCAGGGACAGACCAAAGAGGCTTCGTCATGTCCGTCCTGTGATAACCAGGTGCGACTGCATTTACGCGGACGCCGTCACGACCGTACTTGTGGGCCATCGCCCGGGTCAATCCGACAATACCGGTCTTGCTGGCAGTATACGAGGGCACGCTCTCGTCGGCCAAGTAGCTCAGCATTGACGCAAAATTGACGATGCTTCCGCCGCTGCGCTTCAATAACGGAAAGGCGGCACGAGAAAGCCGCATGGCGCCGTTGAGGTTGACATCCATGACGTCGAGAAAGACGTCTTCGTGCCATTCCGCATCGGGACGCGCAATACCCTGGCAATTGACGAGCACGTCCAACCTTTGAAACGCAGCAAAGAAACGCTCGACCGCACCGCGATTGCGGACGTCCAGCTTCTCGAACCGCACAGATCCGGCGGCCTGAGCCCGCGCAGTCTCAAGGCGCCCCTCAGAACTTCCCGTCGCGATGACGGTCGCGCCCGCGGTCGCAAAACCTTCTGCCACAGTAAGCCCGATGCCGCTCGTTCCGCCAGATACGACAACCGTCTTGCCCGCCAGAAAATTGGGTGCAAATGCAGCTACACCGTCCATGTCGTTCCCTCCCGTTATCTCCGTGCTGGAGCGGTTCAGCTTTTCATGGAATCGCAGAACCGTTGTAAGCTTTGTTTCTTCGCAATTCCGAACGGAAAACCGCTTCACATTTTTCCTGGAATTGTCTAGATGAGCGCCCTCAACGCGCCCACCACCATCTCTTCGCTGACCGCCATCGGTTCGTTGTGGATGATTTCGCCCGGTCGGCAGGCTCGCCGCGCGACGATCGCAAGCTTTTCATCGGATGGGTCCGTGATGCCGATGTCGGCCAGGCGCGTCGGCAGCCGGACCTGAAGGCAGAACTCGCGAACACGCCGGTATTCATCCTCCCGGCCCTGGATCTTCAGTCCGGCAAGCACGCCGATCGCTACCTTTTCGCCGTGCAGATGGTGATGGACGTCCTCGAGTTCGCAAAGTCCGTGATGAATCGCATGAGCGGCAGCCACCCCGCCGGATTCGAAGCCGATGCCCGAAAGAAGGATATTGGCTTCGACAACGCGCTCAAGCGCGGGGCCGGCCTCCTTCCTGTCGCATTCGGCTAGCGCTGCCGGACCATGTTCGAAGATCGTGTCGCGGCAGAAGCGCGCGACCTCGAGGGCGAGACCGACACCGGGCATCTTCATGCAGTTATGGGCACCGCTCCGGCGGCAGGCGTCGGCCTCATACCACGTCGCCAGCGCATCGCCGATGCCCGCGGCCAGAAAGCGGGCCGGCGCCCTGGCGATCAATGCGGTGTCGACGAGTACGAGGTCAGGATTGCTGGGAAGGAACATGTCGTAAGCAACCGTCCCGTCTTCGTTATAGACCACCGCCAGCGCGCTGCAGGGTGCATCGGAGGCGGCAATGGTCGGAAAGACAATGACCGGAAGATCGAGGTCACGTGCGGCAGCCTTGGTCGTATCCAGCGCTTTGCCACCGCCGACACCGATAATGACCTGCGCATCTGAATTCCGGGCCGCTAAAGCGAGCACGGCTATCTGGCTCTCCGAGCATTCGCCGCCGTGGCAGATGAGTTGTGCCTCGACATGGCCGGAAAGTGCTGCTGCCACGTCTTTTTCGACCAGCTCGAAAATCCCGCGATCGATCAGGGCGATGGCACGCCGGCCAAATCTGCCTGCTTCAATTCCAAGGCGTTCAATCGCACCTGCACCCTGGATATAGCGACCCGGAAACCGGGCGCCGCGGATGATGCCGGCCTCAGCGCCTTCTACCAGCATACATAGCCTCCGTCCGCCAGAACGATCGATCCCGTCATGAGGCTCGACGCTTCGCTTGCTAGAAACAGGATGACGGAGGCGACTTCATCGGTGCGGCCAAGACGGTTCATCGGCGTGCCGCCGACCCAGTGCCGGTACATCTCCGCATCTTCATAGACGTATTTGTTCATTTCGGTGTCGATGTAAGTCGGGGCGACGGAGTTGACGCGAACACCGCGTGCACCCCATTCCGCAGCAAGCGACTTCGTCAGGTGGTGCACGGCCGCCTTCGATGCGTTGTAATTCGCCTGCTCCTGCGGTCGGTTGACGATGAAACCTGACATCGATCCGACGTTGACGATGCTGCCGGCGCCGCGCTCCAGCATGGATTTGCCGAAGGCGCGGCAGCACCAGAAGACGCCGTTCAGGTTTACGTCGATGACTTTGTTCCAGACCTCGTCGGCCATGGTCTCCGCCGGGTGGTTGCTGATCGCGATGCCGGCATTGTTGACGAGGACGTCCACCCGGCCGTGCCGCGCGATGATCGCGTCATGAACCGCTTGGACTGTCCTGACGTCCGTCACGTCGAGCGCCTCGCTGTCGACCTTGTAGCCTTTCGCCACCAGCGCTTCCGTTGCGGTCTTCAGAAGATCGGGGTTCATGTCGGTCAGCACGACCGTGGCGCCAGCCTCCGCCAATGCTTCCGCAGCGGCAAGGCCGATGCCCCGCCCGGCGCCGGTGACCACCGCGATTTTGTCTGTCAGCCTGAATTTATCGAGATACATGAAGCGCATCCTCAAGGGTTGGAATATCGAGCTTGCCCCCCAGGCACTTGGAAAGAGAGGCTCTCAGATCATGGGGCGCAGCGATGATTGTGCCCTCGGGAAAGACCAGATCGCCGCGATGGGGCTCCGGCCAGCCGATTACCGTCATTCCTGCGGCATGACCGGCGATGGCGCCCGGAATGCTGTCTTCCACCACGATGCAGGCCGCCGGCTCGATGCCAAGCAGATAAGCGGCGCGAAGATAGGGCTCCGGATCCGGCTTGCCGTTGCGGACATCATTGCAGCTGACCGAAATCAGTCCCGGCCGCGCAAGGCCGACCGCCCGAAGATTGGCCTCGACGAGTATCCGGTCGGAATTCGACACGATGGCAAAGGGCGTGCCGCTGTCACGTAGCAAGGCAAGGGCTGCTTCCGCGCCCTGACGCATCCGCAGCAACGGAGCCGTCTCCAGATAGGTCCGATATTTCGCCCGGATATAGTCGTCGAATGACGGTGCGAATCCGACGAGGCGCTGCAGGAGGGCATGGCAGTCCTCCCCGCTCAAGCCCGTAATCGTTTCGGCGAGACCATCCGGGATCGAGTAACCCGTGGCGGCAGGGACCGCAGTCATGGCGTCGTAATGCATGCGCTCGCTGTCGACGAGCGCGCCATCCATGTCGAAAAGTACAGCGCACCTGGTCATTGCGGCAATCCGTCGAGGTCGTCGTAGAGCGACTGACTGTGCTCGTAGAGCTTTTCGAAGAAGCCCTGCATCGGTCTGTAGATCTCGGCCCAGCGCGGATCGGGGAGAATTTCCTCGTCGTAAGAGACAAAGGCATCGGCGCCTTCCTCCACGGTCCGGAAACCGCCGGTCGCCGTTGCCGCCATAATGGCGCAGCCGACGAGTCCGCATTCCGGCTCCGCGGGCACGAGGATCGGAAGATCGTAGACGCTCGCCTTGATCTTCATCCAAAGCCTGGTCTTGGCACCGCCGCCGGATGCGATAATGCGCTGCAGAGGCGCCCCGGAAATGCGGTCAAGTATATTGATGTGACGCTTGACGGCGAAGGCGACGCCCTCGAGAACCGCGCGGTGCATGTGCGCGAGACCATGGGCCGCACCGATCCCGAAATACTGCGCCCGCGCGTTGCGGTGGTCACCGAGGCGCTCGCCGGTCAGATATGGCATGAAGAACAATCGTTCCGAACCCGACGGCGCCTCGGCCGCCTTTGCGACGATATCCTCGTAGGAAAACTGCTTTTCGTGAAAGGCACGGCGCGCCCAGCGCATCGCGTCGCCACCCGATTCCAGAAGCATGAAGGCGCCCCAGTTGCCTTCCACTGTACCGACGTTGCAGACCGAAGGATCCAGAAGGGGCTGGCGGGCGATCGCAGTAATGATCGCCGAAGTGCCCATGACCTCCGAACCGATGCCGGGTCGGCAGACGCCCGAGCCGAGAAGGGCCACGGGATAATCGGCGCCACCGACCAGAACCGGCGTGCCTTCCAGAAGATTGGTCTCCACCGCTGCCGCGGCGGTTACACGCCCTAAGACCTCGACCGGATTGCGAAGCGGCGCGAGCTTGCCGCCATCAAGGCCAAGCAGTGCGAGCATCTTCTGCGACCACTCGCCCGTCTTGGGATCCATGAGGAAGCTTGCGCCGCCATCATTGCGATCCATGGCGATTTCACCCGTCAGCCTGAGATTGATGTAGTCCTTCGGCATGAGGACTGCCGCGGTCCGGCTATAGGCGATCGGGTCGTTGTCGCGCAGCCACTGCAGCTTGAACCCCGGCCAGGCCGGGGTCGGCGGATTGGCGCAATCGGCCAGATAGCTTGCCGGCGCATGCGCAGTCTCGAAGGCGGTGACGTAGTCAACGGTCCGCTTGTCATTCCAGAGCGGCGCGGTCTCCCTTACCAATTCACCGCCATCGCCCACGAGCACGGTGCCATGCATCTGGCCACAGGCTGCAACTGCTGCAATCCTCGCCCGCGCACCGGACACCTTGCCCAGAACGTCACGGACGGCACTTGCAACACCCTGCCACCAGTCCTGCGGGCGCTGTTCGGACCACCCGAACTGCGGGACGATCTGCTCGTGCTCACGACTGCAGACGCCGAGGATCTTGCCTTTGGTATCGATGAGGGCTGCGCGTACGCTGCCCGTGCCGACGTCGATGGCGAGAAAGAGATCTTGATGCATGGCTTTCATTCCCGGCGAGGGCGCAATGCTATTTGCGGAACCAGTTGGAGGCGTATTGCAGAAGCATTGCACCGATGATGATGCAGCCCATGAAAACCTGCTGGTGATAGCCGGGCACGCGGGCAAGGTTCATCATATTCGCGATGATGCCGAGCACAATCACACCGACGAACGTATTGAAGACGCCGCCGCGTCCGCCCATCAGGCTTGCACCGCCGATCACGACAGCCGCGATCGCGTCGAGCTCGGAGCCGACGCCGATATTGGCTGAACCAATGCCGGTGCGGCTCGTCGATACGATGCCGGCGGCAGCGGCCAGAACACCGGAAATGACGTAGACGGATGTCGTGTAGTAAGCGACCGGAATGCCGGATAGCCGCACCGCCTCGACATTTGAACCGATCGCCTTCACGAGACGGCCGAAGCGCGTGAAGACAAGCACGATGCCGGCGACGACGAAGACCATTGCCATCAGAACGACAGGATAAGGAATGGTCGCGATCGAACCCGAGCCGAAAGTCGTGATGAGTGCACCGGCATCGCCCATCTGGATAGGCTGTCCGGCCGAGACAATGAGCGAGAGGCCGCGGGCAACCGTCATCATGGCAAGGGTCGTGACGAATGGCGGCAGTTTCAGGAAGGCGACAAGGACGCCCGATACCAGGCCGCATGCCGCCCCTGCCAGCAGCGCGCCACCGACCGAAGCACCGGTGCCGTAATCCTGGATGATGATGGCCGAAAGCACGCTGCCGAGCGCGGCAACGGAGCCGACGGAAAGGTCGATGCCACGCGTCAGGATCACGAACAGCATGCCGATCGCCATCAGGCTCGTGCCGGCGCTCTGGCGCAGCACGTTTATGATGTTGCGCTGCGTCAGGAAGACATCCGACATCGAGCTCGCAACGATGAGGAGCGCGATCAAAATGGCAATCGTTCCATAGCGATGCAGGATGTTGCTGATGTTCAGCGAATGCGGGCGGTGGGCGGTTTCAGTAAGTTCGGTCACGGCTTTACCCAATCAATTACTGGTCGCGATGGCTTCGGCCTGCGTGACGGTGTTGACCATCGCCAGCTTCAGCAGTTTCTCTTCTGTATAATTTTCGGGATCGAGCGATCCGGTCAGTTCCCCCTCCCGCATCACAAGGATGCGGTCGCAGAGTCCGAAGAGCTCGATATGTTCGGACGATATGACAAGGATTGCCCGACCCTCGGCCGCAAGCGACTTGATGAGGGAATAGATTTCAGTCTTGGCACCGACGTCCACCCCGCGGGTGGGTTCATCGAAGATCAGGAGATCGCCATCGGCGTGAAACCATTTGGCAAGCACGACCTTTTGCTGGTTGCCGCCCGACAGACTGGATGTCGGATCGTTGAGGCTATCCGCCTTGATCCGCAAACGTGATGCCAGTTTCTCGACGGTTTTCATTTCGGCAGAGCGGCGGACAAAACCGAAGGCATTCACGAGCGGCGCCAGCTTCGACATGGTGGCATTGACACGGATCGGGAAATCCAGAACGAGACCCTGTTCTTTCCGGCTTTCGGGCACAAGGCCGATGCCGGCCTTGACGGCATCGCGCGGACTGTTGATGCGGACTTCCTTGCCGCGCAGGAATATCCGTCCGGACGTCGCCCGTTCCGCCCCGAATATCATTCGCACCAGCTCCGTCCGCCCGGCGCCGACAAGCCCTCCGAGGCCTACAATCTCGCCTGCCCGCACGCTCAGCGAAACATCGCGAATGCGTGCGCCATCGGAAAGGCTTTCGACGCGCAACACCTCCTCACCGCGCTTGCGTTCGACGTCCTCACCGAAAAGCGCCCTCAGCGAGCGGCCAACCATCATCCGGATCACGTCATCGATTTCGACATCCTTGCGATCGACCGTCGCAACGGAGGCCCCATCCTTCATCACCGTGATCCGATCGGCGATCCGAAACACCTCGTCGAGACGATGCGAAATATAGATAATACCCACGCCGCGGGCGCGCAGGGTGCGAATGATGCCAAGCAGGCGCTCGGCGTCGCGGACGGACAGCACCGCAGTCGGCTCATCGAAGACCATGACACCGGCATTGCGGGAAAGCGCTTTGGCAATTTCCACGACCTGCTGATGGGCAACGGAGAGATCCGAAACCGTGGCGGACGGCGATATCGAAAAGCCGAGGCTGGAAATGAGATCGGCAGCGCGCTGATTGAGATCGCGCCAGGAAATAACGGAAGGGATTTCGGCGAGGAAGATATTTTCCGCGACCGTCAGATCGGTCGCCAGCGCCATTTCCTGATGGATGATCGCGATGCCCTTGTCGAGAGCATCCATCGGTCCGCGAAACTGCTGTTCCGCGCCGCCAACCTTCACGGTCCCCGCCTCCGGGATGTATTCGCCGCCAAGCACGCGCATGAGCGTCGACTTGCCTGCACCGTTTTCACCCAGGAGCGCATGAACTTCACCGGCGCGAAGCGCAAAATCCACGCCTTGCAAGGCGCGAACACCGCCGAAGGTCTTTCGGATCCCGGTCAGCTCAACAACAGTTTCCATAGCGTCACATTCTACAGGTCGTGATCCGATGCCAATCGCTCCATGAACATCAAACGCATGCCCGGCGTCGGCACCAAAGGTCTTCGAATGGGTGGACCGGCGCGGCGGACGCCGCACCGGCCACAGGGAAGATCTGGTCTTAGAATACCGCGTCCTTCTTGAGATACTTGTCGACATTGTCCTTGGTGATCGCCGTCGGCGTCGTATAGGTGATCTTGGAGATGTCGGCAGGCAGGTTGCCGTCGA
Organism: Sinorhizobium sp. CB7; assembly: GCF_041357635.1. Lineage (NCBI taxonomy): Bacteria > Pseudomonadati > Pseudomonadota > Alphaproteobacteria > Hyphomicrobiales > Rhizobiaceae > Sinorhizobium > Sinorhizobium sp. CB7. The sequence continues at coordinate 232,197 of NZ_JAULLL010000003.1, forward strand.
GGGCCTTCTTGGCAAGATCGACGGCGGTGGCGGCCACAAGCGCCGGATCGTTCAGGCCCGTTGCGCCATATTTGCCGTCCTTGATGGACTGAAGCGCTTCCTTCTGTCCGTCCGCAGCTGCCAGGAAGAGCACGCCATCCAGGTGGTTTGCCTGCTCCATGGCCTTCTGCGCGCCGAGAACCATCGAGTCGTTCTCGCCGAGCACGACGTTGACATCAGGGTTGGCCGTCAGAAGGTCTTCCATCGCCTTGAGGCCGCCCTCGTTGGTCCAGCCGCCCCAGCCCTGGCCGACGACTTCAAAATGGGCTCGCCCTTCGTTGCGCAGCTGTCCTTCCGTCAGGCCGGCGAGCACGCCGAGGCGACGCTCCTGGCCGACTTCATTGCCCTTGTCGCCGGAGATCAGCGCGATCTTCAGGTCCTTGCCCTTGGTGTTGTCGGCTAGCCACTGGCCGACGAGCAGGCCGTTCTGGGAGTTCGAGGACTGCACGAGAGTGACGAAGTTGGCTTGCGGATCGATCGTCGAGTCGATGACGAAGACCTTGACGCCGGCTGCCGTCGCAGCGTTGACGGCCGGGACGAGACCCTTGCTGTCGCGCGGATTGATGATCAGCGCGCCGATGCCCTGCGCGACCATGTCTTCCACATCGGCGACCTGCTTGTTCAGATCGTTCTGGCCATCGACGGAGATGACTTCGCAGCCGAGTTCTTCGGCGTGCTTCTTGGCGGAGACTTCCTGTGCGGCGAAATAGGGCGCGTCGAGCGTCTTCATGGAAACGCCGATCTTGCAATCGGCAGCCTCGGCAGCCGACATTGCCAGCAGCGATGCAGCCGCGCCGAGGGCCAGCTTCATTACGGTCTTTTTCATATCTTTTCTCCTCCGAGTGGGCGCACCAGGCGCGAGCCAGTTCCATTGGCTGATATGTAGCGTAATTACGCACTTTTTTGGCGTCAACATATTTTTTAGGCGTTTCTCGTAATTTCGATGGGAATATTGCCCAAAAATTTCGCTTGCACGTGCAATGTGATCTATTTATGTAATTTTACTACCAAATGGAGGATGCATCATGATGCGGGAACCAGTCTCGAGTATCGTCGATCCGGTCGGCGGCGGAATGAGCGGAAATACGGGCCGCTATGAGAAGCGCCTGAGCGATCTCAATGGACTCTACGCTGACGCGGAGGCGTATCGGGCTCTGCTGAAAAAGGTCGGCGACATCGTCGTCTACGACGTGGAAGACTATCGTCCGGGCACACATAGCGGCGACCTGATCTACGGCGTCACGCGCATGAATCCCGGCCGCGTCGGTGATGAGTACTTCCTGACGCGTGGCCACATTCACGCCAAGGCAGACCGTCCGGAGATCTATTTCGGCCAGAAAGGCCACGGGCTGATGCAGCTCGAATCGCCGGAAGGCGAGACCCGCATCGTCGAGATAAAGCCGCAGACCATTTGCTATGTGCCGCCCTTCTGGATCCACCGGTCGATCAACATCGGAGACGAGGACCTGGTCATGGTCTTCGCCTACCCATCCGATAGCGGCCAGGATTACGGGATCATCGAAACATCGAACGGCATGCGCCACCGTGTCATGGCCAGAGACGGCGGCGGCTGGCAGCTCTTCGAAAACTCCGCCTACATGCCGCGCAGCGCCGAAACTGCCCGCACCCTGATGAAGACCTACGCCTGACGTGGTCCCGCCATATTGGAGAAATTTTGACCATGAAGAACCCAATCGACCTGATTGCCGGTCTCGGCGTCGTCCCGGTCATCGCCATCGAGCGTGCTTCGGATGCGGTCGCGCTTGCCGATGCACTTCTCGAAGGCGGATTGCCAGTTGCCGAAATCACGTTCCGTACGGAGGCTGCGGCAGATGTGCTCGCGGCCATGCGGGACGCCCGTCCGGAGCTCTGCATAGGCGCCGGCACCGTGCTCGACACCTCCAATCTTAAGAAAGCGATCGACGCCGGTGCGCGTTTCGGGCTGGCGCCGGGTTTTGACCCGGAGATCGTCGATGCCGCGAAAGCCGCCGGCCTGCCGTTCTGCCCAGGCATCATGACGCCCTCCGATCTGACCTTGGCGGCTGCCCGTGGTGTGCGGCTTGCAAAATTCTTTCCGGCCGGCGTCGCCGGCGGCCCGAAGGCTCTGTCAGGCATTTCCGCCCCCTTTGCCCATCTCGGTATCCGCTTCATTCCGACCGGTGGCGTGACCGAGGCAACGATCGGTGAATGGCTGGCGCTAAAGCAGGTCATTGCCGTCGGCGGCACCTGGATCGCCAAGACCGAAGATATTCGGGAAGGACGTTTCGCAGCGATCGCAAGGAATGCGGCAGCAGCCGTGAAGGTCGCCGAGGAAGCCCTGGAGAAGCGCGCGTGAGCACCTACGAACCAGCAACGAGCCCGACCCTCTATTTCATCGGCGTCACGACCGGCAAGAGTTCGATCATGAAGGTCTTCCCCGCCTGGGCCGAGTATCTCGGCCTGAAGAATGCGGTCATCAAGGGGATCGACTTCAAGCTGCACGATGATCCTTCCGCATACCGGAAGGCCGTCGAATTCATCCGCGACGACCCGCTGTCGATGGGGGCGCTGGTCACCACCCACAAGATCGATCTCTTCCATGCCTGCCGGGACCTCTTCGACGTGATCGATCCTCACGCCCTGTTGATGGACGAAACGAGCTGCATTTCCAAGCGCAATGGCAAGCTCGTCTGCCATGCGAAGGATCCGATATCTTCAGGTCTGTCGATCGATGGATTCCTCGGTGAAGACTACTATGAAAAGAACGATTCGGATCTCTTCTCGATGGGTGCCGGAGGCTCGACGATCGCGTTGACCTGGCATCTGATGCGCAAAAGCCGCGGCAACAACGTGCCGGCCCGGATCGTCGTGACAAACCGCAGCGAGCATCGGCTGGACGAGATCAGGCGCATTCACCAGCAGATCGAAAGCAGCGTCCCGGTGGAATATCTCCTGGCTGAAAGGCCCGAAGACAATGATGCGGTTCTCAAGACGCTGAAACCCGGCTCGCTCGTCATCAATGCCACGGGTCTCGGCAAGGACGCGCCGGGTTCGCCGCTTACTGATGCCGCGATATTCCCGGTGCGTTCCGTCGCCTGGGATCTGAACTATCGAGGCGACCTGATCTTTCTGGATCAAGCCCGGCGGCAGCAGGGCGCAAAGTCGCTGCAGATCGAAGACGGCTGGACCTATTTCATCCACGGATGGACGCAGGTGATCGCCGAGGTGTTCGATGTCGTCATCCCGACGGCCGGGCCGTCGTTTGATCGGATTTCGGAGATCGCGCTCAAGGCGGCAGGGAGATAAGGATGAACCAGCGCATTCTGGTCACACCGCGCTCGCTGACGGCCGAGCCTCATCCTGATGTCGAACGCATGAGAGAGAGCGGCTTCGAGATCGTCTATTCGACCGCCGGCGCCATGCCGAGCGAGCAGGAGCTGATCGATCTTGTGCCCGGCTGCGTCGGCTGGCTGGCCGGCGTGGAGCCCGTGACGCCGAAGATCATCGAAGCAGCGGAGAAGTTGAGGGTCATCAGCCGCAACGGCGTCGGCATCGACAATCTGCCGTTGGACGTACTCAACAAGCGCGGCGTCAAGGTGATGATCGCCGAAGGCGCCAATTCGATGGGCGTTGCCGAACTGACCATCGGCCTGATCTTCAGCGCCTTGCGATCGATCCCGCATTCCGATGCCGGCATCAAATCCGGTGGCTGGCCGCGGCTGCGTGGTTCGGAAATCCATGGCCGGACGGTCGGCATCGTCGGTTGCGGGGCGATCGGCCGCGAGGTTGCGCGCATGGTCATTGCGCTTGGCGCGCGCGTGGTCGCATTCGATCCTGTCCGGCCAAATCTCGACCTCCCCTCGCAAGCCTTTGCCTATGCGGACGTCGACGCCATCATTGCAGAATCCGACATCCTGTCGCTGCATTGCCCGCTGCCGCGCGACGGTTCGACTTTCCTGGATCGGCGACGGATCCTCGCAAGCAAAGAAGGTCAGGTTCTCATCAACACCGCACGCGCCCGGCTGGTGGATGAGGACGCGCTGATAGAGGCTCTCGATGCCGGCCATATCGGCTGCTATGCGACCGACGTGTTCGAACAGGAGCCGCCGGCCTCTCTCGATCTCGCGGCTCATCGCCGCGTCATCGCAACCAGCCATATCGGTGGCTTCACCGCTGAAAGCGTCGATCGCGCGACGCGGATCGCCGCCAACAACCTGCTTGCGGCACTGAAATCGTGAGGCAGACCATGCGCGGCGAGCTTCAAGAGAATCCGTTCGAAGGTCCCCTTAACGAGTGCTTGAACAGGCGCCCTGAAGGCGGCCTTCGGATCTTTTGGCTGGGCCAGGCAGGCTTCGTTGTCGATATCGGCGGATACCGACTCGTCATCGACCCCTATCTGTCCAATACGCTCGCCGAAAAATATGCAGGCACGCCGCGTCCGCATATCCGTATGATGCCGCCGCCCATCCTCGCGGAGTGTGTTCCTTTCGTCGACCTCGTGCTTTGCACGCATGCGCATACGGATCATATGGATCCAGGCACGTTGCCACCGTTGCTCCGAGCCAATCCGTCGGCGAAATTGGTGGTACCCCGCGCGACGCGCCAGCAAGCTGTTGATCGATCCATCACGGCGGAGGAGCACCTTGTGCTTGCGCGGGCCGGAGAGAAACTTTTCCCCCTGCCCGACCTGTCGATCATCCCGACAAGGGCCGCGCATGAAACTCTCGAAACCGACGCCGAAGGCAATCATCGCTTTCTCGGCTACGTCATCGATGCCGGATCCGTGCGTATCTGGCACTCGGGCGATTGCGTCCCTTTCCCCGGTCTGGAGAGCGAGGTCAGCGCGTTTATGCCAGACATCGCACTGCTGCCCGTCAACGGCAGGCGCCCCGAGCTCTCCGGTCACGGCGTGCCTGGAAACTTCTCCCTCGAGGAGGCGATCGAGATCGCGCGCGGTGTCGGCGTCACGGACGTGGTCGCCCACCATTATGGGCTCTTCGACTTTAATACCGAAAGTCCGCAGACCATTGATGCCGCAGTCGCTTCGGTGAAAGACGTGCATCTTCATCGCGCCAGGACCAATGTTGCGTTTTCCTGGCGTGGCGCATGATGTGCTCAATACAGAGCCGTGCCTCTTATGAGACGCACAAAGGTCGCTGTAACACCTTGAACTGCTGCATGGACGCGGTCTTGCTCTGGCAGAACGAAACTCTTAGCCTTTGTGCAAGAGCCGGATGATTTCAGGTCGAATCGATCTGAAATCTGAATCCGCCTCTCAATCAAAAAGTAAGAGCGGGATGTCACTCGAAAACCGCGCACACTTTTCGGCATCCCGCTCTAAACAATGCAGGAAAGGCGATCCGCATGGATAGCGACATCCGGACCAACAGCGGCCGGAACATCATCGAGATCATCAGGACGATGCGCCCAGAATTGCGCAAATCTGATCGCAAGGTGGCCGATGTCGTGCTGGAGGATCCGCGCCGCATCTTGAATGCGACGGTTGGCGAGACCGCTGCTCTTGCTGAGGTCAGCCAGCCGACCGTGTTGCGTTTCACGGCGGCGATCGGTTGCAGCGGCTTCCAGGACTTCAAGATACGGCTTGCCCAGAGCCTCGCCTTCGGCACGCCTGCAACGCATTCCGTATTGCTCGATACCGACGGTCCGGAAGTCATTGCCGAGAAGATCTTCGACTATACGATGACGAGCCTCGATTGGGCGCGTTCCAAGCTCGACAAGGCTGCGCTGAACAAGGCGATCGACGTCCTGTCGGCCGCCCGTTCGATTGTCTTCTTCGGATTTGGCGCCTCCGGCATCGTTGCACGTGACGCCCAGCAGAAGTTTCCTCTTTTCGGCGTTCCCTGCGGTGCCGAACTGGATTCGCATCAGCAGCTGATGGTGGCTTCGATGATGAAGCCGGGCGACGTCGCCTTCGTTATTTCAAACACGGGCACGACACGGTCGATCATCGAGATCGCCCGCATCGCCAGTGATAACGGCGCAGTCGTCATCTGTCTCACCGGATCGGAATCGCCGCTGACGCATTACTGTGATGTCGCGTTGATCGTCGAGACTCTTGAAAACACCAACATGTATACGCCGACCATCTCCCGCATCGCCGCGCTGGTCGTCATCGACATCCTGTCGACGAGTGTTGCCATGCGGCGGCCCGAGAGCGAGCGCGCCCGCATCAGCCAGATGAAACGGCAGCTGAGCGATATGCGAAAGATGCAGCCGATCTGACCGGCACTCACGGTCGGAAGAGCATGCCGGGATTCATTCCTGTTTTCCGTATCGATCACCCCCCTTGAGCGCGGCCAGCTCGTGAGCTTGCGCAGACTGCAGCCCATGGCATAAGCGATCGCCAGGCAGTCGGGCATGAGGGAAGCCAGTTGTGCTTCGGCCTCGCTTACGAAGGCTGCGAGGTCCGAAAGCGAGACGGATACGTCGGTCCGCAGATGCCGTCCGCGTTTGGCCTGCCCCTCGACCGTGCCTTCCCGGAAATGCCAGAGCGTTCTTGTCTGCGCTTCGGAAGCGGCGATGACGCCGTCCATGACGAGTTCGCGTTCAAGACCGAGTTCGAGAAACCTCTGCATCAGCTCCGGAATATCGACCAGGCCGGAGCCGGAGATCTCCAGCAGAACATAGGCCGGATGCTCGGCTGAAAGCGGCACGACGAGATCCGGCATGGCTTCCCGCGCCAAGGTGAAGGCTGCCGGCGGCATGAATTCAAAAGCCGACATCAGATCGCAACATTCTCGGCGTGCAAGCCGATAGAGTGCCACGGCATCTTCCAATGAGCCGACGGCGAGCAACGCCGTTTCGCGTTGCGTCGGCAGCGGTGTCAACTTGACGGCGACTGTGGTGGCGATGCCGGGCCGGCGATCGGAACTGGCCCAGAGTCAATGAGCGGTTGCCGATCCGGCTTGGGAGATTGTCGGCAGTCTTAGAAAATTCGACGGCCTGCCTTCATCACGAATACCGGCGCTTCCAAGCTCTTTATGCGTGTCAGCGGGTTGTCGGTCACCGCAATCAAATCCGCACGTTTTCCCCTCTCGATGGATCCGGTCTCCTCCGCAATACCGAGAGCTTCGGCAGCAACACTCGTACCTGCCTGAAGCGCCTGCTTGTGGCTCATCCCGGCGTCGACCGCGAGCGCGAATTCCATGGCGGCCTCCCGCAGCGGATGTGTCGGGGCACCAATCAAATCCGTGCCGAGCGCGAAGCGAACACCGGCCTTCAGCCCAAGCCGCAAATCATGCAGCATGACTTGCCAGTGCCGTTCATAGACTGTCCGCTCCCAATCGGGATAGTGGAAGCTGTCGTAAGCGCGACGATGGAAGTGGACCTGCGAGAGGGTTGTGACAACAATCTTGCGAGCTTCGACCAGCCTGGTCCGCGTTTCTGGCGTGATGCCATAACCATGTTCGATGATGTCGATCCCGCCGTCCAGCGCAAGAACAACCGCAGCTTCACCGATGGCATGTGCGCTTACTTTCAGGCCATTGCGATGCGCCTCCTCGACAGCGGCTTTGACCTCATCCAGCCCGTAAGCGGGAATCTGGCTCAGAGGATCATCCCCCCAGGCGTGATATCGGTCATGAACGCCGCCCTTGGAGAGCCCGAGCTTGATGAAGTCGGCTCCATCGCGAACCCGCTCTCGCACCGCTCGTCTTACGCCATCAACCCCATCAGCAAGTTCTCCGCTAAGACGGGCTGCCGCAAGCGGCGTTCCGTTCGTGTCCCAGGTACCCGATGTGGACGAAATGAACCCTCCCGCCACCTTCAAGGTCGGCCCGTCGGCCAATCCTTCGTCAATCGCCCGGCGAACTTGCGGGCCAATGTTCGAGCCAAGGCATCGCGCGGCGGTAAAGCCTGCCTGCAGCATCTCGCGCAATTCGCTCAATGAACGGGCGGCGCGATAGGCTTCTCGTTCGGTTGCCAGGGTGTGGAGGCGGGTACTGTCGACTCCAAACGTATGGATATGACAGTCGATCATGCCCGGCATAAGCGTCGCGTTCGTCAAATCGATGGCGTCGCATCCCTCAGGTACGGGAATGTCCGCGTTCTTGCCGACGGCAATGATGGATCCTGCTTCGACGAGGACAGCGCCGTTTTCGATGGCATCCAATTCCCCCCCGGCAAGCACGACGGCTGCACTAATCCTCTTGATGTTGGCCATTGCGCCTCGAATTTGTTCGATTTAAGACAAACATTTAAAATGTTATGTACTGGATTTGACATATCAAGTTCTTCATGTCAAACGAATGGCACCGGAGGGGACTTCATGGGCATGGCATCATCTCAGACACGCCTGAGGACAAGCGCACTGGACGTGCTGGCGACGAGCGGGCCGCAATCGCGCGCCGAACTTGCGCGCCGTATCGGCACCTCTCGCTCGACGGCGTCTCTGCTCGTTGCATCTTTGATCGCCGACGGCTTGGTCGAGGAAATCGAAAGCGACGGCGAAGCGTCGAAATCGGCGGGAAGACCAGGGACAAGAGTCGCACTCACCAATCCCAAAGGCTATTACGTTGGGATCGATTTCGGCCGCATCTTCATCAAAGCCGCCGTCTCTGATGCCAACTACCGCATAATCGAACAAATCTCCGGTGATTTCGACATCGACATGCCGGCCGAGGCCGCGCTGGACTTTGCGGCAGAAAAGGTCGATCGGATCGTATCTGCCGCCGGAATTGATCGCTCGGAGATCAACGCCGTCGGGATAGGTGTCCCAGGTCCGGTCGATGCTGCCACAGGCCGTCTTCACGCAGGCTCCATCCTCGCCCGCTGGGTCGGCACGGATGTCCCCGGAGGGTTGTCGAAACGGCTTCGCTTGCCGGTTTATATGGACAACGACGCCAACCTCGGGGCACTCGCGGAAAGCGTTTATGGCGCCGCGCGGCAAGCCAGTGTCGCTCTCTACGTTCTGTTGTCCGTGGGCGTCGGTCTCGGTATCGTCATCAACGGTCAGGTCTTTCGCGGCGCGAGCGGCATCGCAGGTGAACTGGGTCACGTAGTCGTCGATGAGCATGGTGACGTTTGCCGCTGCGGCAGCCGCGGTTGTCTGGAGGCAAAGATCTCCGTCAACGCGTTGGCAAAGGCCCTGAGTGCCTCCCATGGAAATATAACTTCCGATGAAATGTTGAGGCAGGCCGTGGCCGGCGATGTTGGCGCCAACCGGATCGTGGCGGACGCAGGAGCCCTTGCGGGCCGCTCTGTCGGAGCCCTGTGCAGTTATTTCAACCCGGATATCGTCATCGTCGGCGGTGAATTGATGCGGGCAGGCGAAAGCCTGCTTGCGCCGCTCAAGGACTCGATGCGGCGCTTCTCGATCGCTCGAGCCACCGAGAACGTCAGGGTCGTACCGGCTGCTCTCGGCGAACAGGCAGAGCTTATCGGCACCCTCTTGTTTGCGGGCGAGAAGCATCGCCAGGCAGCGACCGTCGCCCAGCTTTTTGGAGATCAGGAATAATGACAACAACCCCGACAGAGGTCCGCCAAGGCCAGGGCAATGGCTCGCGATTGCGCTGGTCGGCGCTGTCCGGCTACGCGCTGCCGATCATATTCGTGCTGCTGCTCATCATTTTCAGTCTGACGATTCCCTATTTCGCCACCTGGGCAAACTTCGCCAACGTGCTGCAGCGCAACTCGATCATCGGCATCGTCGCCTGCGGCATGCTGCTGATGATCGTCACGGGCGGCTTCGATCTTTCGGTGGGAGCGGTCGGCGCCATGTCCTCTGTCGTCGCTGCCGCCGTCATCGTTCAATATTCGATCCCCCTTGGCGTTCTTACGGCGCTCGCACTCGGCCTTCTCGTCGGATTGGCCAATGGCTTCTTCATCGCCAAGATCGGTATTAGTCCTTTCGTGACGACGCTTGCCACCCAGGTTCTTGTCACGGGCTTCCTCTTCGTCGGGACGGCGGCGCAACCGGTCTACGGCGTCCCCGAAGCCTTCACCGTCCTTGGCCTTGGCCGCATCGGACCGGTGCCCATCCCGACCATCATCTTCGCGGTCGTGGCATTGATTACCTGGGCCATTCTCCGCTTCACGACGCTCGGTCACTACATCTACATCGTCGGCGGCAACAAGCAGGCAGCCCGGCTTGCCGGCATCAACGTCGACCGCGTTCTGCTCGTTACCTACGCATTGGGTGCGCTGTTTGCGGCCGTCGCAGGGATCGTCCTTCTGGGGCAGACCAATATCGGCCAGCCTGCGAGCGCCACGGACTGGCCTTTGACCGCGATCGCAGCCGTTGTCGTCGGGGGCGTACCGCTTTCCGGCGGGGTTGGCCAGGTCTGGAGTGCCGTGCTCGGCACCCTTCTTCTCGGCATCATCGCCAATGCTCTCAACCTGCTGGGCGTCTCGCCTTTCTGGCAGCCGGCCGTGACCGGTGCCGTCATTCTCGTGGCCGTCGGCCTCGACAGCTATCACCGCAAGCAGCGCGAAATGCGCTGAAACCCTAGAGGAGGAAATGCAATGAAAGACATCTCTCGCCGACACGTGCTCGTTGGAGCGTCGGCCATTGCCGTGCTCGCCACCACAGGATTGACACGCGCCCAGGAGGGAAAGCGGGTCGGATTCATGATCTGGAACACTTCCGTGCCGTTCTATTCGAATCTGATCAAAATGGCCAAGGAGACTGCTGAAAAGAACGGCATCAAGCTCGACATCCAAAGCGGCAACGGTGATCTGGCGACGCAGATCTCGATCGTCCAGCAGTTCATCGCGCAGCAGGTCGACATGATCATGATCGCGCCGAGCGATCCGAAGGGTATTGTTCCGGTAATCCGGCAGGCCAGCGCCGCCAACATCCCGGTCATGGCGGTCAACACCAAGGCAGACGTCAGCACCGGCGCCAAGGTCCTCACCTATGTCGGCGTCGACGACTTCGCCTTCGGTCAACGTCAGGGTGAACTGGTGGTCAAGGCCGTCGGCGAGAAGGCAAAGATCGCCTACATTCTCGGCAAGCTCGGCACCTCTGCCCAACTCGACCGCGAAGCGGGACTGTTGGATACATTGAAGAAATATCCCGGTATCGAGATCGTCGAAAAACAGGCAGCCGACTGGGACAACTCGAAGGCTCTGGCGATCACGCAGGATTATCTGAGCAAGTATCAGCCGGGCGCCATCGCAGCCATCGTCGATCAGGGTCCTGAGGGCGTCAACGGAGCCAACTTTGCCGCGGAAAATGGACGCACGGATGTCAAGTTCGTCATGGGCGACTACCCGGCCGACGTGCGGAATGCCATCATCAAGGGCACGGTCTATGGAACAGTAAACCAGGATCCTGCCCCGCAAGGCACGACGGCGATCGACGATGCGGTGCTGTTCTTCGCCGGCAAGGCTGACCAGATCCCAACGCCCAATCATTTCCTGGATCTGCCGATCATCACCAAGGAAAATGTCGAGCAGTTCAAGGCTGCCTGGGGCGGCTGATGTCGAACGGTAAGTCGATGCTTCTGGAAATGCGGAACATCCGCAAGGCATTTTCGGGTGTTCAAGTACTTCGCGGTGTCGACTTCTCGCTAAAACCCGGCGAGATTCACGCTCTTGTCGGCCACAACGGCGCCGGCAAGAGCACTTTGATGAAAGTCCTTGGCGGCAATTATGCCGATTACGAAGGCGACATTTTGCTTTTTGGCGAGGATGTCCATCTGCGTAGCCCCAAAGATGCGCTGGAGCGAGGCGTTGCAATCATCTACCAGGACTTCTCACTCGTTCCCGAGTTGACAGTCGCAGAAAACATCGCGCTCGGACGCGAGCCGAAAGGATCGCTGCGCGGGACCATTGCACACAAGAAGATGCGCGAACGATCGGCCGCAGAGGCAGCAAGTCTTGGCATATCGCTCCCCATGGATGAGCCGGTGCGTGCGCTGGGGGTCGGCGGGCAACAACTCACCGAAATCGTGCGAGCCTGCTCCAAGGACGTCCGCATCCTCGTCATGGACGAGCCGACGGCACGCCTGGCGCCAGCGGAACGCGAGCTGCTTTTTGCGACGATGCGCCGGATGGCGACAGAGCGGCAGGTCGGCATTGTCTATATCAGCCATTTCCTCGAGGAGGTCTGCCGGCTGGCTGACCGCATCACATTGATGCGCGATGGCAAGGTCGTCGAGTCAGGCCCCGGCAGCACTTACAGCGTCGACACGCTGGCCCATCTTCTGGTCGGCCACGACATGCCGGAAAAGGTCGTATCAGCAACACCCTCGACCGAGCACCCTCCCCATGAAGAAGCGTTATCTGCTTCCGGTCTGATTATCCATGGACGCCCACCGGTAGACTTCACCATCCGCAAGGGTGAGATCGTCGGCCTTGCCGGCCTCGTCGGATCCGGGCGCACCCGGCTTGCCCGCGCCCTTATCGGCGATGTTCGCTCGCGAGGCTCGATCAGTATTGCCGGCCGACCGATGGGGCGCCTGACACCCGAGAAAGCCACAAGAAACGGTCTTGCCCTCGTGCCGGAAGATCGCAAGGCAACAGGCCTTGCTCTCGGGGCTTCGGTCGAAGCCAATATTGCCGTCAGTGCTCTCGCAAAGTTCATGTCGGTTGCGGGGGTCGTGCTGCCGGGCAGCCGCCGACGGCTGGCGGAAGAGATGATCCGACGTTTTGTCATCCGGCCGCCGGATCGCAATAAGATCGTCGGCAACCTGAGCGGCGGAAACGCTCAAAAAGTACTGTTGGCGCGGGCGGTCGGCTCAAGGCCTGCCGCCCTCATTCTGGATCAACCAACGGCCGGTGTGGACATTGGCGCCAAAGGCGAGCTGCACAAGCAGATTCGATTGGCGGCCCAACAGGGAGCCGGCGTGCTCGTGATCTCCGACGATCTCGATGAGCTTCTCGATCTCAGCGATACTGTGCTCGTTATGAATGCAGGCGCTGTGACTGCGAGGTATAAAAAGGAAAAGATGACGCGTGCGAAGCTACTTGCCGCGATCAGCAGATCGCGAGAAGGCCGCTGATCGTCAGCGGCTCCTGAATGCTTTGAGGGCGTCGAGCATCGCTTGCCCCTTCTTTGTCCCCCGCAGGTCGAGCAGGTCGGTGAAGGTGAAAACACAAACGCCTTCGACAGCCGACGATTCGAGGGCTTCAAGTGCCCGGGCAAACTCATCTGCGGTGATTTCCGCACGACGTCCTCTGCCTGCATGCATGCCATCGAGATAGAGTGCGCTGCCCTGCAAGGTGCATATCGCCTTCTGGCCGCTCCTGCGGATAATGTCGGAAGCGACCTCGGCAGGCCATAGCTCCGACTTTGCGAGGATCTGGTGGTAGGCCATGACCTCGAAAATATCGACCACGCTCGCTAGCATCGACATATCCTGCCCAAATACCTCTTCAACCGCATTGTCGAAGTCCGAACGGAAGAACGGCAGTGTGTTGATCGAATACTGAAGCCCTTGCTTTATCGGGGCCAGTGCATCTCGAATGCGTGCAATTGCCTTGACGGTCTTCTCGCATTTCCAGCGTGTCCAGGCATCGCGATGCTGCGACAGGATGAGCGTTGATGCGTCGATCGGATCGGCAATCGGAACATCCCGGCCCGTGTCGCGGTTGAAACGCTGCAGCGTCTCTTTCGAAAAGCAGTATTCCGGCTTGTCACTGCGAGCGTCTCCGTCCAGCCATGTTTCCCAGAACCCCGGCCAGCGAATGAAGCCAAGGTGCACGGCATCGGGCTGGAGTGCTGCCACCCCGCGCTCCAGCAGCCCGATCTTATGCGCAAGGTTTTCTTCACGATCGGGGGGAAGACCAACGTACCAGTCCTGTTGCCGGCCAGGTTTGCCCCACTGATCAATAGTGACGAGCTCCGGATGCGTCTGTGAGAACAGCGGGTCGAAACAAATGTTGAGGCAGGCGAAATAGGCGATACCGCGCTCCCTCAGAAGCTCGCGAAAAACGACGTCGTCGAGCGCTTCGTAAGCAGCGCGATCGACGTCCGATACGCTGCTGGTCACGGCCGAGTTCGGCATCGGCAAGAACTTGCTCTGCGCAATGACGTAAGTCGCGCCCCAATCCGCGAGCAGATCGGCGGCTTTCTCAGGCGTTAGCCGATGTCTCAGAAACCAGTCATTGTCATAGATTTTTACGCCAAATCTGAGATCCAAAGTTGCCTCCCGCAATGCGCTAGCTCGTTGTCTGATAAAAAGATAGGCACTGCATTGCAAGCCGGTCGCCTTATTCACCCGGGTCGGTGGATTGCTGCTGGGCGAGGCAAATCGAAGTCACTGCGAACCATCGTGCGTGCCTGGCGCAAGGCGAACTAAGCGCTGTCTTGACGGGTCCGAACCGCAGAGCATGCAATCTGCATCGCTGACGTAAGGGTATGACGGCCATGCACCCGCTCCTGGTTTTCAACATGTGGCACGGCGAACTTGTTGAAAAGGCTCCACTTAGCCTGCCCGCTCGTCGGGCGGCGCGTCCTGATGCTGTCCGGCCGATACCTCATGCTGGTCAGCTATCAGCGCCGATATGATTGCATCGGCTTCCTCGACGCTGCCGGCAAGCCTCACGGGAATGCCCAGCATGGCCTGCATTCCTGCGGCCTGCTTTTGCTGAAGGACTTCGTCCGAGGCCTTGTCGAGTACGGAGACGACCCCTCGGCAGGATGCGGCCATTCGGTCACGGTTTTCCTTGAGCCACAACATCCAGCGCTTTTGATCCTCGTGTGAGAGCTCGGCATCCCGTTCCCCCGTCAGCGATAGCACGAAAGCTTGTCCATCGGAGAGCAAAGCCTCGAAATCCGCAATCATCGCCTCGATGCCACTGGCGACCACCTTGCTTCTCTCCGCCAAGATGATCGGGAACCGGCTGGCATCGAGTACGGCAGATTCTGACACCGTCATTCAGCATCTCCATCGTCTGAAAAATTCTTCAGTGGCGGCGCGCCCAGCAGGGTGAGTATCCGGGCCAGGAATTCGTCGTCCGTGGGCAGTTCGTCACCCGTCACCGCCAGGGCATCCCGGATCTCGGTTTGGCTATGAAGCCAGAACTGAACGAGGCTTCCTCCGACAATCATGGCAAGCCCTGGCGGCATATCTGATCTCAGAAAGCCAGCATCCTGCGCTTTTTGAAACAGCGGAACGCCGCGCTCATTGAGAGCCTTCGACCGCGATTCCCGCTCTGCCCTCGGTCCCTCTAGAAGGCGCCACAGATTGAATCGGAACATTGCGGGATGATCGCGCCAATAGGCCATGTAGGTGCGAAGGGCATTGGCGACGCTCTCAGGGCCGAGCGGCTGGTTCATCGCCTTAGCCGTATAGTCGAGAAAATCAGCCGAGATGCGATCGCCGACGAAGTTCCATAGTGCTTCCTTGCTGCCGAAATGGTGATGCACCAGGCTTTGCGAGACCCCGGCGCGGTTTGCGATGTCACGCATGCTTGCACCATGAAACCCGTGTTCCGCGAAGGCAGCCAGGGCGCCCTCCAGTATGAGGTCGCGCGCATCTGGCTGCGAAAAAACTGATTTCAATTCCGGCATCGCGATTCTCCGTTGGGTTTCCTTCCCGAGTTATAATTGCGAAAACCTGACTGATCGAGACATCTATTGACTGATCGCACGATCAGCGCGATATAGCAAGCCGTTCGCAAGTACCCAGAGCAGTGAGCCAAGCCAGGGAAGCGAGACCACGCGTTTCTCAGGACGAGGTTTCTATGAATTCCATTATCGATGTCACGCGCGAGCATACCCATGCCAATCTTTCTCACGATCGGCGGAAAAGGCATTGTGGGACGTCGTTTCTGTCCCTTGCCTTGGCTGCTCTAACATTGCCGCTGCCAGTCGGTGCGCAGGATGCGGGCGACGATGCGGCCACTGTCCTTGAGCCAATCATCGTTACCGCCCGCAAGCGGGAAGAAGACGTCCAGAAAATCCCGGACAGCATAACGGTCCTGAAGAGTGATCGCCTTCAGCTCAATCCCAACACGACCAACGCCGACATCGCTCGTTCCGTACCGAACTTCAGCTATGTCGATTCCGGCGGCCAGAACTCGAACCAGGCGAATATCCGAGGCGTCGGATCGTTCTCGCCGCTTTCGGGCGATGACACTTCTGTCGTCTATTACATGGACGAAGTGCCGCTCTCGGGGTACGGAACGCCGCCTACGCTGCTGGATGTCGATCGAGTCGAGATTCTGCGCGGACCGCAGGGAACGCTGTTCGGCCGCAATACCCAGGGTGGCGCCGTCAGCATCGTGCCGAACAGGCCAGACTTCGAGAATTCCCTTTCCATAAACACCGAGGTCGGAACCGACGGCTACGCGTTCGGGCAACTCACCGCGAACGGGACCATTGTTCCCGATACGGTCGCCGGGCGCCTCGCTTTGAGCTGGTCAAGCTTCGATGGCGACATTCCCAACATCGCTGCCGGCGGCAAGGACGGCGGGGTCGATGTCGGCGCGGCGCGGGGAACCCTGCTGTTTGCACCCGATGCTGCGACCGAGGCGCTGCTGTCGTTCAACTACGGTCGCAACGAGTCGCACTCCCCGCGCTTTTTGCTGCGCGACACGGCGGATTTTCCGACCAGCGCAACAGATCCGCAGACCGATGTCGACAGCGAAACCTATGGCTTCAATTTCCGCTTCAAGCATGAGTTTGAGAATTTTGTACTGACGTCGCTGACCAGCATCCAGCGCAACGATTCCACACAGACGCTGGATATGACCGATGGCCTGGTCTTCTCCGCGCTGACCGGACTTCCCGCCTCCTTTTTCAACAGATCCGGCGCCGACACTGCCGTCATTGATCTCGGCGAGACAGCCTACATGCAGGAGGTCCGTTTTTCGTCGCTGCCGGAAAGCGAGATTTCCTGGACCGCCGGCACTAACTTCTATCGCTCGGAGGCGTCTACGGACCGGTACGCCAATATTGCGACGCCAACCTACTACTCACTGAACGGCACCCAGGACAACGACTTCACCACGAACAGCTATGCCGCATTCGGAGAGGTCACGGTTCCCGTCGTTGATCGCCTGAAGGCCACCTTCGGCCTGCGAGCGACACACGAGGACAAACAGGCCTCGTACCAGTTCAGCGGCGATGGCCTGCCGGGGGTCGTTTCCTTCCATTCAGACAGCATGGAGCTCAGCGATAATGCCCTCACCGGACGGGCGGCACTCAGCTACAACTGGACCGACAGCTTCATGACCTATGCCTCCGTTGCAAACGGACACGTCTCGGCCGGATTTCCTGCGGTCGCGATCAACTCCTATCTCGGCAAGGACGAGACATCCTTCCCGGCCTCCACTAGCTGGACCTATGAGGTCGGCTTTAAGTCCGAATTGCTGGACCAGCGTCTGACGCTCAACGGCTCCGTCTTTTTCAACGACGTCACTAACGGGCATCTTGCCGTTTTCGACGGCACGCAGGCAATGTTCACGGTGGCCGCGCTCGACTATCGCAGTTACGGCGGCGAACTCGAAGCCACGGCGCGCGTCGCCCCAGGTTTCGATCTCTTCGGCGGCATCGGCTATACCCATGCTGAACTGGTCGACGTGCCGCCGGATACGTTGACGGGCGCGGCGTCCGGTAACCGTGTTCCCAATGTTCCCGAACTTACCGGCAACCTCGGGCTGCAATATCGCTGGTCTGCAGAAAGCGTCCGACTGCCGGGCGATTTCGTCGGGCGTGTCACCTACCAGTATGTCGGGGCGAGAGCAGCCAACCCCGCCAACAGCTTCGATCTTGATGCCTACAGCCTCGTCAATGCTCGACTGACTTGGGAGAACAACGACAGGAGCATCTACGTCTTTGCCAACAACATCTTTGATGAACGCTACGAGACCTGGGGTCAAAGCTTCGCAAGCGTCCAGACGGTCAGAGTTGGCCAGGGTCGCGTCATAGGCGTCGGCACGTCGTTCCGGTTCTGATTGCGGGAGGTACCGGCAATGATCGAGGAGACCATGACTGCCCGACCACAGAATTCCCGAGGAGGTGGCGCGCTGATCCTATTGACCGTGGCGCTGATGTATGTTTCGCTCGGTTCGATACTCGGCTTTATTCAAGGCGGCATAGCTCCTGTGTTGCGCTCGCAGGGAATGGAGCTTACCTCGCTGCGCTGGGCCTACGCGCTGTACGTGCCGTTTGGCGTGGCGTTTGCCTGGTCGCCCTGGATCGATCGATGGCGTTGGCCGTGGCTCGGACGGCGCACAGGCTGGATCGTACCGATGCAGGCTGTCGCAGTGGGCGCGGTTGTCGGCGCTGCCACGCTGACGCCCGAGCGCGGAGCCTGGACGGCATTGCTTACCCTGGGGCTTCTGGCGACGGCGTGCTCTGCGACCGTGGATCTGGCGCTTGATGCGCTGACGGTCGAGCATATCCCCGACTCTCGTCGAACGGCGGCGGCCGCCGCCAAGATGGGAGGTATGTCGATCGGCACCGTTCTCGGTGGCGGACTTCTGGTCGCGCTCTATCCGCGCATAGGCTGGAGCGGATCGATGATGTTCATTGCGGGTGTCATGACGATCTCAGGGCTTCTCACCTTCATGCTGGTCAGCACGGATCGCGCTCTTCCCGGTCGCCTCGAGCATCGGCGCGCGGCATTGAAGGAGACGTTTCGCAAGCCCGGGATGAAGGTACGGCTGGTACGGCTCACCCTGTTGGCTTGCACATTGGTCGCCCTCTTCAACTTCAATCGGCTGATGCTCATCGATATGGGGGTGCCGTTGGAAAGGATCGGCAGCGTTCTAGGCACGGCCGCGCCAGCAGCCAATGCCGGCGCTTCCCTGCTGGTGGCGATGCTCGTGCGAACGGTCAGCCCGCGCAATCTCGCATGGATTGTGGGTGGGCTTTGCCTTGCGGCTGCCGGCACGGTGTTGTCGGGATATGTCAGCGGTAGCGCCACATCGGTAATTCTCGGTGCGATTCTTACCAGCGCAGGAGCAGCATCGATGTATGTCGTCCTTGGCAGCCTCATTCTACAATGGGCCGAGGGCACACAGCCTGCCACGGACTATGCACTACTCTACGGGCTCGGTCGGCTGGTCGCGACCATTTCGCTCATGGCCCTGCCCGGATTGATCCAGGCCGTCGGCTGGCCCGCGTTCCAGGCAACGCTGATGGTCGCCTTTGCCATCTCGATTTGGTACTTCATGCGCCTGTTTCCAAAGTGAAGCCATCTAAGCGGTCGGGGCAACAACAGCAGTCGCGAATGACGGCATAAAAGCTGTTGCTTACGCTTACGTCACGAGCTTCACCACGCCGAGATAATCACGAAACCTCAGGAGCCGGGCTGAATTCGCGCTGGCCTGCCTCCGAGGCGGATAATTCAGTCGAATCGACCTGAAGTATCCGCCACTAAATTCAGAGAGTCAGAGCGGGATGTCGCCCGAAAACCGCACACACCTTTCGACACCCCGCTCCAGCTCAAGGAAATAATTGTCGCCGCCGCAACCGTGTGGTCTTTTGATCGGACCGATGGCGAATGTCTGAACCTGGAGCTGTCTGCGTGAACCCTTCCCTGGAATTGTGTTCCTACCCCGATCTTGATGATCGGATCGTAATTGTTCGGGCCGGAGATGAAGTGGACAGCGCGTTTGTACGCACCGAAAGATTCAACGTCCTGATCGATACTCTGGCCACCCCAGAGCTGTGCCAGCAAGCCCTGGACTTGCTCGGAGAAACGGTACGGGATTGTCCGCTGATCGTTATCAATTCCCATATGGATTGGGATCATTTCTGGGGAAACGCTGCTATAGCGGGACGAGCCCCGATTATTTCACATGCTGCAGCACTCGAACGTTTGAGCAATCCTTCTGCGCTGCAGACATTGGGCGATAAGGTGTGCGAAGATCCACGATTTCACAGTGTCAAAATTGTCGAGCCGAATATCACCTTCTCAGGCCGGATGGTGCTTCATGGCGGCGATCTTACGCTGGAACTCATTCATACCCCTGGGCATACGCCCGATCATGTTGCCGTGTGGATCCCTGAGATCCGCGTCTGCCTGGCCGTCGACGCCGTCGAATATCCAATTCCGGAGGTCTGGAGTACATCTCCAAATGACCTGCGCGCGCTCCGTTCGTCACTGAAGCGGATCCGTGATCTGGATGCGAAGTTCGTTATTCCCGCGCATGGCAGGACATCCTCGCCTTCTACGGTAGTCAAGAATCTTGCCTACTTTGAAGACGTGCAGGATCGTATTGGAAAGCTGGACGAAAGGCGGCTAGCAGACCTGGAGCTAAGCCAATTAGCTGGCTTTCGGCTTCAGGATTTTGTGTTGGTCCCGAATGATATCCCCGTGGAGTCGGTCGCCTTCTATGAGAAGTGCCACAGGACCAACATTGATGCGACGATACAGGCTCACAAAGAGCAAGTGTTCTTTGCGAGGGGTCAAAAGTAGTGAAGGCGTTCTGCTGTCCGCTCGATCGCATTGAGTAGCGTCCTCGTACGTGTTTCATCCGATGTTGCATGATCGGCAACGAATACCCGGCCATTCTCAAGTGGCGGAGATACATTGATGATGCCGATGACGCCTTGCAGCGGATAAGCATCGATGACTTTCGTCGGGAAAATGCCGATGCCTAGTCCGGCTGCGACCAGCTGTAATGCGGCATTCAGGCTGGAACAGACGCAGACATTGTCAGGGGTTATATTGTCGTTTGCGAACCAGCCAAGCGTGGCGCGATGCATTGCCGTGGGTGGTGGCGTAGTGATGACCGTGAATTGGGAAAGATCTCGGGGCGTGCCCTTCGTGGTATCCATGAGCCTTGTCGAACCGGCCCAGTCGTTCGACTGAAGGCCGAGAGCAAACAACCGCACGCCCCTCAAACCGAGCGGATCGACGAGAATAGCCAGATCGAGTTTGCCCTCGGCCAGCGCCTGTTCGAGGCCTGCGCTCGTAGCGATCATCCATTCCGGGCGCAACAAGGGAAATTCACTGCGCAAGTCCTCTATCAATGCGGCCATGCAGGCGAATGCGAACCCCTCAGCGACGCCGATCCTCAGCGCCCCTTCTATCTCCGCAGCGCGCGATAGATTGGCCAGATCATCATAGGCGTCGAGAACGATCTTTACCCGAGCAAGGAATACATGCCCATGACGGGTCAGGCGAAGCCCTCGTCCGTGGCGCTCGAGCAGCGGTTGACTCGTTCGCGCCTCAAGCTGTTTGAGGCGAAGGGAAAGAGTGGGCTGTGTGACATTCAACCGGTCGGCTGCCTTCTGAACGTTCCCAAGTTGAACCGTCCAGAAAAATGCTTCGAGTTGTGCGATCGAATAGCGATTCATAAAAAAATCCTATGAATTCGTGCAGCGAATCTCAATTAGACATTTCAATCTTATGCATCAAATATGTTTCGCCGGACACCATGGTAGGGAGGAGGCCATGATGGTGAAGCAAAGCCACCGCGATGTTGTCATCGACTGGAACATCGTGCTGCCGGTGCAGCATGCCACGACGTTGGGAAGCCCTATAAGTTCGCCCCGGACAATCGCAAACGGTG
Source organism: Sinorhizobium sp. CB7 (assembly GCF_041357635.1). Lineage (NCBI taxonomy): Bacteria > Pseudomonadati > Pseudomonadota > Alphaproteobacteria > Hyphomicrobiales > Rhizobiaceae > Sinorhizobium > Sinorhizobium sp. CB7. The sequence goes on from NZ_JAULLL010000003.1 coordinate 253,650, forward strand.
GGCCGAACTTCCGGCCGATGACGGCGTATCGACGTTTCGTCACGCCGTCTTCGGGAGCATATCCGCCTTGTTCGCGAGCCTGCCGGATGGAATGGCCTACATCGTCATCGGCCATTCCTTCGAAGGCAACCATACCGGGGTCAGCGTGGAATGCATGATCGCCCGCCAGCCCGATCAGGGCTGGTGACAGTGGCTGCGGCACTCGGTCTCGTGGACGAGACGACGATGAGCGGGCCGGCCACAAACCTCACAAGTCGACAACTGCGTTCCGGCTAGCAAGTCCCTGGCATTCGGCCGGACAAACAATTGTTGAACTGGACATTAAACGGGAGGATCGTGTTCGATGCAGCAGAAATTCGGAATAGGTTTGAAGGCAATCGCGCTCTGCGCGGCGTTCCTTGGTCTGACTTTGACGTCGTCTGTTGCGAGCGAGTTCGTCGCATCGCAAGACAAGACTGTGGCGCAGACCAAGCAGGGAGCTCTCCTCGGCGCTCTCAACGACGGCATCTACAGTTATCTAGGCGTTCCATACGCCCAGGCAGAACGCTTCATGCCTGCAGCTGAGATCAAGCCATGGAGCGGGATACGGCCTGCGGTCACATATGGCGAAAATTGCTATATCCCGCAGATGAAGGCTGTTGCCGGGGACGAGCTGTTCAATCCGCATCGCTATCTGCCGATGAGTGAGAACTGCCAGTTCCTGAACGTCTGGACGCCGGGTCTGAACGATGGCAAGAAGCGGCCGGTGATGGTGTGGATCCATGGCGGGGGGTTCACCAATGGCTCAGGTATCGAGCTCACCTCCTATGACGGCAAGAATCTCAGCAAGAAGGGAGACGTCGTCGTCGTAACCCTTAACCACCGGCTGAATGTTCTCGGTTTCCTCGACCTTTCGGCTTACGGGGAGAAGTTCAAGCTTTCCGGTAACGCCAGCATGACCGATCTCGTTGCTGCCCTGAAGTGGGTTCATCAGAACATCGAAACGTTTGGTGGAGACCCCGCAAACGTGACGATCTTCGGCCAATCGGGAGGCGGTTACAAGGTACGGGCGCTGATGGGTACGCCGTCGGCCAAAGGCCTTTTCCACAAGGCGATCGTCGAAAGTGGATCGCGGGTGGACTCGGTCACCGACCAGGCATCGTCGCGCAAGGTCGCCGAACTGACCTTGGCAAATCTGGGGCTCAAGCCTGAGGATGTCGGTAAGCTCGCGAGCATAGATTATTATCAGCTTCTCGCCGCCACCGACAAGGCGATCAAAGACGCTACAGCCCAAGGAGCGAAGGACGCCCGCTGGGCTCCGGTCCTCGACGGAGATTTCATTCCCGAAAACCCGGTTGGAACGAAATGGGTCGATCAGGCCAAGGACATCCCCCTGCTGGTCGGCAACACGCTCAACGAATTTGAAACCGTGATCAGCAACAAGACCGCCGATCTCATCGCCGACAACAAGAATAAGTGGAGCGAAGAACAAGCCCGCGCCAAACTCAAGCAGCGTTTTGGCGACAAGGCCGATGCCGTGGGGCAGGCCTTCCTTGAAGCCTATCCGGAGAAAAAGCTCGGCGACGCCTTCTTCGTCGACCTCCGCTTCCGGCCAGGCACGATCCGCGATTCGGATCTGAAGGCCAAACAGGGCGGAGCGCCGGTCTATTCCTATATGTTCGCCTACGAATCTCCCGTGCTGGATGGCATAGCCATGGCTTGGCATTGCTCGGAGTTGCCTTACGTCTTTGCCAACGCCGAGCTGGTGAAGACCTCTACCGGCGGTGGTCCCGACGCAATTGCTCTGTCGGACAAGATGAGCCAGGCCTGGGTCAATTTTGCCCGCAACGGCAAGCCGAGCGCCGAGGGCCTACCGGATTGGCCCGCCTACACGGTTGGGCATGGCGCGACCATGATTTTCGACAAGCAATCCCGCCTTGCCGAGGATCCGGATCGCAAACTGCTGCAAGCGGCAGGCGCTCTTTGGAGCGACTGAAGTCCCGCCAGGAACTGCCGCGGTGGTCGGGCACGCCCTTTGAAAAAAGGCCCCGCTCGATCGAGCCGCCACCCCAAACCGATTTGATCACAAGATGGAAATTGAACCTGTCCGACCATTCGGGCAGGCAGCCCTCAACGGCCGTTTCATATCGGCTCGACCCGGGACCGCAGGAGGAGGATATTGGCGATGCAAACAAAATTAACGCCGAGGATCAGGAACTACTTCCGGCTGGGGGCGGTTGCCATGGTCTTATCGATTGTCCCGCTGACCAGGGCGGCCAATGCACAGCCTGAAGTCGACGTCGTCAAGGTCGAAGGCGGCCTTGTGCGAGGTGTTGCGACAGATGTGCCGGGAGTCCAGGTTTTCAAAGGCGTGCCGTTTGCGGGTCCGACCGGAGGAGAGAACCGCTTCAAGCCGCCACAGCCAGTGCAACTGTGGGACGGAGTGAGAGTGGCCGATCACTGGGGTGATCAAGAGCTGCAGGATATCCATGGAAATCCGGTCGGACAGTTCTGGGGAGACGAGTTTTATTTCGATCCCGCTTTCATGCCGAAAGCCAGCGAAGAGGGGCTGAACCTCAATGTCTGGACGCCCGCGAAAAGCGCCTCCGACAGGCTGCCGGTCTATGTCTGGATCCATGGCGGCGCAAACCACCACGGCTACGCCTCCGAAATGGAGTTCCATGCCTCCAAACTTGCGGCGAAAGGCATTATCGTCGTCGCGATCCAGTACCGCGTCGGCGCCCTCGGATTCCTGGCGCTTCCCGAGCTGTCGCAGGAGAGCCCGCAGAAGGTTTCCGGCAACTATGCGATGCTGGATCAGATCAAGGCCCTGCAATGGGTGCGCGACAATATCGCCGGCTTCGGAGGAGATCCGAATAACGTCACCATCGGCGGCCAGTCCGCGGGCGCCCGCAATTCCACCATGCTGCTGCGCTCGCCCCTCGCCAAGGGTCTCTTTCACCGAGCCGTCATCGAAAGCGGCTCCGCGGGATTCTTCGCTTCGCCGATGATGCAGCTTGCCGAACGCGAGAAGGCGAACGCCAAAGGCATCGAGCAGGTGTTCGGAAAACCTATGACGCTCGCCGACCTGCGCAAAATTCCAACGGACGACTTCATTACGAAGACGGCCGCCGACGGCAAGACGCAGCTCTATGAAGCGCTTCATAAAGCTACCAATCTTCCTTCCCAGCATGCCATCGACGGCTACGTCTTCACCGACGAATCCATCGATCTCCTGCGGCCTGGCGCCCTTGACGGCCTCGACATCATGATCGGCGGTACCTCGAACGAATATAGTTCGCTCAATGGCGGCCCCGACAAGACCATGTCGCCGACCGAGTTCGACGATGCCATGAAGAAGATCGGCTACGACGACGACTGGAAGAAAGTCTACAGACCGTCCGATCCGCGGGAGGCTTATCGCATGTGGCTGCGTGCCAGGGCCGACTACAATCTGCAGAACTATCTGGTCTCCTCGGAACTGGTGAAATCGAGAAACAGGAATCTGCGCGTCTACGATTTCTATTTCAACCATGCCCCACCCGGTCGCGATTCCGAGTTCTACGGCTCATTTCATTCGTCGGACCTCTGGTATTTCATGAATTCGATGCGCGACGTTCCAGGCCAACGGGCTTGGACCAGCGCCGATTATAAAATGGCCGACACGATGTCGTCCTACCTCGCCAATTTCGTCAAAACCGGCAATCCGAACGGAGCCGGTCTTCCCGAATGGCCACAGACATCCGCCGACACCGGCGGCTCCTTCATTTGGTTCCGTGACGGCTATGCCTATCCGGCAAGACAGACCCCTTATCCGGAGAGGGACGCGCTCAACCGCCAGGCGGTCCTCAAGGCCCAGCATCTCTCCGCCTCGGATCTGCCCCGGTAAGGGCCGTCACGCCAGCATTGTGCAAACTGCTATGAACATCGACAAAGGAGGAAACATGACGTACGGGAATTTCCGCAGCGGCCGCCATCAGGGCATCGCCGCACTCATGGCCATCACCGGTCTGCTTTCCGTTTCGAGCGCGGCGCTGGCGCAGACGGTTTACGCGCCCGTCGGACAGATCATCGGCACGCAATCCGATGGCCTTGTCTTCTATCAGGGCATACCCTATGCGGCGCCACCGGTTGGCAGTCTCCGCTGGGCCGCACCCCAACCTGTGGCGCCCTTCGAGGAGCCCTTCATCGCTGACAAGCCAGGAAACGAGTGTGTCCAGAAGGCGATTTTCTGGCGGCCCGGCAAGGCTGCGAGCTGGAACGAGGATTGCCTTAGCCTGACGGTCTACGTGCCGTCCTCCGGCGGCAAGAATATGCCGGTCATGGTCGGCTTTCACGGCGGCGGATCGGTTAACGGCGCCAAGACGGATTGGGATCCGAGAGAGCTGGCAAAGGACGGCAATATTGTCGTGACGATCAATTATCGTCTGGGTGCCACAGGCTTTCTTGCGCTGCCCGAACTCAACAAGGAATCGAAGGACGGAAAAAGCAGCGGCAACTACGGCGACCTCGACAAGATCCAGGCACTGCGCTGGGTCCATGACAACATCTCTGCCTTTGGTGGCAATCCGGAACGTGTAACGATTGCCGGACAGTCTGCGGGCGCCAGAGGCGTCTGCTTCGCCGTCGCCTCGCCGGAAGCGAAAGGGCTCTTTCAAGGCGCCATCATTGAGAGCGGCCGGGACTGCCCCAGCATCTCCAACGAGGAGGCCGTCAAATCCGGCGAGGCGTTCGTCGAAGCCATCGGCTGCGCGAGGACTTCCGATAGATTGAGCTGCCTGCGTGCCAAATCTCCCGCCGAGATTCTTGACGCCCAGACAAAGTCCAAGATGACGATCAGCACAGTCTATGGCGGCTATGCGCAACCTCTACAGACACTGAAGGCTTTGGAAACGGGCGAATTCAATCGCGTGCCGATGATCATCGGCAATACGCGCGACGAAACCCGCGTCTTCGTCTACGAGGCGAACGACCTGCTCGACCAGCCCGTAAATAGAGCTCAGTACGAATCCGAGGTGCGTTCGAGAATGGGCGATAAGGCGGAGGCGGCCTTCAAGATCTACGGCGACGGAGTTGACACCAATCCGGGGCTGGCTCTGGGGCAACTGGACGCGGAACAGAAATATATCTGCCCAACGAGCCTCGCCATCGTCGCCGCTGCAAAGTGGACACCTGTTCACGCCTACGAGTTCGCTGACGTGAGCGCCCCGATCAGATCCTATGCAAACGTTCCTCCTTCCTTTGATCTCGGTGTACCCCATAGTGCCGAGCTGCCTTATATCTGGGGGGAAGACACTGTGGTTGGCGGGCTGACATCACCACAAAGGAAACTTGCTGCACTGATGCGAGCCTATTGGAGCAGCTTGACCGCCCCCGATGGTCCAAGTGGGCTCAGCGACTGGCCAGCGTTCACCGGGCAGGATCCTAGGCGGATTGTCTTCGAGGCAGGAGGCATGATCAAAGTCATTGCCGAGAGCGACTATAGGGCCTCGCGCCATTGCGATCTGTTTAGTAACAAGACAAACTAAACATGTGAGACGCAGCCTGCGATGGCGCATTGCAGGTTTCGCTGTCACCGACCGCGATCCCACTGTTAACAGCCCCTCGAGCTGAACGGTAAGCGGACACGAACCGCAGTCCTCTGTTATCGAGTTATGGTGCTTTAGGTTGCGATTGCTACTACTTTGATGGCGAGGCTATTTTCGTCCAGGCATGGTTATTTATTTACGGTCTCCGTAAGATCAAGCCGCTCGAGCATCTTCTTGAGCTGCAGGTTCTCTTGATGGAGCTGTTTGGCCAACAGCCTCTTGAGTCGCTGGCTTTCCGCATCGAGGGCGGCCAATTCCTCAAAGGAGACTGGATCGTCACCAGCCACGGATAGCTCGCCTTGATCTTCTTGTGCATCCATCGAAGCAGGCGCAGCCGCGGTGCCCGGGAATATCTTGTCCATCAGGCTAGGGTCTGCGAACGGGCTGCGATCGCATCGCACCGACTACCTTGCGGCAAATCCTCGGTTACCCTCGAAGCTGGCGCGCGGTCTCACCAAGGGCGCAGCCCTTATCCATTCGGATCCAACAAAGGCAGGCACCTTACTTCACGATCAGTTCTTCTCGCAGAGCGAAAAGAACCTCGTCGTCAGCACAGTCCAAGACCAAAAAGCGACTGTTGCGTCTCCGCCTGCCTTGACGCAACAGCAGTTCAAGCAGAACTTGGATTTTATGCTGCGCTTCGGGCACGACGTCGGACAAGTTGCTTATGCCGACGTGATCGACGCCCGTTGGATAACTTCCCCGTGAATGCCGGCAAATATCCGGTTCCGACCGTCCTCGATCAACAGAACGGGACACCCGGACATAAGCGGCCCGATTGGTCAGTCTCGGTGCAGCAAATCAATATCAACTGCACGCCGATTCTCTTTCATCGGCGCTTCCGGCTCGGGGTGGAACCTGCTGAAGCAAAGGCGACGCCCCGTTCGAACCCGTGCCGACCAGATCAATGAAGCCTTTCTTCGTTCTCTCATCGGGCAACGGTCACGAGCTGCTCCGCTCCAGGGGCCAGGCAGTCGACGAGGATCGTCGACATGTAGCAGGCGAGCGCGAGTTGCATCAGGAACGTGACTATACGCCGGGCCGTTCCGCCCGCCGACCTGGTATTCGTCGCAGCCCAGCATTGCACGGCGCCCGCGCCCACATAGAGAATGTTGAAGGTGGCAAACTCATAGAAGCGGATGCCGATCAGGGCGAAGAGCGCATTGCAGAAGAAGCAGCCCACCATCTGCGGACGCAGATCGCCCGCAAGCATTCGACGTATGGTGGCGGAGAACGATCTAGCACCATCGCAGTGAGAGGTGTTCAAAATCGGGTTTGGCACAATTTACGACCTTGTTCCCTGCCGCGACCGTAAGGGTTGCGGATAGGCGGGCCCGGAACACATCTGCTGCCACAGCCGCCACAGACGGGCAACACCGCTAGCAGCAGCGGTCGCTGTCACCCCCGTCTGAGATTCTGTTGCCAGTACCCTGGTCTGGCGGGCTCCAGTCAGTGCACCGACCCTTTTGAGAAATGCCTTGCTGTCGAAACGCCGAAGCGCTCCCTCACACTCAAGGCCGCGCACGACGTCGAAGAAGACTTCGATGTTGACGACCGGCATCGGTCGGATATGGCGGACGATATCGATATCCGACCGGGTTGCCACCGCGAGTGCGTATTCGGACGCATACAGGGCTTCATGCAGTTCCGCGACCGACGACACCGCCATCGCAGCATAGCCGCCTTCTCTAAGCTTCGCGACCACGATGCGGGCTGCACCAACCGGAAGGAATACGATGGTCTTGAGTTCGTCTGTGGTCTTCAAAGGACTAACCTCCATTCGGCAAGTTGCATAGAGACCGCTACCACCTTCGATCACTGTGGAGTGTTCTGTTTTGTTGCGTTTTATTGGCAGCCGGATGGGACTGGCGCATGCCGCCGTCTCGCAACAATTCGCAACATAAATGAACATCCCTTTGCAACGGAGCTGCTATCCTGGCGGACCGCAGCCTGGGGTTGGCAACGATCGACAGGTTTCTGGCAACGACATCAGGATACGGATTGGCTTCGACAGACTTCGCCGGACCCTGTAAACCCCGGGAAGAAGGGCCGTCCGCGGTAAGAGCGCGAAGACTCCGGCTCCAGGAAGAGAACGATGATGTCACAGGATCGGGCGGTGTCTGGCAGAAGCCACATTTTGATCGTCGAGGACGATGAGGATATCGCCGGAATGCTGGTCGACCTCGTCAAGGACAACAGCTTCGATGCCACTGCGGTGAAGAGCGGAAGCGAGATGGACCGCGTGCTGACCAAAGGCCGCTTCGACCTTGTGGTGCTCGACGCGATGCTGCCAGGCGAGGACGGCTTCAGCATCTGCCGGCGCGTGCGCGCGTCGAGCAAAACGCCGATCGTCATGCTGACGGCATTGCGGGAGGATATCGACCGGATCATCGGACTGGAGCTCGGCGCCGACGACTATGTCACGAAGCCGTTCAACCCGCGCGAACTCATGGCGCGGATCAAGGCAATCCTGCGCCGGGCATCCTACGCTTCCGAAGCGGCGGGAGAAGATCTTTCCTCTCTGACGTTTTCGGGCTGGGTCATCGATCCCAGGAGCCGACAGCTTGTGGATCCTGACGGCGCCCATGTGTCGATGACGACGGCCGAATTCGACTTGCTGCTTGCGTTCTGCAACAACCCCAACAGGGTGCTGACCCGCGAACAGCTCCTCTCGATGACCCATGCCGGAGCGGCCGGCCCGGTGGAGCGAAGCGTCGATGCCCACATCAGCCGTTTGCGGCAGAAAATAGAGCCGAACCTCAAGGATCCGACATTCATCAAGACAGTGCGCCTTGGCGGCTATCTGTTTGCGTCGAAAGTGGAACCTCTGTCGTGAGGCGTCTGTTCAGGGCCTCCATCGGGACGCAGATCGCCGTACTGGCAGCGACACTGATTGTCCTTGTCTCCGTCGTGGCGACCGTTTCCGAGCCGTTTATCTACGGCCGTCATGACAAGGGCATCCAGATTGGCCTGTTTGCGGGTCGGGCGGAAACGATCTTCGACGAATACAGGAATGCCGATACGGCGCAGAAGGAAGATGCCGCGCTCGATCGCGCCGCGAGATCAGGCATGCGTGTGGAGCGGGCATCGGCCGAACAGCTTGTCAAGGCAGGCCCGGTGCCGAGCGATGTCGCGGACCGGGTCAGGGCACTCCTCGAGGACAACTTCTTCAGTACTTTGAGGCATTTGTTCGATGAACGCCCGCGGCCGAACATCCTCGTCGTTCCGGCCGGCGCAGGGCGCGGGCTCGTCTTCCACCTGCCGGTGTTCCCCAGATATCTATGGTTCGCGCCTGCCGTTGCGAGCGGTCTTCTGAAAATTCTCGTGCCTCTGGCGCTGCTCGCCTATTTCAGCGGCTGGCTTATCGTGCGCCCACTCGTTGGCTTTGCAGCCGCAGCCGAGCGGGCAAGTATGGACGACACCCTCGAGGAGCCCTTCGCGGCCGAAGGTTCGGCGGAAATCCGCAGTCTGGCGGCTTCCCTAAACGTGATGCGCGGCCGCGTTCTGGAGCTGATGGGAGCCCGCACCAGAATGCTGACATCGGTCAGTCATGACCTTCGCACCCCTCTTACGCGGCTGCGCATGCGCGCCGAACGCTGCGGACAGGCCGACCTCCGGCAGCAGATGCTGAAGGATATAGAGACGCTGGCGGCCATGGTCGACGAAAGCCTGGCGTTTCTGAACAACGCCATCGAAGAGCAGATGAAGGTGGAACTATCAAGCCTTCTGCAGACGATTGCGACGGACTTCACTGACATGGGCGTAGACGTCGGTTTCCGAGGTCCGCGGCGCGTCATATATACCTGCAAGCCTCGGGCGATTTCTCGGGCCATATCCAACCTGGTCGATAATGCGTCCCGTTTCGCCACGAAAATCGAGATCGAACTTCAGACGGCCGCCGACGGCACAATCCTTATCACCGTCAGCGACAACGGACCCGGACTGACGGACAAACTCAAGGGTCAGGTTCTTCAGCCGTTTTTCAAGGCGGACGAGGGACGCCCGGTCACAAGGCGCGGCGGCTTCGGCCTGGGTCTTCCCACGGCGCACGGCATCATCACGAAGGGGCACGGGGGAACGTTCAGGCTGGCCGATAGAGAGCCGCACGGGCTCGTCGCCGAGATATCACTTCCACCCTTGCGCTAAGACCGTCCGGAACCGCCAATGTTTTCTTAAAAAACAGCACACAACGCAACAATTGGGCCGCCTAGAAGACGCTTCATCTCGAATGATTGGATGGAGCCCCTAATTTATGAGATCTCTTAAAACAGGTGTGTTGATCGCTTCGTTATGTTCGACCATCGCAGGATGCACCACTGCCGATCCAGTGGCCTACGCGGGACTGGCATCGGCGACACAGCTCAAGCCGAACACGGAAGACAAGTCAGGTCGGACGCCATATCGCTACAATGTTCCGACGGACTGGAAACAATACAACAAGATAATCGTGGAACCGGTCGTCCTCTACCGCGGCGCCGACAACCAGTTCGTGAAGATGTCCGAGACGGACAAGGCGGCACTGGCGAGCTACATGCAGAGCCAGTTCACCGAGATACTGAAGCAGCAGTTCGCGATCGTGAGCATGCCGGCGCCCGGGACACTTCGGCTGCGCCTGACGCTTGCCGGCGGCCGAACCACGACGCCCGTGCTGGGGCCCTTCTCCCATCTCGATGTCGCAGGAGGTGTCTACAACACCGTTCAGGCGGTTCGTGGCAAGGAAGGCACCATGACGGGCTCCACGAGCTATGCCGTCGAGGTCTATGACGCCGTGAGCGACCATCTTCTCCTGGCATATGTATCCAAGCAATATCCGAATGCGGTGAACATAGGCGCGAGTTTCGGTTTGATGGCGGCCGCCCGCGTCGGCGTGCGCAAGGGTGCCGAGGATCTGCTCGCGCAGATCCGATGAGCACCATTTCAGCGCCTGCAGGCTGGAAGCGGGCTCTTTGAGCCAGAGCTGCCCGATGCACTCAGGCCCGGAGCCTATAACGGCTCTCCGTTCAACTTTGGCGCTTGTAACCGCCTCCAATGCAAAATAATCGTAAGAGGATCGCTGATTGTCCAGTCCTTGCATTCATTGCGAGATGATCCGTTTGGGATGGAGTACACACGTCATATGTCGACGTAACCCGCGTGATCGCGATGGAAAACAAGATAGGGATATCGCTTCAGAGAAACGCTCCGCAGGTCAGGTAATCCCAATTCGTATGCAAACCGCAGCGATCCACACTCCGGATGGCTTTGCCTTGTGGCGCGCGATCATCGCGACGATGTCGACTTGGTTCTCGACCTCATCGCCGTGGCGACTGCAGGCGACAGCGTCGGTGGATATTTCGAACGATTCGGAAAGCGTGTCGCGGATGTCCATGTCGTGGACGGAACGCCGACTGGTCATCTGGCCTGGGGCGGCGGCAACCTGCCACTCGCCGATTATCTCGCCGAACTCGGCGCGCGCTGGTTCGAGGGGACGCTTACCTTCGAGCCCTTCGGCAGCGGGTCCTATGCGCTTTATCCGGTCTTCACCTGGCGGCGGTGCCTCGAGGCGACTTCTCCTCACTTCGATCAAGCGAAAGAAGAATGAAGAAGGCCAGTCCCAACCTGATCGCAGTCGGCGATAACTGCCTCGATGCCCATCTGACCAAGGGATTCGTTACTGTGGGCGGCAACGCCCTCAATGTCGCCGGCGGCAAGCGCAACCCGTTAGCCGCGCATGCGTTCGCGCGAGGTGAAGCTGCGCATGTCGTCCTGCAAAAGCCCCTATGCGGCGATGGCCCATCGGGATCAGGCGCTCGATTGCCTTGCGGGCACCGCCCCAGTTGTCGACAACGATGCTGTCGCACTCCACGCCCTCCGCGACGCGGTCGATCAGCACAAGAGGCACATTCTCGGCGATCAGGCGCTGCAGATGGGCATTGCTGCCTGCCGACGTCGGCGCGACGATGAAGCCACGGATACTGAGTGACTGGAGCTCGCCAGGAGGGAGACTTCCTGTTCCAGCTCCTCTTGGCTGCTGCCGATGACGAGATTGTGCCCGCGCTCGCGGGCAAGGACTTCGATAGCGTGGGCAATGCGGGCAAAGAGCGGATTCTGTATGTCGCCAAGGATGCAGCCCACGATCGGCAGTTGCCCGATGCGCCAGCGCCTGCGCCAGGCGATTGCCGCGATAGCCGAGCTTTTCCGCAGCCGCGTGAACCTTTTGGGCCGTTTCATCGCCGACATAGCCGTAGCTGTTCAGGGCGCGGGCAGCCGTTGCACGCGACACATTCGCAATTGCGGCCACGTCCTTCAAAGTCGCCGGTTTCCGAACCGTTTCACCCTTCGCCATCGTACAAGCAGGACCCTCAACGATCCTCCTTGTTGCTTCGGGTTGCCAGCTCGCATAGGCATGTCGCCGCAGATTGCGGCGAGACCTCGCAAACATCGGCCTCCCGCCGGGCACGTGTCCGGGAGCCGACGGAGTTACTGCGACGTGAAGCGCCCCGGGCGAAATGTGGCGAGCATCGGATGTTCGGCGCCCGTTGCGACCTCGTAGGCGAGCAACTCGCCCACGATAAGTCCAAGTGTCGCGCCGCTATGGCTGAAGGCGACATAGCAACCCGGCATGGCCTTGAGCGCACCGACCACCGGTTCGCCGTCACCAGGAATGGGCTTGCCGCCGACGCCGATGGAAGCGATTTCCAGTTTCGGGTTGCCTTCCATCACCTTGGAGGCCTCTGTCAGAAGGGCATCGACTACCGCATTGTCTATCTCATAACTGCCGTCTGCGCGCACCTTCACCCCTTCGTCCGCCGCCCAGTCGGCATCAAGCGAGAAGGTGCCGCCCGGCGCCGGACGGACGGCGACACGCGGGGTGTTGAGGACGGCGCGCAGGGGGTGGGCGAGCGGCCTGGTCTTGACCAGCAGCGCGATCGGGGTTCCATCGCCGATCACCTGGCCCACTTCCGCCGCCATTTTCGGCACTTCGGGACCGGTGGCGAGAACCACGGCGTCGGTCTGGAAACGGCCGCCCGTCGCGGTTTCCGCGCCGACGGCATGGTCGCCTTCGATCAGAATCCTTGCCGCGCCCTGATCGGCAATAAGCGTTCCGCCGAGTGCGGCAAACTCCTTAAGAAGCAGATCGATAAGGATCGGCAGGTCGACCCAGCCCTCGCCGGGGTTGAAGATCGCCCCTTGCGGTGTGATCGCCCGCGTATCGAGGCCCGGCGTCGCGGCCGCGACATCGCCTGCCGCCAGATGCAGCGCATCATAGCCGAGCGAAACCTCGTGGCGGTAGGCCGCGTCGATCTCGTTGCCTTCATCGTCGGCGTCCCAGGTCAGACCGCCTTCGAAACGCAGCCAGTCCGCATTGGGAAAGTGGGCCGAAAGCGTGCGGTAGCGGTCGATGCCGGCCATGCGCAGGCGGTGATAGGGCTCCGAGCGCATGCGCGCCGAATTCAGCCAGGAGAGCGAGCGGCCCGATGCGCCGTTGGCCGGCGGACCATCGTTGAGAATGGTCACCCGGACGCCGCGCCGGGCCAGCTGCACGCCCGTTGAAACGCCGAAAATTCCGGCGCCGATGATGACCGCCGAAGCGATGATATTGTCTGTCATGGTCCTTCGTCTTTCATTTCGTGGGACAGTCGGGATGGAGGAAGAGATCAGAGGGCTTGCCACTCGACTGGATCGTCGGGATGACCGCCTTGGCGGCAATCCCGGCGCGCGCCCCGCACCCGATCGGATCGTCATTGTCATATCCTTGGACGGGTTCAGAGCACTTCTGCAAGGAAGCGTTGCAGGCGATGGCTCTGCGGATGGTCAAAGATCGCCTCGGGCGACCCCGCCTCCACGACGCGCCCCTCGTCCATGAACACGACCTGATCGGCCACGCGCCGGGCAAAACCCATTTCGTGCGTCACCACGACCATTGTCATGCCACGGTTACCGAGATCGGCCATGAGGTTGAGCACGCCCTTCACGAGTTCCGGGTCGAGCGCGCTCGTCACCTCGTCGAAGAGGATGACTTCCGGCTCCATGGCAAGCGCGCGTGCGATGGCGACGCGCTGCTGCTGGCCGCCGGAAAGCCCGCCGGGACGGTGATGCTGTCGGTTTGCGAGGCCGACATCGGCAAGCCGCGCCTTGGCGATCAGCTCGGCTTCGGCCTGCGGCATGCCCTTGATCTTGGTCAGCGACAACATAACGTTTTCAAGCGCGGTGTGATCCGGGAAGAGATTGAAGTGTTGGAAGACCATGCCCACGCGGCGGCGCAGCCGCTCCGGCTTCATGGCAAGAATGCTGTCGCCGTCGAGCAGGATGTCGCCGCCCTTCGGCTCGACCAGCCGGTTGAGGCAACGCAGCAGCGTCGATTTGCCCGAGCCGGACGGACCGACGATGCAGGTCACGCTGCCCGGCTTCACCGAAAGGTCGATGCCCTTCAGGACGTCGAGGTCTCCGTAGGCCATGCCGAGCTGGCGGACATCCAGGCTGCCGCCCTTGAAGGTGGCCCGAGAAGCGCGACTGGCGCCATCGAGTTCGCTGACCTCCTTCAGCCCGCTGGTGACGGTGGCGGGGCGCTGCTTGCCGAGCCGGAGACGGCTGTCGATGGCGTTGACGACATGGGTGAGCGGCACCGTGACGACGAGGTAGAAGATGCCCGCAAGAAGCAGCGGCGAAAGATTGCCGGTCACGACCGCCTGATCCTGACCGACGCGGAAGATCTCGCGCTCGGAAGCAAGTAGGCCGAGGAAATAGACGAGGCTCGAATCCTTTACGTTGCCAATGAACTGATTGACCAGCGCCGGCAGCACGCGGCGCACTCCCTGCGGCACGACGATGAGCCTCATGCCCTGGCCATGGCTCATGCTGAGGGCCCGGCAGGCCTCCATCTGGCCGCGGTCGACGCTCTGGATACCCGAGCGGAAGATTTCGCCGATATAGGCGCCGGCGATGAGGCTCAACGCCAGAATCCCGAGCGGATAGGGTGACGGCCCGAAGAGTTCGCGGCCGAGGCGGGCAAAGCCCTGGCCGATCAAGAGGATGGTGACGATCGCCGGCAGACCGCGAAAGATGTCGGTATAGATGCGGGCCGGAATGCGCAGCCAGGACGAGCGGGAAATACCCATGATGGCAAGCACCATGCCGATGACGACGCCAAGCACCGTCGAGGCAGCCGCAAGGATCAGCGTATTCTTGAGGCCGACTGTGATCATGGTCGGCAGCACTTCGGCCATAGCATTGAAGTCGAGGAAGCTGCGGCGCAGGTTTTCAAGCCAGTTCATCAGGCGGTCCCTTCAGGGCAAGGCCGGTCCGACCGGCTGGGCGGACCGGAAGTCGGCGTCAGGGCTTGGGAAGATATGCGGCCGGCATCGGCGTGCCGGGGAACCATTTTTCGTGCAGCATTTTCCAGGTGCCGTCCGCCATGGCCGCGCGGAGGCCTTTGTTCAGTGCCTTGCGCAGGGCATCGTTGCCCTTGCGCACGACGAAGCCGGCCGGCGCGTCGAAGCTCGGAATGTTGACCGCAATCTTCAGATCCGGATAGCGGCCGGAATAGTCCTTCGCCGCCTCATAGTCGAGGAAATGGGCATCGATCGTGCCATTGTTGAGAGCCGCCACCGCAGAGTTATTGTCGGGGAATTTCACGAGATCGGTGTCCGTGAAGTTCTTCTGAGCGTAGATTTCCTGCAGCGTGCCCTGCACGACGCCGAGCCGCTTGCCCTTAAGGCCGGCGGGGTCGGTGATGGCGCTGTCGGCTGTGAGGACGGAGAGGTAGCCCGCCAGATAGCCCTCTGAAAAATCCACCGTCTCCTTGCGCTTCTCTGTCGTACCGATGGCGGCGGCCGCGACGTCGAAGCGGCTGTTGGCAACGGACGGCATCAGGGCAGAGAATTCCTGGCCGGTGAAGATCACCTGGTCCTTCTTGAAACCCATGCGCTCGGCGACATTGAGAAAGAGTTCGATGTCGAAGCCGGTGAAACCGCCATCGGAGGTGGTGAAGGCGTAAGGCTTGGCATCGCCCATCGTGCCGACGCTGATGACGGCGGGATCGATCAGGCCATAAGGATTGTCATCTGCAGCGGCCGGCACGCCCGTGCCTGCCGCAAGGCAGATGGCGGCCACAGCCAGGGCAGCGCGCAGCCGGAGGAATGGGGTCGTGATCACTTCGGGCAAGTTCATTATTTCGATCTCCTCTGGTGGTATTGTTTGCGATTTTTTGAAGTCGCAGGCACCCCTTCCGGACGACGGCGGAACCCGTCGGTCAGAATAACTGGATGGCATGCTTAGGGTTGGATTTTTTCATTAAGATACCGGTCTCAAACGAAAAGAGACCGGTCTCTTTGACTTTCGCAATTGTTATCTTCGCATTTGCCAGTCGTCAATATCTCTTGTAAGGCTATCGTTCATGGACCAGACCCCGCCGCGATCCATCTCCGTCACCGTTGCCGACGTCGCCCGCAGGGCAGGCGTCTCCAAGGCGACGGCCGCACGTGTCCTGGGTGGTTATGGAACGGTCAGCGATCGGATCCGTGACGCGGTGATCGCCGCCGCCCGTGCGCTCGACTACCGACCCAACGAACTTGCCCGCAGCATGACGACGGGACGCTCAGGCACGATCGGTGTCGTCGTGGGCGATATCGAGAACCCTTTCTTCAGCCTTGCCATGCGGGGGATAACCGACGTCGCGCGTTTGGCTGGCTTCACCGTGATCCTCATCAATTCGGGCGAGGACGTCGGTGCGGAAAGAGCCGCCGTCCGCACGCTCCTTGGCAAGCGTGTGGACGGGCTGATCGTCTCGCCCGCCAAGGAAAACGATGTCGAGCACCTGCGGGAAACCGCCCGCTCGGGCCGCCCGCTGGCGCTGCTCGACCGCGGCAACGAGGCGTTGGACGTCGATACGGTGATCGCCGACGACAGGCATGCCGCCGAAGGCGTCACGCGCCGGCTGATCGACCTCGGTCACCGCCGCATTGCATACATCACCGCCTGCGATACGCCCGACCACGCTTTCCGCAAGCCTGCCGACATCAATACGGGCTCGGTGCGCCGGCGCATCGAAGGCTTCCTCGGCGTGTGCCGCGAGGCGGGTCTGGCGGGAATGGAGAACCGGGTGCATGTCGGTGCTGTCACGCCGGAAGAGACGCGCCGCATCGTCATGGACACCCTGCAGGCAAAAGACCGGCCGACCGCGATCATCGCGTCCGACAGTGTGATCGGTCCCGAGGTGTTCAAGACGAGTCGTGCGATCGGCCTTGCCATTCCCGCAGACCTGTCTTTGGTCTCGTTCCACGATGCCGATTGGACAACCGTCACCTCTCCGCCCGTGACCGTGGTGCGCCAGCCGGTCTATCGCCTGGGGGAGACCGCCGCGAAGTTGCTTGTTGAACGGCTTAACGGCGATGCCGAAAAGGCCCGCAGCATCGTGCTCGAAACAGAGTTCGTCGAGAGGGCCTCCGTCGGCAAGGCATCGGATTGAGTTGCCCGGCGCGGACATGGCCGGATCGCATGAGCTCAACAGAAAGGCGAAAGTCCATTATTCGGTCCCACGTGGCGCTTTAGACCGCGTCAAAGCCGCCGCAAACAGTTCGTCTTTCGACCGGCTGCCGATGCCTTTCAGGCCATCACCGACAAAGCGCTGCATGGCCGTGATTTTTTCGTTGCCCTCCTGATCCTCGGGGATCAGATCGCGCACAGTCGCTGGCGTTTGCATCGCGGCCCGTTCGCGTCTGCGCCTCAACGCTTCATCGGATCGGGCAGCGATACGTTCATCGTGGCCATGTCAGCCTCCGTTTTGCTACGGCAAGTTTGACATGTTTTGGCCAAGGTAAAGCTGGGAGGCTTGCGTCTCGCCCAGCACACCGGCCAGGATGGGCCGCAGCCGGTCGACGAATTCGCTCTCCGGCAAGGGCTTGACAAGCTCGAATTCAAACAGCGGTTCGACTAGTCAAGAAGAGGCAGATTGCCAAAGGCAGTCGCACTTTCGCGCATGGTTTTCGCCGAAATGCAGAACCCAGATTGCGCGGCATATTCTGATCCTTGAGAACGTGCTGCTATTCCTTTAAGCCCCAGTCATGCGGTTGAAAAAAGGTTCAGAAGATTTTCGATGGTCATCATCGACTGTGCCGTGGGCTGCCCAATAGTATGGCACCACGCGGCGGCCGAGGCGCCGTAGTGGGTGACCTGTTCGGGCTGGCCGGTCGCTGGCATGGCGGATGGGATTCGAGCGGCCCCGCGGTGAGGTTGCGGCACCATCAAATAGCTCTGCCTGTGGCGATCAGACCTGTTCAACCGAAAGGGTCCCGGCCGGAAGCGGCTTGATCAGGGATTGCGCCGGAACGGCTGGGTCGAGCCAATCGGCCCACGCGCTGCGCTCCAGAATGACGATCTGCCGATCATGATAGGGCGCGATATCCGGACCGGGCGCCATGGTGAGCATCGTGAAGGCTTCGCCCACCTCCTTGGTGTCACGCCAGATGCCGGCGATGCAGAAGATCGTCTCGTCCTTTTTCGTGAAGAGCCACTTGTCCTTGCGCTTCTTGTTGGGGTCGACCGGATCGGTGAACTCGTAAAACCCGTCGGCGACGACCAGGCAGCGGTTCGACGTGAATTCGCGACCCTCCGACCGGAAGTTATAGACCGGACGCCTGTTCGGGCCCGGCCAGCTCCACCGTCGCTGCACCATGTCGCCTTCGCCCCGCACGCCGTTGATGGTCCGGATAGTCGGGCCGACATCGGTGATCTTGATGTCCTCGCGCGCCTCGATGTTCGGCGTGCCCTCGCCGAAACGGATCTTGATCTTCAGGTCGGCGAAATCCTCCACGATCGAGGCGACATTCACCATCAGCCGGTAGTCGTTGCACATAGGTCCTCCATCTCGATCGCCATTGCCCCGCGATCGTGTTCCTGTTATGTTCGCATGGCTATGAACGCGAAGGTTTTCAGTACCGACGCTCCGCTTGACGAACGCCGTGTCATCATAAGGCGTTGCGGCGGCGATGTTGAGATGGTGGAGCTGCCCTGGGGCTTGCGGCCACGAAAGGCCGGAGGACGGCCGATCAGCGTTGTTCGTGCCGAGGGGCGGACATTTCCCAGTCACCGCTGTCTCGTGCCCGCCTCCGAGTTTCGCCATCGCAACGGCGGCAAGAATTACAGCTTCTCGCTTGCCGACGGCGACTGGTTTTATTTCGCTGGCATCTGGCGGCCCGCGACGCGGTCTTGGCCGGAGGCCTACGCAATCCTGACGGTCGAGGCAAGCAACGATATCAAGCCGTTCCACGATCGTCAGATGGCGGTGGTGCGGCGTGAACAAAGGACGGCATGGCTCGACCTGACACGGCCGCAGGACGAGTTGCTTCGGCCTTTGCCGGCCGGGAGCTTCAAGGTCTTGCCAAAGCGCGTTGCACCTGCCCAGTCCGCGCTCGCATTCTGAAAAAATCGTTGCAAGATCGGTGGTCCAAGATGCGTCGCCGGGCTGAGGCAAGCCCTGCATGTGCCCTCGCATGCGGTGGGTGAGCGGGTGAGAGTGAGAGGGCGGTCGGAGTTTTCCGCGACGGGTTGAGGGCTGGGAGAGAGGCTTCCGGCGCCCGTCGCGGAGACCCGCGATGACCAAGCATCAACATCAGGCCGCGTCCGCCCGGACCAGCCTCTACGACGGCATCACCAACAAGATCATCGCCGAGTTGGAAGCCGGCAAGCTGCCCTGGATCCAGCCATGGGGGACGGCGGCGGAGGCGCCTCTCGCCATGCCGAAGAATGGCGCCACGGGCCGGCACTATTCCGGAATCAATGTCCTGATCCTCTGGGACGCCGTCATCGAGAACGGCTTTCCCGGCCAAAGCTGGCTAACCTTCCGCCAGGCGCTTGCGCTGGGCGGCAACGTCAGGAAAGGTGAGCACGGCACGACCGTCGTCTACGCCGACCGCTTTGTGCCTGACGACGAAAGGGAACGCGAGCGCGACGCCGGCGAAGCAGCGCGAGGAATCCCGTTTCTCAAGCGCTTCACCGTGTTCAATGTGGCGCAATGCGAGAACCTGCCCGACGACATCGCTGCGGCCGTGCCGTCGCTGCCAAGCCTCGTCGAGCCAAAAGTCGATGCGCTGGTCCGGGCAACCGGCATCGACTTCCGCATCGGCGGCAACCGCGCCTTCTACGCTCCAGAGTCGGATTTCGTCCAGGTACCGCCGCCGCAGGCCTATTGCGAGCCGATCAACTGGTACAGCACTGCGCTGCACGAGCTCGGTCACGCGACCGGCCATTCCTCCCGCCTCGGCCGCGATCTCTCGGGGGGCTTCGGCACCAGGAAATATGCTTTCGAGGAACTGGTCGCCGAGATCAGCGCGGCCTTCTGCTGCGCCTCGCTCGGCATCATCCCGACCGTGCGCCATGCCGATTACATTGGCTCCTGGGTGGAGGTGTTGCGCCAGGACAATCGCGCCATCGTCCGTGCGGCCAGCCAAGCGAGCAAGGCGGCGGACTGGCTGCTCTCGTTCTTACCGGAGGACGCGCAGGCCGGGTCCTCCCTCGACAGGAGGGTGGCATGATCCTCCTTACACCAGAGCTGCGCGAGCGGCTGCTCGCCAATGGCCGACGGCCCGATGCGGATCATGTGCCGGTGGTCAAATTCTTCAATCCGCTCGGCGTCGGCACCTGGCTTGTGTCAGAGCTCGATGAAGACTGCGACACTCTCTTCGGCCTCGCCGATCTGGGCGAGCCCGAACTTGGTTCCTTCAGCCTTGCCGAGGTGATGTCCGTCCGCCTGCCGTTTGGCCTGGGCATCGAGCGCGACATCCTTTTCGAGGGGATGTTTCCGATGTCGGTCTGGGCCGAAGTGGCGCGGCAGGCCGGGAGCATCCCGGCCGCCGAACGCGTGCTCCGCGCCGCGAAACTGACACGGCGGGAGGACATGTGAAGCGCTTGCCGCGCGGGCACAGCCGCTGCCTGCGCGAGATGCGGTGCCGACGCGGATGTTCTTGCGCAAGGCAGCACCTGCTCGGGAGACGTTTGTAGTCCATGCCGCACCTTGCCCGCGCGTCTCGATAGACCGTCATCGAGAGATCCGAACGTTGCTCCCTCCGGCTGTTGCGAAGGCTGCTGTGATTGCCGCAGCGCCAGCGCCAAACAGGAGAGGCAGAGGAGTGATGGGATTTCGTGACGGGTTGGAGGCCGAGAGAGAGGCTTTCGGCCGCCCGTCGAAGGAGTACATCCCGATGGCTACTGCCGTTCAGAAGGTCATCCTGTCGCCCTCACGCGACATCCCCTTCAACAAGCTCGTGCTCAGTCAATCGAACGTCCGGCGCGTTAAGGCCGGCGTCTCGATCGAGGAGCTTGCCGAGGACATCGCCCGCCGCGGCCTGCTTCAAGGTCTTAGCGTCCGCCCCGTCGTCAATGAGGCTGGTGTCGAGACCGACATGTTCGAGATTCCCGCCGGCGGAAGGCGGTATCGGGCGCTGGAGCTGCTCGTGAAGCAGAAGCGCCTGGCGAAGACCGCGCCCGTGCCCTGCGTCGTCCGCGAGGGCGGCATCGCAGAAGAGGACTCGCTCGCCGAAAACGTCCAGCGCGCGCCCCTGCATCCGCTCGACCAGTTTCGCGCCTTCCTGGCGCTGCGCGAGAAAGGCCAATCCGAAGAGGAGATCGCCGCCGCCTTCTTCGTCGCGGTCAACGTGGTCAAGCAGCGGCTGAAGCTCGCATCGGTGTCGCCCAAGTTGCTCGACGTCTATGCCGAGGACGGCATGACACTCGACCAGCTCATGGCCTTCACCGTCTCGGGCGAGCATGAACGCCAGGAGCAGGTCTTCCAGCGGCTGCAACACGCCTACGACAAGCAGCCCTATGTCATCCGCAGGATGCTGACCGAAGGTGCCGTGCGGGCGACCGACAAGAGGGCGCAGTTTATCGGCGTGAACGCGTATGTCGAGGCGGGAGGCACGGTGATGCGAGACCTCTTCCAGGGCGACGATGGCGGCTGGCTGCAGGATGTCGGTCTCGTCGACCACATGGTGGCCGCCAAGTTGAAGGCGGAATCCGAGGCGATCGCGGCCGAGGGTTGGAAGTGGATCGAGGTCGCGCCCGATTTCGCTTATGGCCACACCTTCGGCCTGCGTCAGCTTCGCGGCGAACCCTTGCCACTAACGGTCGAGGAGGAGACGGCGCGGGATGCCTTCCGGGCGGAATACAATCGCCTCTCGGAAGAATACGCCGACAGCGACGAACTGCCGGATGAGGTCGACAAGCGTTTTGGCGAGCTCGAGACGGTACTTGAAAGCTTCGCGGTGCGGCCTCTCGCCTTCGATCCGAGCGAAGTCGCCCGCGCAGGCGTGTTCATCAGCATTGCGCATGACGGCAGTCTGCGCGTCGAGCGCGGCTACGTCCGTCCTGAGGATGAGCTACCGGTCAAGCATGCGTCCGACCCGGCAGACAGCGATGATGGGCGCGCCGTGGCCGCCGATCATGAGGCAGACGACCCTGTCTCCAGCAAAACCGACGCGCAACCTTCGGAGGCTGAGGCGGAAGACAGGCTGTCGCCGATCTCGGATCGGCTGATGGTGGAGCTGACCGCGCACCGGACTTTGGGTTTGCGCCAAGCGCTCGGCGAACAGCCGGACGTGGCGTTTCTTGCTGCGCTGCACGCCCTGACGCTGAAAGTCTTCTACCGCTACGGCTCGGATAGCTGCCTCGAACTGGACCTGAAGAGTGTCGGTTTCGGCACACAGGCGCCGGGGCTGAACGACAGCCGTGCCGCCGAGACGATCCAGGCCCGGCATGAGGGCTGGGTGCAGGCGCTGCCGAAGGAACCGGCCGAGCTATGGGATGCGCTCGAAGCCTGGGACGCAGACAGGCGCTCGTCACTCTTCGCCCATGTCGTCAGCCTCTCGGTCAACGCCGCAAACGAGAGCTGGAACCGGCGTCCCCGGGCATTGGCTCATGCGGATCGGCTCGCGCAGGCAGTCGAACTCGACATGGCGGCTGCGGGCTGGCGACCGACGATCGACGCCTTCCTCGGCCGCGTGACCAAGGCGCGAATCCTCCAGGCCGTCGCCGAGGCGAAGGGGCAAAACGCCGCTGACCGGATTGCCCATTTGAAGAAGGGCGACATGGCGGCTGAGGCGGAGGCGCTGCTCGCGGAGACCGGCTGGTTGCCCGAGCCGCTCCGCACCCCTGGCCACACTCAGGGCGATGGGATGCCCGGACGCCTCGGCGAAGCGGACTTAACCGGTGCTGAACCTGCTACCAATGGCTGCGAAACGGCAATTGTCGAAGAGGGTCCGATCACGGCCGATGAACCGGCTGACGACGCACCCAACACGATCGCGGCCGAGTAGCCGACAACGCCTTGAGAGACTGGCCCGCCGCGACGGCGGGCCTTTTTCCATCAAGGAGGCAAGCATGACGGGAAGCCCGCACCCTCTGGCGCGCCGCCTTGCCGAACGAGCCGAGGCTGTCTGCCGCCGCTACCTGTGGAACGGCCGGCGTCATGGCAGCTACTGGCTCGTCGGCGATGTCCGCAACGCACCCGGCCGCTCCATGTTCGTCCGGCTGAAGGATTCCGCGAAAGGCCTCGCCGGCAAATGGACCGACGCAGCCACCGGCGAGCACGGTGATCTGCTAGATGTCATTCGCGAAAGCTGCGGTCTCGTCGACTTCAGGGATGTCGCCGAGGAGGCGCGGTCCTTCCTCGGCATGCCGCCACTTGAACCGGAGCAGCGTCGGCAAGAGCGTCGAGGATCGGCACCGAACGGCTCGCCCGAGGCTGCCCGCCGCCTCTTCGGGATGTCGCACCCGATTTCAGGCACAATCGTGGAGGCGTATCTGCGGCACCGCGGCATTACGGATTTAAGAGGCACGGCGAGCCTGCGCTTCCACCCCTGCTGCTACTATCGGCGCGACGAGCACTCCCCGACCGAAACCTGGCCGGCGATGATTGCGGCCGTCACCGATCTCGATGGCCGCATCACCGGCGTGCATCGCACCTGGCTCGACAGCCGACGCCGCGACAAGGCGCCGATCGAGACCCCGCGTCGCGCAATGGGCGACCTCTTCGGCAATGCCGTGCGCTTCGGCGTGACCGGCGATGTCATGGCGGCTGGCGAGGGCATCGAAACGGTGCTCTCGCTGAGGCAGATCCTGCCCGGCATGCCGATGCTGGCGGCACTGTCGGCTGCCCATCTCGCGGCCGTTCTGTTTCCGCAAACGCTGCGGAGGCTGTATATCTTGCGCGATAAGGATCAGGCCGGCGACTATGCGCGCGACCGCCTGATCGAACGGGCGAGCGCCGCCGCAATTCAGGCGATCGTGCTGACGCCTTCGCTCGGCGACTTCAACGAGGACCTCGGCGCAATGCGCTTTGTTACCTTTCGGGCGGAAGTGGGCAAGCAGCTCGCTCCAGAGGACCCCACGCGCTTCATGACGCTGGCGATATAGCCCGGAACGGGGAAGCAGGACGGCCGTGCACCGTCATGCCCGTCCGGATGCATCGAGCCGGAGAGGACCGGTCTCCGGCCTTCAAGAGGGCGATCGGCCGGCAGGCGGACCGGCCCGGCAACGGCTGCGGCCGGCGATTTTCCGGCGGCCCTTCGGGCCTTTCCAGCGCGAATCAAAATCGCCCGCCTCCACCATCCTGCGCTGGCGCTGCGGCCCTGCGCTGGCGCTGGGGTGCAGGTCCGGCTCGCCCGCCAGCTTCGTCGCCATGAAGGCCCGCGACGGTCGCGGTCCAACCGACGGAGCATCCGATGAACGAGCACGACGACTTTGAACCGCATCACGCCTCTTCACCAGCCGGCCATGTCCTCGAAGAGCTTCAGCTCTATGGCTATCGGCCCTTTTCCGACGAGCCCGACCAGCGGCTCCTGCCCGACGGAAATCAGGTCACGGGCGCCATCGCCGATATCTTTGACGCCCTGGTCGCGACGCTTGCTGACACCCGCCTCGAGCCCGACCTGCACGACCTCCTCTGGTCGGCCGTCAACATCTTCCACAGAGCCGCCGAGCGGATCGCGCGCGAGCTTGACGAAAACGAGCAGGCGCAACGCCGTGCGCAGCGGGAACAGGATGGCAGCGAGGTGAAATCGGTCGAACTGGAGCGCCTGATCGCCGAGGGCGGGACGCTGATCGAGCGCCAGAACGCCTTCGAGCTGATGCGCGACCAGGCAGCCGAGCATTACGAGCGTCACGCCGGCGGGACGTGGCTTCCGCGGACCGGATCCAGGGTGAGCCATCGCAATCTCACCTCTGCGATGATCGACAGCCGCGACTTCCTTGCGGCGAGGCGGCGCGCTGAGCAAACGGTGCTTCTTCCACCCGGCCCCAAGATCGTGGTCACCGGAGGGCTCGACTTCAACGATCACCATCTGATCTGGGCCAAGCTCGACCAGGTCCACCAGAAACATCCGGACATGGTTCTGATGCACGGAAAGTCGCTGAAGGGTACCGACAAGATCGCCTCGCTGTGGGCCAGGAACCGCGACGTGCCGCAGATCGGCTTTTCGCCAGATTGGACGAAGCACGGCCGCGCCGCACCCTTCAAGCGCAATGACGCCATGCTCGAACTCCTCCCGATCGGCGTCATGCACTTCCCCGGTACCGGCATTCACGACAATCTGGCCGACAAGGCGAAGAAGCTCGGCATCCCCGTCTGGACGTTCGGCGGCGCGTGAGCGCCGCATCGGCTTGCGCGGATCAGGCACCCCGCTGACGTTGGGGGAAGTTTTTCGGTCTCCTTGCCCCGGGCATAGCCCCGCTTCCTTGATCTGATCGTCAGGCTGGGGACCGGCGACGCCATCTCACGATCCCGGTACTGGAGACAACGACTTGCCATAGAGATCGAGCAGGGCGGCCAGCTCGCCCAGCATCGCGGGCAGAGGCGTGGTTGCGGCGCAGGTCAACCGCATGTCTTGCCGCGCAAACAACGCGATGCAGATCTCGGAGGAATCATGCCGTGACTGATAAGCGAGCCCGTCCGGCTGATCGGGATGATCCCAGAGCGCATCCGCCCACAGGCCGCAAGGCTCATAGGGTCCGGTCGATATCGCATTGTCCGTGCCGAGCGCCTGAAGGCCGTTCCCATGCATTCGCACGATCCGCAAGGGACGATCGCAGGTCACATCTGTCGCCGAGCGCTCGGTGATCTCGGTCATCGACACCATCAGCCGCCGCGGATTGCGCAGGATCGTTTCGGTAAGCGCCGCCCTCCGGCTCTGGCCGACATAGAGCACGCCGAATCGGCCGCTGTCACTATCGAAACGGTTGGTCGCAGGCACGCCGGTTCCCGGGCCGAAGAAGATCGGGTCGTACCCGGTGCGATGCACCCGATGCAGAACCTGTCCCTCGGGGACGACGTCGATCGGCAGCGAAATGGTCGCAAGCCACGCGGGTGGCGGAGGAGCCGCGCCGGACGGTCCGCGTCCTGCGTGCGGCCCCATCAGGCAAAGCCGTCAGAGATCTCTGCCGCAATCAGCCGCCGCACCGCCTCGCTTTCACCAGCGTGCAGCGCCTGCAGCGGCGTGCGACCGCCGAGCGTCGCATCGGGCGCAAGCAGGAAATCAAGCGCAGTCCACGGCCCCTGCTCGGCAAAGCTGCGCACCACGTCGCCGATACCGGAAACGGCTTCACCGTCCTTGAACTGGCAGACCGGATAGCGCCAGTCGCTTGCCTCGCGCACTGCCAGCAGCGCGCGAGCGCGCCGCCGCTTGTCGACGGCCTGTCTGGTTATGCCGAGGAGACGGCCGACATCATCGGCCGACACGGCGCCACCCGCCATTTCCAGGAGCTTGCGCCGATGCTCGACATTGCGGGCAAGTGCCGGGACAAGGGGATCGAGTTCCGTGACGGCAGATCCCACCATGTCCGACCGGCTCAGCATCAGAGCAAGCGATCCGGCATCTGTCGGCGCCGCAAGGGCATCGGCAAGCGCCTTGGCCGGAGCCTTTGCGGCAATCCGCTCGAGCGCCGACATCGCGCGGCGCAGGAAGGCCGCCTGGACCGAATCCGGTTCGGCATGGATATTGAGCACGAGGCCTGATGTCGCCTGCTGGGTCATGGCAAGCTCCTGTGGTTGTCTTGCTCCTAATATGGCTATGCGAGCTATGAAGTCAACCAGGTAAGGCGATCGAGCGTGGCCGACTGTTACTGAAAATTCCGGCTCTTGATCTTCAGCGTGTCGATATGCAGGTCGGGAATGTAGATGTCCCTTGCCCTGCCGGCGGCCTTCGGCTTTTCGCGCGAATCCGGGCTGCCCGGCGAGCCGTGCGAGAATTCGTCGCCGCGTCCGGTCGGCGGCCGGAATTGGCCGTCGCGGTCCGCGAGCCCCGAAAGATCGGCGGACAGATCGAACAGCTGCTGCGCCACCAGGTGCACCACCTCCCCTTCCCGCTGGATCCTGCCGTTGATCGCCATCATGCTGGCGCCGAGAACCGTTCGACGCGAGCGCTCGAACAGTTGCGGCCAGACGACGATATTGGCGATGCCCGTCTCGTCCTCTATGGTGACGAACATCACGCCCTTGGCCGAACCGGGCTTCTGGCGCACGAGCACGAGACCTGCCGCCATCAGCCACTGGCCGTCGCGCGCCGACATCGCCTCGGCACAGGTCACGATCCGACGCCTTGCGAGATCGCCGCGCAGGAAGCTGACAGGATGATGACGGAGCGTCAGGCCGGTATGGCCGTAGTCCTCGACCACATTATGACCCTCCGTCATCTGCCGGAGTTCCACTTTCGGCTCAAGCTGTTCGGCGATTGCCTTTGCCTCGCGCTCCGCCGCCGCCGCAAAGAGGGGGAGCGGTTCGTCGCGCAGCGCCTTCAGCGCCCAGAGAGCGTCGCGGCGCTTAAGCCCGAGCGAGGGCAGGAACGCGTCGGCCTCGGCAAGCTCGACGAGCGAGGCAGCCGGAACACCCGATCGATGCCACATGTCATCAATCGAACTAAACGGCATATCGGCGCGAGCGGCGACGATGCGAGCGGCGTCGCCGACGGCAAGGCCGCGCACCAGGCGCATGCCCAGCCTGACGGCATGGCTTTGCGATCCTTGGATCGGTTCAAGCGTGCAGTCCCAGCGAGAGCGATTGATGCAGACCGGTCGGACCTCCACGCCGTGCTTGCGCGCGTCGATGACGATCTGTGCCGGCGCGTAGAAACCCATCGGCTGTGAGTTCAAAAGCGCCGCGCAAAAGATCTCCGGAAAATGACATTTCACATAGCTGGAGGCATAGGCGATCAGCGCGAAGGAGGCGGCATGGCTTTCCGGAAAGCCATAACTGCCGAACCCTTCCAGCTGGGAAAACGTCCGCTCGGCGAATTCCGGTGAATAGCCGTTGCGCACCATCCCGCAGACCAGTTTGTCCTTGAAGCGGCTGACCCCGCCGGTGAACTTGAAGGTCGCCATGGCGCGACGGAGCTGATCGGCCTCGCCGGCGGTAAAGCCCGCACAGGTCATCGCGACCTTCATCGCGCTCTCCTGAAACAACGGCACACCCAATGTCTTGCCGAGCACCGCTTCCAGCTCCGGCGTCGGATATTCCACCTTCTCCTTGCCTTCCCGGCGGCGAAGATAAGGATGCACCATGTCGCCCTGAATCGGGCCGGGCCGGACGATCGCCACCTGGATGACGAGGTCGTAGTAGGTCCGCGGCCGCATGCGCGGCAGCATTGCCATCTGCGCCCGGCTTTCGACCTGGAACGTGCCCAGCGTGTCGGCCTTGCGGATCATCGCGTACGTTGCGGGATCTTCCTGCGGGATCGACGCAAGGTCGAGATCCTGGTGCTTGTGCGCCCTGATGAGCGCGAAGGCCTTGGACATGCAGGTGAGCATCCCGAGCGCCAAAACGTCGACCTTCATCATTTTGAGCGCTTCGACGTCGTCCTTATCCCATTCAATGACCTGCCTGTTCTCCATGCTGGCGGGTTCGATCGGAACCAGATGGTCCAGCCGATCGTGGGTCAGAACAAATCCGCCCGGGTGCTGTCCGAGGTGTCTCGGCGCACCCATCAGCTGCTGCGCCAGCCTGAGTGTCAGGGCGAGGCGCCGATCGTCGGGACCGAGACCGAGTTCCCTCACCTGCCGCTCGCCGAACTCCTCCGACCAGGACCAGATGCCGGAAGAGAGCGCCTTGATCAGGTCCTCGGGCAGACTGAGCGCCTTGCCGACATCGCGGATGGCGCCCTTGGCGCGATAGCGGATCACGGTCGCGCAGAGTGCCGCCTTGTCGTGACCGTAGGTCCGGTAGATCCATTGAATGACCTCCTCCCTTCGCTCGTGTTCGAAATCGACATCGATGTCGGGCGGCTCGTCGCGTTCCTGGCTGACAAACCGTTCGAAGAGGAGGTCATGCGTTTCCGGGTCGATGGACGTAATGCCGAGCACATAGCTGACCGCCGAATTGGCCGCCGACCCCCTGCCCTGGCAGAGAATGCCTTCCGATCGGGCGTAGCGCACGATCGAGAAAACCGTCAGGAAGTACGGCGCATATCTCATCGTCTCGATCAGCGCGAGCTCATGCCGGATCGCCTTTTCGACATGGGCAGGCAGTCCTTCGGGATAGCGGGTCTTCACGCCCTGCCAGGTATAGTGTTCCAGCGACTGCTGCGCCGTCATGCCGGGTATGAGCGCCTCCTCCGGATACTGGTAGACGAGCTCCTCCAGCGAGAACCGGCAGCGCTCGACGATCTCCATCGTGCGGGCAAGCGCCTCCGGGTGACGGGAAAAGAGACGGGCCATTTCTTCCGGTGGTTTGAGGAAACGATCGGCATGCCGCTCGCGCTCGAAGCCGACATCATCGATCGTGGCTCCAGTGCGGATGCAGGTGACGACGTCCTGCAGCTGGCGCCGGCCAGGCTCATGAAACAGCACGTCGTTGGTGACGACCGTCTGCACCTTGTATCGGCTGGCCAGATTGGAGAGCTGGTGCAGCCTGAGCTGGTCGTTCGGCCGCCGGCGGAGGCAGAGCGACATGTAGGCGCGGTCGGCGAAGATCTCGGCCATCTTGCGCAGCTGCACGGCGCATGTCTCGTCCGGCATGTCCGGCACGAGAATGCCGATCAGGCCTTCGGCATATAGGGAAACGTCATCGAGAGTGAGGATGCAGTTCGCCTTGCCGCCCCTGCCCTTGCCGAGCGTCAGAAGCCGCGTCAGCCGCGAATAGGCGGCGCGATCGGTCGGATAGACGAGCATCGACATCCCGTCCTTGAGGTCGAGTCTGCAGCCGACGACAAGCCGAATGCCGGTCGCCCTCGACGCTTCCAGCGCGCGAACGATACCGGCGAGCGAATTGCGATCGATGACGCCGAGCGCCTCTATTCCAAGCAGCTTCGCCGTTGCAAACAACTCGTCCGCGGAGGAGGCTCCGCGCAGAAACGAGAAATGGGTGGTGACCTGAAGTTCGGCATATCTCATGCGAAGATCCCGTGCAGGAACCACTTGCGCGACCCGGTCTCCGCATCGACGCCGTCGCCGGAACGATAGACCCAGAACCGTTCGCTGCGCTCGTTTTCGACCACGAAGTAATCGCGGACCGCCATCCATTCGGCGCGTCTCGCCCACCATTCCCCAAAAATGCGTTCCGGGCCATCGGCGCGCGCGACGCGGTGGCGCTTGCCGCGCCAGGTGAAGGAAGCCGGCGGATGGTCCGGGAGCAGTGCGACAACCTCGATCGGCTCCGGACGCGACAGAAGACGCGGCGGCCGCGGCCACTGCGACGGCCATGTCGTCCCCTCTTCCTCTGCGGTTGCCGCAACCAGCCGTACGCTTCGCTCGGGAACGTCGCTTGCGACCGGAGCGGCCCGGTAAATCCGCTGGCCGCCGCGATTGCCAAGGATATCGATGAGGGGCGTGACGTCCTTTACTGCCTCCTCGACAAGCGAGGAAGCGGCCTGCATCTGATCAAGCGGCTCGACCATGGTCGCAACAAGGCTGAGCTTTTCGATCCCGAAGCCGGGGTCTATGCGCTCGATACGGTCCCTGAACAGCTTGGAGAGCCACGAGGCGTCGCGTACCGGTTTAGCGGTGCCGGCTCTGAGCGCCTGGATCGTGTTGTCGACGCGATGGACGAGGAGGTCGGTACGGCGCACACCAAGCTCGCGCTTCTCCAGTTGCAGACAGAGCTGCCGCACGAGCCGGCTCACGTGTTTTTCGATCGTTTCCGGCGCGCCGATGGGATCGGCGAAGCAGCGATGCACTTCGACAAACCCGGCAGGCCGGATCGGATCGATCGGTTCGGCGAGGTATCCGAACATCTGATCCAGCCGGCGGCCGACGTCAGGGCCGAAGCGCAGCGTCAACGGTGCGCGGGGCGTGGCCGCCAGCTTGCCGACAGTCGCAAAGCCGAGCGTGCGCAGGCTGGAAACCGTCTCTGCCGGCAGGCGCAACGATGAGATCGGCAGGCGCCCGACGGCGTGAACCGTCTTTCCGGGCGGCACGATCACGATCTCCTGCTTCGTCGCACGGGCAAATGCATGCGCCGCGCCCCAAGCGTCGGCGATTGCGGCACGAGCGTCGAGGCCTTTTGCGCGGAACCGGTTGACAAGGCCGGACAGCATCAACTCCTCGCCGCCCTGCAGATGGTCGGCGCCCTCCGTATCCATGACGATTCCGTCGGGAGCGTCCATCGCCACGACTGGCGAATATTGCGTCAGCGCCCAGAGCGTCAGCCGCTCAAGCGCTTCGGCATTTGCGCGCGGATCGGCATCAACCGCGATCAACCTCTGCACGAGCGCCTGAGCCTTGGCCGCGGGCATGCCGACATGCAGGCCAAGTCTTGCCGCGTTCATGTCCGCCGCCGAGACCCAGCGCTTAGATCCGCTCCTGGCGATGACCACGAGCGGAACGTCGGGCGGAAGCGAAGGATCGGCGCGTCTGATCCGGTCCGTCGGCAGCGTCGGAAAGAAAACAGATACGACCCTGGCCATCACAAGCTCCAATAACGAATTCCGCGCTCTCCCCCGCCCTGACCCTGACCAACTCCGCCAGCCATCGCGCACGCCCGATGCCCGGAACCGGGAGCGGCTCGGACGGCAGCACGGAAATCCGCCATCGGGTCGCCGCTGCCGTCGGCATCCCGAAGTCCGATGCCTCGGTCTGCCGGCGCCATCGCCGGATCGCCAAGCCCAGCGTACCGGAGCTTTCGGCGGCGAGCTGCAGCCGGCGCGATGCAACCATCGGCAAGCGCACGAGTTCGGCCACCACCGCGCCGAGGCCGCCGTAGCGCAAGGCTTCCTCGAAGCTAGCTAGCACATCCTCCTCCCGTCCGGCTTCGACATAGATGACCCGGTCGGGATGAAGGCCGACCTGCGCCAGTGCCGGCGCGAACAGGTCGGCGCGGCTGAGACACCAGACGACCTTGCCCCTCGTCCGCGCGGCTATGCCGCCGACGAAGAGCGCGGCCGCGGCTCCATCCACGGCGCCGTTGCCGCCGCCCGCCACCTCGTGGATCGCGCCATAGGCGAGCCCGCCTCCCGGCAGGCGGGCATCTATTGCGTCGGTACCGAAGGGAAGAGCGGCATGCTTGCGCGCCGTGCCTCCCTCCAAGTGCGCGATGCGTTCGCGCAGGTCAGAAAGGGCGGTATTGGAGGCAAGTCGGCTCATGTTCTCCTTCTTCACGGAAGGTGATATCTGCTTGTGGGAAACGATTATGTTCCGTATTTGTTCTCAATGCGTAACTGAGTCAATCTGCATGTTTGAAAGGGGAGAATCGTCGTTGACCTTTTCGATCGATTCAGTGAGCGGATTCAAAGTGATGCCCGACAGACAAATTTTTTTCGGATGCAGAGACCGACCGACGAATACTAAATCCCAGGACTCAGGGACTATCGCGCGATGGTTGTCGAACTAGACTGCCGCATCCGTACCGGCAGCAACGCTTCAAGCGAAAACTGCTGGTGGAGTGTCTCGGCGCATGATGCGCAACGTCATCGAATCGGAGCATACGCGTTCCCGACGAGTTCGTAGATTTTCCTGGTGCACATGATTGAGATATCGGATTTGAAGCCGGAAGGCTTTTATTGGGCGAGGCGTAAGAAGGCCGGAAGCGATTGGGAGATCGTGCGCGTGTCGACTGTATTTGGTGTGACCCGCGATTACTGGACGGTGGCGCGGACCGGATCTGATACCCACGGCATGTTGGAGGAATACGAGTTTATCGTCGAAATCGAACGCCCGGATCGCTGAACGATTTTTGACGCATCTGCTGGCGAGTAGCCCCGCCCCGCCCCTCACCTCCCCGGCCGTGCCAATGATCGTGCGATATCAATGATGTCGTCGCGCGCGGCGGTCGGATCCTCCTTTTTCCAGGTAACGCCGAGGGCGATCTTGAAGTCGACGCCCCTCACCTTCTTGAGCTCGAAGCCGCGGTTCGGCAGCTCCCTCGTCCATTCCGGCACGAAGCCGACGCCGAGACCGGCTGCGACCAGCGAGACGAGCGACAGCGTGTCGTCGCAGCTATAGGCGACGACAGGTCGAGCCAAGTTCTAAGAGCATCATGGCCTCCTGATCGAGAACTTGCTGCCACATCAACGGCCGTGCGACTGCCGGGGCCATACAACTTACCGGTAAGATTGATTTGACGTAGCGTCAAAATGGGACGTGAATAGTTGGTTGGCGGAGCCGGGCATCCTGCCCGCAATGTCAAGATTGGGGAGGTTCTCATGCGCATGTCCTTGGTTTCGATGATTTGCGGAACTGCTTTTGTTTGGTCGACCGCCGTGATCGGCCAAGAGGTCAAAGGAGAGTTTTCGTCTCCGAAAACCGATGAGGAGATGATTGCCAACGCTGTGTCGGCAGCTCCGGAACAGATCGGAAATAATGCAACGGTGATCGCTTTCGATGCGAATGGAAAGGTGCGGACACTTCGGAAGGGCACGAACAACTTCACCTGCATTCCAGACGATCCGACCAACCCGGCTAACGATCCGAACTGCGTCGACGCAAACGGCCTGGAGTGGGTTATGGCGTGGGCGAATAAGAGTGAGCCGCCCAAGGGCAAGGTGGGTTTCGGATACATGCTCCAGGGTGGCACTACGCCCAGCAACGTAGACCCTTTCGCAACGAAGCCACCGGAGGGAATGAAGTGGATGCAGGAGCCGCCGCACGTCATGATATTCAATTATGGGGGTGAAGGAACAATCAAGGACTATCCAAGACCTGGCGAGATGGCGGACATGACACAGCCCTGGGTAATGTGGGCGGGGAGCCCTTACGAGCACCTCATGATACCGGTCGGCGGCGCCCAATAGATTTCACGACCGCCATTCTTTGGAGAGGCAGTTTTAGCACATGCTGGGCACCAACTTTGGCAGAGCTGCTGTCATTGTTCTGACAGGCTTTACTGTGGGTGCGGCCTTTGCCCATGAGGGAGCGCACGGCATCGTTGCCGTGCGTATGAAGGCGATGAAGACCATGCAGCAGGAGTTGAAAGCCATCGGCGAGATGCTCGTCGGCAAACAGCCTTTTGATCCAGCTTCAATCCGGCGCCATGCCGAAATCTGCACGAGAATTGCCACGAGATTGGGAACATGTTCCCGCCGGCAAGCATCGATCATCATAGTCAGGCCGACCCCACCATCTGGAAGCAGCCTGAGGTTTTCCAAGACGACGTTCAGAAGCTGGAGATTTCGTGACTAAGGCTACTGCCGGGGATAGCAAACAGAAGCTTCGCGAATCTTTCGAGGCGCTCGCGAGTGCCTGCAAGAGTTGCCATGAGGTTTTCGGCACGCCCGATGAGTAGGTCGTCCCGGCTGGAAAGGGCACACCGGCTTGCCCGCCTTGTCGAATTGTTATCACGGACGAAAACGACCCAGGCTTCGATCCACGTTCCGCTCGGCCACCCCAATATCTGGGAACCAGCGGCTGAGGCGAAGACAATGCAAGCAAGGGCCAGGGCCAGCCGGTAGTGTCGTTTTCTCTCGAGTGCCCAAGCCCGTCGGCACAGCGTCCCTATCAGAAGCCATGGCCCATGGCCTTGAGGGGAAACGAACCGCAGTGCCTAAAGGAGTAATTCGACGACGTGATGATGGCGCGCCTTAAGGCGCTAGTATCATGGACCGCGTCGTTGACCCGGCTCCTCGTCCGGACGCGACAATCATCTTGTAGCGGTCTCGCTCGCAACATCAAACCGCTCGAGCATCTTGTTGAGTTGCGCGTTCTCCAGACGCAGCTGTTCGACCAACAGCCTCTTGAGCTGCTTGTTTTCAGAATCAAGAGCGGCCAATTCTTCGAAGGAGACGTGATCGTCAGCGGTCCTGGATGGTGCGCCTTGAGTTTCTTGTGCACCAACCGGAACAGGCGCAGCCGCGGAGTCGGGAGCACGTTCGCGGCGCTTTTGGGAGGTACCCTTTGATATTCTTCGAGGTTGTGACACTGGTTCGTGCACTTGCACCACAGCTTCGACTGCACCGTGGTCGGCTTCATGATGACTCCGCTCTTCCACCGCTGCGTCATCAGACGGCGGCGCCGCTGCCGATGAAATCTCGACATCGCCAGCGGGTTGGTTGGAAGAATCCGATTTCATGAGATCAGGCGAGGTGTCTCGACCTTCA
This sequence comes from Sinorhizobium sp. CB7, assembly GCF_041357635.1. Lineage (NCBI taxonomy): Bacteria > Pseudomonadati > Pseudomonadota > Alphaproteobacteria > Hyphomicrobiales > Rhizobiaceae > Sinorhizobium > Sinorhizobium sp. CB7. The sequence goes on from NZ_JAULLL010000003.1 coordinate 288,703, forward strand.
TCAGTTACGCCAGATGCTTCATTTGACTTGAACAGATGCGGTGCGTTGTCTTCCGCGTCGCGGACCAAAGCCTTGAGGTCCATATCCCCCCAAATTGAATTCGTCCGCGACTTTGGCTGACGTCGCGCCGACTTAAACTCAACGGTGAACTTCCGTTGTGGCGTTTTCATATGTATCTCAACCCTAAGCAGTCCGTGAAAAGCAGGCGCCGATCAGCGCCACCGTATCCATGCTGGAGGACCCATATATCTGAGCAACGCGCGCTTCAACACATTCGGGCGCGTGGGGCGATTTGTCCTTCGCGCCGATCCTATCGCTTCCAGATTTCTGGGCTATCCGGAAGAAGCGTTCGCGTCTTAGATCGCTCGCACCAACCGGGACATTGGCGGAGAGCCAAGGTCAGGCAAGGCGAGCCCGGAGAAACTGAGGCCGCGTCTCAATCTTGGATCAATCCATGCCCAGCCTTCTGCGCAGCTCGGCATTTTCCTTGCGCAACTTTTCGGCCAGAAGCTTGCGGAGCCTCTTGTTCTCTTCTTCGAGTTGAACAAGATCCGCCAATTCATCGCCAGCCGGAGCAGGCGTCTTGTCGCTTTGATCAACAGGCTTCACGACGTTTTTCCAGTTATAGTAGGTCTGCTCCGATATGCCAGCGCTCTTGATGGCATCCTTGAGTGTGCCTGTGCCTTCGACAACCTGCGCCTCTATCAGCTTCAGCTTCTCAGCCTTTTCTTGCCCGCTGTACTTTCTGACCTGCGGCTTTGCAGCAGTTGACCTTGATGCAGTTCCTACACTTTCGGCTGCTGTCTTTTGGCGCCGCCGTGATGTCTGCTTCTTGACCGGGGGCTTTTTCTCCTGAGTATCGGTCTCCGCCTCCGCGGCAATCGATCCAGTGTCACTCTCATCGACCATCAACAGGTCTCCTTCAACTCTATAACTCCAGCGCTGTTTTCGGCTGAGTTAACTACGGAGTCAACATGGCCGCGGACCGCCCTTGCGTTGATCTGTCGGCGGATGTGAAGACGAGCCGACAGCCGCTTCACCTCGGCGGAACAGAGGTCCTCAAACGCGGCGTATCCCTCCTCCTCTCAGCTTTCGACAATGTGTGAATCTGATAGGGAGGAGGCGGGAGTGGCCGACGTGCGTCAGAAGTTCGCACGGAAGCTGTGAGAGTCGGCCTGCGAAGGGCTGGAAGACTTCACGAACGAACTATCTGATATCTGATTGTCGTCGCCCAACGAACGCATGGGGTGGCACCGAACCGGATTTCGCGAAGGAGAAACGAATGGATAGGCGAGTGCTTGGAAAGACGGGAATCGAGATCGCTCCGATCGTATTTGGAGGGAACGTCTTTGGATGGACCATAGACGAGAAGACCAGCTTTGACGTCCTGGACGCCTTCGTTGACCATGGATTCGACGCCATCGATACGGCGGACTGCTACTCCGCATGGGCGCCCGGCAACAAGGGCGGCGAATCCGAGACGATCATCGGAAACTGGCTCAAGGCCAGACCCGGGAACCGCGAGAAGATGAAGATCTTCACAAAGGTCGGGTCGGTGGACGGTGGGCCGGAACCGCGAGGTCTTTCTGAAGAGTGGATAGCCGGCGCGTCGGAACAATCCCTTCGGCGGCTCGGAATCGAAAAGATCGATCTGTATTTCGCGCATTGGCCGGATCCGGCCGGCACGACCTATCAGGAAACGCTCGGCGCCTTCCTAAGCCTGGTCGAGGCGAGGAAAGTCGGGGCGGTCGGCGTCTCGAACGTGGACGCGTCCCAGCTCGCGGAGGCGCTGAAAGTCGCGCGGGAGAACGGATTGCCTTCCTATCAGGTGCTGCAGCCGAAATACAATCTCTACGACCGCGACTCCTTCGAGGGGCCGCTTCGGGATCTTTGCATCAATGAGAGGCTGGGCGTCGTCACCTACTCCAGTCTGGCCTCAGGATTCCTGTCCGGAAAGTATCGTTCGGCGAAGGATTTCGACAAGTCGAAGCGCGGCGGGGGTATGGAGAAATACATGAACCCGCGTGGTGAAATGATACTCAAGGCTCTCGACGAAATATCCGCCGCACATGGAGCCAAGCCAGCCGAAGTGGCGCTCGCTTGGCTGATTACCAGGGCGGGCGTCACTGCCCCAATCGCGAGTGCGACGTCGGTCGCTCAAGTCGAAAGCTTTGCCAAGGCAGCCTTTCTTAAGCTTGCACCGGATGAGTTGGACGCACTGACAAAGGCCGGCGCCTGACTCTTCCGTTATTGCCGTGCCGCATTGATAATATTGGCGAGCCGGGCACCTGCGAGCGCTGCCTGGCTTGGCGCGACATTACCAGCATTGGTCTCGTGGTCGCGCGACAGCGGCGTTGCATTGGTACCGCGGCTGACCGGAAGCGCATAGGCATAGGTCTTTGCGAGCTCGGCACTCTCCTTGATCCAGTGCTCGGGATCGACGTCCTTCACCATGTCGGCACTGACGTCCAGCGATGAGATACCGTCTTGGCCTTCCCTCCCCCGAACAGGCGTACATTCACGCAACCAAGTGTGCATCGTAATCTTCTAGAGGTGAGCTATTCGTCGCTGACGTTACTCCGCTGCAGATGTGCAGCTTACTGGAGTTTGATCTTGAGTTTGCTGAACAGCGCTTCGGTTTTCGCCAATTCAACTCGGCCCATGTAGCCGAGCCCCGTCTTGATGGCATTACGCCAGCCCTCTCCCCTCTCCAGCGCCTCTATGAGCGCGTCCGCAAGATCATCGAGGCGGTTACAGAGATCGAGCGCTTCGAAAAGCAAGGAAGCTTGCCGCAGGTCTTTGTCACGCTTTGCGGTCCCAATCGTATCAACCATGCGGCGGGCCGCGACGATGAGCTTGTGGATCGCAAACCGCTCGGGGGCCGGGACGATCACTGAGATTCCGCTTTTGTGCAGCATGACGGCTCGCACAGCGTCGCGGATCAGAAAATCGAGGAAGCGCAGCGGTTCGGCCGACGCTCCCCCAGGGGCAGGCATGTTGGCCGGTTTGTCAGCATACTCGTCCGACCCCCGGTTTCCCGTAAGGAATTCGACCTTGTAGCCGCCGCCATTGACGAAGCCGGCGGATTGCTGTGATCCCGAGCGATGCATCATCGGCCGGAATGTCGGATCGACAGACTTCAGGATGTCGAGGATAGGTGGAAGGCTATCCCCTACTTCGGCCGAGATCGCATAGTCCTGCGCGAAGTCGGCGTCCCCCGTCATCATTGACGAGGCGGGCAGTCGGAAGCCAAGCAGGGGGGCCGTAAGCCGAGAATGCGACGGATCCAACTAGGCACGCACGTAGACGGAAGATACCGGCGTTGGCCAGGGCTTCAACGACATCGCCAGTGAACCTTTCCGGTTCCGGCAAGGCAGCTTCGCGAACGAGCGTTGAAAGATATTTGCGGCGAACCCTGGCATCGTCCTTAATAGCCTTGAAGTCCTCGACCCGCTTGTTGATCTCCGGATCGTCGGCCGGTCCGACATAGCGCCGATCCTGTCGATGTCCCTCCCCTTCGGTCGGTGTACCAGTATTTGCGGCCCTTCACCGTGACCGGCACGAAACGGCCTTCGACCGGAAAGTCAGCCATAAAGGAGGCATCGAGCAAACGCTGCCCGAGTTCAGCGGTCATGGTGCGATACATCAGGTCGATTTGGCGCAATGTCAGCTCCGTTATACTAAATCCGGCATTTTGATATAATGCGACTAAAAAGCGGCCTGGAGGCTGCTGCCCAAGCCGGCATGGCGATTATACTAAGCGCACGAATTTAGTATAACGCCGACCACTTATTTCAAGAGTTTCGTTGTCTGTGAGGTACCGGCCAATTCTCCGAAAATGTCACCGGGTCCGATGTCCCCATATGAAACCTCCCGCCCGGTCTCTGAGTGGACGGTTACGCGGGCGCTCCCCTTCAGAATGAAAAAGACGTCCCGCGCGTGTCACCATACGCAATCATCAGCCGTCCCGCAGGTAGCGACGCACGGTCCATTGCTCGGTCAGTGAGGTAAGGGCCTTGTCATCCAGCTTCGACAGAAAGGAAACGGACGTGGTCATGGCCATGTAGCCAAGGAGGCGTTACGGTCGTAAGTCCATTCGTCGGCGCTCTCGTTGAATTCCGCCAGTTTAACCTTCGACTGATCGCAAGCTATCAGACCCATCGGTTTGCCGCGGGAGCAACGCTCTGCGCCGATAGGGCCGCTCCAAATCCGATTGCCAAACCGACGATGAAATGAAGCGCCATGTCGCCTCCTCGAGGCTCTCCTCGATCGTTCAACAATTTCCTGTGGGGATAGTTCCAACGGAGCACAGTAATTTGTCACAAATTCGTCATCTCTCCGTCACACGACTGGCCCAGCGGAAACGCGTTCAGGCAGCCAGGCCCTGGGGAACGCGAGAGTTGCGCAGTCATCCTGTTTTCGAAACCGGTTGATGTGTTCCCAACAATCACCCGGCCGATCTGCCGATACGTCGCAAGAGTGCCAATTTTCGCTCGTCGGCTCAGGGACATCCTGTCGATCCAAATCTGTTCACGGTCACAAGGGGGGCGTCCGGATGCCCGGAACAATCTTGAGGCACTGGCCTTTCTACGATCAATTGAAGGCTCTCCCGCATCCGCGTGGCCTTCTCAATCCCTGGGAGGCAATGTGATGTACATCATTGCACTTGCGACGGACTATGACGGAACGCTGGCCGAAGACGGAGCAGTCGACGCGGCGACCATCCAAGCGCTCCATCGGTTCCGCGATAGCGGGCGTCGGCTCATCCTCGTCACGGGTCGTGAACTCCCCGATTTGAAGCGCGTGTTCGACCGGCTGGATTTGTTCGATCGGGTCGTTGCGGAAAACGGAGCTCTGCTCTACGCGCCAGCAACAGAAGAAGAGCGTCCCGTCGCGCCCGCGCCTCCTCCTCAATTCGTGGAGAAGCTGCGCCGCAAGGGTGTCGAGCAGATATCCGTCGGCCGATCGATTGTCGCAACCTGGGAGCCGCATCAGACAACCGTTCTGGACACAATCAGGGAAATGGGCCTTGAGCTTGAGATCATCTTCAACAAAGGCGCGGTCATGGTTTTACCCAGCGGCGTCAATAAGGCGAGCGGCCTAACGGCCGCACTTGAAGAGCTTGAGCTTTCACCGCTGAATGTGGCCGGCGTCGGCGACGCCGAAAACGACCATGCCTTGCTGCGGTTTTGCGGTTTCGGTGCCGCAGTCGCCAACGCACTGCCTGCTTTGAAGCAAGGCGCCGACCTGGTGTTGACGGGCGCGAGAGGCGCAGGCGTGGTCGAACTCATTACGACTATATGCGATGACGAGACGGCAATACCTCTAAATGATCGCCATCGTATTCCGATCGGCGAGAATGATGATGGCCCGATCGCGCTCTATCCCAATGACGTTCTTCTGATCGCCGGCAGTTCGGGTATCGGAAAATCGACGCTCGCGATCGCTCTGACGGAGCGGATGAGCGAAAGGCAGGCCCAGTTCTGTATTTTCGATCCAGAGGGTGACTATGAAGGGCTCGAGGGTACGGTAACGCTGGGTGACGGGAAAACGCCACCCACCAAGGAACAGGTACTTCAATTGCTGTCCGATCCCTCGAGGAGTGTCGTTGTCAACACGCTCGCGTTCGAACTGCAGGAACGACCAGGGTTCTTCGCGACACTTATGCCCGACATTGCGGCCCTGCGCGCACGCACGGGCCGACCGCATTACCTGATTATCGACGAGGCTCACCACCTGATGCCATCAGGACGCGATAGCGCTTCGCTTGCTCTGTCCGACGACGTCTCTGGAACCATAATGATTACGGTTCATCCCGATTCACTATCCCCTGCCGCGCTGAAGACGGTGACCAAAGTGGTCGCACTCGGGCCTTCGGCTGCTGATGTCATTCGCACCGTCTGCGCGATCGTCGGTGAAACGCCACATGATATTTCGGCCGCTCCAAAAGACGACAATGTTCTCTTGTGGGATAGGAGAGCGAAGGCATCGGGGAAACTGATCCAGGTAGCAAAACCCCGACAATCACATAAGCGGCATACGCGCAAGTATGCGGAAGGGCACCTCGACGAAGAGCAGAGCTTTTATTTTCGCGGACCGAACAGGGAGATGAAGCTTCGTGCCCATAATCTGATGATGTTCCTGCAGATCGCAGAAGGCATCGACGACGGGACTTGGCAGCATCACCTGCGCGCCCACGATTATTCGAAATGGTTCAAGGGGCACATAGGCGATCCGGCACTCGCTGAGGAAACCGCCGCAGTCGAACAAAAGGACTCTCTGTCTGCAAGCGAGAGCCGACGCCTGATCTTCGAGGCGGTTAGAAGGCGCTATACGGCGCCCGCCTCGGAGAAGGACTGATCGATCACGTTGGCCAAGGACCGTAAGGTCAGCACAGAAGGTCGGGCGACGGTCCTGCACTCGGCGGAACTTCTGGAACCAACATCGTCGCAGTGTCTGCCCCGATAGCCTCGGGGCTCCTCGTTCATGTGAGAGTCCGCGCGCCCCTTGTTTGCGATCGCAGCGGCGGAACGATCTCGCAACATGGTCGTTCCGATGAAAAAAGGAGGCTGACGATGGCAAAGAACAAGATGCCGAAGAAATTCGCAGGATACAAAGTCCCGAAGTCGATCCGACAATCGCCGGTGGTCAAGGCTTTGCTTTCGAGTGACATCGGAAGAAATGTCCTTGCCAATGCCCTTACGGCGGGAGCTGGCGCGGCTGCAGCCGTTTTAATCGGCGACCGCGATGAGATTGCCGATGCGGCAAAAAAGGGTACGAAAAAGAGCGTTCGAGCAATGACCATCGTCAGCGATGCTTTGTCTCGCGGTGCCGAGGCGGCATTTGCCGTCGTCAAAGACTCGGCACATGACGCGTTGCCAAAGAAACTTCGAAAGGGTTATCCCGATCGCCCTTCCCGCGCCGGCGCGGTTCACTAGTACCCGCGACGCCGGCACCTCGTCAGGAGCAAGAACAGCTCCTGGAAGGCAGGGTTCCTGGTAACAACGCTCGCGACAAACGCTCGCCTCTTGAGCGCGCCGTCATTGCCGCCGGTTTAAAGATGGCCAGCCGCTTGTTGCGCAAGCACCCACTGATTGCGGCCGAGCTTCTGGCCACTGGCTTGAGTGAAGGCGGGAAGGTTGGAGTGACGGAGATCCAGGATATGCTGCAAAGCCGCAGGCAACGAAGACACGCTACTTCAAATGCTTGATTGAATTTCTAAATCTTTACGGATTTTGTTGCCGAATAGTTGAAAGTCCATGTGCGATGCCTCCGCATAAATGCAAGAGCCGAGGCCGAGTCGCCGAATGATTCGGCGTAAAGGCTCGCTGGCGCTCACGCCATTGTCACATCAGAAGGCCGGTTCGTTGCAAGAATTTCATCGCCCTCGAAGCCAGACAGTAAAGGGGCTGGTCAATTTGGTCATCATGGCGGCGTTCGCTGTTTGGAATATCCGGGACGGTTTGGAAGGATCCACATCCTGGCTGATCATCGGATGCATCTTCGCCCTATGGGCCGTGTTCATCGCTCTCAACTTGATACGCCGCCGGATTCCTGTAATCGTGAATGAAACAGGCTTGGTGGTAAACCGGATCATCCGATCGCCGGTCCAAATTCAATGGCCACAGATGGAAGCGGCCAAGCTTCCTGAGACCGCCTCTCCGGTCCTCATCGGGTGGCGCGCATCGCCGGGCGCCAAGCTTCAATACACCGGCGTGTCGCAGCGGGTGCTCGGTGAGGTCGGCGCCAAAGCACTTCGTAGCTCCATACTCGCTGCTCGCCCGGACCTCGACGGCGAGCGTCTGGATGAGCAACACGAGGGGAGTGCGTAACCCCAGCGAGATTGGCACTCCCCGTCGGCGGTCGATCATCGGTGATAAATCCCGCCGCCGTCGCATCGCTGCCCGTCTCCTGTCATTCGGTGGCATCCTTGACCTTGGCCGGGAGGGCAAAGGCCGCGAGAAGGCTGACGAGGATGCCGGCGGCGGCGAGCCAAAAGGCGAGTTGCGTGCCTTCGGAGACGGCGCTGTGAAGTGCATGGCCCTCCAATCCGCCCACATGGCGGTTGGCGACGGCGATCAAGACGGCGAGGCCGATGGAGTTTCCGACACTGAGCGTCGTGGATGCCATGCCCGACGCCACGCCCTGCTCGTCGTGATGCACGCCGGAGGCGGCCGCGATCCACATGCCGGTCCAGACGATGCCTTGGCCGATGCCCGATAAGATCAGGCCCGGCACGATGGCGAGATAGGTGCTGTCCGCATGGGAGCCGGGGATGAGCAACACAGTGCCGACCGCGCCCCCCACCATGCCGACAATCAGGGTCGTGCGCGTGGAGAACCGCGTCGCCAGCCGCTCGCCCGTCTGCGTGCCGACTGCGATGGCGATGGAGGGCACGAGGAAGGCCCATCCGGTCTGGAGCGCGGTCAAGCCCTGCACATTCTGGAACAGCACGGTCAGGAAGTAAGGCAGCGCGCCGAAAGTGCCCATGTAGAGGAAGGTGATCGTCATGCCCGCGACGAGGCTGCGATTGCTGAACAGGCGCAGCGGCATCAGTGGATCGGCGCTGCGCGCCTCTATCATCGCGAAGGCGACAAGGAAGGCCACCGACAGGATCAGTGCCCCGATAACGCTGGACGAACTCCAGCCAACCTCCGGTCCCTCGACCAGCGCGAATACCAGCAGTGTCGCGCCGGCCGTCGCGGTCAGCGCGCCCGGCAGGTCGAAGCTGCGATGCTCCTGTCGCTTCGAGTCGCGCGGTACGACGAAGAACGCTGCGATGATAGCGATGCCGGCCAGCACGACGTTGACGTAGAACACGGCGGGCCAGCCCCAGACGGCGGTCAGGAAGCCGCCCGCCAGCGCGCCGATGCTGAGGCCGCTTGCCCCCGCGCCGCCCCATACGGCCAGCGCCCGGTTACGCTCCGCCCCCTCCGCGAACAAGCGGTTGATGAGCGAGAGCGTGGCCGGGAACAGGAAAGCCGCCCCGATGCCCTGCACGGCGCGCGCTGCGACAATGATTATCGGCGACCATGCCAGCCCGCCAGCCAGCGACGACAGCGCATAGAGCCAGAGGGCGACGATGAACATGCGCCGCTGGCCGATCAGATCAGACGCCCGGCCACCCAGCAGCAGGAACCCGCCGCAGAACACCATGTAGGCGCTGACAACCCATTGTAGGGTTTGTCCCGAAAAGCCAATCCCTGCGCCGATCTCCGGCAGCGAAACGAAGACGATGTTGATGTCCAGCGAATAGATGAGCTGGGCGAATGCGAGCAGCGCGAGCGCCGCGCCCCGTTGCGCGCCAATGCCTGATGCCGGCGCTGCGTCGGCATGATCCGATGCGGTCATATCTAACTCCATGGTGACGATTCTTTGTCGATCACCAAAGAATATGACCTTGCATCGCGCGGTCAAGCGAATTATTTGTTGGTCACTCAAGAATGGAGGTAGCGATGGCGGGACGCCCGCGTGAGTTTGACCGGGATGCGGCATTGGCCAAGGCGCGCGATGCGTTCTGGTCGCGCGGCTATGAAGGCGTCTCGATGTCCGATCTGGTGGAGACTCTGGGGATTGCCTCGGCGCGTATCTATGCCGCCTTCGGATCGAAGGAAAAGCTGTTTCAGGAAGCGGTGGCGCTCTACGATGAAGGCGAAGGCGGCTTCGCCACGCGGGCGCTGGTGGAGGAACCGACAGCTGTCCGTGCCATTGAACGCAGTCTACGCGACGCCGTTGAAACCTATACTCGCCAAGGCCGCCCACACGGCTGCATGGTCGTATCGGCAGCGACCAATTGCTCGGCTGAGAATGCCAATGTGCAAGAATTCCTGGCCGACTATCGCCGTCGCCGCACCGCCTCTCTTGTTCGGCGTCTGGAACGCGCCGTAGTGGAAGGCGAGTTGCTGCCGGAGACGGACGCGCAGGCGCTCGGTGAGTACTATGCTGCCGTCCTGCACGGGCTTTCCGTGCAGGCGCGCGATCGCGTTTCTCGGAGGCGACTGCTGGCGATCATCCCAACCGCTATGCTGGCAATCCAGACCGCAAAGGCGTGAACCCGTCGCGTTGATGGTCCCGCTGCACAATTCGGCTAAGGTGGTTCATCATGCTCACTGTAGGAGTATTTGCGGGAGCCTTAGTCACCCATCTCGACCTTCATCGGTGCCTTATTTTTTGGCTCGATCCAGTTCGCCTGCGCTTGTTGGCGCGGCTGGTCGATTCCGGTCAGGAGAACTGTTCCAGCATCGGTGAGGGTATCAAGGTGCATAAGTCCACGATGTCCCATCACTACCGCGTGCTTCGCGAGGCGGGCATCACACGGACCATTGTGGAAGGCCGCTCTCGATATGTCAGTCTCCGGCGCGACGATCTCAATCGCCGGTTTCCTGGCCTGCGGGATGCAATTCTGACCCAAGTGCGCTGACGAATAGACCCTCCCATTGCTCGCCAGGTCGAGCAGGGTTCGGAGCGCCGCGCCTTGATTGAACGGCGACCACACGGCGGAGAACGGAATCGACTCCGGCTCGTCCGCAAACGGCAGGAAGACGACACCCAATGTTTGCATCAGCGACGTGGCCGCGGCGACGAGAGTGATGCCGAAGTCCTGTCCGACCATTGGCAGCAGCGTGGCGCGTTCCGCGACCGGCTCGACAACGTGGCGTCCGGCCTTCGTTGGTCGAACGACGCGTGCGTGGCGCTCGATCGAATGACAGCAGCCAATACCGGAGCCTGCTTCAGGCTACAGAGGCGCTCATTCGCCCAGATAATCTGGCTAAGCCGCCCGACGTGCCGTCGAGGGGGAGCGTCAGGCCGGTCACCGTGACGATGATCATTGAGATGATCTTGGCGACCGGCCCCCGCACCGCCTCCAAGATGGAGCTGAGCGGCGCCGCCGGACCCTGTTATATCCTCTTGCTTTCGTCTCGTTCAGCCTTGCGCCACCGCTTCGCCAAGCGCCGCGTTCGTAAAGGCCGCGCCGCCTACGGCTTTACTCTAATCTGCAATTTAACATCTGCGGGCCGGCCTTCGGCCGCGCGTTCGAATGTCGCTCCATCCGGAGAGACGGTCATCGATCGCAAGAAATGCACCGCGTGAGGCAAGTGCCGGGGTCATGACTTGCCCCATCATCCTGACATCGGCCATGGGCACGCCGACTGTCAGCTACAAGAGCCATCGTTTTCCACGATCGATCGTCGCTCATTGCGGTCTGGCTTTATTTCGGGCTTCCACTTGTGTGGTCGAATTTCTAGAACTTGCTGAGATATTGCGCTTCGATGCATATGAGGTGTTAGGTCAGTTGGCCAAAATCAAACTCCGGTGATAATAAGCGGCCCAATCTTTCATTTTCTTTCAGACTTTGTCGCCTTGAACGGCATCGGGCCGGCGGCCATCTTGATGATCCGCTTCGATAGTCAATGAAAGCCGAGGTTTACTAGCTGTCACGCCGTTGAATTGCTGGGTCAACCATCGTGGATCGGTAATCAATAGGGATTGCTTGTGCAAAGTTTGAGAGTTGACCGCTTTCGATGGCGAGGCGACATTCGCAACCCGTAGCAAGGCAGGAGGAAAACGATGGACGAGCCAGACCGGTGGCGCCATATGGCAAGCGCGCCGAAAGACGGTAGTCGGATCCTAGTCACGATCCGCCCGTCCGAACAGGGCCCAGCAGAGGTTGACCTCGTTTATTGGTCGAATGGCGATCAGTTGCGGGAGAAGGCTGGCGCGCGTCTGATTCCTCGCCCGGGCAGATCATCGAATATGCCGAACCGGAATTGAAGTGTTGGATGCCGATGCCCTCGGCCAACCTTAGTCGCACCTCAATGCCCTCTCCTTGGGAAGGCGACGACGACCAGCACCTCGACGGGTCAGGGATTTAAAAACTCGCGCCGAATAAAAATAGTTCCTGCCTCCGCGAAGAGGTCTAGATTGTCGTCCGCCACTGCACTGACCAATCGGCTCTCAAACCACTTTGCAGGCCGGTACGGCGACCTATTCCATGCTGTGCGCACTACTCCGCGCTGCATGGTAATGCTTCCAATCCAAGCTCAGATGCAGAAAGGTCGGCGAGAACTGAGTACCAGTCGCCCATCAAAGGTGGTTCAGCTGCGCCTTGAGGGCAACAAACCGCCACCTCAATGGTCTCTAAGCTGTTTCCGCGGTGAGCCGCCAATCGAGCGCTATTCAAAATGACGCTAGCGGTCGAACGGTTTTCGGCGGCCAAATTTAACATCCCGTTTCGGCTAATTGGAGCGCGTGAAATTTGCGGCTCGCCGGTGCGAGGAATTTGACGTGCAATAGCTGATCGCACTCGCAGGAATTGCGCGAGCGTGGTAGCTTTTCGATCATTCACGGGAGGGCGGCATCATGAGAATTCCAGAGTTGTTGATAGTGACACTGATTGTTTTGCCATCTGTGGCGATGGCATCTCAATCGACCACAATCCCTCAAATCCAGGGTCCGGGTCATTCTTCGCCGCTTGACGGCAAAATGGTTCGCTTTGAGGGCGTTGTCACCCAACTGCGGGACGGGAGCTTCTATGTACAGGACCCGGTTGGCGACGGCGACGACATGACCTCGGACGGCATCCTCGTCAGGCGCAAACCTGCCGGGCTATCAGTCGGCGACATGGTCAGGATCGAGGGAATTGTCGAGGAACAGCAAGGCAAATTCGTCGAATTTAGCCAGACAACCATCAAGGACCTTGTCTACAAGAAGATCGGACAAGGGGTTCTCCCCAATCCCGTTATCATCGGCGGCGGGCGGCTGCCTCCAACAGAAGCTGTCGTCTCGACGTCCAGAGGATTCGATGCCAGCCGATCGGGAGCGGATTTCTTTGAGACGCTGGAAGGCATGATGGTCGAGGTCAAGTCGCCGATCGTCGTTGGCCCCATGAAAGGGGATGCCTTTTACGTAGTCGCCGATCAGGGTAAGAACGCGACTGGTATGAATTCGCTTGGAGGCATCACCGCGACACCCGGTGACGCCAACCCTGAGCGTATTCGCGTCAAAATCGACAAGCCCCTACTGCCTGTGAACTTTCAAGTCAGCCTTGGCGACACTTTCACATCTCTCAAGGGAGCCGTCACCACCGATGGCGGCGCCTACGGAATCCAGCTTTCCGAACCATCGGGATACGTGCCTAAAGCCTGGACGTGGACATCCGTAGCCTCACCGCCGGCGTCGGATGTTCTTACCATCGCCAGCTACAACGTGGAAAATCTCGATACCCGTTTGGAAGACGTGACAATGGTCCCATCCAAGGATGATATCGACGACGATGTGGGCGACGGCAAGTTCGCAGCAATAGCAAAGCACATCGTCGGACTCCTTGGCTCGCCTGACATCGTGGCACTGCAGGAGGTCCAGGATGACGATGGAGGCGAGTATAGCGACGCTGTCGGCGGGGATAAAACTCTCCAGGCGCTCATCGATGCGATCGTCATGGAAGGCGGGCCCAGGTACAAGACGATCTCACTCGATCCCATCGACGACGCCGAAGGAGGCCAGCCCGGCGCCAACATCCGCGTCGCATTCCTCTACAACTCCGACCGGGTGGCAACTGATCCGGCCAACGCACGTCGGATTGAGGACGCTTCCTTCGAACGCACACGCCTTCCACTTGCTGTGCCGTTCATTTTCACGGGTAGGCAGGTGATGGTGATCAATGTCCACTTTTCGTCGAAAGGCGGGAGCGATCCTCTCTACGGCAAGAACCAACCGCCGAAGGACGCGACGGTCGCGGCGCGAACCGAACAGGCTCGGGCGGTCAGAGCGTTCGTACGAAAACTACCGGCCGACGCGAACCGCTCGGTGCTTGTCATGGGCGACTTCAACACGCTTTGGTATGAGGAACCGATGCTTCTCCTGACGGGCGGCGATCCGGCAATGTCGAACCTCGCTATGACTGAGCCGCCAGAAGAGCGGATCAGTTATGTCTTCGACGGTAACTCCCAGTCTCTCGATCAGGTCGTGGCGTTGCTTGGATCAAATCAGTCGGCCGTTCTGACCACCGTACACGTGAATTCTGTTATGCCGGAATCGAAACAGACAAGCGACCACGATCCGAAATACGTGAAGCTGAAGGTTCGTTGATTGGTTGGGAGTCGGCTTTTGCAAAATGAAATTCGTCGACTACCGGCACCGGTGACGACAATACCGTCTGAGTGAAGTTTGGTCACGACATCAATTCGTGCTCTTGAGCGGATTCGAACCCCCGGCCTGTAGTCCAAGCTCGGGTTCAAGAGATACTCGTTTCTTCTTACCGAGGCTTCAAATATCCAATGACACAGAAGGGCTTGCGGCCGTTGATCGGAAAGTATTCACGCTATAGGGTCGGCGCGCGAGTCATCAATGCGGAAGCGAAGAGGAACTATCATGCCTACGGGTACTGTTAAATTTTTCAACGACGACAAGGGGTTTGGCTTCATCACGCCTGAGAATGGGGGAACGGACGTCTTCGTTCATGTGTCTGCCTTGCAGCGCGGCGGCTCGCTTAGAGAAGGCGATAAGGTTAGCTACGAGGTGGGCCAAGATCGCAAGACTGGTAAGTCGAAGGCGGAAAACGTGTCCGTACTCTGATCGCTGGACGAGCGCTTTTAGCCTGGGTCTGAGTTCGAGCAGGCTAAACCTTTTCCGAGGTTAACGAAACTCAGTGAAATTCCGGCTCCTCACCTTGAGCGTGGCGATGTGCGGATCTGCAGTTATGACCAAACTGCTGAGACCAAATTCGTCGGCAGCAGAATCTTAGTGATCACATAAAAACCTGCGGAAATGTCCAGTCTCTCGTTAGCATCATCGACAAGAATTGAAGAGTCTGCACCGATGACCGCGTCGCCAATCTTGTCGCCAGAGACTGCCAAACCAAAACTATAGCCTCGGTTATATGCATCCATAGAAAGAAGTGCCATCATGAGGTCGGATGAAATGGTCATTGCATTATTCTCCGGTCAGAAAATCATTTCGCTGTAGCTGAAAGGCAAAAGGACGATCTCCGAAAGGTCCGGCGTCCCTCAATGCCGCTTTGAATTTGGTGGCCCAAGTCTTGAAGAACGAATGACCAAGAACCTTCTCGACCATTCCTCGGGTCACCGGCTCGTCGGTGATGGAAATGGTAACGGATTTGAGGCCATAGCCTGGGCCGAAGGTCGCTTCGAGATTGGATGGATCGACCTGTCGTGCGCTCGCAGGGTCAGAGACGTTCGTAAAGGTTACAAAGATAGGAAACAGGGAACTAGGAAGCTCCCGCGTCTCACGCAACTTTTCGAGGGTATCATAGGCCGCTATCGACTGTTGTCTGCTACGCGGCCCATTCGTCGGCTTAAAGAAAGTCTTGGTAGCAGTTTCGTGACTGTAGCCTTTCAGGAGTGCAAACAAGTATTTGTCGTGCTCAACGTCCAGGACCACTGCTTCGCCGGATAGGCTGCTGGTCCCCGAACCGGCAAAGTCTCCGACGCCCCACCAACGTGGTGAGAGGGATACTTCCACCAAACTTACCGCGCTACCTGCCCGTTCGCCCTCAGGAGTTTCCACAACGATTGTGAGCTTCTGGTGCCATTGCCATGAGTGGAACCCGAGAACATCGCATCCCGCTAGAACAGCGGGAAGCAGGGAAGTCATCAGAAGGACCGCAAGATGCCGTATCGACATGCGTGTCTCGCGCAGGGTTGAGCTGATTTCTGAAATATTATGCCGGAAACCGGGCAATCAGTTGATGATCGTACCCAGCTCGCCGACGGCCACATCCGATTGTCCGGATTTGGAGGTGAGTTTCGTGAGGACTTCGCGATCAACCAGCTGGGCGACCATAGGGTGGATTTTCAGCGTGTCGCGCTTGACGACCTGATGGAAGTTCGAAAGCACCATCGTCGCAAGATCGCGAGTCGGCGCGATGACATCGAGCAGCCAGACGATCTCACCGCTCTTCCATTCATCGGGCTTCAGCCGAACCGGGAACCCACCTGCTTTCACTTGTTCGGCAATCTTGGCATCGACCGCCTCGGATACGCTTGCCCAGATCGCAATCGCCGGAGGTTCGATTCCCGTGGCCGCTTTCGGCATCGCGATGGCGATGCGGTCATTGATCAGGGGATCAATCACCAGATGGGAGAGATCCGAAAGCATCTGGCTGCGATACCGAGGAACCGAGCTCATCGCCAGGACAACCTGGCCGAAGGTCGACTGGAGCACCGCCTTGGCTCCCGCGAGCTTCTTCCTCGCCTCCTCGGTCATCTGACTATTGGTTGGAATTGCAGGCGCTTGTGTCGCCGCGTTGTCCATATCCCCGCCCCCGGTGCCGCAATGGCCGAAATTGTAATCGCCGATAGGTTGCGAATACGCTGCATCCGCAGCGGCAAACAGCACATTATTGGTTGTAATTTCAATTGCAAGTAAATTTTGCTGTCATAATGCTCTTATTAAGAGCTTGTTCAAAAGCTCAAGTTTGCTTCAGACAAGCGCCGCCCTTTCCGGCCCCGCCAGCTGTCGTCGCAAGATAGCGGCGATTGAGCTCCGCCCATTTCTCGGCCATAAGATGTCCGAAGCCTGCAAGGTCTTCCGCAACCATGAGAGACCCGCCACACGAAAGGCATCCACGCCAGCCGCCGACATCTTGCCTTGCCGGTCGAGGAACCTTCGCCGCGATGGCTGAGCATATGTTTCATCCCACGCAACGCCCATTTCGTTCCACGCGCCAAAAGCGTCCACCGCAGTGCCCTCTGAGTTTCACTGAAATTGTGAGGCTGCCAACCTGCCCGTCTTAGCCGCTTGATCGTGTCTTCAAACTTCACTGCTGGTCGTTCATTGAAAACGAGCGTTATCTCGACACGGCAGGATTTGGCCGTTGATCACGTTGCAGGCCACCACGACCGAGGCAGCCGGCGAAGGAGCTTATATAACAAAATGGGATAGTCTCACGCTCTGGCGTCAATCGCGCTGAAGAATGTATGGCATTTTAATGCACCGTTTAATGCTTGAAGAGCGAGTTGCGTCTAACCTCATCGTCTCGTTTAGGAGCGCATAGTGATCAGACTCATTGGAATTTCCCTCGCGTTCGCCACTGTCGCGTTCTTCTTGACTGAAAGCGTCCGATCGTACTGGGGCTTAACGACGATTTTCCGTGACATTGATAAGGGTGCTTGGTTCACACTTGGCATGCTCGTGGCCGGTATCTTCGTCCAGACCGTATTCGGCCTGATTGTCGGCCTGGTCATGATTGTTGTTTCGCCCTCTCAACATAAGCGCAGGCGGGCCATTATCGCATCGGCGGTCACAACCGTTGTCGTAACATCGTTGATGCTGTGTGGAGCACATGGCCGTCGCGTCGATGACACACACCTGAGCGTCGGCTCGACCAGTTTAAGAAGGTCGTTATGACCCAGCACCTACGATGTTGTCCGTCCCGGGTGCCTCGCGAGCGTGTGCGGAAGCTCCCCTTCTGCAGGCTGCTCGTCAGATGCTTCGGGTCGATGTTATCGTGCAGGATACCAAACGGAACCGCTTGCCGGGGGCAGTCGGTCCCGGTTTCCGCCCTTCGGGCGGCGCTATGCTAAACCTCCTGCGGCTGCCCTTTTTAACCGGTCAAGCGGTGCGCGAACTGGCTGCGGCAGCTACGCTGCCTTCGCCTGGTACGCTCATTGTTTGTTGGGAAGCCGGCTCTGTTCCAAGAATACTATGATTCTTGCAGATAAGCCTCACTTACACGGTCGCTCGACCTTGTGTGTATTCACACATGCAAAACGAAATGCGCGAAGACGATCGTTAGCTTCGCCGGTTCGACGCCTCGAAAGCGCAAAGCGGCAAGGCG
Source organism: Sinorhizobium sp. CB7 (assembly GCF_041357635.1). Classification (NCBI taxonomy): domain Bacteria; kingdom Pseudomonadati; phylum Pseudomonadota; class Alphaproteobacteria; order Hyphomicrobiales; family Rhizobiaceae; genus Sinorhizobium; species Sinorhizobium sp. CB7. The sequence goes on from NZ_JAULLL010000003.1 coordinate 306,500, forward strand.
CCTGTCGCCGGATCGTTCGGGATTGCCAACGTTCCACGAGCAGTCTGGGCTCTCTGGACGTCAGTCGAGCGCCGTCGCCCACGCGGCCGCCAGCGACCGTGCGATGTCGATGATGTCGTCGCTGTGCTACGGCGGATTCTCCTTATTCCGGGCACCTCCGAGAGCGATCATTAACTCCACTCCCCTCACCTTCTTGAGTTCGAGGCAGCGGTTCGGCAGCTCGCGCCCGTTTCGGCGCCGTCCGCTGGTGATTATCCATCTTGCCGAGGGCCGCGAGATCGGTCAGATGCTTCTTCGTGAAAGATTCGCGCGCAAGTAGCGACTGAAGAAACGAACGACTGGTGTAAGGGCAGGGAATGAAAAAGCTTGTGAGCGCAGTCGCACTGATATGGCTATATGCTCAGCCGACATTGGCGTATTTCGTGTCCGGCAATGACATCTACCAGCTTTGCGAGAGCCAGGAACCGGGCGATGGATCCAGTGCGATGTATTATATTTGGGGCGTTTATGACTCCGAGAAGATGCAACTCGCACTGGGAACGGCGACGAAGAAGTATCAGATCTGCCTGAGCCCTGAGGTGACCGCAGCGGAACTTTATGACGTCGTTTGCAAGTGGCTTGGTGCGAACCCGAAGTATCGCAACGAGCCCGCGAGCATCCTGCTGCGCGGCGCCATGGTCAAGGCGTGGCCTTGCCGCTGAAGTTTTTGCGCCGGTCGCAAGGCGTGGAAGCCTCGCGGCCCTTCCAATGTTACTGCGAAGCTGACTGGTTTATGCGGTTCAGATCATTCCTCGCGCCTCTATGAAGCTTCCGAGCGGCTCCTTTCGCACGTAGAACCCGTTCGGAATGCTCTCCTGGACGAGCGGAACGTGCGATATCAGACCGACTACGCGACGCTGGCCGACAAGATTGGTCAGGACCTGAAGCACCTGATCGAGCGTGCCGGACTCGTTCTCGGTGTCGAGACTGCCGAAGCCTTCATCGATGAAGATGGTATCGAGCCGCACCTGGCCGCTTACACTCTCGACAATGTCCGAAAGACCGAGAGCCAGTGAAAGGGCAGCCATGAAGGTTTCGCCGCCCGACAGCGTTGAGGTCGGACGCGCCTTGCCGGTGTGAACGTCGAAAGCGCGAATGCCGAGGCCCTGGCGCGAGCGCCCTCCGCCGGTCTCGATCTCGCGCTCGAGGCTATAGCGTCCGCCCGACATTGGACCGAGCCGCTGATTGGCCGCGGCCAGCACCTGGTCGAACATCGCGCCGATCGCAAAGGTTTCAAGATCGAGGCGAAGCGGGTTATCGGCGTTGAACAGAGCCGCAAGCGTTCGCAGCGACGCTGTCTCGGCTTCGACGCGGTCGAGACGCTGGAGTTCGCTGGCAATCTCAAACCGCAGCCTGTTGAGATGCTGCAGTCGAGCCTGCGATCGAGCCAAGACGCTCTTTACCGCATCAAGATCGTCTTCTGCTGTGCGTTGAGCGGCTTCGAGAGCAGTGATGTCGGGTCTCTCGCGTCCCTCCATGGCCCTGGAAAAAGTCTCGTCGTTGCTGCGGGCAATCGCTACGGCACTGCGGTAGTCCGCGACCTCCTGCTCGTACGTCTCGATCAGATCGATCAGTGGCTTGAAGGCCGCAAATTGCTCTTCGGTCAATCCGCTCTGCTCAAGCCGCGCAGTCAATTCGGCGCTGGTCTTGTCACGGCGCAGAGCTGCCAATTCAAGCGCCTGCCTTGCCGCCTCCATCTTCGAACTGGCAATCAGAGCTGCTTCGCGACACTGTCGCGCGTCCTCCTCGGCGTTTCGCGCAGTCGTTCGCCTGGCCGACAGCTCGCGTTGATTTTCCGCCAGTGCCGTCGAAAGCGCGTTCGGCTCGCGCAGCAATTCCGGCACAGATGCGATCGCCTGTTCAAACCTGTCGCGAGCAACGGTTTCGGCGGTTTTCAAGCTGTTCAGTTCCGTGCGGATGTCCTCCCGCAGGTGCTCCGCCGATTTGATCTCCGTTGTGATCGCAACTATCCGCATCTCAGCCGCAGCGAGGTCTGCGACAGGCCCGAGCTCTCCCATCTGGGCAATAATCTCGGACACGGCCGCCTGAAGATCTTCAACGGGCCATTCGGGGGGCGCCAACTCTTCGAGCCGCGCCTGGCGCTCCTGCAGGCGCGTTTCGGCGGAGGCCAGTCGCCGTGCCGCATCCTGGCTAGACAGTTGCGCCCTTTCCAAATCGACCTTCGCGTCCTTGAAGGCTTGATCAAGCCCAACGTTCTCGATTCTGCCGGAGGCAGGTGTCGGATGCGTCAGGGATCCGCAAACGGAACAAGCCTCCCCTGGCCGCAATTTGGCGGCAAGATGGATGGCCTGCACATTCGCAAGTGCGAGCTCCGCGGCAACAAAGCGTGCCTGTGCGTCCGTCTCCCTTTGGATGCAGGCCGTGTGCTCGATCGCTAAAGCATCCTTCTCTTCCAAAGCTTCCTTAGCCGCAGCCGTGGCAGTATCGTAGAGTTCAGCTGACTTGAGTGCGCTTTCGGCGATCATGCGATCAACCGCAAGACGCTGTCTCAGCGTCTCCCGCTCCCGAGCGGCCTGAAGTGCCTGCTCGCGCGCCGTCTTTTCGTGATAGTGTCCTTCAATCCGATCAAGCACGCCATCGAAGGCAATTTGAGCCTGCTCGACGGCCGATCTTGTCGCAGCCACCTTCGCCGCAGACTGATCGGCATCCGACAATGTCGCCCGGTGGCGTCTAAGTTCCTCGCCGATCTGGCTGAGGCGGTCAAGCTCGCCCGCGCGTGCCAATTCCTGTTCGTGTGTTCTCGCTGCGGCCTCGGCCTTGACCACAGCCGCTTCGTTGGTCTCCGTTGCCGATTCCAAGGCCGCTATGGCCTTTGCCACGTCATCTTCGGCCTCCCGTGCGTGACGCTCGACGTCGACAAGCAATCGAGCGCGTTTGGCGCTGTCAATGCGGAGTTCCAATTCGTGGATATGGTCAGCTCTGCCGGCAAGAGCCGCCAACTCCAATTTCGCACGCTCGGTCTGAAGGAATTGATCCTCCAGCTGCCGCGCTGCGGAGAGCGCCGACGTGGTGGTTGCGAATGCCGCCGCGGCGGTCATCTCCCTGGTGGTTTCGACCTCGATGGCAGCGTGGGCAGCGTCGATTCCTGCCACGAGCGCGTCCGGGCTCTCAAAGCCTTCCGAAGCAAGCCTTGCGGCGCAGACCTGCCGGGCTTGTTTGATCTCGCGTTCGGCCTCTGCCGCATCTTCCTTGAACTTTGCAGCCATGCGCCGATAGATCGAGACGTCGAACAGCTCGCGCAGGATCTCAAGCCGCTTGTCGGTCTTGGCGGCCATGAAGGTTTCGAACTTGCCCTGCGGCAACAGGACGATTTGCCGGAATTGCTCGGCGCCATAGCCGAGGATGCCCACAATCGCGTCCCGGACCTGGCCGGTCTTCCTTTCCGCGATCGGCTCTCCTGGACTGGCGTCTGTAATCTCTTCCAGCGACCGCCCTGTTGCCTTGAAGAGCCAGGCCTCGTGAGCGTCCCGGGTCTCACCGCCGCCGCGCTGTTTAGGCCGGGTCTGCTCGGGCCGCCGCCGCACGACGTAGCGATCGGCGCCGATGTCGAACACGAACTCGACTTCTGTTGGAAGGCTGGCGTCGGCGTGGTCGGAGCGAAGCGATGCGGTCTCCTGGTCCGCTTTCGAAGACTCGCCGAAAAGCGCAAATGTCATGGCGCTGAATATCGACGATTTGCCGGAACCTGTCGGCCCGTAAATTCCAAATAAGCCTGACGACACCGCTTCCCGAAAATCCACGACGGTGCGGCCGGCATAAGGCCCGAACGCCTGCATCGTCAGCCTGATCGGTCTCATGCGTCGGCTCCCGCGCGGTGAAGATCCGCGAGAGCGGCGCCGATCAGTTGCAGCTCCGGGTCGACCGGATCTTCGTTGCGGACATGGCTGAGGAAGTCCCGCACCAACCTGGCCGGATCATGCATCGAGGCCCGTTCGACCAATATCGGTTGTGATCCGAGGGGCCGTTCATCGCGCTCGTAGACAATCTGGCAGGCGTTCGGGAACACTTCGCGAAGACGCTTCATCGGATCGATCAGCGGCGCCTCATCTGTCAGGATGGCCTTGATGAAGTCCAGCGATGCCGGGTTGTCGAGTAGGTCCGCGAGCTTTCCGCGCACCACCCGAACGCTGCGGAGTGGCATGAAGGGGACAGGCGTGATCTCGGCATTGCCGTCTCGGTCAAGATCCACAAGGGTCATCGATTTTGTCTTGCCGGCCTCGTCAAAGCCGAATGCCAGCGGTGCGCCGGAATAGCGGATGTGTTTCATGCCGACCGAATGCGGCAGGTGCAGGTGGCCAAGCGCGACATAGTGGGCACCGTCAAACGCGTCGTGACGCACCGTCTCGATACCGCCGACACGCGCAAGCGGCCGCTCTGTTTCGCCGGCGGATCCGCCTTCGACATAGGCATGCGCAACGATGACCCAGCGCGCCCCCGCGGGAATATGCTTCCTTGCTGCGGAGATCTGCGCCTTGATGACGTCGGCAGGCAGCGCGATCGTCTCGTCTGCAAAGCACTCGCGGGCGGCAAACTCGTAGCCGAAGGGAAGCGCGGAAAAAGCGACAGGCCCGAATTCGTCACTCAGGATGAGCGGCGTTTCGTCCGAAAGCAGAGGACCACGGATCAAGGCGCGCCGCGTGTCGGTCATGACTGACATCGCGCCGATCCTGTCGCCGGAATCATGGTTGCCGGCGATCATGATGACGGCTGCGTCGGTCTCGCGCGCGATACGGCCAAGGAAATCATTGAACTGGCGTACCGAGCTTGCAGGCGGTGAAGCGCGATCAAAGATGTCGCCGGCGATGATGACCGCATCAGGCCGGTACGCCTGGATGGCCTGGACGATCTGGGAAAGGATGTCTGCGTGATCGTCCTCGAGGGAGATGCCGTGAAACTGGCGTCCGAGATGCAGGTCTGCGGTGTGAAGGATGCGCATGCAGTATCCGTGTTTTGCCCGTAGGGAAGCGGCTGGACGGACGATCATATGCCATCATCAATGGGGAGTGGCCTTCGTCCGGTCTAGGCCAAGCCACTATACGTCAATGACGTCGGGCGCCGACCCGGGGCGCTGGATTGTCCCCACATTTTTGCCGGGGAGCCAGGCATTACAATGCGCAAAGTCAGGCGGCGAGCTTGTTGTTGAGCTCATCGCCTGGGGAAATTTACCGGTGGTTATCCTTACCTGGGCGTTGAATTTGCAAGGCCAGTTTTCGCATGCCTGAATGAGCGGGCGCGATCGCTATTTTTCCATAGCAATCGTGTGGGGAGGCCCGGTCCGGTCCGTCTCAGCCACTGCAGCGGCCGGGTCTCTTCTTCTGACACGGTGACGGAAAGGTGAACAAGACGGCAGCTCGGTGCGGTGGATGATATCGTTTCCAGGGCGCTGTTTGCGGAATGGTTTCGGAACGTCGCTAGGCGACCACGCTCTTTGCCTTCGGCACGGAGCCTGAAGTCTCCGCCCGTGCGGGTAACGATCGCTCGCGCACGTACGTGAAGCCGGCAGTAGAATCGATCACTCCAGTGAGACCGGCCGCCGCCCTATCCTCTCAGACCTTGTGTAGAAGCGTCGTTCTTCACGCGCGCAGGCAATCGTGACGTCGGAAGGTGCCGCCTTTGCAACGGCTGCTCGTGACATAAATGAAGAAGCGATGGCGGTCACTGCGGCCGCGCTTGGCAAGGCCGTTAGCGACGCCGTGCTCGAAGTCTTCGACGGCCTGCTTGATGGATGATCTCAAGCCACGGGCTTTCAAAAGATTGAACACCTGATGCGGCCACAAGGCTGCCTTGAACGGATTCGAACCGGAGACCGCGTTTCGCGCACAGATTTGAGATCGTAATTTCATCCGTTTCCGTCGATGAACAGATTGGACCAATGACTGCGTCTTCCTTCGGTATTCGTCTTGAGAAGGCCGACTTCTTGCTCTATATGATGCGTGATGATTGATGCGTGATGAGGCGGATATGAGAACGACCCTGGCAATCGACGACGATGTCCTGATCGCCGCAAAGGCGATGGCAGCGCAGCAGCGCCGAAGCGTCGGCGAGGTCATTTCCGAGCTGGCGAGACGTTCCCTGCGTCGGCCGCACAGCAGCGGCGAGCGCAATGGAATACCTCTCCTGTCACCTCGGCCGGATGCGCCGCCTGTAACGCTCGAAATCGTCAACGCCTTGCGGGACGAGCTACCGTGACTTTCCTGCTCGACGTCAACGTGCTTATTGCCTTGATCGATCCGGGCCATGTAGCCCATGACGATGCGCACGAATGGTTCGCGGCGATGGGTCAGACCGCGTGGGCTACCTGCCCCATTACCGAAAATGGTGTCATCCGGATTGTCGGCAACCCCAAATATCCCAATTCTCCCGGTTCACCGTCACTCGTGGTGGCGATCATCGGCAAATTGCGGTCGCTCCCCGGTCATAGTTTTTGGCCGGACGATGTGAGCCTTGTCGGGTCAGGTGATATCGCTCCTACGAAAATCCTAACGCCGGGGCAGGTAACTGATACCTATCTGCTTGCGCTCGCCAAGACCCGTGGGGGCCAGCTGGCGACATTCGATCGCAAGCTCTCAGCAGCGGCGGTTACAAGGGGCAATACTGCCTTGCACCTGATCACCACAGATAAATCGTGAGTTCCCTCGATACATATGCGACTTTTCGGAGAACGGATGACGAACTCCAGATGCTTGGGATCAGCTCTCCTCAAACCGTAACTGGAACTATGTCCGGCCGCGATCAGGTCTGCCGGTTTCAGGTCGGGAGCTGTCATCAATTCGCTACTCATCCTGATTGTCCCGCATGACGTGGTGTGCCGCTCCGGCGGGGTGGTCTCGGGCGCGGCAGAGTAGGTCAGGAGTTCAGGGCGCTGTTGAGATCATGCAACCCGACGATCAGGCCGGCATGCTGAATGGATCCGGCCCAGTTCTCAAGCGCAGCACAGCATCCAGCCCTCTTTCACCAGGTGGCGAGTAGTCGTCTTTTGGCCCACGTAAATCGGTTGCCGAGTCCGGAGCAATGCCTTTGACTTATTACATCGCAACGAGATGAAGGGACAAAGAACGACCGGGAGGACCCTTCTCCGACCGCTCATCATGCTTCGGTCTCGGTGGCTGGCAACGCTTTGGCACCGATAACAAGGGCGGCGACAACAACGGCTGTCGCCGCAAGAAGTGCGATTTGCAGGCGAGCCGTATCTCTCACTCCATCAGCGCCGCCAAGAAGGATTCCATAGCATGCGACGCCAAATGCTCCGCCAAGTTGCCTCGCCGTGGTGAGCGTACCTCCTGCAATGCCGGCAAGTGCGCTTTCAACCACAGACAGTGCCTCAGCGGAAAGCGCCGTCACGGCAATCGCTGATCCCGCACCAATTGTGAACATTCCGGGGATCAGCCAACCGTAACTGCCAAGGCCCATGCCGGCGCTGAGTTCGACATATCCAAGACTTGCCAGGCCGAGACCACTCAGGATGGGAACGCGGGCGCCATATCGAGCGACCATCGCACCACCGACGAGATTGGCTCCTGAAATGCAAAGCGTCAGCGGCAGCAGTGCAAGTCCTGTCTCGAAGGCCCCGAAACCGAGACTACGGAACCTCAGGCTGAGCGCGAAGAGCATGCCATAGAAACCATAGTTGAGCGCAAAACCGGCAAGGCAACATACCGTAAACCTGGCCGAGGCGAACAGCGCAGGCGGAAGCATAGGATCGACCCGACGCTTCTCGAGAGATAGAAACAGGAGCAAGCCAGCCGCGGCCACGGCGAGCGCAGCCAAAACCATGGGACTTGCGAAGCTTCTCTGTCCGGCTTCGATGAGCGCCAGCGTAAAGCTGGCCATTGTCACGATCGCAAAACACTGACCAAGAGCGTCGAACGATCGGCCGTTCTCCAGGGGATCGCCGCGGGCCAAATTGCCGAGGTACAAGGCCGCAAGCAGGACTGGAACATTTATGAGGAAGATCGCGCGCCACCCGGCAAGTTCCAGCAGCGCTCCGCCGATCAGCGGACCGGCGGCCATTGCACTGCCACCGCACATGGCCCAGATGGCAACTGCTCTTGATCGTCGCTGACGGTCAGGAAATCCGGCGGCAATGAGTGCCAGGGATGCCGTCACAATCGCGGCGGCCCCTATCCCCTGCAATGCGCGTGCGAAGATCAATCCGCTGGCGCTTCCTGCCGTCCCGCAGTAAACCGACGCCGAGAGGAAGATCATCGAGCCCGCCAGGTAGGAGCGCCTGGCACCTAATCTGTCGCTCACGGCACCGGCACTGAGCAAGAACCCGGCAAAAGCGATTGTATAAGCATTCAGAACCCATTCGAGCATACTCAGGTCGCCGCCGAACGACAGCCGAAAATCCTCGAGAGCCACATTCGCGACGGTCCCGTCCAAGCTGACAACGACGAAGCCCAGACAGGCGGCCGCGAGGGCAAAGGCGGCCGAGGATGATTTTTCAGACATCGATCTCGCTTTCAAAAGAAATGAGACCGACTTAATTCATAACTTCGTCCATGATAATCGAATGAAAATTAGGCGCAGAATCAAGGAAAACTTGGGAATGGATCTCTTGGTCGCTATCGAGGCCTTCGTCAAAGTGGTCGATACCGGCAGCATGGCAGCGGCAGCGCGGTACCTCGGCGTGTCCGCTACGCAGGTCGGCAACCGCATTACAGCGCTTGAGGACAGGCTCCATGCGAAGCTCCTGATCCGCAGCACGCGTCGCCTCGATCTCACATCCTTCGGCCGCGATTATCTGGAACGATCCCGGGAGATTCTGCAGCGGTTGGCGGACGCCGACCTGTTGGCCGAGGCTCGACAGGCGGAGCCACGTGGCCACCTCCGCTTGACAGCGCCGGTGGTATTCGGATCGGAGATGCTGCTTCCCGGCTTGGCCCCATATCTTGAGCGCTATCCGAACGTCAGTGTCGACGTGGATCTTACCGATACGCTCGTCGACATCGATGCTGCCGGCTTCGACGCCGGCATCAGGATCGGCACGCCTCCCCCGAGCGATTTCGTGGCGCGTCCGCTCGCACCCTATAGTCTGATGATCTGCGCGGCTCCCTCCTACCTCGCGCGTCGGGGCGTTCCCGTCGCCCCTTCGGATCTGGCCGGCCACGACTGCTTGCTCTATGGAAGTCCAGGCACAGGCGACGATAGGGAAACATGGCGGCTTAATGGTCCGGATGGCCCGATTACCGTCCAGGTTACCGGTCGCCTACGAGCTTTCGGTGCCCAGGGATTGCGCCGTGCAGCGGGGGCAGGAATCGGCATTGCTTTGCTGCCGGATGTGATTGCGCAGGCCGATATCGAGGTTGGCCTCCTATGTCCGGTGCTGGAGAGCTATCGTCCTGCCGAGCGCCCTTTGAATATTCTATTCCGCAGGGAGCGGCATATGTCCAGGCTGTTCCGCAGCCTGCTTGATCACGTGATGGAGGTGCATGGCTCCAACAGCCAGTAAATGAGCGACGTGGCTGCTGTCGACCGCAAACGGAGAATCCGGCATCCAATTCATCATTGGACATCTCGTCTCCTTCTGGTGCCTGCCGACGATTTATGAGAGATCGGCGCGAGCGGTAAAACCTACAATCGCGATTTAGCGACCGTCGCGGTCGCAAGCCGGCTCCTGATATTATGACATTGCGTGAAGACTAATTTGGTGCGGCACGCTCACAATCGTCCGGATCGGGCTTTGAGTCCCACCCTTCAGCCAGATTTCATGGAAATTTCCTCGAATGATCCGGACATTCAATCAGCCGGATGGGAGCCTTGCTCATCTTCACAAACCAGCGGAGAGAGCGATGGCAGATATTCGCACCGACCGGCCAATGTCAGCGGCGGCCATAATTCAGGTCATGCACCGGTTCCTGAGACGAGCGATTGCAATCGAGCCCCCCGATGGCGTGGACCTGGAGTTGCGTCGGTGGGATAGAAAGACTATCCAGGCGCTTTCCATGTTGAGCGACGAGCACCTGAACGATATTGGCCTCTACCGCAAGCCGTGCCGTGTCAGGACCGACCATCTCTCCCGGGACTTTCATCTGGGTAAGGAAATCGAATTTACTTACCATCGCTTGGATGACTAACTGTATTTTCGTGCTTGCGTGTTGAGCTTCGCCGTTCGGAAGGGCAATCGTGAACAACAAGCAGGTTGGTTGTATGACAACAGACGTGCTCTTACGGCGCCTCTATAACGAAAGGGAATGCAGGGGGACCGGCCTGGCCGGCCGGCTGCTCGATGAGGCCCGAAGCGAATGCCGTCGGCGCGGAGCGGTCAAATTGCGGCTGACCGTGTTCGAAAAAAACGCTCGCGCGATTGCCTTCTATAGGCAATCGCGATTTGCTGTGAAAGGATTGACAGCCTTTCACGTCGCCCATGATGTGCAGAGAGATATCGAAATGGCGATCCCGGTCGATGCGGCCGAGCGCGGCCACAATACCGGACCTGGTGGCCAAGGCGGCTAATTCAGGAAGATGTTCGCACCGACTGATCAGGGGAGGTCGATGAAGCCCGCGCTGATCTACGAATTCAGAGGCCACCTACTCGATCTCGGCCGTCGACGGCTTCAGCGTGGCGGCAGCGACATCACAATACGTCCGAAATCGTTGGCGCTTCTGGTGTATCTGATAGAGAATCCTGGCAGGGTCATAGACAAGGAAGAGCTGATCGGCGCGATCTGGCCGAACTCTATTGTCACGGACGATTCTCTCAGCCAGTGCCTGAAGGATGTGCGCGCAGCCCTGGGCGCGGAAGCTGAGGGTCTTATCAGGACGGTGCCGCGACGCGGCTATATCGTGGACGAAGGGCAGATCCGGTGTCGAAGCGAGCTTCCTTCGCCGCAATCGGAGAAGCCTTCCATAGCTATCCTGTCCTTCCGGCCGCTGGCGAGCGACCGCGAACACCATTGGTTCGCGGAAGGATTGACCGAGGACATTGCGATGGCGCTGACACGAAGTCGACAACTGATGGTCGTCTCGAGGCTCGCCCGACCTGTCGAGCCGAACGTTTCGCGGTCGGTGGCAGAGGTCGCCGGCGCGCTCGGCGTCCGCTACGTCGTGGACGGCAGCATTCGATTGGTGGGGGATCGTCTACGCGTGTCATCCCAGCTTGTCGACGCGCATTCGGGCGCAATCCTATGGGCGGATCGCTTCGATCGATATCTGAACGACGTCTTTGCCATTCAGGATGAGATTACCGAAGCGATCGTAAGACACCTCGAAATCAAACTCCTGCCTCAGGAACGGCGCTCCATACAACTGTCCCGAACCGATAGTATGGAGGCCTACACCTACTACCGGCACGGATGGCAACTGGCGCGCCATTGGACGAAGGCTTATCTACTGGTCGCTCGCCGGATGTTCACCCGGGCGACCGAACTCGATCCGACCTTCGCACGCGCGCATTCGGCCATTGCCCTGTGCGATTGTTTTCTGCTGGAATGGTTCGCCAGCAAGGAAACCCCGGGCTCAATTCTCGCCATGGCGGAAAAGGCGCTTGCGTTCGATGCAAACCTTGCGGAGGCGCATGTGGCCCGCGCCCTGGCTTTCCAGAAATCCGGCCGCATAGACGATGCCTGGACCGCTTATGCGGAAGCCCTGGCCATCGACCCGACCTGTTTTGAAGCGCGGTTGTTTGCGGGTTTCCTTGCCTGGACACAGGGACAACGCGACGTCGCCATGGCGCAATTCGTCGAGGCGGCGCAGCTGCGGAGGGACGACTACCTCGGCCCATATTTCGTTCTCGCCGCAATCGACAAAGCCAATCCCGAAAAGCTCAAATGGGCTCAACTCGCTCTCGAACTGGCGGAACACGCGGCAGTCCTTCAACCCGACAACCCCGCACCTTTGTCCCGGGGTGCTGTGGCGCTCTATCACCTCGGCAAATTCCAGGAAGCCGTCTCGTGGATCAAGCGCGCCTTGATACTCGATCCCGACGATCCGATCACAAACTACAATGCCGCGGCGGTATATTCCGTCATCGGCGACCAGGAGACCGCGTTCCGATTTCTCGAAGCCTATGTCCAGCGCAGCTCGGAGGACATGGTTGATCTGGTCAGGAATGACGACGATCTGGCTGGCATCCGGGCCCATCCGGGGTACGATGAACTCCTGGCAAGGAGCTGGGGTCTCATTTCGTCGCCCTGATGGCCGGTCCGTCCTCCCGACGGCCTCTGCGCACGAGGTTACTCAAAGATGACCACGGCGTCCGGTCGTCTAGGCGGATTGTTTTCGCTGGATTGTTACATGGACGGATTGCCGCGTTCATTACGTGAGCAGATTTCATCCAACTGACGCCATTCCAACAGAACTGTCTGTAAATGTCACTCTGCGTCCGATCACGGCCATCACTGACGCATGCTCGCTCGCCGACGATGGGCGAGCAAGCCAGGCCACGATGCGGTCCTCAGCCAACTCGTCTCTCTGTGTCTTTGACCGCCAGATCGGCCAGCGCAAGTGCGGCCTCTCGCGTTCTGGCGACTGCGATAAAACGGCCGTTATGGCAAAAGCTGGCGCCTTCGACCCCGGTAACTACCTCAAGGTCGCGGCCACTCAGCCCCGCCCAGGCGGCGGGAAGATCCGCGCGCAGTTCGAACCCCTCCTCCGCGCGACGAATTCCGGTCAGGCACCAATCGTTCTCCCGCGGATGGACCACGAACAGGAGATGATCGGCACCCGCCTTGACGATAGCCGGCCGAAACGGCATGCCCATCGGCAGTTCGAGAACGCGACCCGCTCCGACAGAGCCGATGGCCCGCAGCACCAGCGCTTCTGCGCGCAGCTTGGCATGGATTCCGCCAATTTTCGCTTCGACGAAACTGCGGGCGATCGCCATCGCAGCGTGGAATGCCCGATCGGTCGCCTCCGGATGCGCATCATCGAACACAGGTTTCAGTGTTTCGAGCAAAGACGGCAGCGTCAGTCCGGCCAGCAGCCCGGCGCTGTCGGGGCTGAGCGCACCATTGTCGACCAGGTCGACCGGCAGCACGAAGCTCACATCGAAGGCAGCATGCACGGGTTCGATGTAGGCGTCCGGTACAGAGAGGGCGGCGAGATAGTCGCGGCCGAAATGTTTCCAGATCAACCCGAACGAACTGTAAGGCCGGCCATCGTCGCGCTGCGGTGCTCCGCGCTGATGATGATCGAAAATTCCGGCATCGGCATCATAGGCACCGCCGACATCGTAGACGATGCGATCGGCGCCGGCGGTGGTCCATTCCGGCGCCCTGCTTCGAAGCAGTCGCGCTTCTGGGAAAAGTCGCGTGAGGAGGACGCTGGACAACACTTCGTCGGCATGAAAGCCGCCGGAATGCGTGACGAGGAAAGCTGGAATCATACCGCCATGACCTTATTGTTCGCGAACTGGACGGACCGGCAGATAGCCAGTTTTGGATGTCATCTCAACCCGCTCACTGCTGAGGCGGAGAGACGTGCACAAGCGGCTCACCGATTTTTGTCGCTGGACAGAAGCGATCTGCGCGCTGTGGCTCCCACGGGATATCGCCCGGGGAAATTTACCGGTCGTTATCCTTACCTGAGCGTTGAATTTGAAAGGCCAGTTTTCGCATGCCTGAATGAGCGGGCGCGATCGCTATGCTTTCCCATAGCGGTCCGTGGGGAGGCTCGGTCCCGTCCGTCTCAGCAGCTGCACGGCCGAGCCTCTTCTCTTGGCAGAGTGGCGGAAAGGTGAAGGAGCCTCCGAGATCAGGCCACCGTGGATGGGATGATACCGTTGACCAGCGGCTGTTTGCAGGTCCGTAACTGAGGGCAGGATAATGGCTTGGCGCGTCGCCATGCGACCGCGCTCTATGCCTTCGGCACGGAGCCTGAAGTCTCCGCCCATGCGGGAAACGATCGCTCGCGCACCTACGTGAAGCCGGCGGCAGGAGCGATCACTCCGGTGAAACCGGCCGCCGCCCTGCGTGCTGGCCGAGCCCTTGGGGCGCCGTTGGGGGACTCAGTAGGTTTTCAGGTGTTCCAGAAGCGCCATGCGATCGGGGTCGGCCAGGTCAGTACCCCACAGGTGGCCACCGCTTTCCGTCGCCGGTGCGCGTCGTGTCGACGAGACAGTTCGGCAGATTGCACTCTGTGGTCACGACGAAGCCGAGCTTCATCGGATCGTATTCGGACGGTTTAGCGAAACGAAAGATGTTACCTTGCAATCGTTTGGTTCTCGTTGTTCCGACGTGGCCATTTTAGCATCAGCCGTTTGAAGTAAGGCGGCATGGAGCGCAGGTCTTTTCGGACTGCAGCGAGCACATCCTTCGCAACATCGATGGCGTCCTTGCTACAATCGGGTTCCAACAATTGCTTCACTGTGGTGTGGATGGCTTGCAACTCGGTGATTGAGTCGCGAAGATTGTCGGAGAAAAAGGCGTCATCATCGATTTTTCCCAGAAAACTGCGCAGCATGCTTTCTTCGGTTCGGATGGCGGACAAGGCACGGGACGAGGGTGTATTGAACGCTCGAAACGCCGATATGTAGGCCTTGACAAGATGCGCTTCTATTAATTGAACTGAGTTTCCCTCTTCTGCGTAAATTGCAATCGCGTCCAGTATGTCGGCATGAGCGTCTTGAAGTAGGGATGAAGCATTCGGACTGAGCCTTTCGCCGATGTCAGAACGCGTGGCCGCAAGATTATGTTTCATCCATGCCCATTGAGGACGGTTCAGCCCTTTGTCGGTGGAATCGATTGCAGCGAGGTGAAAAGCACGCGCTTTCTCGAGCATTGGCAGTGCCTGGTCGTCGTCTAATTTTCCGGCATGCGCCCATAAGACGATGCCGAGGTTGGATTTCGCGACGCACCAAGCCTCGCTTCCGGCCTCAAGCATATCAATCGCCTTTTCGAAGGATACGACTGCGGCTCGAAAATGCTTTGTCGCTGCCGGGCCTTTCGATCGTTCTGCCAACAACTTGAGAGCGCAACCTCGACCATGGTGAACCGCCGACTCTGTTGTCTTGCTGAGGCCTCCGTTCTTCGCTGCGACGTATTCTAGCAATTGGGCCGCTTCTATCAGCGCCTTGCTGCCTGCGCGACCATGATCGCGTTCACCATATTGCGTGAGTGCGCTGGCAAGATCGATCGTGAATTGCAGACGCTCAACCTGCGGAAGACACGCGCAGTCCAAAGCCAGGAATTTGCGGCAAAGAGCGATAGCCGAGCGAAGGCCGTCTTGAGCGACCCTGGAGGGTACGCGGCGGGATAGAGCAACGTAGCCGCGCTGCACGGCCGCCAGCGCTTTGAAAGCAAAAGTTACACCGTGCTCGGCCGGGCTGGATGCGGCAAGAATTTCCTCCGACAGCGCAATTGCCTGGCGCAGCGGCGCGTGGTCGACATGACATTCACTAAAGCGGATTAGTTCATTTGCAAAATGGAGCTTGACAGCCAGACCATGTGTTTTGTCGGTCAAAGATGCGATATCGGCGCATTTGAGGAAAGCCGCACTCGCTGCCCTCCAATCGTTGTCCAACAGACTCGCTTGACCATAACTGAAATAGACGTCAGCAAGCTCGGTTAAAGGCTCTTTGATGGCCTCCTGCTGGCGTTCAATTGCCTTTGCGAAAGCGCGTCTGGCCTGCCCAATATCGCCTCGCTCCAATGCGGTTTGCGCTTCGATGACCAGCTTTTTAGACTCACTGTCGGAAACGCGAAGGGCACTGATCTCCTCTTGGAGTTGTTTGTAGCGAGCGGCGAAGGCCGCCGTCTCGTCCGCGAGTTCGGCAATCGTTGCGTTTGGGCTACCTCCCACCAAATAAGCGATTTGCCGACGAAGGGCATTTTCCGGTGTATTTTCGATCAGCGATCTCTCTCCGGACGAGACCCGCGCCAAAATCTCCGCCACCGTGGTCTGAAGCTTTCTCAGGTCGGGATTCGAGACTTTTTGATTGGGCAGATCGTCCCTGATGTCCGGATAGTCATCAATTGCAAGCGACAGGCGCTCCACACCAATAATCGTCGCTGTTTTCAGACCGAGCGTGAGCAGATCTCTAACAAGCGTCTCATCGGCGCTCGCGGTGTATTTACGGTTTGTGAAGACCACATAGTGATCGCAGATTTTGAGCTCGACGAGACGCCTGACCTTGTCATGCTCTTTTTTGAGTAAGGCAATAAAATCGCGATCCGAGCACGACTTGTCAGCAGACTTTACATGCTTTGCCTGAATAACCACGTGCCCGGTCAATGGAGCAGCAGCACTAGGAAAGCAAAGCGCAGTACCGAGGAACTTTCCGTCTCTTCCGCCATCCTTTCCAAGTGCGAAAGGTGTGACGCCGTTGCCGAACCACCGGGTACAGATTCGAACAACGAGAGTCTCGAATTCGTCGCTATCAAGCTCGTGAAGTCTGTAGTCCCTCCTCATCAGTCGATCCCATGGTTCGATACGAAGCTGTCGACCGTCGGCACCAGCTGACAGGTTCCGCAACACCGGCTTTCCTCGCTTTTAGGGTTCCTTTCGCTGCATGGTTAAGCAATGCTGCCGTTTTGCCATCGGGCGCCGTCAATGGCAGCATTCTGCGATTTTCGGCCAATCAGTATACAGCAAACGAGGGCAGCCTTCATTCTCCTGAGATGTGGAGCAACCTTGCTGCGCCGGATCGCCGAAACTGCTGCATTCAACCCGCCATCGTCATTCCAGCCGGTGCCGTATCGTGCGTGGCCAATTCGATGATGAGTTCAAACGCGGGGTCCCAATCCAAGCCGCCGCCCGGCAACCTGCTGGTAACCGGATCCCCATAGCGCCACAAAAGATCCCTGAAAGAAAGTCCGCCCAAGTGATCGCGCTCGATTCGAAGAGGTCATTTGAACCCAGAGAACGCGCAACGACGGCTGGGAAGAGGCAGATGCCATCGCGTGCCGAATAGACCATGACGGAGGCTTCTGCCGAGTGGCCTAGCATCTTGTCGACCTGCGAAAGCAATCTATCGTGATCCGCCCGGCGCAGTCCTTCGCCGGGCTCCTGCCGCTTCGCCTGGATCAGGATCATCGTATTGATCGTCCATTCTTGTTCATTGCAGCGGAAGCGAACCAGAGCATCGGCGCCGTTTTCACTTTCCTCTTTCTTGCGCGTCAGCTTTGCGCGAAGTTCAAACCTTCGAGGCAGGCCATTGAGCCTCGATTCTCCCTGCATATCGAGGATAGTCTGTAGAGCTGACAACAGCCCACTAGTGACATTTTCCTCGTCGGGCCACTGCCCAAGATATTTCTTATGAAACATGGTCGCCGACCTGTCTGCTGCCACCCTTGCGAGACCATCGAGCATGGTCTGAAACTCTGCTGCCGACATGGAAACCCCTCTCTACTTGTGTGGCCATATCTTAGATGCTTGGACCGCGCCCTCAGGCAATTTATAATTCCTGAGCATCCAAGCACTGTCATGGACGATTGGGTTCGGGCCAGGATCCCGGCGCCGGAAGACGTTGAAGCGCCAGCCTTTGCGGCCGGTCAAACTATCGAAACGGCGCTTCGGGACAAACTCGGCACCCCACCACTTCCACGTGAGAGATTCGTGAATTGGCAGGTCGTTATGATCGGCGTCCGCCGCGATCCGTTCAAGGAGCCACTTCTTGGCGTCATCGTCACAAATCAGGCCATTCTCCTCGGCTTCCTCCAGCATCCAAGCCAGCGCTACGCGCGACAGGCCGCTCTCGTCCTCTTTATAGCCGCCGCCCACGTCGCAATGCACACCGGCAAACCATATCTGCCTCACGTTGCGACCTTCGGGCGTCGCCGCTCGGTTGGTCCTGAAAAAGGCGCGCCTCTCGTCAAGTGCAAGGGCGTGGCGCAGGATTGCAATATCAGGGTTATCGTGCGTGTAAGGCAGGGCAGTAGGCGAACCAATCCAGCCGACGGAGCTCACGGTATCCCAGACGCCAACGAAGTGCGGCTTGCAATCTTGCGTTGCAAGCGTCTGCTTGAAGTCGGCGGCGAGTTGGAAATAGGCTCGACGGCGTTGTTCATTATTGCGCGCCTTCTCGATCGCCCAAAACATATCAACGAGATAAGGCACCAAGGCATCATTGCCTGGCATGAGGAGTCCATACATCTTGATGAGAGCAGCAAGAGCCCGTGCGGTGTAGGCACCGCGGCTGAAGCCAAAGATGAACAGCCGGTCCCCGGGCTTATAGTGCGCCATGATAAAGATGTAAGCATCAGCTATGTCACGCTTGAGGCCGTAACCGAAGGCAAGCCCTGCGATCTTGGCGAGTTTGCTACCCACGCCAGTTACAAATCCTGGTGGCGCTTTGGTGCCGACACCCGGGTGATAGTAGACCAGCTGGCGGTCGCGGTCCTTCACGAGGAGTTGGCAGAGCTTCGCGACGTTGGTTCGGTCCTCGGTAAATTGATTGGAGGTGCCGTCACAGCAAACGACGAGATTGCGAGAGACCGGCCTTTCCGGATCAATCTGCGTCACTTCGTTCATGAACTCCCCCCGGCTTTGTCTTCAAGTCCTCGTGACCATTGACAGGCATTTGGCGCTTGCAGCGCTCGCAAAGTGCATTTCAGATGCAGCTCATCCTGTCAGCCGGTTGCTTCGACCCGGTAGGTCAGCTCGACCCAGAGATCGCCATGGTCGATCGATACCGGATTCTTGGGGTCTGTCGGATTTGTCGTGAAAGCCAGCTTTTCGGTCGGCGGATCCCCGTCGCCTTTGACGATCCGCCCCCGGGTTTTGCTTTTCAAGTCCTCATACATCGGTCCATAGGGCATTTTCCACCCCTTGCCGGCCTCTGTCCGCCCCTTGCCTTGGATGGCCGCCACGGCTTCGACGACCGGAATGGCGGCTGACAGTCTCGGATCAGTCATCCGTTCAAGTCCGAGCGCCTTCAGAGTGGAATTGTGGCTGCCGTGATGGCCGGCCTTGTAGAAGGTCACGCGCCTTAACAAATCCTCGGCCGTAACCGGCGCGCGATCAGAATCGCTCTTGCGGACTGGCGGATAGGTCTGATTGTTCCACGACACCCAGTTGCCGACCTGGGCATCGCCCGGGAACAGCAGCACCTGTCTGTCGGGCAGCTCAAAAGCCAGTGCCAGGCTGGTGTTGTTGGTATCGGAATCCATTTTCAGCGCCAGCGCTTCGATCGACCCGGTCCAGTCGCTGTCGATTTGACGCCACCCTGCTGCCGGATCGTTGTAGAGGTTCTGCACAATGGGGCCGGTATCCATCTTTTTTCCGCGGGTGGTTTTTGGCTTGAGGGGCCGGTGATGCATTCGGGCAAAGGGTGTCGCATCACCGGTAGTCTCGGTGTGATTTGGTGCCGCATGCAGGGCCAACTGTGCCCTGGCGGCGCTTTCCGCCGCCGCTGCCGAATCCAATTGCGTCAGGTAGACTTCTTTCGTCGGTCCGGCTGAAGGACTGTCCTTCCTGAGCAGTGCCTCCAGTCGTGGAGGTCCGAGCACGTAGGCCGTGAGACCAAAATCGGAAAGGTCGATGACCTGCCCAGGCTCGAGATAGGACGTCGCCTCGACCCCGACTTTATCCTTCAGCATCTTGATGATGTCGGCCGTGCTCATCTGCCCGCTGGCAGCGAGGCCTGGCGCGTCGAGCGGCCCGGAAAAGGCTGCGAGAGCTGCGGCATTTTGGAGAGGTGCCGGAGCGGCGACGCCGAGCGCGGCGGCCAAGGATACCGCCGCCGCGAGGGCCTGTCTCGCCTGGCGAAAGCGCGCGCGCAACGCATTGGCTTGCGCATCCTTCGGGTTTTCCGTCCAGGCCAGCCAAAGCCGGTCAATCGTAAGATCGCTGGAAAGAAAGCCAGTCTTCTCGGCGGCAAAGCCGGACAGATGATCGAAGTGCTCGTGCGTGATGACTAGCAGATCGATCCGGCCATTCACCTCTTTAAGGACGTTTTTCGCGATCGCCGATATCTGATTTGGGCCGGCGATCACCGCCGCGAGCCGGTCTCGGCCGACTTCCTTCACGACAGCCTCACTGAGCTTACTGATCGCGTCACCACCTGAAACGACGTTTTGAAGAACGCCGCAATCGATCAGGATGGTTTTCGTAATATCGCCGGTCCCGCCCTTCACGGTCGGGCGAATAAGGAAGCAATCGCCGAGAATGCCACGATACATTCTGATAGTGAGTGATTTCAGAACAGCCATCTCAGCACCCTCTATGGACAAAGGCGAAAGGCTCTTCGCTGTCGGCGTGATCAGACGCATCCCGAAGGCCGTATGCGAAGGCAAGACCACCGAAGCGGTGGTTCAGAAGGAAATTGCGCTGCTGCCCTAGTCGCACATTATCGGAGATGCGCTTGCGTATCGCGTAGCGCAGGTGACCTTCACGCAGGTCGAAAATCAGAGTTGCGCCGCCGCGAAAGGCAAAGTCGCCGGGCGCGACCACGCCCGAGACTGGCCCATCCTGTTGCTTCTGACGAGCTTCATCCAGAAATCCACGACGCTGCTGGGCGATTTCGATGATCAGCTGGCGCAGATCCTGGCCGTCCGGTCCGGTGCGCCTCGTCGTCCGGACGGAATGTATCTCGACCGGCGGATAGTCGGTCTTGGCCTTCTTCGGACGCCTGAGGATTGTCTCCAGATCGTCCTCGTCATGGAGCCCGCGGCGAAACACGACGCCACAAACTTCTTGCCACGGCTTATCCTCGGTGTCGCGAAACGTCTCCGAACCCGTGATCCAGGCATGCACCATCTCAGCATTTTTATCCGCGGTCTCAAGCGCTTCGGCGCGACTGAATTTTGGCTCGAGATCAAGGTCAAGATCGTCGTAGTCGGCCGTCAGCCGGTGAGCCGGCGCTTCCCAGAGAAGACTATCCGGAGCAAGCGACAGGCAATGGTCAGGAACGATTCCACGCCGCCTGAAGCCTTCGATTACGGCGAGACGATAGCCCATGACGTCATCAGGGACGAGGTCATGGTCGGCGGTTATGATGGCCCTAAGAAAATCGCCAAAGCGTATATCCACCGGAGGTAGGTAATCGAGGGCACGGATACACATGCGCATGACGTGCTCGGCCGCTTTGCTCGCTTCACGCGTCAGGCGCGCAACGAGATCCGGATGAAGGTCATGCACAGGCTGAATCCCGGGTCTGATCCCGGCGATGCGGAAGAGATCCGAAGTTCTTTTGTCGTAGATCGAAAGAAAGGCTTCGAACACAGCGGCAACGAGAATCGCACCGCGCTCGTGCGGCTCCGTCATGTCCTCGCTCAGCATTGCCGGCTCGCCGCCGACGGGCGTATCAATGGCTTCGCGAAGCGCGCCGTCACGCCCCGTTGCCGTCCCGAACTGGCGGGCAAGTCCGCTGAGTAGCGAGCGATTGTCGAGCTTTCCCCCCTGCTTTGCGATCTGCGCCTCCACCGCTTCTTCCAGGGTGAAGTGGGAGAACAGGGCAACGATGTCGGCGAAGGCCTCATGAAAGGCAAGACTGTCGACGCTTGTCGGTTCGGCGAAACGCCGATGCAGGCCATCGAGGATCGCGTGCGTGACTTCGTGCACGATGATGTCGTGGGAGAGAGCTGTGAAGACCCAGCTCGCACCGGCGCTTTGTGCAGTTGACTGGAAATAGCCGAAAAGCAGTGCCTTTTTCTCACGGCTGTAATAGGCATTCGGCTCCCTGAGCGCGTGCGGATAGATTCTGAGTTTCGCGACAGGCTCGTAGGGTTCGCTTGATCCCGTTCGCTGTGATTTCGGTACGAAACGCGGGGCCCAGAAGACGCGCCTGCCGAGCGCCCGCTCGAAGGTCTTAATGGTCTTCATCGCCACGGCGAAGACCATCTGCTGGTGAAATCGGGGATCTCCTTCCGACGGCGCCAGACCATCCTGGGCCAGAAGATGAGCATGGTTGAGATCGACCGGTTCGTAGAACTGCCCGCTGACCGGGTCGACATCGATGACTTCGAGATAATCGTTGACCGGCCCGGGCTGAAGTTGCTCTTCCCAACTTTGCTCCCAAGGCAGTTTGATCGTCGCCACATTGACGCCGGCCGTATCCAGCCGTGTGGAAGCCTGTGGATCGAATGCATAGACCCGCAGCCGCCGCATCGGCGGTGCGGGATATTGAGCGTCCCCCATGACAGCCCCCTCGCATCAATGAAAAGATAATATCAAATATTGCGTAATACGGCGAGTGGTATTGTTGATTAGTTTCAACTTAAAAGGGGTGCCGTTCCCAGCTGCTAGATCGCATCGAGTAAGCCGAAGCGAATGGCCAATCGCATTGTCGCAGGTAGCTAAAGGTCATCGCCGTCCGCGATAACGAGAAACTCCGCCCCCAACGAAAAGCAATCGGCACGAGCGCCAAGAAGCAATGCGTCGAGTTGCTGCATCCGCCGAACATCCGCCTGGCCGCCGTCGCCCATTTTACCGCGGACGTCGTTGAACACTGAATGACGCACGCTCGGCTGCATCACGACCACCTTCTTTTTCAGGTTGGATCCGAGGCCGTCCAGCACTGCAAGCAGTTTGTCTCGATTCTTTTGCCTATCACCGTCGTGCCAAACGGCGTCCTTGAGCACTCCGTCAGCGTTGGCGACGAGCTTTGCTCGCAGCAAACCCCTGTCGATGTGCCGGAGATTCTTGATCGCCTGTCCAACCACAACTTCATAGTCGGAGACCGACAGTCCCCGTTCGGTCGTTTTGGAGCCACTTCCCTTTACATGGATCAGCGTCAGTTCAGGCGGATCGCCTGTATCGTTGATATGAATGAAATCAGCCGACTCCATCGATCCATCGTCGCAAACCAACCATCCTGACGGCTTGCCCCGAGGCTGGACGTTCGGCCAATGTCTTGCGACCATGCCGAAGAGTGATTTGTCAGCGGCGTTTGCAATGTTCTCGACTGCGAACCGCTTGCCAACGAGCGGCTTCTCCTGCCAAAACTCGGTGTCGTCGGTCGCCATCTTCACCCATTGCCATTCTGAAAATCTGGCATCCCGAAACCTGGTTTCGTAGAACTGGCCGCGGGAGAATGTGTGCCCGGTATCGAAATAGATAGTGAGGTTCTCTGGATCCTTGCAGATTTTCAGGATCGCTGCGTCTCGGTCGTCGCCATCAAAGCCCTCCACCTTGTTTGTCTTTAGCCGGACCTCCGACGTCACCGTCTCCTCAAATTCGTAGGACAACCGTCCAACTAGGGCGTCTGCCCAAGAGACATCTGCGGTGAAATTGGGACTTCCAGGCTTCGGGGTAACCTCAAAACGGGCTGCGTCACCGAATTGCTGAAGCCATCGAACGTCCTCTTCCGTATTGTCCTGAGTTCCATCATTCACCTGTTCCGGGACGATAAGCGCGATGTCATAGGGTTGCTGGATACCCGTCAGACCGGTCAGGGCAGAGGCGAGAATTGGCAGCGGCTTATCCGGACGCCCGGCGGCGTCCATGCAATCATGAGCCCGGGCAAGAACAAGATTGACGGTGTGAGTGAACTCGTCCCAGGATCTCGTCGGGCCAATCCAGATCCGACTTCCGGAAGGACTCGCGCCAACGACGGAACTCTTTAATTGATCCGACAACGACATGGTGCTGCGGACCGAGCTAAAATAATAGGTTTGGTCGCCGAGCGGGTCGAGCGAGGTCTCAAGTTCGAGGCCGGAGAGGATTTTGGAGTCCGGCTTGGTGGTTGTTCGCCGATGTGTTCCGCTTAGCCAGAGTGTACGCACCTGGCTTTCGACGAACGCCTTGTTGATCTGTGTGCTCGAGAGGCGCTTGATCGTCGAAAGTGTTCCGGCTGCCGCGTTTGCAATTTTCTTCGCAACGGCGCTTCGAAGGCCGTTGTCGGAGAATAAGAGGGCGTAGAGTTGCCCGCGCTTTGCCACCACTGTGACATGGTGGAGCACGTCCATCAGTCCTTCACCGTTATACCAGCTCGGGGGTCGTTTCTCGACATAATGGGTCCATGCGATGGTTGTCCCTTCACGTTCAAGGTCGGGATCGTCGGGCGTGTGATAGCTCGGCCTCTCCAGACCCTTCTTGTCTGCGGCCTCCCTTGAAATGTTTTGGATCGCAGCAAGAAGATCAGCGGCGGCCGGCTCGGCGGCGCCAGTAGCCCTATAAAGCGAAACGGACAGATAAGGTGTGCACTGACTGCTAGATAGAGCCATAGGAGTGCGTCCATATTGCCAAAGTTGCTTAAAACAGTGTGTTCGGCGCCTACGTTTGGGTTCAACGGTCGATCGGATTTCGCCGCTTTGTTATTATGACGGACCCGAGATTTTCGACAATTTCGCCCCTTCCCACCGTCATCCAATCTACCATAGATAGACGCTGGCGCAATAAACTCGCCCGCCTCTAATGTTGAAGCGTTGGCCGGCGTCCCGCGAGCCGAAAATCACCCGAATCAAGTCGGAACCCCAGGAAATCTAACTTTCCTCCGACCGAGGGTGGTTCTGGCGCCAACCATTCATAGGTCATGGCTTGCGCACGAGCGAATTCAAAATTCTAAAGACTCTTGCCAACGCATCCTGTCAGGCATCATCCTCACAGTCTTTTGGAGCCAACGGATTTACTAGGGGCTTGGCCGCTTCAAGGGGAACCCGCATCGCATCGGCAACTGCCAGATTGACACTTCG
This sequence comes from Sinorhizobium sp. CB7, assembly GCF_041357635.1. Classification (NCBI taxonomy): domain Bacteria; kingdom Pseudomonadati; phylum Pseudomonadota; class Alphaproteobacteria; order Hyphomicrobiales; family Rhizobiaceae; genus Sinorhizobium; species Sinorhizobium sp. CB7. The sequence continues at coordinate 331,069 of NZ_JAULLL010000003.1, forward strand.
AGCCGACAAGACCGGCTCCCGCGGGAAATGCAATGCGCGCATCGTTGCGGTCACTCTTGTTCATTTGCGACGCCTTTAAGAAAGCCTTCGTGTGGCGCGTCTCGATGCAGAATACTGGAAAGCCGGCCTTTGTCAGTCCTTCGAAAAGCCATTGAGACATTGGCTCGGCCTCAGGCCTACGCGTTCCAAGCTGAACGCGGGATCACTCAGGATGGCAACCAAGTCCTCCGGGTGAGACACTACCTTTTTCTCCCGGCCGGTCTTTCCACTTGCATCGACAATACAAACACTCGCTTCTTTGACAGAGACGTCGAGGCCGGCGTAATGTTTCATGGCTGCGCTTCCTCTTCCTGATGCCTGTGGCTGTTTCGAACAGACCACGTTTTATCATCAGCTCGGAGCGCAGCACCTTTCTTTCCGGTCGGCGGCGACAAGCGGATCGCCCTCGGGACAAACCGCATCGATCCAGGCGGCGATCTCTCTGATCATCCGTCATGAACGGCCCGCCTCCAGGCATGCCGAAGGCGTTCCGGTGAACTTTCCTTCCCCTTTCAACGCCCAGATAAGTGCCGAACCCGCAGAATTGCCGGGGATTAGAATTCTGACCGCCGTTGCTATTCCTGGCACAATGCGCCGCGTGAACTCACTGGAGGTCAGCGACGACCAGAACTCCTCGTGGGGCGCGAACTCCGCGTCAACGTCCATGGCGGCCATTTCCTTGCCGGTAGGATAGTTCTTGGCTTTCGTCGCTCAGGATCTTTTCACGGCAATGAACGAAGCAGTGTAACCAGCCGGCGCCCCATTGTGCGGCTTTGTTCTGATCACCGTTCCGACGAGCGAAGCGATCTGATTTGTGCCATTTGGCCAGCGGTAGGCCACGCAGCCGTTGTAATCGTACTGCCAACCTTCTGTCTGGCTCCCCACCCGGCCCGTTCCGACTATCGAGAAGGCAACGGGGGTCTCCGGTGAACCAGGCTTCAATCTGCCCGCCATGTCCAGGCCGCCGCTTTTCCAGTCGATTACACCGCTGAACTCGGTATCGGATACCGTTTCAAAGTGGAACTCGGCTTCCGCGAAGAAGAGATCGAGAGCCTTTTGAGGATCACCATCGACGGGATCCGGGTCGTTGTGGAAGCTGCGGTAGGTCCATCTCCCTGCAAGTTCGGAAATTGTCATCATCTACCTCCCACGTTGCTTTTCAGCTGAAATCAAACATGCATTGCGGTGGCTCCTGCAGGTTGCTCGGATACGGAGGCACAGGATAATACTGCAGAACCTTTTGGACCTCGCGAGCGACGTTGTCGCCTTTGAGCAGTCGGACAAGTTCCAGCGACTCATCGAGACCGGATGAGATTCCACCCGCCGTGAGGCGATTACGGTCGAGGTGAAAACGCGGGAATCCGCAGACGACCTTCACCTTCTCGAAGGCCTTCAGGCATGGAAGTTCCAATGCGTCGTGGCCTCATATCCGTCGAGCAGACTGGCCGCCGCCAGCAGAAGTGCTCCCTCGCAGACCGAGCAGACCCATTGCGCCTTTTCGGCTGTCCGAATGAGTAATCCAAGTAGCGCCCGTCGCCGCGGCGGTTCATGATAGGTGCCATGGCGCCCGGATTTCCTCCCGGAACCCAGAGCACATCAACGGAGGTATCATCGTCGAAAGAATGGGTGGCGAGAAATCGAAAACCGTCTCGTGTTACGATCGGCATATCCACTGAGCCGGCTACCAGCCTGATCTTGAGGTCCGGCACCCACTTCAGCACTTCGTGCGGGCCGGCTACGTCCAAAAGGTCTACTTCATCATAGACTGGAATGCTGACAATCATGACGCCCCTCGAGCGATTGGAAAGTGACCTAGAGAAATGCTGTGCGAAAAGTGCCGGAGAGCGGAGAACCATCCAGGCGCTCGTGGTTCACGACTGCGTTCGAACAGAGAGACGGACATGGTAATTGCCATGACGCCCCACTGGAGCAAGCCGCTGCTAAGAAGCGTGCAAAGCATCAATGCCCAGCATGTGCCGACACACCAGAGGGCACGCATGAAGCCAAAACGAAGAGCATCCAGTTCGGCATCAAGCCCGAAAGCAGCCAGGGTTGGCCGTCTGTGGCAGCGGTTGAGAGAAAGCTGCTTCCAAGGGGTGACTTGCCACGACAGTGCTATGAAAGCCGCAACCACGATCGAATCGACGCCGATCTCCAACAGCAGGGATTGTACCAGTACCGCCGTTGGGATCAGGAGCCCGCCAGCCACCATCCAGATGAATATGTAGGCGCATAGAAACAACCCTATCGCGCGCCATCGACGGCGGCCCAGGCTTTCTCGCCAAACATGCAGCAATGGCGCCGATAACAGGGGCGGCATCATCGCGATGAGCATTGCCAGCCACGAACCTGCGACGAGAACGAGATCCGCGGATGCGAAAGTCGCTTCCGCTCTCACGATGATCTGTTGCTCGAAAGTCGTGGTCGACAGGCAGAGGTCGGGCATGGCGGGAACAACCGCCGAAGCTGCCATGAGGATCCAGCCAGCTGCCGTCATAATAAGGATCGGTCGTGGCAGTCGCAATAGCACGAACCATGCGACGGAGACCGCCCGCATCTTACTGTTCCTGTCGATAGATGCTTATGCGCCCTATGGAGATATCGTCGCTCGTGGCCCCCGGAACGGCAGCCACCAACTTCACCGATAGCTCGTCCTCCAGGCCCGAAGCTGCGTGTTTGGCGTCGATGATGCTGGTGATATCAAAGGACGCGGTCACGCCATTACCGGAAGAGGCGGTGGGATCGCTTGCTTTGCTGACGCCGAACATGGAGAACGAACCGGCCAGATGCTCGGCGCCGTCCTCTGGATCGACGTCGTCGGGAAGATTGACGTAAACGTAGAATATCGCCGCGTCGCTCGGGCTTTTGACGTTTTCCAGGTTGAGAAACACCCGGTCCGGCTCACGTGCAATGCCAGGGGCGACGGACAGTTTTTGGGAAAGTCTTTGCCGTTCGGCGGTGTCCAGTTTGACCTTGGTTTCAACGACATCGCTGTTGAGGCGTACAACCGAGCTATTTGCGCCCACAAGGGCTGGAGATTTTGGTGGTGCCACTTGAAGGCCCCCTGAAAGCTGGGATGCGACCTGGGGCGAAACGCCTAGTCTTTCGAAACGGACCGCCACCCGGTCTGTCGCTTCTGCAACCTGCGTATCATCATCATAGAGATATCCGAGTTTCGGCGCTTCGGTATCCAGCACGTCCTGCGGCCTGAACGTATAAAATGTACCATCAATTGCCGGCATAATGAACTGCCGGTCTCTCGGCCCGTTCAACCAATCAGGGTCGGTCGGATCGGCAAAGACGTCAGGCCCATCATTCGGTCGGCGTACCTGCCGTAACCAGACCTTCCACAGGCGGTCGATATTTGCGTGGTGCAACCAGAAGACCGGATCAAGCGCCGCCGTGTCGGGATTAGTCATGAGACCGAGCTCGAACCGATCCTGGCTGAGGCCATTGCCCTTGAACCCTCCACCGACCCAGACATGCACCGGTCCATGCGGTTGTTGTTCCAAGCCACCGAACTTGCTTTCGCCTTCATCGCCGTGCCAAAAGGGCGTCCTGACCCCGCCAAAACCGGCAGGTCCTTCCCCGGGCGTACCTTCAAAGAACCTCTCGCCGAGCGCCGGACCAATCGGCACCAACCTTCGATCGAGGACCAACGGCATCTGAACGTTGGGAACCTCGGCGGATCCATACCTGCGGGTCACATGGAGGAAGTTTCGACTCCCATCTGGCCAGTTAGCCTGCGCGAACGCCCGCGGAAGCTCCAGGCTTCGCGTATCGCTGGAGTAGTCCCAGTAAGGCAGCGCCCAGTCGGACGGCCCTCCCACCTTGGCGATCGCATCGCGGACGATCGCCTCAAATGCTGCCAGGTAACCTCGATGCCACGGCAGAAAGAACCACGTAAGATGCTGGCATTGATTCCAGAGCGTCCGCAGCTGCTGGCTGTTCGGCAACAGCGTTCCGTCGGGGATGTAGCCAAACTCCCGCCAAACCTCTTCATCAATACCGTGCATGGCGGCGAGTGACCACCAGCTCGTGGGGTCAGACAGTTCCCGCTCCTGAAGTTTGCCTATGGCCCTGCTGTACCACAGCAAGGTTTCGTCGTTTGGCGGCAGGTTCCATACATTTCGGCGAACGAATGACATGATCTGCACCTCGATCGTCGCTCAGGCACACCCTAAGGCTGCATGCTAATGTACTTAAAGTTGGATTTCATGCAAGAGCTAGACTATCGCTCGAAAGTACTAGTTCAAGAAAGTCTGCAGTTATGAAGAGTACAGTCGTCGATCAGAACTTAATCCGACAAGTCATCGCCGCTTTAGACACTACCAAAAGCAGAAGGGACAGGTTACTAACCGATTTTGGTTCGACGTCCTGACAACACAGAGCGGGCGGGCGCCCGTCTCCGCATAGATCCGCCGCGAAGGGGTGCTGTCGTGCGGACGTCAAAATTATCATCAGTGGCTCACTTCTGGAGCCTGTCGTTTCATCTCGTTCAAGAAGCTTCGTTTAAGCCAGCGTGGATGTCTGCGTCATGCGCGGCAGCCTTAGGATTGAACGCGACCAACAAAAGGCCGAGAGAAAGGTCATTCCGATGTTCTTGCCCCATACTCCAACAATTCGATCGCGTTGAAGCCAGGTGAGTTTGGATCCCACTCAAGACGCCGCGTCACCCGACTGAGATCTGGTGCACTCGTGACGAAGCGTTCATCGTAGCGCAGATACAGGGTCTTGAAAAATCCCGCCAACAACAGCGGGCTTTCGTGGTCAGGAAAGGATTCGAACAGTCCATTCCGGCCTGGTCCATCCATTTCGACCAGACCAAATCCGATCGCTTCGTAGCGGCTCACGTCATCACGGATTCCGCGCCGGCCCACCAATTCCCTGAGCGCATTGTGAAACCGCACGATTCCTGCAACTGGTTCTCCACCGATCGCGATCGCAATGTCATTCGCAGCCAGGATCTTGCCAGACGGTGAAGGATCCGCAGATTCGCTAACGATCTCGGCAGCCTGTTCCAGGGCCTGTTCGCTCTGGCGGTTGGCACGAAGCAGGACAAAATAGCCAAGCACCAAAGCTGGATAGGTAATGTGGAGATTGGTGCACTCGCCGATCGTTTCTTCCATGCGATTCGTCAAGTTGCGGAAAGCTCCGGTCACGCCTTTGCACGAAATGGCAAGGACCGGTCCAACGCCTTCGCGCGTGACAACAATGTCGACGTTCTTTGTCTTCAAGCCGCCAAGGACGGTGCGTTCGCGACCGTCGGCTAGGGCCGGATCGTAATGCAAGATCGGAGAGCGCCCAGCCCTTCGCTCGACGCGGAAGGGAGGTCGAGGCGTGATGTCGTCCGGATTGAAACCGCCTTCGATAACAAGGCGGCAGGCGACGTACCAGTGAAGCGGCTTGATGTGACTGGCGCTTTGCGTTTTGCCGGTGAACTCCGCAAAAGCCTTCAGCGCGTCAGCCTGTGTAGTCCACCGACATATGTTGCCGTCTATCTCAGCCGGCATAGTGCCTCCATTTCTGCATAGTCGAGATGGCATCCTCCAAGACGTCATTTGGAAAGGTTTTGACCAACGATTGCGCCGGGAAAACAATATTGCCGGCCTCTCGCGGCTCAAGTTTCAGCATTCCGCCGCCGAGCGCGTGGCCCTCGATCTCGCAGCTCAGACGGACGAAGGCCGAAGACCAGAGCGGGAGCGCCCGGGACGCGAGGCGTTTATCGCGAATGCGAACTGCGTGGACGCTATTCGTGCACGTGACGCCAGCTGCATTATGAACCAGGTTTGCTGCTCGACCAGACATGTACTGAAGCACGTAATCCGGCATCAAGACATCAGGCACCGCATACCAGGGATCGCGATTGCGGCATTTGTATCCCAGTCGTGCTTGTCGACCGGCGCTACTATCGAGATAGCGCTTGACGCTAGTGGGCAGGTTCTGGCCACGTCGCAGACGCAGCAGCAACACCGGCTTATCTTTCGCCTTCCAAGCGTTGACTGTCTCAGCCGTGATGCTATGCGTCGGCAAAGCCTTCGCATTTCTGACGCTCGGAAGAAGAAACTCTGCAGGGATGCCAAGCTTCTGCGCGGCTGACGGCGTCAGGTGAAAGAAGTCGTTGTCGCCACTGACATAGCCGATACCCACATTGGCAAAGTCGGAAAATCGGGACGTATCCGGATGGCGGAGCGCGGATTTATAGAGCTCACGCGTGGCCTTCGACAACAAATAAGGCCGTAAGCGGCAATTCCAGACTGTTCGCCACTCGGTGACGTCGATCGATATGGTTGAACGCGGCGGCTCGTTTGCAGGGACGAACCGGCCCATTTCCGTCAACTCAATACGATCCGTCGTCCCACCGAAGCCATCCGCATAGAGAAGCCAGCAATCCTCGGAGAGACTTGGGAACAGTTTATCACGCACTGCGACCAGCTTTACCTGTTCGAACGAAGCGACGAGATATTCCAACAGGGGCGCTGCATAGGGTGCGTGGCCGATCTCGGCCGGGACCACAAACGCTATCCGGCCGCCCGGTGAAAGCAGTGCTGCCGTGGCGACAAGAAATGGAGCCCATGAAGAACTCAAGCCGCTGAATTGGGCTCCGTGGCGGGCGCAAAGCGCGATGGCTCGTTTGCGCACATCCCCTTTGAATGTCTGATAGCGGATGAACGGCGGATTTCCTGCGGCACACTCGAAACGCTCGTTCGTTTCTGAGGCCCAGGCGAAAAAATCACCCTCGTGCACGAGAGCCCACGGAGCTCGGCTCATCGCTGTCCTTGCGGATTCGAAATCTTGCTCGATGCCGACGGCATTGCGGTGGTGCGCGAGGAAGCCGCCATCTCCGCAGGACGGATCAAGCAAGCGGTCGTCAGCTCGTCGTATCGCCCAGCGCACCAGACTTGCGGCAATATCATCGGGCGTGAAGTATGCGCCTGCGTGTTTCTGTGACAATCGAATCGGCGTGATAAAGTTCATAGCGCACCATAGATTTGCTTGGAAACTTTTGGAACTCTACCGGGAAAACGATTAAAAGAACATACCATGAACACACCGGGCATTTCATGAGTGCGGAACACTTCCGGCCGGCCTCGATTTGGGGGCCGCGCCCGCCGTCATCGTCAAACCGAATCCCCGCTCGGCTAACTAGAAAATCGGCCGCTTAACCATTAGCCCTTTTGCATGAAAATGGACTGGTCACGGTAAGTCCCCGCCAACGGTGCCGAGAAATTCACAGAGTGCCGATTTTTGTGGCGCGTATGTCTTACGGGCTTAACTTTAAGGTTGAACTCCAGCCTAAAATATAGTGTATTATCTATTGCTAACTCAACTAATACTCGTCATCGCAGGTTTAACCTAGGCGCAAGCTTCCGCAAGAAGCTTGAGCTTTGCGATACGCCGTATTGGTGCATCAAGTACCAGAGAAATTGCTAGGAGGGGAGCGATGGGACGTGCCACCACCACAAAAAAAGCTATGCTAACGTCGACTGAAAGCAGTCCTTTTACTTTGCGCACGCCTAAAGAGGCGGCAAAAATGGCCGATCGACATGTTCATATCATCCGAAACGGCGTTCGTTGTGATACGGAAAATCGCGGTTTTTCCAGTCCACGCGGTCGTTCGCCACTTGAGATCGTGGTCGACGCTTCCGAAGGTTTCGTGCCTTTATGGGAGAAAGGGGCCACACTTCGCTGGCGGTTTCAGGAAGGATCTCTCCAGATCTTCCAAGATCCAGAAGGGGCAAAGACCGCGATCGAACAGTTGTTAGGTGAAGCGATCCTGGCCTGGGGGGAGGCGGCTCCCGTCAAGTTTGCCCGAAGAGACGACGCATGGGATTTCGAGATCGTCGTGCGAGAGGCCGACGAATGCAACGTGACCGGCTGCGTTCTTGCCAGTGCGTTCTTCCCGGACGCGGGCCAGCATCAGTTGACGATTTACCCAAAGCTATTCAGTCAGGATCGGCAAGAACAGGTCGAGACTCTGATTCATGAGATCGGCCATATCTTCGGCCTAAGGCACTTCTTTGCGCTTGTTGAGGAAACTGCTTGGCCCGCCGAGGTGTTTGGAGCCCACAATAAGTTCAGTATCATGAACTATGGTGACGACAGCAGGCTGACATCGGCTGACAAATCTGATTTGAAGACACTTTATCAGCAAGCCTGGAACGGCCACTTGACGGATATCAACGGCACACCCATCAAATTTGTTCGCCCCTTCCATACCGCTGGCGAAGTGGCTGCAACCGCCGTTGCTGTCGCTGCTGTTCGCACGGATGTTCATGCCGGACATGATCAACCGCAGGGCTGAATCGGTGTCTGCTCAACCCGTCGGAAGCCCGCTCATAGCCTGTTTAACGGCCTCGGATTTGGGCAGTAGCGTCGGATAAGCCGCATAGGCCTGTTTGACTCGAACGGAAGTGCGGTCAAAAATGGACCGACTTCGTGGAGCTTGGGCTATTCGAAGCTGTTTCAATGTTGACGAAGATCATACGCCTGAGAGCGGCATTCAACTCTGGCAGGCTGAACTCTATTTGGACGTCAATCCTGTGTCGAAGCGCGCGTGTTCGGGCATCTCGGCGAGCGTCTGGAATACCGCCGCCGACGATGGCAGGCCGTATCGGTTCCTTTCGAGGTGATCTACACCGATGGTGATGTGATCTCTGTGTGCTTTTTGCGCATCCGTTTTATTTTGTGGAGCGACAGTCCTGCAAATCGGTCTCGTGCAGGTCGCCGGCCGACACGCTTGCCGAGCACGATTAACCGACGGTTTCGCGCATGACCTTGCGCGAATATCGTCGTAGCCTGGGCTGTCGCCAGTCATTGAAAAAGCTCCGGCGCATATCGCTTCAAACGAGCACGCACAAGTGCTCGTCCATGGCGCACCAGCACGTCCATTTCCGCTGCGCTCAAGCTCTTCAGATTGGTACCGATGAGTGAGGCGAACGCTGCATCTCCCTGTCGCTCTTCACCTTCCACACTGTCGATGGAAAACCACAACGGCTTCGGTCCTTTCTTTGCCTCGTGTGCCAGTTGTAGTCGGGTGAACTGCAAGCCTCTTACCTGCTCCATCAGAATGTTGATCGCTTCTTTCAATACGATCGTGCCCGATTCGGTTGGCTCCACGACTATGCTGAACGGCTTTCCGCCGTCGCTGACAATACAATAGTCAACAGGGTTGCGCCGCGTGCGCAGTAGTGGATTGACGCCAAGATTGTCGTATACGCCACCGTCTGTCAGAGTGACGTATTCGGTAAGCGCATTTGGATAGACGTGAGCGTCGATCCGCAACGGTGGAAAGACCGGCGGAAATGCGGACGAAGCGGCAACGGCATGGCTGATCGGATAGTCGCTGGCAACCGCTGTACCGCTCTCATGTTCCCCCATAGTCTCGTCGGCATCTTCCCCTGCCGCCAGGGCCTTGCCAGCCACGAAGAAGAACATATTCCCCGTCGCGAGATTTGTTGCGTTGAAGTAGATGCGGGGTCCATTCCGGAGAGAGGATAAGGTTTCACCGGCGAATAGATCACGGTCATAGGTTTCGGCGAGCTTTTCCAGACGTGTGTCGAACGGGCTTAAGAGACCTCCGACAACAGAAGAAACTGCGATCGACTTTGTCGATAGATATGCCTCCAGCCGATCAAGCACGTCTGCCTTATCCCAATTGGCTGCGAGGAACCCGCCTGCGATGCTACCACCACTGACGCACGTCAGAAGATCGAGTTTGTCAAGCAGCTCCAGTTCTTTGAGCTCCCTGAAAACACCGAGATGAAATGCAGCCGCTCGGAATCCGCCCCCAGACAGCGCAAGTCCAATCTTTTTCTCTTCTCCATTGATTGTAATTGCCATTCTCTCCCCCTCTCCTCCTCAGTGCCGTGGTGACCCAGAGCTCCGACCGGACGGCGGCATCAGCTTGTCTCTAGCCTCTTCATCATCGATCTAAGGCCGAGGGCTCAGCTCGAGGTTGGTGATCCCCTGCCCGAGCAGGACTGCCTTTTCGGCGACCGCTTTCTTGCCATCCGCCATAGCGACCTCGGCCCGGATCGTTTTCATCCCAGGCTTAAGATTGACGAGGGCGAACGATCGATGCATGCCCCTTGCTGCCACGCTGCCGTCCACGGTGACGATTGCTTCACCGGGCTCCGCGAATTTGACGTCCAGATTGAGGACGGCTGGTTTGGTTGCGTCCTTGGCCTCGGCTGCAACCTTTTTAAGCTCCGCGATCGTGTTGTCCAGCTCTGTCTTGCTGCCCTTCACTCCCTCGGCGGCTGCCTTATACAGAACGTCCAGCGTGGCTTCGTAGGCGCCTCTCCATTCGCTGGCTTCCTTGACCGACGCAGCATCGATGACCTTGCAGAAACTCTCCGCCGCATTTAGCCACTGCTGCTTCAGGGCTTTTTCCTCCGGCGCATCCTTCGGTGTTTCAAGGCGCAGCTTCGCAGCCTCGAACAGGAAGGCTGTCCAGGCGTCGCGCACGACGAAAGTCGCCAGAACGCTGCGGAAATATCCGCCGGCCTGATCGCTCGTCTGCAGGTAGAAGGTGATGCCCGTCATTGCGCCGTAGGCCAGTAGCGCCATCGTCAGAAACCAGAGATCGAGCACGCCAAAGCGCGAACCGGCGGCAATCAACCCCGCCGCCGCGCAGTAGCGGACCACTGCTGCCGCGATCGTCAGTACGATCCCGATCACTCCCAGCCACGTCAGGATTCGGCGCCAGCGATGCACATTGTCGTATTCCTGGCGTCTTTTCCAATAGTAGTTGTCATGGTTGCTTTTATGCTTCAGAAGTATGTCTTCAAGCGTCGCGACATAGCGGCTGTAGTCCTGCTCAGCCTCCTTAAGAACCTCAAGTTGGACAGCTTTGAAAGTGGTGCCGGGTGGGTCGCTTACGGGTGCCGTCCCTGTTTTGCTATTTTCGGAAGTGATGTCGGGTGGGTTGCTCATGGGTGCCTCCACTGTCATGCGACTGTGAATGTCAGTTCGACCCACAGGTGGTCATGCGTCTCCGTAACCGGTCTCTCCGGATTGATCTTCGGGGCACGCAGACCGGTGATGTCGACCTCGTCCTCAAGGGTCCAGAAAACCGGCGCGAGAACACTAAGAACCGGCTGCCCAGTCCGCGATTGGGAGAGCAAGCAAGTGCACGCCAGCAATCAGGTCGGCAAACTTTTCGTCGCTTAGTATTGGCAATACCCTGCCGCCATGCTTGCGAATAATTGCCGCCACGTCTTGCGGTGAGTCTGAGACAAGTTGAAGAGGTTTGAGATTGCCGATGGATAGGGCGGACCTCACTCCATCTCTGCGGAAACCTTGCGCTAGATGTCTCGGCCCGACACATATCTTTGCATTGAACCACAAAGGCCCGAGCTTAGGTGTGTTGAGTGCATCAAGCGTCGGCAGCTCCGCGGCGACCCTTGTTGCGAGATCTTCCGGATCATCTGTTACATAGTATAAATCGTCCCAATCCACACGAGTAAGCAATACCTTCGATTTCTTCCCCAGTGGATTTTCGCCCTTGGTCGCACGACGAATTCTCAAAACGTGAGTACCGTCAATCTCAACTTGCTGGCCGGTGTGCAAAGTTACTTGGATCATATCCCCCTCCTCATTCGACCCATTTCAAGAGTGCACTATTAGGTTGAATTAGTCGAGTAAAATATACGGGTCGTGCAGATGCTTCAGGAGAGCTTTCAGACCGGGATCTTCAACCAGCCCATGCACGCTTCGGATAGTGAACCGACTGCAACGGACCACGTCGAGGAATAGGCGGGATAGGTTGCCCTGGCTGCCGTGTTGCGAAAGCTTAACCAAGTCAAACCGGCGCTCGTCTGCGGGTAGCGCACGAAGAGAAGCTGTCAGCACCTTGGGATGCTCGTCGGCGGTAAGGAGCACGCGCTTGCTTCCAAAGGCGGAGGCGAGAGCGATGACGAGCCGTTCGGCGCCTTGTCATCCACGTCACAGGTTTCGCTCAAGACAATCGTATCGCTTACGAAGCGAAGCGATCCGAGCATCGCTGCCGGCAATCTTGCTCTGAACGCGAAATTGACCGGCGGCGAAATTTCAGATCTTGAACGGTATCTGGATTCCACGAAAGGCAGCCTCCTTTACGCATGGAAGGTCATGCCCGTTGATGGGGCCGTGGAGCTCTTTCTGATACCGGCCCTTATTGAAAGCGTGCACAAGATAAAGCTGGAGCGTGTCGGAATCTCTCTTACGGCGATCCACAGGGTGCATTTCGATATTTATGCCAAGCTCTTCGCTCGTGGCTCGCTAGAAAAGAGATGCGCAATTACGCCGATGCTGACCTCATACCGTCAGACGCCGATGCACTTGATTTTGATCCGGACGAATCCGCTCCAGACTTGATGGCGCTTGAGAACGATTTCGTGCAGGTCTTTCTGAGAGCGACCACCTTTGAGCGTGAGCTTACCACCAAATGCCTCAATCCGGAAAAGGCTCTCAAGCTGATTACGATGCAACATTCCAGAGCCGGGAATTCGATGCTGTTGCCGTTATCCGCATCAACCATGGACATCTGCCCCATTTTTCAACCCGCGCGCAAGAACAGTATGATGAGACGCGTCGGCTGTTCTACGTAGGAATAACGCGAGCAAAGAGAGTGTTGCTTGTCGCCTCTGACTACTCTGACGGGCGCAATCGCCCCTGTCCGTTCATTGCGGAAGCTGGTCTAGAGCTGCCGGGATCGGAAGATTGATGAGCCCGAGAACGACGGCGCACCGATGCGTAATTGCGGACGCGCGTCATCGATATCGATCACCAGCAAGTGACCTCAAGCAGCCAGTTGACTTATCGGCAATAAATGCCACTATTGCGCGAGCAGTCTGTTGGTCAGTCTTCGGGGGATCACATGAAGCGCTTCGTGAGTGATTACGCGACGAGGGCTGCGGAGAAGCGAAAACTTCGAATCTATGCTACCGATCCGATGAGCGGCCGGCGGGCTCCCTACAGGATAACAGTCGAGGTTGACAATGAACCGGAGCTTTCTCCAGGCCCTGTCGGGGAGATCGTCGAGGTCATAGATTACGATGGTTGGAACAAGACATTCTACCGCGCTGTCGATCTCAATGATCCCGCATTGCTGATGGAGTCGGGGCTAGCGCCCAGCGAATCCGATCCGAGATTTCATCAGCAGATGGTCTATGCGGTGGCGATGAAGGTCATCGAAAGTGCGAGACGTGCGCTCGGCAGGCCGATTAACTTCAGGAAAAGCTCCACGCAAACTAAGCTTCGTCTCGTCCCCCACGCATTTTGCGGAAAGAACGCCTTCTTCGATCCTGAACTGGACGCGATCATGTTTGGCTATTTCCAAGCAGACTCCGTCTCACCCGGTCCGAACATACCAAGCCAGACTGTCTTCACCTGTCTGTCTCACGACATCATCGCACATGAGATGACCCATGTCATCGTCCACCGCCTTCGCCCCTATTTCATCGAGCCTAGCAACATCGACGTCTTGGCATTTCATGAAGCTTTTTCGGACATCGTCGCCCTATTCTAGCGCTTTTCATACCGAGAGCTACTCGCTGAGCACATTCAGACCTCGCAGGGGATGTTGCATAAGTCCGAGATGCTTGTCGAACTCGCCCAGCAGTTCGGTTATGCGGCCGGCAGGGGCAAGGCCCTGCGGTCTGCCATTGGCAAGAGCCCGAAATTGGCTGGAACGCATGAGCCGCACGACCGTGGTGCAATCCTGGTCAGCGCAGTTTTTGGCGGATACTTCGATGCCTATCAGAAACGCGTCGCCGACCTGCTTCGTATCGCGACAGGCGGATCCGGACAGTTGCCCACCGGTAGGCTGCACCCCGATCTCGTGAACCGGCTTGCGAGCGAAGCCTCGCAACTGGCGGAGCGCTTTCTGCGAATGTGCTTTAGAGCCTTCGACTATATGCCCCCGGTCGATGTGACATTCGGGGATTTCCTTCGAGCCCTCGTGACGTCCGATTTCGAGCTTAACCCGCAAGACAGCGACGAAGTGCGGTTTTCCATCATCGAGGCGTTTCGCGAGCGGGGTATCTACCCTGCAGGCGTGGTTTCACTGGCGGAAGAATCGCTGCTGTGGCCCAGCCAGATCAACGGCCAGCCCCCACCACTCGACGCTGGCCTTCTCGAGGATGCTCGTCGGTTCCTCAACTATTCAGCAACTGCCTTGGACCAGGGTCGTATTGCGCGCCGAAGCAGGTCGCGTAACAAAAGCGAAAGCGCAACCGCCGCTTACGAGAGTACCGTGATCGAGACGGACGAGGCAGAGGCAGAGGTTGGAGGCGACCGAGTATTGCGCGACGGGCTTTTCAGCGCTTTGACGCACTATGCACGGCTCAATCTAGACATTTTCGGGCTTGACCCAAATCTCAAGGTCGCAGTCGTCGGGTTTCACGCCGTCCACCGGGTTACATCGGATCAGCGACTGGTGATCGAGTTCGTCGCGCAGTTTATGCAGATCGATGAACAGACCAGAGAGCGGTTCAAAGGCATTCCATTCAGAGGCGGCGCAACAGTCATTTTCGGCAGCGAAGGCGAGGTTCGTTACATAGCGTCTAAGCCGATGAAAAGTGAAAACCTGCCGCCGGAATTTCGAAAAACGGCAACCGCCCGCCTCCACGCCACCGACCTCTGTCTCGAAGAGCTCGATCGGCGGGATCCTATGATGGCTTTCGCTGACGAGGAGTACCTGCAAAATCGTATGAAGCTGCGCGCGCAGTTCCGCGCCCTCCACGGCGAAGTATGAACGCATGGCCAAGCTGAGAATAACGAAATCCAAGGCCAGATTGGACGAGCCGGTTGCAGAGGTCCAGCAGGCAAAGATCCGCGTGCGCATGTACAATGTCGGCTGCGGTGATTGTTTCCTTCTGCAGATCCTTGGCGATCCGCGTCCGATGCGGGTTGTGATCGACTGCGGTTCACTGAAAAACAAACACTATAACATTCAGCAAATTTCTGATCAGCTTATCGCCGATGTCACAGATCGCGACGGCGTTGCTCGGATAGACCTGCTCGTGATGTCCCATCGGCATGCTGATCATATTTCGGGATTTGCGAACAGGAAGTGGGCCGCAGTCGAGGTTGGCGAAGTTTGGATGCCCTGGATCGAGTCGCCTACCGACCCCGAAGCAAAAAAGCTCTGGAAAAAGCAAAAGGAGCGGGCGAAAGCGCTGCAGTTCGCAGTCGAGAAACAGGCAGCTTTGGGCTTGGAACTGGACCCGCTCCTCGCTGACGTCGCCGCGGCCGCACTGTCGAACGATGACTGTCTTGCCGTATTGCATGGTGGCTTTGCAAAGAAGGTTGCGCCAAAATTTTACCCGGAGGGAGACACGGTCGTCGAAAAAATCGAATGCGCGGTTCTGCCCGGTGTCGATATATTTGTTCTTGGTCCTCCTCGCACGAGGGATGCCCTGAACCAAGCTGACCCGCCAACCAGTCAAATCCTCCTTGACGGTTTCAATGTCGACATCGATGGCAACAGGGAGAAAGTCCGTCCGTTCGGAGAAGACTGGGTGGATGAGAGCGCCTTTTGGCCCGGCTTTGACGGCCAGGCTATTGACGAAGCGGCTTCGCAGAAACGGCTTTATGAAGCGGTTGCGGCTGAACTTGATGCCGAATTGAACAACACGAGCTTGATCCTGCTCTTTAAGATCGGCGAGGATTATCTTCTGTTTCCGGGCGATGCCCAATGGGGACCGTGGGAACGCGTATTAGCCGACGACCAGGCTGTGAACTTGCTTGGCAAGGTCACCTTCCTCAAGATCGGGCATCATGCTAGCCACAATGCAACCCCGGCAACATTGCTGCGGGATCTGGTGGGCAGGGAGAACAAGCATGGCGGCAAGGTACGTGCGATGATCTCAATGACCCCCTACTCTCGTTGGAAGGGTATCCCGCATCCTGCTCTTCTTGCAGAGCTGACAAAACGTGAGGATCCCTTCGTCATCAGCGATGCACCAACCTCTGTCGACGGAGTTACCCGAGAAGGCGACTACTGGCTGGAGTTCGAACTTGGCTGAGGACGACCATCCTCGTGACCCGTCCACATCTGATCAGCGACCTCTACCGTGCAATCTCGAAAATCTGGATGCTGCGACCCTGCGCGCCAGCACTGGGGCCATCGCTAACAGTCACTCGGAAAAGGAAGTCATGATCAGCACAGCCGTTGGCGTCCGTGCCCTGGCGGTATAGCGGACCCCGACGTCGAACGCCAATGCATGCCTAACACCCCGCAAGCTTGGGTATATTGAGTTCGAAGATATCTTCGCACATTTGCAGAAGATCCGCCCCAACGAACGGCATGGCG
Source organism: Sinorhizobium sp. CB7 (assembly GCF_041357635.1). Classification (NCBI taxonomy): domain Bacteria; kingdom Pseudomonadati; phylum Pseudomonadota; class Alphaproteobacteria; order Hyphomicrobiales; family Rhizobiaceae; genus Sinorhizobium; species Sinorhizobium sp. CB7. The sequence goes on from NZ_JAULLL010000003.1 coordinate 347,408, forward strand.
TATCCTATTATCAAGAGCGCAAGAAAAAATTGAAAGGCGATACCAATTGCCATCCCGCCGACGATTTGGGAAGCATAAACTAGAGAAATCCACGCGACATTCGATTTCGAAGGTGGGCCGTCAACCGGCATAAATCGCAACATGATCTTCGGCAGTCCCGGTGCTCCGCAACACAGCGACGCGCCTCCGATCATCAAGTTCACCATACTGGGAATAAGCGTCGAAAGGAGTAGAAGGTAGGCCCACCAATATTCGGCACTTAATGGGTTGGCAGATATTCCATCGAGCAGAGGGCGCAGCTCAACGACGGGACGAAGTGAGCACTCGTTGAAAGTCTGATTTCCCACGACAAGGGTAATTGCTAAGAGCGCGATAAGGGGTACGGCGATAGCGGCATCAGCAACAGCATAGACGAGCGGCCACCAGCCACCACGATCTATCCCCCTTTGTAACAGGTAACGCGTCGTGCCTATCGATATCCAGTCGAAGGGCGTGTTGAGCAGTGGGAGCAAGCCCATGAATAAAAGCATCGGGCCGGCCTTTCCCCACGTTGGGTCGGCTGAAATGAGACGCGCAAAAGAAAAACTAAGTCCGACTAGGATGAGCCAGGTGAGGGCAAGAGTGCGCGCCGCCCCAAGCAGAAGGTTCAATCGCCTGATCGTATAAGACGCAATTCCCGTAACCAAGATCGCGATCGCCCCTCCGGCTACGCCGCCGGCGATCGGATGCAATATGCCGATCGTTGCATAACCGAAGGTGCTGATAAGTATTCCAAACATTGCCGCAACGCCTTGGACAGAGCCACGCAAAGCACCCACTCTTTTCAAAAATAAAATAGCGACTACGCCGGTCGCCACGGCACCAACCGCCGCGGATGCGAACACGATGGCCGGCCCGCGGACGTTTGCCAAGCCGACGACCCCGGTGATCGCCGCTATTCCTCCTCCAATGGCCCAAACGGCGCTTGTCCATCCTCTTGTGCTCATAATCTTCCAGATCGCGTAAGCTTCGAAGAGAAGTGCACCTACTTGGAGAGCCAGTTGCCAGCGCTGAAGATCTGCAGGCAGCTTTAGAACCGCTTGCGCTTGGCTCACTTTTCCAGAAAGCGCCCATGCTACAACGATTGATGTCAACGGATAGATGATAGCAAGCCATAGACATCGATCGAAAGCTCGATGTGTCCAAAGGGGCGCCGGTGGCCAGAGTTTTACAAACTGGGATCCTTCTGGCTTAAGGTGAGGTCCGCCGAAGAAGAGCGCCGTCTCTTCAAGTACCTTTGTAACAATTCCGCGGAAGATCTGTGTTATGTAAGGGCTGCGCTGCAAACTGTCGCGAAATCTTCGGTATTCTGATCGGTCGCCTTCACTCTCCTTTGATCCCCCGTCCTCTAAAATATGCCGAGTGCGCGAATATGAAAGATAGAAAGGACAAATGAGCGCTGCTGATAGTAGGCTCCAGAACTCGTGAATGAAGACACACAGCGCCACGATCGTCAGGACGACTGGCGTCAATAAATCAATTGACGATGCGTTGCCAACGGCCGCCCTTTTCCCGAGAAATGCTTTCGGCACCCAGGCTCCGGTCGCCTGCTCGAATTCATACATAAAGTCTGAGCGACGAAGAACCCGCTTCTCGCTACTTTTGGCACATTCCCAAGCCAGTTGGACAAGCTTTGAATAAGCAGCGCCAGCATCGGTAGCCGTGACATTAATTGTAGCTCCATATTCCACTAGTCGGTCGATTACCGCAGCATCGATTGCCTCCTGATCGGGGGCAGACGTGACGAAGCGTACCGGCCGTATTATCCGATCCACGAAGGCGCCGTCACTCGCATTTGCGACGAAGGTCACCAGATCGGCTTGGTCATCACCCTCCAATGCGCTCAACAGAAATGCTCGTGTCTCCGCGATCTCCTTCGATAGAGATGAATGATCTGAAGAGGAAGCGATCTTCATCCAGGTCGAAATGCCTGTCACTCCTGGGCCGAATGGACTTCCTTTTTCGACACAAGGCTCTGCGGTACTCTGATAGAAAAATTCGGTGGTGGGGAAGACGGTCAATGAATATGTCCAACAGCTTTGTATAGCCGAGATCACAGAGGCGGTACGCAGGGACAATGGCCCGCTAGTTTTCTTGATTTGAACGAGCCTATGTAGGTTCGCAGACCTGATCGCGTAGTCTTCGTAATCCTCGATGTAGAGCCTTTCACCCTCAGCAAGATTCAACCACGCCAACACACTGCAGCTCATCTGATAATAATACCCGCCCACAGCATAGGTTGCCTCGCGCCTGTTATTCATGGTTGCTCCATCGTCGGGTTTCAAATCGTCGTTCGAAACTACTTTTCAGTTGGAGGGGATTTCGAGCATTAGGTATGCGCGCTAACTGCGCCGCTTTCTTCGATCGCCTTCAACAGCAGCGCATAGGAACGTTGGAGCATTCCCTCTATCGAGCTCCAATCCTCGTTAGTAATCGTCCTACGCCGTGCGTCTCGAAAAGCCATAGCTTCCGCTCGCAGTATTCCGGAGCGTTCGACCGTTTCGCCCTCGACGCCATAGACCAGAGACGCCACCTTAGCGATCGAGAGGCCATAGACCTCGGGGGCGACGTTTTCCCGGCGCCCCTGCCACCATTCAAGTTCGCATCTCGCCGCAAGGTCGACTGAGTACAGAGCGGGCGCAGCGTGCGATAGAATCGAGTAGTAGGCTCTCAGCGATGGCAAAGCTCGCTGCGCCTGCAGCCGTGATCGTGAGCGTTGAAAAATGAACGCCGCTCTGCCGGCTTGAAACGCTATCGCTATGCATTGGAAAGGCGAAAACCCAACATGCCGTGACGATCGATATAAACCAAACAGCAGGCGAAAGTACCGCCGATCGTAGTAACTGTGCCACATCGATGTCTCAAACCCAGCCATCTGATTTGGCGTGAAGCGGCGTAAGTCGGCATGGCGTGGCATACATACGTAGGCGGCAACACAAGCGCTACAAATACCTGCGACAGCCCAAATCACCGACGCACTCCGCATGAAGCTCTCAGTTGCGGGATCTCAGGCTAAGCTTCGCGACTTACGTGTCAAGTAATCACAATGACTTATTGCGAATTCTATTCGCCTGCCGCCAGTTATCAGCTCCGAGATTGACGAAATCGACTAGACTCGCCGGCTGCAGGGGGGCCGAAGCTGCCGATCCGCCTCGGCTTCTCGCTAACGAGTTCATGTGAAGAATGCGAGATGTTCATGGAACCAGTTCGGTTTCGTATCGCCAACTCGTGACGTCAATTGCCAATGAAACCCTCGCCCGCCTCGCAGACATCGACAAGGTCACGGCCATCCTCGTCGATGAAAAAGAGATGGACCTTCGAAACGAGGGCAACGGAACGAAACGGACCTCTCCGCCCGTGTATTGCGATACCATTGGTGTCACCCAGCAGCCAAGGCTTTGGTCGCTCAGCAAACGTTCGAGAGACAAAGAGACGCAGATGTTTGAAGTGGAGTCCCATCGACGCGTGGACGTCCGCTTTTGTTGCGATAGATTAATGAGTCGACCGTGAACAATGATGAGCGCTAAACGGTTCGCGGTTTCGCTCCAGCGTGCAGCCAGGCGAGCAGCAGGCACAAAAGCTGCCTCAACCAATTGAGGAGGAGCGAGAAGTTGTAGCCGGCGGCGGCCAGGACGGCGTTGATGGCGTCGCCGTGTTCGCCGGCGAGATAATTGCGGCCCATGCGGTGCTCGGCCTTGAGATGGCCGATGACCGGCTCGACGGCGGCGCGCCGCCGAATCTCGCGCTTGATCGCCGGGGTGACGCGGCGCTTCTGGCCGCTGGTGAAGACCCGGAACCGGTGGCTTTCGGGGCATTATGGCCGCGGTAACCGGCATCGGCGAGGATGCGGGCGATCTCGTTGCCGATGGTTTTCTCCATGTCGGGAATAATGGTTGCCAGCGTGTGGCCGTCATAGGGTTTGCCAGGCAGCGCCTTCGCATATAGGGCGAACTGGCCGCCCTTTGAGCGCTTGAGCGTGGTCGCGACCGAGACCTTGACGCCGAACTCGTAGGGCCGGTGCGCCTTGCCCTTGCCGATGCATTCGACCTCCGGCGCATGCAGGCTGTAGATCTTGCGGCCGCGCTGGCGCTGCCGCTGCTCCGGAACCGTTGATGCCTGGTGGAGCGGCCACAGGAAGACGGCCCGCAACTTCTCGTCATCGCCGATCTGGCGGCGAATGTCGCGAATGGTGCGGCCGAGATAGGTCCTGAGCGTCCGCAGCGCTTTGTTGGCCCGTTTGAACTGGCATGGGCGTAGCGCTGGTGCTTGATCAGCGCCAGCTTGCCGACCCGGACATAGCTCTGGCGCAGCTTCACGCCGGTCTTCTTCGCCAGCCGCACCAATCGCTCGCGCGCCCGCTGGATCAGCTTCGCGTCGGTCGGGAACATCACGTTCTTCGGCTGTACGGTGGTGTCGGTCCTCGGACTTGATCCGGGGATCACCCGGCGGGTATCCTGCGGCTGCATCGCCCCGATCTTGACGGCCACGGCCAAGCTTTCCTGCAACAGCGCCATCAGCCGCGCCTCGCCCATGCGGCCCCGGTGAGGAGGTGGTGGCAATAATGCCGGTCCAAAAGCACGGAACGCACGAGCGGGGCAGTCGGTCCCGCCTCCCCTATGGGCCGCTATGCTGAGGCTCCTGCGGCTGCCCTTGTTCCGCCCTTAGCATGTCGAGAACTCCCGAAATCCCGCCTGCGCGGAGGCGGTGCTTGTTGCCCATATCCTAGTCGGATTTGGCAAGCGGCCCAACCAAAGTTGGGAGCCTTTGTTTGATGAGGAGGTTGAAGGAGCGCCATGATATAACCGGTCCTAGACCTGAAACGGTTATGCCGTTGTTTTCATTGGTAGCGTCAATCCACTCTCACAAAACCCGGATAAAGGCGAGTGATCTGGTTGAGTCGAATGAAACAGCAAAAAAGAGCTTAGCGTTCAAAACGCGGATAAAAATCCGCATCGAAATACCAGCGGTATCGCTTTGTTTTTTATAGGAAAACTCCGCCATCTCCGCGGACTGCACGGTTCTTAAACCACCGAATCTGATATAAGGGGGATAAAACGAGGAAGCCCGATGCCGATTCACGATCCTTGCGCACTTCTCAACCGATTGCTGGACGAACCCATTGAAAGCGCATGGCTGGAATTCAAGGTCAATAATAAAGACCCGCGCGAGATTGGGGAATATGTGTCGGCCCTTGCGAATTCGGCTATGCTTGCAGGGCGAGACCGCTCTTTCCTGGTGTTCGGAGTTGAGGACCGAACAAAGAGGCGAGTTGGCACAGAACTCCGCCTGCGGCAAGAGAAATACGGCAATGAGGATTTTACCAACTGGCTGGTCCGAATGGTCGAGCCGCGGGTACTCATCGAAGTCCTGGATTTTGCCTGCGATGGCTTAGCCTATTCCGTGGTTGCAATTGAGCCATCCTATGAGAGGCCCGTTAAATTCGCCGGCACCGAATTTATCCGGATTGGCGAGAACAAGAAGAAGCTCGCCGAGTTTCCAGAGCACGAGCGAGCGCTCTGGATAGCAACAGGAAGGCGACGCTTCGAGACTGCAGTCGCCTCGGCGAATGTCACAGCGGACGATGTTTTCGCCACGCTTGACCCAGACCCGATTTACGAACTGACAGGTGAGCCCAAACCGAAAAATGCCCAGGAAACAATTCGGAAGATGGTAGATGCCGGCTTTCTACTCGATAACCTTGAAAACAGGTTCGACATCACCAACCTGGGCGCCATTATGTTGGCTCGCGATGTTACCGCATTTCCGTCCATTGCGGGCAAGACCATTCGCATCATCAAGTATGTCGGCCGCGACAAATCTCGTTCCGATTTCGAACAGGAGGGCAAGAAAGGGTATGCCGTTGGCTTTACCGGCATGATGCGCTTTCTTATGGAGCGACTGCCGAAAGAGGAACGATACGTGGACGGCGTTCGACGAATGGTGCCTCATTTCCCAGAAACCGCTGTTCGTGAAGTGATTGCCAACGCCCTCATACACCAGGACTTCACAGCGACCGGCGTTGGTCCTGTTGTCGAGATCTACGATAATCGCATCGAAGTCACCAATCCGGGCAATTCGCTGATCAGCACAGACCGCCTTCTCGATGAGCGCCGATCGAGAAACGAGAAGCTTGCTGCGACCATGCGTTCATTTGGTCTTTGCGAGGAGCGCGGGGGTGGCCTCGATAAGACCCTTATTGAGATCGAGGCCCAGCATCTGCCCGCACCCGACTTCATTTCATCCGAAAATTCAATGCGCGTCGTGCTGTTCGCGCCGAAAACCTTTGGCCAAATGTCGAAAGCCGAGAAGCTGCGGGCTTGCTTTTTTCACTGCATATTACGTTGGCTGACCCATGACTACATGAGCAATGCGACGCTGAGAGAGCGGTTCTCATTGCCGCCGGAAGAATATCAGGCCGTTTCTGCCGTTATTGCCGAATCGATCAAGCTTGGACGTATTGCGCCAGCCGACCCCGATCAGGGGAAAAGGAATGCACGCTATGTTCCTTATTGGGCTGCCTAGATGAAAGCGGAATGCACGGGCGGGGCAGTCGGTCCCGCCTCCCCTTCGGGCCGCTATGCTGAGGCTCCTGCGGCTGCCCTTCTTCCGCCCTTAGCGTGTCGAGAATTCCCGAAATCCCCCTGCGGCGGACGCTATGCTGATTTCTCCGATGCTCTCCATTGTTCTTTTGGCAACCCGCCTGCCGGCGGGTTGCTGGTCGTTCCCAGCAGAGACTTGCGTGTGCGTACAACAATTGGGAAAACAGGATCCGAAAGCTCGAGCCTCGCGTTTCATGCGGTTAGGGCCACCTGGGCTTCAGCCGAGAGCTGCCGTCCTCCCCGGCCGTGCCAGCGACCGTGCGATATCGATGATGTCGTCGCGCGCGGCAGTCGGATCCTCCTTATTCCAGGCAACGCCGAGGGCGATTTTGAAGTCCACGCCCCTCACCTTCTTGAGCTCAAAGCCGCGGTTCGGCAGCTCGCGCGTCCATTCCGGCACGAAGCCGACGCCGAGGCCGGCCGACACCAGCGAGACGAGCGACAGCGTGTCGTCGCAGCTGTAGGCGACGTTGCCCGAGAGATCGTGGGCTTCGAAGGTCTCGGCGAAATAGCGCTCGGTGTAGGAGAGGTTCGCCCTTGCAAAGGCGATGATCTTCTCGCCGCGCAGATCGGCGATCTCGATCTCGTCACGTCCGGCAAGGACACTGCCCTTGGCGACCGCCAGGAGATAGCGCTCATGGGCGATCGAGAAGAAGCGCAGGGAGCCGATGTTTTCCACCGGGCGGATAAAGCCGAGATTGATGCGGCCGGCCTCGATGTGGCGGATGATGTCGTCGGTGGTGCCGCTCTCGACATGCATGCGCAGATCGGGGAACTTGCGGGCGATCCGGGCGAGGAAGGACGGCAGCAGGCCGATGGTAGCGGGATAGACGGTGCCGATGGCGATCTTGCGGGACGTCTTGCCGGCGATCGCCCGGGTGATCTCGGCGGAGAGATCGATCTCGCTGAGGATCCTCACACAACGCTCGTAGAAGGCGGCCCCTGCCCTGGTCAGCTCGACCCGTCTGGTCGAGCGGATGAAGAGCTGCACCCCGAGTTCCTTCTCCAGCGCCTGCACCTGGTTGGAGAGCGCCGGCTGGGCGATGTGCACCTTGGCCGCCGCCCTGCCGAAATGTAGCTCCTCGGCAACTGCGACGAAATAGGAGAGTTGGCGTAGTTCCATTGAAACCACATTCTGTTGTGAAATTACACAACGTATTGTACATGGACCCGTGGTCTCTGTCATGAACAAAATGTGGGGATGGAGACCTTCTCTTCAAACCTGAAAAAACGTGCTGAACAGCTCGGAATCTCTAACGCCGAGGTTGCTCGGCGCGTTGGTTTAAGTGAGCGCAGATATGGGAACTACATATCCGGAACGAGAGAGCCGGATCTCGCTACGCTTGTAAAAATATCGTCGGTATTGGTGATGAGCCTGGACGAGTTGCTCTCGAACAATCTTGAAAAACGTCCAGTAAGCGCCAAGCGCAAGCTTCAAGATCGCATATCATCCGCAGCCGAAGCCTTAGACGAAGAAGACCTCACGCGGCTAGCTATTATGATCGATGCCTTAGCAGCGTCGCGCTCTTAATTCTCGGACTAGCAATCCTAACACCCGACCCTTCATCGTTGGTGCAGTTGAAAGGATATGAACCGTCGACCCAGCGTGACTTGATAGCCATGCAATTGAACACAACGCCCCTGGGAGGGCGAGCCGCCTTGTGATCACCCGCTTCATAGCCCGCATGTATTACAGTCGGCTTGACCGCGGATTACCGATGACCAGTGTGCCTGATTGGAAACATGTCCTCGCCGTAATGGTGAAGCCTCGTGTGATGCTTTCGGCACAACCATCGGACCTGCAGAGGGTCGTCATATTTGCTCGTGGTGGGCGTCGACAGCTTCACCAGCACAGTCTTCACACGCCTGCTTTTCCAGATCGCCTGCCTTCAAGGCTCTTTTGGACCGCGAGATGATCATCGTATTTGGCCGAATTTGCCCGCCGCCAGTTTGCTGCCGGGTATCGGTCTTTAGCATCGTCGCATCCTACTGCGTCACGTTGGTGAGAAATCGTACCACGGTTTTGACTGATTTGCGAAATGGCGAGTCATCCACCACAAAACGATACCGGAACCGCCCTTGATGGTTGCAATTAGACAACTTTGCTGCCAACAATCGTCCTGAAATTTCGAGTTGCTTCGAAGTTGAGGCGGGGGAGCTACGTCTGCGACGTGCGGTACGCTTTAAGTTGACATAGACTATGTGCGCGCATGAAGTTGGCAGAAGAAAATCTCGACCACTGGCTCTCCTCGGCAACTATCCCCGGCGTAGACGGGCTTTACTTTGTCGGCACGTTTGATCGCCGAATAACATTCTATTCGCAGCAAGTACGTGCCTTGCGATTGGCTAGAGCCATGCATGAAGCAGGCAAGACCGACGCGAACGGCTCTATTGCAGTCGTCGGGGCGGGTGCAGCGGGCGTCACCATAGCTCTGGCGCTGGCTTTGCTTGACTGCCGTGTGACCTTGTTCGATCCCGCCGACGAGGTGCTTCAGCTGCAAAGCGACTCACCGCGGCTCCTACACCCCCACATCTACGAATGGCCATCTCTTGGTTCGCTCGAAAACGACGCCGGCTTACCTTTTCTCAACTGGGGGCTGGACACTGGGGGCGTTGTTGCGGCCAAGCTCGTTCAGGAATTTCATGGTCACCAGGCTCGACTGCAGCAGAACCTGGTCTGGAAATCGCGCCACGAGCTTACGAGCCTCACTCAAGAAGGATCGGAATGGCGGCTGCGTTTCGATGACGGCTCGAACTTTGTCGCCCAGCAAGTCGTCTTGGCTATGGGTTTTGGTGATGAAAAGAAGACAGGCGATGCCGATGTCTATGACTATTGGAAGCAGCGTGGAGTTGGCACCGCTGCGATTGAGCCAAAGGCGCCTGCCACTTATCTCGTGAGCGGCAACGGCGATGGAGCACTGACGGACATCCTGAATCTAATGATAAGTGGGTTTGAGCATGTGTCGTTTACCAAGACGTTCCTGGGCTATTTCGGTCAGGACGTGTTGAGAACAACCGTTCTGGCGGCCCATGAAGATAAGAATCCGGAGGCCGACCTTGAACCCATGTTCCAGGCTGACCTTCATACGGTTTTGGGTGAGCGGGGTATCCTCGACAGTCTGACGCCTCTCCTTCGCCGTGACCGATTGCTAACCGTCAATACGAGTGGACCACTCCTTTCTCTCGGCCGTGCCGCACAACTCAATCAATGCATGGTTTATGCAGTACTGGCGGCGGCTCGGCAGGCAGGCATCGTCGTGCGCCGTAGCGCTGGAATGATTTCGGATGTCAAGAAGCACGCCGATGGATTGGAGGCGTTTGGGATTTCGGTTGGGGGAGTGCCACTATCAGAGCATTTCCACCACGTCATCCTGCGCCACGGCCCGGATAAGAAGGTTCGGTATCGTCCAGCTGCCGATTTTTTCGAGGCGTTTGGGGCGGCGTCGCTCGAGCGGTTTAAGAAACAGCCCGACCTCCTCGCCCCTCCCTCGCTGGACGCCGAGACTTACACCTTCTTTTACGAACGGCATCTGGACAAGCTAGCTGATGCTGCACTCAAGCAGCAGCTCGCGGGACAAAGTGCCCGTGAGGCGTCGACCATCATCATCAGCTGGGACATGGCTACACAAAGCTTAGTGCAGCGTGGAAAGGTGGAGCTGCGAAACCTCGCTGAACAGTGTGAAACAGCGCCGGCGACATTCACGATCCAAATGGATGCGCCAATAAACCGGGTCAAAGCGGACGATTTTCTCAGATTGGCCAAAGCAAGCGGCGGAAAGATTTTGTTGAGCGTCGCTCCGGCCGTGCAGGGGTCTTGGCAGGCAAAGTTGCCCAGCGCGCCGGTCGCGCACTCCAGCTCCTCACGATATCCTTATCGTCCGATCGGAGCCCTCTCCATTGAAGAGTTCGTTGATGCATCGCTCGTCCGTCAGCTGGACGCCGTGCTTTCGAAAGTCAAGGTGAACGGAAAATGTTTTGGGCTCGGGCACATCGCTCGTGATATTCTGGAAGAAACGCTCACCACCTGGCATGACTGGCGCGGAACGCTTCACGCTTCGCCCTCTCTCCGACGCGACTTCTTGGCTTGGCTAGGCAGTATAGGAGCCTCGAAGGCGGACCCGTGGGACGGCGACGGTCAAGCAGTGGAGCGGATGGCAAGCGCTTTACTGCTCATCCTAGCCACACATCTCGGCGAGCCTCTGAAGCCGGCGATAGTCCCAAGAGGAAACTTGACATTCGACGTTCATGGACTTGCGCTCGGATCGGCAGCCCAGGAAATCTATGGTGGAGATCCGCTGACCGAATGGAGCCGGCCTGAGCATTGGGACGTCGACGCGCTAATCTTATCCGGAAGTGCCGAAGTGCGGGTCACAGGGCCGGATGATACGGTGCTCACCGCAGGCGAACCAGGCTTGAGCCTCAGTGTCGCCCGCAGGATAAAGCCGGCCATTGTGCGAAACGATATTAATTGGCGATCTGCTTTGAGTACAGATCTCGATACGTGGCGAAAGGCGGTCGAGGAAGAGTTCGGCCGATGGCGGAAGCGCCAGGACGACGACCGAGCGAGGGTTCTTGCATGACGCCTGAGATACTCAAATCATTTCTGTTTGACGCTACAAAAAAGCTAGGCTGGCAAGCTGACGAGGTTGCAGAGTTCACCTCACCGGAATTCCGTAGTCGGCCGGCGCAGCCCGACGTTAAACCGCTTGATGGACTGCTTGGGCTTCGCCTCGGCGACTATCCTGTCGTCATCGCTCCGATAACGCTGGAGTCCCCCGATCAGGTGAAACTGTCCCTGAAGAAACTCCATGCACAAATGGTCGTAGCGCGCTCGTTCATGCGTGAATGCGAGGTCATCAACGCTCATCTGTTTCTCTGTGCGACATCGCCGACGCCGTCGGGCGACTGGAAACGTCTTGTCGATCTTCTCGAGCGCGATGAGACAGTTTGCAGGAAAGTCGTTTGGATCCCCAAGAAGACCGACGTGCAGGGTTCCTTCGAGACTTTCCTCGGGAGAACCTTCTTGGCAATGCCGTGGGCGAGCGCAGATCCTGCCACCGGCGCCCCACTCGATGAAACCTATGAGCTGGCTGAGCGCATTCTTGAAAAGCATGGGCTGGACAAGAGAGTCGCTAAGCAATGGGTGATCAAAGCGGACCAACTTAAGGACGACGCCAAAAGCCTAGTTACCGAGCTCGTGCAAGCCAGAGAGGCGTCCAGATGAGCAACGTTTATCTCAACCGCATCCGGCTTCAACAGTATCGGACTTTCAAGACCCTGGACATCGAGCTGCCAGATGGTCCTGGCGTGCTGGTCGTTCACGGTAGCAACGGCATCGGAAAGTCGTCCATGTTCGATGGCCTGGAATGGGCGCTGACGGACAAGATCGACCATTTTCGGGACGCGGACGGAGTTAAAAAGGTCGGCAGCTATCTTTGCCGCTGGAATCAGGACTCTCCAGGACCCACTAGCGTGACGTTGGACTTTACGGGCGGCAATAGCCTATCGCGCACGTTGTCGTCTTCGAGAGCAATGAAGTCCACCGTCGCCGGCACGATCACAGACATTGCGAACTTTCTGCGGGATGAAGCGTGGGACCGCGACATATCAGGACTGTCGAGCTATCTGCTGCTGACACACTTTCTTGGGCAGTCGACGAAGTCGCGTTTGACCAATCGAGAGCCCGGCGAACGCTTTGACATCCTGAAGGAGGCCGCTCAAAGTAAACAAGTCGAAGAGATCGCAAAGGCGTTGCACGGGAAAGGAAATACCAAAGCCAGCCGCGCATTTTCCGACCGCATCGACGAATTAAGCAAGGATGTTTCCACACTTCAAAACCTTCTCGATACGGAAGCGAGCCTTTGGTCGGGTTTGACGAGTGTCTCCGCCCTCAGTGACGACGCGTCAACCCAGCTTGCGCAGGCGATCTCACAGTTGCTCGACGAAGCGACTGAAACCGGACAAAAGGCGCTCGTCACGGCATTTGATGAGGGGACAATAGGCGTGCTTGAGACCCGCCTTCACGGCCTGCGTGATGAAATGCGTGGGCTGACGACAATGATAACGTCTGGCAACGAGACGCTGGCGACTTGGGAAAGTACCTCTCGCCAGCTTTCGGAGTTTGAGGCTGCGCAAACCACTATCGATGCTCAGATTGCGGCGTTTGCGGCCAAGCGCCAGGACCTTGAGAAAGCGTTATCACGTTTAAAGGACAACGAGGATGCGAGCCAACTCGCCGCGAAGAATGCCCGCGAGCTGCGTGACCGTCTCAAGGGGCTAAGAGACGCACTTCAGTCGGCTGCGCTACTCTTACAGAAAAAGGAGATGGCAGACGCCAACGTCCTGAACGCACGCTCAAAACTGGAGGACGAATCCAAGCACCTATCTTCGTTGGAACGCCGCCTGCAGATCATGCGCCGCATCGAAGGTAACGTCCGCCGCTTAGACGAGCGAATCAAGCTCGCGCAAACCGAGCGGGAGAATGCTTTCACCTGGTTAACACGGGACGCCAGGATCACTGAGCTGCGGTCCTCGGTCGAGGCGTTGGACGCATCTGCACCCAATCTCGATGATGATATTGCGCGAGCCAGTAAAGAGTTGACGTCGATCGACGAGCTTGTCGAGGGGCAAGAGACGATCCTTGCAGACCTGCGATCGACCGTGAGTGCAATGTCGAGCGCCGTGGCAAGCGTAGCGGCGAACCTGACGCACGAGTCCTGCGATTGCCCGGTCTGCGCCACGCATTTTGACACTCAAGGAGAATTGCAGCGGCGCGCGGCGGGGGCCGCTGAACGGCTGGCGCCGCTCGTAGTAGCTCAGGAAACGCAGTTGATCAGTCTCATACGGCAGCGCGATGGGACGAAAGATAGGCTAAGCCAGCTTCGCGGACTTGAGAAACAGCGGAACGATCTTAACGAGGCGCGTCGCTCGGAAGAGCAGGCAAATAGGGATCTTGCTGCCATTATATTTGGCACGGATGTGACCGCTGACAACGAAACGGCGAAGCTGCGCCATGAGCAGCTTGAAGAGAGCTGCACATATATGGCTTGGCTGAGGCAACGCAAATTGTATTGGCGAAACAAGCTGTCCGGCACGCTGTATGCGCCAGGGGGAGAGCATGCGGCTGCCGTTCGGCGCCGAGACCAGGCGCAGAGCGACCTTTCGACCGCGACCCAAGGACAGGATGTTGCAGCCAAGGAGCTCGCATCCATGACAGCATCCGTCGCTCAATATGACCAGGCTCTTGGTACAGATCCGCTACGCGGAGATCGCCTGAATGAGGCGCTTGGCTCCTCGGAAGATGATCTGTCGACGAAGGAAGCGGCCAGCAAGCAAGCTGCATCCGACCGCGAGGCAGCTGAGCGGGAAATTGCCTCCCTGGACGTGTCAGCGAGCGCCGCAGCCGTCCGAAAACAACAAGGCGCCAAGCTGATCGAGGCTGCGGTGCAAGGGAAAAATAAAGCGGTCGAAGCATGGCGCGGGTTGAAAATCGAAGGATCCGACGAGCCGGACGCTGAGCGCCTCGGAGCACTGACGGTCCGCGCTGCAGAATTGCGGGCGAAACTAAGTGAAGCAGAAGATCTTCTTAAACGGCTGCGAGACGGGAGAACGGCCAAAACTCTTGTCGAAAATCACGTTGTGGCTCTCGAAAATCTTAGGGTTGCGGTCAGCGGCGCACCCAGTAGCGACAGGCTCCAGCTTCGTGTCGAGGCCCAGGCGGCGGTCGATGCAAAATCACGGCTTGCAAACGCGACACAGGAATCGAAAGATATCGCTCAGGCCGCGAGTTCAGAGATTCTCGATGAAGTCGCCGAATTCAACGCAAACTACATGAAGCCGCTCGCCAGTCTCATGAAATCGATCAGCCGGGCGATCCTTTGCGATCCGCGGGTTGGCATCGATCAGCATGTCCGGAATCGCCGTGTCGAGCACGGCGCAACCAAGGACGGGGAGGTCCCAGCCGAGGTCGGACAGATCGATCCTATCTTGGTCCATAGTGAAGGACAGATGGCGGCGCTTTCGGTTAGCATGCTCTGCGCCGCTAGTCTGACATATCCATGGTCGCGATGGCGCGGTCTCGTTCTCGATGATCCGCTGCAGCATAATGACGCAATTCATGCTGCAGCCTTTGCGGACTTCGTCTGCAACTTGGTGGCTGACCGCAAGTATCAGATCCTTTTGTCAACCCATGATCGCGCCCAGGCCGAATTCCTACGCCGCAAGGTAGCCTCACGAGGGCTGCCTTGCAGCATGCTGAGCCTGCAAGGTGTAGGGCAAGATGGCGTTGAGTGGAGCTACAGTCCGGCCGAGGGCATCCTACCTCTGGCCGCAATCTCAGTCTAGTGCGTAGCGCCGCCTTGTCAGGCGATACCGTGGGATCCCGGTAAATGGATTCGATGACGACATTAGATCGCAGGTTGTGCAGATCGCTGGCATGATCCTCATCCATATTGGTAATAACTACCCTCTCCAGGCTGAAAATACCTTGTTGTGACAGATAAAGCGATGGACGCCAGCCCGTCGTTGAGTTGTGACCGGCGTCAATCAGGAAGCGTTTGCCATTATCCGTCGAAAGAGAGCACATCCGCCGTGCTCAACATCGAAGATTTTTATGTGCATTACACGGGCATCCTATTAAGTTGTGTTGTTTAATCTATACAATTCTCTTTATAGGTGTAGTCAAAAGGTAGAGATGATGGCCGATTTTTACGAACTAGATTTTCTGGAAGTCCATACAAAGAAAAGCGGGGACGCAATCGCCATCCGCTATGAACAATGGGGACAGACTTCGATCCATGTTGTCGACGCGGGATATGCAGCTACCGGAGATACTCTAGTGGCGCACATAAGACAGTATTACGCTAACCCGGAGAAGATAGACCACGTTGTCGTTACTCACCCCGATCAGGATCACGCCGAAGGAATTATTAAGATCCTCGAAAACTTTGAGGTCGGTACACTTTGGATGAACCGCCCCTGGGTTCACGCGGCGGAGATGATCCATTACTTCCCGACATGCAATTCGATTCCTCACATTGAAAGTCGTCTACACCGGCTTTATCCCTACTTGGACGACATTGAAAAGCTCGCTATCGAAAAGGGCATTGATATTCGAGACGCCTTTCAAGGAGCAAGCATCGGTGCTTTTACTGTATTAGCCCCCACCCGACAGCGCTTCATTGAACTGGTTGCACACTCCGATCGAACGCCGGAGGTAATTGAGGAAGCGCGGGGAACGAACTGGTTTGGCCTTGACGCCTTGGTTGAGGTCGCCAAGAAGGCTATCGCCTACATCCAAATGGGTTGGGGAGAAGAAAGATTCTCTCCCGAAAGCACATCTAATGAAAACGAAATGAGCGTTGTGCAATTTGCTCAACTGAACGGCGACAAGATTCTTTTGACCGCCGATGCAGGGCGAGACGGGCTGGACGAGGCGGCGGACTATGCACCTCTCGCCGGAATTACATTACCCGGCATTACCCGTTTTCAGGCACCGCACCATGGTTCGCGCCGCAATGTCTCTACCGAGATTTTAGATCGCTGGCTAGGTGAACGCCTCCCTGAAGCCCCTGAGGAGGGTAAAGGTCACTTTACTGCCATCATCAGTGCGGCTCGCGAAGATCCGGATCATCCCCGCAAAGCAACAATTCGTGGCCTGCGCCATCGCGGCGCAAGGGTGCTAAGTACAGGGGACGGCCGGGGCACCAAACATCTCTACCGCAATGCGCCAGAGCGCGAAGGGTGGACGCCGGCGAACAGCCTGTCGTATCCTACGGACCAGGAAGACTAGGAAATGCTATGGCTGTACGCCGTGAGTACTTGGCGGGCGTAGGCTGAATAGTATTTTAGAAAACGGCCAAACATCCCGATTGCGGTGACAATTGCCGCGATCAGGATCCAGAAATCCTTTTCTGTGGGCTGCTGATAATAGCGATAGCCAAGCATCGCGCTCGCTATGACGCCGACAAAGCAAATATTGCGACAGAACCCGTAATTGTTCTGGAAGCTTTCCAAGCGCTTAATGGAATCCTCTTTTTCCCGCGCTGCTTGGAAAGCAACCTGAAAAATGGCATCAGTGGTAAGAGTGGCTGCAGGCACATTAAGCTTCGAGCTGGCCGCGTTCTTGATGCGGTCTTGCACGGGTTTGGCTAATGGTGCGTACTCGCGATTAGCAAACATCCAAGCCGCGACATAATCCCGCCAACGCCGTTTGCCAATACCGAGGGCTATAGCGGAAGGCGAGCGGAAGAACCCATGCGCTAGCATAAACTCAACCAGTGCTGAGGATGGCGCCGCGCAAATCTGGCCGAGTACATAAGAAACGACAGTCCAAAAAATTGCTTGCACAACAGTCCAGTCGGTCCGGCCGACGAGAATTCCGCCGGTAAAACAATAATCAACGGCAGCGATCAGGAGCATGCCAGACGAGACGAAAGCGTAAAACTCATAATTACTAAGAGGAAACCAGTCGCGCATGTGGTTACAACTTCTCCTGCCCCAAAGTGAAAGTTGGCGTGAATAGGACCATCTCTCCCCTTGGTAGCAGCTACCAGCTTATGACAGAATGTTTTTGTTCGACAACTGAATTCGTAAACAGTTACTTAGCGGCGCAATATAGCTTTATTTAACCGAAAGCCCCTTCGTAACATAAGTAAGCTTTATCCAGCACTGGCGGCGAAATATGCGACTTGGCGGGCGTCAGAGTTGTTTTCTTTACGTCAAACCCTGAGCCGCGGTCGAAGATCCGCTCTAAATGGCTGATCCCCGCCGCTGCATTTGCCTGCTCTGCCAACGCCTCTATCATTTTTACTATTGCCATTTCATCCATAAGCGCGTCTTGGACCAAGCGCTCAAAATAGCTAAAGTTGCTTATTTCAAATCTCTTGTCTCCAATCTGTCGGTGTATCTGCGTCACCTGTGATCGGTTATTTGTCGCGATGATAAAACCCCGCTCGCGCAGCAACGCCCATAACTGGGCGGGATTAAAGAGCGTGACCACGATCACATGGCCAAAGAGCACGTCACGCAAGGCATCTTTTTCAACAGGCCACCACATCAAAGGTACGCCACCGACCAGCATCGTCGGGAAACCGCTTTCATAACTACCAACACTGCCCACAAGAAGGCAATTGTCTGAGAGCTTAGGGTCTAGCACCTCCTGCACCACCTGCCGTGCCGGTTCTAATGTACGTTCCACATTCCCCTTTTTCGCGAAAAGCCTTTGCCCAAGACTTTCAGATTTGCGGAATCTCCATGCGCCAAGCACAAGACCCGCCCCTCCCTTTCGAAACTCAAACGCTCGAAGATGACTTCGCCGCACGACATCCGCAAAAACGTCAAAGTGAAAATCCGCCTGAGTCTTTAGCTTCACGTTCTCTGTGCTGCTCTCCTGCTTCTTAAGAGCCTTGGCGATTTGATCAACCTGCCGTTTTAGCGTTTGCTGGGTTATTCCATCGAGGATTTCGTGAGGGGTAGGATCTGATTTCGCCTGTCCTATAGCATGTTCCGCTTGCTGAAGGATTGGATTGTTTTTATCTCCGGCAATGAATCCCAAGGTAATGTGATATGTGTCACCGCCAACGTGGCGCGTCTTAATTTCCCCTATTGTCGTAATTCGCCCCGCTCGAGGATCAAAAAAGCTGACATCTCCCAGTCGCAAGAAAGACGTGACGGCATGGTACAAGACGAACGTGCCGCCAAGCCCCTGTAGTTTTTCAACGAATGCACGTTCTCCAATGCCACCGACGTTT
Source organism: Sinorhizobium sp. CB7 (assembly GCF_041357635.1). Taxonomy (NCBI): domain Bacteria; kingdom Pseudomonadati; phylum Pseudomonadota; class Alphaproteobacteria; order Hyphomicrobiales; family Rhizobiaceae; genus Sinorhizobium; species Sinorhizobium sp. CB7. Next base: position 365,796 of record NZ_JAULLL010000003.1, read on the forward strand.
GGCGGCAATAAGAGTTGTCGTTGCTCCTGCGCATGCTCTTCAAGCAAGGCCGCTTCGTCCCTATAAAATATCCAAGCAAAGCCGTCACCCAAACTGCGCCCTATTCCAAGTGCCTGCTTTATCGCACTCAGATACAGGTCAAGACTCTTCATCCGCGAACCGAACCAACTAGGTTGATATCGCGACTTTCTCCCAATCAGACGTCCTTGCTCGGCTTTAACTGCTCTGTAGGCCCGATCAAGCTTCGTAAAGGCTCTGATGAGTCGTACCTGGAAATCGATTAGATCTCGGACTTCTATCTCATGGCGCCTTAACTTTTGGAAGCATTCCCAGCACCAAGCAAATTCCGCATCGGCAGCGTCAATTGCGTCAATAACATCCTGCTGAAAAATCATTCTTTCACCGCATTATCTTCGAACCAACAGCACGTACGGGTACAACGGATCACGACGCCCCTTCTAAAAACGGCCGGCAGTATAAGCACTGTTAGCTCCCCTTCCCTGCAATTTCGGCCATGATCTCACTAAATTGCTTTCGGGCAGGACTGTCGCCGATAATGGTCCGACCACATGCAGTTCGAATATACGCAGCCCCGATTCGATGACCTGCAGGCGGCGGAAATTCATCTGGTCCGAACATAAATGAGATCGCCTCTCGCGGTTCTAATCGACAGGGTAAGGATCGACCGTCACTCGTGCGGTATTCACCAACTACGATCCGCCTTCTATTGGCCGTTTGGAACCCGATCTCGCAGAGCGTTAGAGGGAAGCCGCTCAGATTGATAGCTTCAATAGAAAAGCCGAACGGCGTTCCGTCCTGCTTGAGTAAAAATGCCGGCGTGACCCGAACACGCATCCGACGCTGGCTCATTGCGTTCCAGGTATTCATCACCCCAAGTACAGCACCGACGGTTCCAAGCCCGATTGTCGCCAGATCTTTCCAGAGATCAGCCATGTACCTCTCCCAACAACGATGGGGAAAATAATACCACCTGCAATGGAATTTGCATTACACATCAACATGCCACGAGTAGATATATCTAGTCCTATTTTGAAGGAGGGCCGGATCTTTTCAACGATCGCGCAAGGATAAGATTCTCTGGATAGCATCGATAAGACCGTCTGTGTTCGACGTCGAGCCGATCTGCAGGTTGCTGCCGATTCCCCCGTCAACCTTACGACAACGTCGCCAAAGGCGCCTAGACGTGATTGCCTGGCCGTCCGCCCCACGGCGTCATCGCATTGGAAATCGAGAGCGACGCATCTCCGAGGCGAACGTCATCATCTGTGGCGTGCGGAAGATCTGGGGGCAAGCCGGAGGGCTTTGATGTCGTGCCGACCGAACCAATCATGCCCGCATAACCTAAGCCAATCGGCCTCCGCCAAACCGGGTGCAGTTCACCGTCGTAAGAGAGATGGATCAGTGAGATTTAGTCCCCAAAATGCAAACGCGGCCCCTGCCTAGACAGGAACCGCGATCGAATTATGCTGGAACTGGTTGCCGGGGCTGGCTTCAATGACCGGCGAAGCCCCGGTTTGCCGCCCTCCCTCTTCAGCTTTGGCAAAGCCGAGGATGCCGAACAGCTCGCCGCGCTTGCTCCGGGCGTCAGCGCGATCTCGCCAATAAGCGAGCGCAGTGCCTCCGCCGCTTGCATGCCGCCTTCGGGACCGCTCAGAACCTCCGCGAACCGAGACTGGATACCTTGATGCGCGGCTTTCATTTCACACCTTCGTTAGTATTTGACGCGGATCCGGTGCGAGTGGGCTGCATCAACGCGCTGAGTTACAAGGCCAGATGAGATGCAATCCTTTTGCCTCGGGTCTAGTGCAATCAGCGGAAAGCTACGGTTTGTAGTTGAGCTGAAAGCGCATCGCGGTCCAACAGTTGTAGTACCGCTTCACAGTAATGCTGAACTTCCCCTCCGCACGCCATCGCTCTTTGCCGTGGATAACAGTCGGTGTCATATCTAATCTTCTCCGGAAATTTGTAGTGGAATGAACCGTGCCTATGAGGTTCTCCCACCCCTCCGAACCTGCGACATAAGCTTCCGGATCACCGGTGTACAGTGCGACCACGGCAGCGACGACCTTACCAGCCTCAACTAAGGTTTTCTGATCTTTACTTAGACCTTTTTCCAACTGTTGCTGTCTTGCTACCCGCGCATATCGCATGCCGTTGGCGTACCTGCCGAACTGAAACTTCCCCTTGGTCGCATTCACCTTATCGCGGCGATAGCATGCGTAGACGCCCTCTGCTGCACTCAGCTTCGCCTGTTCGCGGGCAGTTAAGGGATACATGTAATAACCGGGATCACCGCTCGCATTGTCCCCGATTGCCTTGAAATATGCGGTTCTCACAAACCAGCCGTCTTGGGGTTTTGCCTTCAAAACGCCTGTCACATTTACCGGTATCTTCAATAGCTCATCAGAATCTTCCATGAAACGTGTCTCAGCTCGAGCTGAATCAGTAAAAACGCAGAGAACAAGGGCAAACGCTATCCAGACTCTCATCTCCTCCTCCTGATTTCGAATTCATGGGTACTGTCGGACCCTGATACGACTGGCAATGGCCGCCAAGCGACTACTATTCTTTTCAATCAGACATTCCCTTGCTACCCTCATTTGGGGGGACGGACGTCACAATACGGTCCACGTTGTCTGGCGCTCCAATTAATGGGCATTTTGGGCATTGACATCGGGAGCAAGTGCAACGCCAACATTAACGTTGAATTGTGGACGCCAACCTGCCGGCGTACTCGCGCTTACACTCACTGAGTGAAACCTGTCACAGGAGAACGGCGCATGCGGGAGGAGGAAATTCTTTCGGCAGTAGACCAATGCTTCGATGCCGTGTTTCTACCAGACACGTGGCCGCAAGCCCTGCATCGCCTCGCTCGCGCGCTCGATGCGGGCTGCACGATGTTTTATCCGCGCAATCCTGACACAAATAGCCACGACCCTCGAAACCCTAGCCGAGCCATCAGCCAGCTTCCTGCTTCGTGGGATTATTTCGACCTGCTGCAGGAGTATACGGCCAATCGTTGGTATCTCGACCATTACCGAGCTTTACGCGGTTTCCGTTTGTTGGACAGCGGCAGGCCCGTTGTAATCGAGCATGATCTAGCCACCGATGAGGAACGCAAGACATTCAGACACTATAACGAGCTTTATCTACCTTTTGGCTTTCCGGGCTTCGCAATGCTGGGGTTCGAAGTGGCGGGACAGCCTTGGGCCATGCCCTTTCTGAGGGGAACGGGACAAGGTCATTTCTCGCGCAAAGATGCTCGTCGTCTCGTCAGGCTGATTCCGGAGGTCCGGCGTATGATCCGTTTGATGGACAAGATCGGCGGCCAATGGGAAGCGCTGGGACTCGCGCTCTTCGATGAACTTGAGTTCGGAGCCCTCCTGGTGGATGGGGCGGGTTGTGTGTTGAACCTCAACAAGGCAGCCGAGTCCGTGATTGGCGCGGAGCTCAGGCTTCGATCCGGCCGTCTTTCCTCGATCGATGCCGCAAGCGATGCCCGGCTTCAGCGTTTCATGGCGCAGGTTACGGCCGTCGCAAGTACATCCATGCCGGAACCGATATCCGTGACGCGTCGTCTCGGGCGTTCGCCACTGCGCATTGATGCCATCCGTTTGAAAGGCGTATCCGCAGAAATATTCCGCCGCGGCCATGCCCTGCTCATCATCGAGGCCTTGCATCGCAGGCGCGGCGCCTCCCCTGAGTTGCTCGCTCAGGCCTTCAACCTCTCGCCGGCTCAGGCGAGGCTCGCATACCAGATTGGCTCCGGTATCGGGCTCCCCGACGCGGCGGAGCTGCTCCACATCACCCGAGAGACGGCGCGATCCACTCTAAAGGCGATCTTTCTGCAGACGGATACGCACCGGCAATCGGAACTCGTTGCGCTTCTGGAGCAGGCCAAATCCCGACTTGCACGCAATGAAACAGGGGGGTAGACAGAACGCTTTCGCTGTGAATTTTTCGGTTGTCGGTCAAACGATGAGATGATCTCCATTTGCGAAGATTGTATCGTGTTCAAAGGCTGCCATCGGTGAATCCGGGCGTGGGATGGTCTCTGGCACGGCCGAGAGCCTGTGTGATGTGATGGAGGAGCGCCGCATCGACTATTCGACGGTCGATCGCGGGTGGCGCATTTTTTTCGCCACTGTTGATCCTCGATCATGGAGCGACAAATAAAGGCGAAGCCACGCGTTCGTCTTAGTATTTGCTGACCGGGGTGTCCATGTCTTGGCTAGTGTTTGCGGTTCGAATCTTATCCGGCGGAATGGCCCACTCGAAGAGATTCGAACCCCTGCCCAGGATCGTAGTCTCATAGCGGAGCGGGAATCATGCTGCTTGGTCTGCAGGCCAAAAGATCACCGCTGCCGCGAAGGCCGGACCAGCCGAAACCAAGTGGTTGGTCGTTGGCGCGTTGTTGGCGCAGCGATCTGCTTCATGATCGGCGAGGTCGCTTTTATCGGCATGGGCGGCGCGGCTGGAGTGCCCGCCGCAGTCTGTTGCTCTGTGGGGTGCTGTCGTCGGCGACCAGGTACGTGATTCAAGATTCAAAGGACAGGTCAGTCCGATGAAGCCAAAAAGCCCCGCTGCCTTTCTGCGGGACTTGTGTAGGGGCTAAATCACTGCTCTGAGCGAGTTATGCTGGAACTGGTTGCGGGGGCAGGATTTGAACCTATCGCCTGACCTAGCCCGCGGCGTGAAACCTGCTGACAACGAGTTTCGCACATGCTGATAACGGCGAAAGTTGATCTTTCTGAAAAACGGAACCGCTTGCCGGGGGCAGTCGGTCCCGGTTTCCGCCCTTCGGGCGGCGCTATGCTAAGCCTCCTGCGGCGACCCTTTTAACCGGTCAAGCGGTGCGCGAACTGGCTGCGGCAGCTGCGCTGCCTTCGCCTAGTACGCTCATTGTTTGTTTGGAGGGCCACCTGTTTCTAGAATGCTGCGCCGTGACGGGCCGCCTGCGGTGTGACGTCGAGGTCTTGACGATCATACCGGCCGAGACCAGTGGCGGGATGATGACAAGATCGCTCAGGGCCGGCAGCAAGGCGTCATTCCATCATCGGTTTCGCCGGCGCCAGCCGGTCGTAGTCGTTCAGACCAAGCGTGTAAGCATGGCGTCGAGCATCGAAAATCCGCTCATAAACTCACACATGCTCGTGTTCCCGCACGGACAACCAGTCGCGGCACCGTTACGCAGTAGCTGACATCGACGTCCAGACGAGCGATTGTAGTGAAACAACGCCTCATGCCCACTACCGTCGGAGGCAATTCGTGCAGGAACACGTTGACGACGTGTAGATTTGCAGTTAACTCTACCATCCATGGCAATCGCAACGGTTCTCGTAGTAGTGATATCGCGCATGGGCAGGACGGTTTGACCGTCCGGCATCTGTCACCCATGCGCCGAGAACAAGGTCCCTGACGGGGCCTTTTTTTATGCCCCGTCGCTCCCATCGTCTTCAATCACGACGGAACGAACATGGCCAGCGGTCAGACAATCTCTTTTCCCGGCAATCTCTTTGACAGTCCGGTGAAGGGAGGCGTTCACCGCCCGGTTTCGCCAAACTCGCGGCAGCCTGCGGCGCCTTCGGCATTTGTTGCGAGAGCTCGGCCGGGCTCAATGCCACGAAAGAGGAGATGATCGACGCAGACCGGCCGGTCCTTTTTGACTGCCGCGTCGCAAATCTCGCCGATGCCTTTGGCGGTGACGCCGACAGTTCCCTTTCGAGCATACGCGCGATTTGGGCCGGGCGGGGCGCCTGACGATTGAACTGCAGCTTCCGGGGCCGTCCGCTTTGAAGCGGCCTCGCTCATGACAGTCCCCAATTGGAGCCAGATTTGAATGACGACCTTGAAAAAGCAGCCGAAACTTGCCGTCTTGATTTTCCTCGCAGCACTGTCGGTGCTTCCGTTGAACATGTTCATACCGTCGCTTCCGCACATCGCCAATACTTTGAATTCGGATTACGCATTGATGAACCTGGCGATCTCCGGCTATGCGCTCATGAGCGCGCTAACTCACATCGTTGCGGGGGTTCTATCGGACAGGTTCGGCCGCCGGCCGGTGGCGCTGATAGCGCTCTGCATCTTCTGCGGCGCCTCGCTGATATGCAGTTTCGCACAGAGCATCGGTATGTTTCTTGTGTTTCGGACGCTGCAGGGCGTGGTGATCGCCTGTTATGCGGTTTCTCTTGCATCGATACGCGATACGTCAGGCGAACGAGAAGCAACGAGCAGGATTGCCTTGGTGTCGTCCGCCTGGGCGCTGGCCCCGATGCTCGGACCAGCGATCGGGGGCACGCTCGATGCACTGTTTGGATGGCGGGCGAATTTTATAGCCTTCGCTGTCCTGGGTTTGAGCGGCATCGTGTTGGTCATGCACGGTTTCGAGGAGACCAAAGCGCGGGATCCCTGTGCCACGTTCCGGCTGCGGACCTACCTTGCTCCGATGGGTTCGCGCACCTTCTGGGGCTACGCAATCTGCATGGTTTTCTCCATGGGCACCCTTTATATTTTTCTTGGCGGTGCACCGTTGGTCGCAAGGAGCTTCGGCGTCGGATCGGCCATCGCGGTCGGTGTCCTGATGGGTCTTGTGCCGGGAGCGTTCATCCTGGGAAGCACATTTGCGGGCCGGTTTGGAAAGAACTACGCCCCACCGGTCCTGATGGCCGGAGGCCGGCTTTTGACCTTGTTCGGTCTTTCGGCCGGCATGCTGCTTGTCTATTTCGGCGTCCATCATGTTGCGGCCTTCTTCTTGCCCTGTGCCTTCGTCGGGCTGGGAAACGGCCTCACCATGCCCGCTGCCAACTCAGGCGTCCTTTCGTTGCGCTCGGATCTGTCGGCGACAGCGTTGGGTCTTGCCAATGCGACGACCGTTGCCGGCGGCGCAGCGATCGTCTCGATCTCGGGCATGTTCATAACCGCCGCGAACGCCCACTGGACGACCATCGCCATGATGATTGGGACGACGTTCATATCTCTTCTTGCCGCTCTGACCGTCGCCCCGCAAGCCAAAGTGAGGGTGAGCCGTTAGAAGCGTCGTTCTTCGCGCGATGAGTTGCGCACCAGAACCGCATCACCGACGTAAGGCAGCGCACACAGCTTTCGACGCCGAAGTAAAGGTTAAGGCGACGTCGTTCACGATACGGTTGCGGCATCTTTCAAAAATCCGTTCGCCCAAGCCCGAAACCCGACCAGTGAGCGGCGATGCACGCGTCGAGATGGGCCAGCGCGATGCTGCGTTGCTGATCGGCCGCAGCCGGGCCTGCGAGGCGTCCTTTTTGAAATCGTAATCCATTGAAAATATGGTAAATGTCCCGTTAATCGGAAGCTATATTGGATGACGCTTCCGCCATATATTGTGATCCTGAGAGCGATACCTAACTAGTGATAATCACCAATTATCGATAGTTAGATGATCCACCACTTGACCAACTTCGGTTTTGCGCCTATCGTCGAGCAAAATCTCGAATTGCAGGCTCGGCCACGGTCTGCACGACGAGAATCAATTCCAGTCGCCGGAGAAACGATTATGAGCGTCACCGTCAAGGTTGCCGAAGCCAAGGCCCATCTGTCCGAGTTGCTCGCCCGGGTCGAGGCCGGCGAGGAGGTCATCATCTCCCGCGGCAACGATCCGATCGCCGTGCTGACGCGCATTCGCAAGGAGAACGCCATCGAAACCACGATTGCCGAGATCCGGGCGATGCGCCAGATGGCCAAGCCGGTCACGCAGGAGGAAATCCGAGCCTGGCGCGACGAGGGCCGCGCCTGACATGTCTTTCGTCGTTGATGCTTCCGCCGCCGCCAGTTGGTTCCTGCCGGATGAACAGAGTGAAGCCGATGAGCGGCTGATCGCCGCGCTCGGCGTTTCGCCCGGCCTTGTCCCTTCCCTCTTCTGGTTCGAGACCCGCAACCTCTTCGTTATGGCCGAACGGCGCGGTCGGCTGAATCCGGGCATGGCGCTGGCCATGGCTTTGAAGCTACGCACTCTGCCGCTGCAGGACGGCGGCACCGGCAATGACGTCACGGTGGTCGAGCTCGCGCTCAAGCATGGCCTGTCGGCCTATGACGCGAGCTATGTGGCGCTCGCAAAGGCGAACGCCATGCCCTTGGCGACGGCGGACCGGAAAATGGCCGCCGCCGCGCGCAGCGAAGGGATCGTCATTCTGGGACCGCTCGAGCATGAGCACTGATCGCAATAACGATGAGCAGGCGGGAGCCGAGCTGGCGGGACGTCCATCCGACCTGGCAGAGTGTAGTCGCCGCGCAGGGAGAGCAACGTCCCTCGATATGGTGTGGGCGCTTGCCGCGGCGACAAGACCCGGCGGAGCCACCTCTGATCACGGCGAGCTTTATGACGAATACGAATTACCGAAATGACGAGGGTCGGCGCGTCGGCAGCAGTTTTCGGCCGCGCGATACCCTCGCCATTCGGGCCGGTCCAGCAACAACGGAGCCGAGACAGTGGAAGACCGCGTCAGATTTGCGCTTGAAAAATTGCTGAACGTCGCCCACGAAGACACCGGCCAGGGGCGCCGAGTTGCCAACTTCATCTTGGCCTGGTGGAACGCAGAGGTTCATGGCGGCTTCGATCTGACCGATCTCGCCAATGTCGATCCTCACATCGGCGAGGACATGGCGACGATCTTCACCTTTCTCGCCCGCGAGGAGGATGTCGTCTACCCCTACGACTATCGCAGCGAAATCGAAGAGATCATTGCCCTGTGGCGGCCTGCTCCTTCGGGTGCGTGAGGACAGGTGCGGAGATGCCGGCGTCAATTCCAACAGATGGTCGATTGGTGGATTTGCCGGCAAGGGGCGCGAGCGCAGCGCCCGGGCAGGACGAGCGACTGACACGGGCAGAGCAGCTCGACGCGCTCGACGCCGTCCTGCCCTTCGATCGCCGTGACAAGCTTGCCGAGATCCTGACGGATGACGACATCGCAACGCTGCGTCATCTGGTCAAATCGGGCGCGGGCGAAAACACGCTCAGGGCTCTTGCCTCCGATCTCGCCTATATCGAACGATGGTGCCAGCTTGCGACCGGCTCTCCCCTCCCCTGGCCTGCGCCGGAAGCCCTGATCCTGAAATTCGTTGCCCATCATCTCTGGGATCCCGCCGAACGGGAGAAGGATCCGCAACATGGCATGCCGGACGAGGTCGCCGAGGTGCTGCGGGCGGAAAAGCTTTTGAAGGTGTCCGGCCCTCACGCGCCCTCGTCCGTACGCCGGCGACTTGCCAACTGGAGCACGTTGACGCGCTGGCGCGGCGTCGAGGGGCTTTTTTCTTCTTCGTCGGTCAGGGATGCGGTCCGTCTCGCTGTACGTGCAGCCAATCGGCCACGCCAGCGCAAGAGCAACAAGGCCGTGACCGCCTCCGTGCTCCTGAAGCTGCTTTCGACCTGTGAAACGGATCGGCTCATCGATCTGCGCGACACCGCGCTTCTGCTTGTCGCCTTTGCCGCTGGCGGCCGACGCCGCTCCGAGATGGCCAGTCTACGCGTCGAGCAGCTGATCGACGAAGCCCCTGTTCGGGCCGACCCGAAGGACGAAAACTCCCCTCTCCTGCCCTGCCTGACGATCGCGCTCGGCCGAACGAAACGATCGAACAGCGATGACGGCAAAAGCGTCGTTTTGATCGGACGTCCCGTCATGGAGCTGAAAGCTTGGCTGAAGCGCGCCGGAATCACCACCGGCGCGGTGTTCCGGAAAATAGATCAGTGGGGCAATGTCGATCGCCGCCCCCTTACCCCGCAGTCGGTCAATCTCATCTTGAAGTCCCGCGTTCGACGAGCCGGACTGGATATGGCCGCCTTCTCGGCTCACGGGCTGCGATCCGGCTTCATGACAGAGTCCGCGAACCTGGGTATCCCGTTGGTGGAGACCATGCAGCAGTCCTTGCACAAGTCAGTGACCCAGGCTGCAGGCTACTATAACGACGCGGAACGGAAATTGGGCCGCGCAGTCCGCGTCTTGATATAGAACCTGCTCTGATGCGGTACGCCCCAACCAAGGGCGTTTGCCGGAGGCCGCCCTCACCGGGAGAATGAACGCTTTGGGCGGAGAGCCGACCTCAATGGAATGCAACCTGCTTACGCACCCCGTCCTCAAGAAGATGTGGCTCAGATGAGCTCTGACTGTTAGAGATTGAAAATATTGGCGGACGTCGATGATGGCGCCGAGCGGGTAGAAGAGCTGATAGAGCTGGCTGCGTCAAGACGAGATTCTCGTTTGTCGGAGCGGCCGATCGGCCGCTTTGCTTGCTGCATTTTCCGATGGAAGTGAACAGCGACCCCGCAGGAATGTGTCCGGCCCTGCCTCCCCTTCGTTGAGGCGAATGATGTCGGCTTCAGAAGCTGCAGGTCGTGGATCAATGGGCTTGCTCCCTGGCAAACGCAACAAAGCGTTGCTCACTTCGGCAAACAACGCCGGCGGCAATGGTCCATAATAGCCGCCGTCGCTGTCGATCGGGCGGACATCCGGTTCCGGCCAGACAAAGCGATTGCTTTCGGTCAATACGATCCAGGAGCGTTCATCATCGAGACCGAGACGGTGCTTCGTAGCAGCCGGGATTTCTATGGTGTCGGGCTGCGTCGCCGCGTGGCGAATGCGTAATCGGCAGGACCCGCACCACTGGCGTTCCGTCGTCAACTGTGGCGACGAATGCCAGCACCAGGCTCGGCCGATCCTTGTCGCCCCCTTGCTACCTCCGAGACGGTGTCGCTGCCAAAGATAGGAATAACGGAAGACCCAGCCGACCTTCGGTTCAGTCGGCAGCATTCTTACCTCAGCAGTTCGGCATTGAGGTGATCGAGGCCAGGCTCCATTTCGGAAGCTTCGACCGCAGCAATGTCTGCGTCCCCCAAGGCACCCGTCAGTTCCACACCGCGTTCCCGTTGCATCAGCCGGAGAATAATCGTCATAGGTGAGCAACACCGTGCGCGGCAGACCGTTCTTGGTGATAATCACCGGCTCTCGTACAGCCGCGTCCTGATAGGCGCCGAAATTTTTCGAAACCGCCGCGGTGGTCACCGTCGATGTCGTGTGAACCTCTTTTTACGGAATGTACGGATTTTTCCAGAATTTCCGCAAGGGTGTACTCAGTGGACGGTAGAGAAATGGAAACCACAACAGCAACACTCCACAGCGCAACCTGCTTGCGCACCCCCGCCCTCAAGAAGATGTGGCTCAGATGCGCTCTGACTGTTGTGGCCGTGATGGCGAGCCGGACAGCGGCGACGTCGGCCGCTGCCCGGTCGTCGCATACAGGGGCATTTTCATGGCTGCCTTCCCAGTGTAGCCAACCCATTCCAGCTTCTTTGATGTCATAGCTTTTTCGGGAACAAATAGTCTTTCGAAACATTTGCTTATCGGACCGCCGTAATCACGGACCAAACCATGGACCCGTGAACCTCCTTATTACGATCACCGGGAGCGACGGTCCACCATTCCTCTTCCTCTAACGGCTGTGATGAAAGGGAGAAGTATGTCATGCAATTACTATTCAAACATTTTGACGTCGGATGACTTCACGGTGCTTGAACCTGCGTTCCGCATTGCTGCAGCCAGCGTGGCGGAATGTGATCGTGAGAGAGTGGCCGCGTGGACTGTCAAGCTCTATCGGCGTGGGATGACCGATCCGTGCAAGTTAAACTACCTCGTGCTCCGTTTTGTAGCGGCAGAGGCCCAGTTAGCCGGGCGCGAAGTTATGATCTTGCCTGAAGAGGCAAGAAAGGCACTCATGGGCTCTGTTGGCAGGTGGATGCAGCCAACACTAAACTGCAGATTCGTCCGCTTCCCATGAGGAAACGCCGCGATCCCGCCATTTTGCCGTATTGCGTTCGCACGCGCAGTCATTCACTATTTTACAGCAGCTGCGGTCACCGACATGTGTCGCAAAGGAAACGGCACTCTATGTTTCGGATCAAACACAGCGTCCAGAGTCGAACCGGCGAAATTCTGTCAGATGAGACCTTAGCAGCAACCTTTTCACAGGCTGGATTGGCCACTCCTCTCATTGAAGAGCTTATATCGACATTCGATAAGCATAGCTTCGACAAGCGAAACGGCCGATGGTGGGCCTTCAATAAGAAACGATCTCGTGAAATTCACTTCTGGTGGATCTTTTTTGAGGGCGATTGTCTCGATAAGAACGGCAATGAATAGGGTCATTATCCGCTGAATTCAGGGCTTTGGAACCCTAAGTTATCAGGAGCGTTACTCTTGTTGGACCGCCGGTACCAATGTTGATGAGCGACAGGTTTGCTTCGCTTCCTATCCATCAGGAAGCAGCGCGACGGTCCACCTTAAACGTCACTTGGTTAGCCGCTTTTCTCTTGGAACAAAAACTCTCATGAGACGTTGGAGATGCCGGACCGCCGCACACGGACTGCGCCAGACCCTCCGTGAACACCTCTATCACTGGCAGGCGACGGTCCACCTTCGCTTCGACAATCCCTCCCTTCGGGTCCCGCTCGCGTCGTTCGGGGCCTGTTTTTTTGACCGCTATGGAGCACCCTCGAAGCTGGTTTGAATGCAAGAAAAATCGCAAAGCAGTCGAACTAAGGAGGCGTTCAGCGCTTATTCAGACCGCATATGAAACCATTAGATCTGCTGCGTGCTAGTGAGGTCCTCTGATGCTGAAATATCTCGTTCTTGCTGGTGGCGTCGCTCTGATCGCATCGCCCGCGCTCGCTGATCCCGATAAGAATAAGAGCGGTAAGCACTCATACCGCGTTTGGGGCCACGACGACGTCAACCGGGATCGGCGATCGCGCTATTCGTTCCGCACTCCCAAGGGGCATTTACCGCCGCCCGGAACCTGCCGCGTGTGGTTCTACGACCGCCCGGCTGGCCAGCAGCCCCCGCCGACAAGCTGTGGTGAGGCCCGCCGACTTGCTTATCGATACGGCGGCCAGATTATCTGGGGCGGTGAGCGGGACTAGGCTTGCGGTGGCTCTCTGCTCTTCGCGCCATAGCGGATATTTCCCACCGGCCGATTTCGGGAAGTCAATATCCTCACTGGCGCAGGGGTGAAATGACGGACATGATGGACACTCCATACCGACCGATCAGGCACATCAGCGCGGAGCTTCATCAGTCCCGACATACAAGCCTCAACACTGTAGATCTTGCCAGAGCGCTCTTGACACAGTGGTCGGTGAATGAGGGAAAGGCTTTCGAAGAGGCGCTTCACACATGCTTGACTGTGCTTGTAGACGAAGACCGACCTCCACAGGAGGCTCGCGCAGCTTTCGTCAAGGCAGCCAGGGAGGCCGGAATAGTGGTCCTTTCTGATGACGGCTGATCGAGTGTCAATGGCGCTTTCGCAGCCGAGCCCACAGAGAATCCAGTGTGCCCTCCTTAAGGAGGACAAGGCCATAGGTATCGGCAAGGTCGATGAGCGTGACCAAGGCCTCCTCGGGAAGCCATCCTGCCTGCATCGTACGCTCCAGAAACGCTTGAAACTCTGGCTCAAGGGCCTCTTGGCAGCGAGCGGCTCTGTCGGGATGACCCAAGGGGACTCTAGGAAGGGGAATTCTTGCCATGCCAAAAGCATGCGCCAGTTGGGCAGTTAATCAACTGATGCATTAGGTGGATGATAAAAGTCCCACGTACATCCTCCAAACCGCTCCCAGCTGAAGAAATGTCTCAGATCTGCGGCAGACCGCGCAAACGGCGCGATCCTGCACAGCGGGACCTGCCTTTTGTTGAACAAATTTCTCCTGATGCGCGTTTTTAACACTCAGATGATGGTTTTAGGAGGATCTGATGGCAGAAGGCAGACGGGACATCGGCCGAGACAGGAAGAGGGTCGCGGCGGGACAGCAGTATAAACTCTCTTATTTTCGCCGGAAGCACCGCCTCACAGCCGAGCAAGCAAAAGAGATCATCAAGAAAGCGGGGAATGATCGCGGCAGGGCGAACGAGCTGGCGGAAAAGGTAAAACACTGACCCGGCTGACGTGCCTCGGCCGAGGCCGGGGCACTTTGGTGTTTAGGGCATGGTTCTATGCATGGCCCGGACGGCGCTGGCCAAAGCGTCGAGCCTTTCCTGCATCTCGTCGGAGAAGACGGCAGGTGTGGGCGAGGCGAGGGACCTGGGTGTATGCATCCCGAAAACACCGTCGATTTTGATCCGGGCAGGTACGGCGGGTCTGATTCGCGCGCGGTACACAGCAAAACACGAGTATCCGCAGACGCCGGCCAGGCACGTTCAACAGATAAATCGTCTCTGTCCAAGATAGGCCTCGGGCCTCTCAGCAATGCCAGCAGCTGCCGGTAAGCATCGGCAGGCGAACCCCAGTTTCGCATCAAGTTCCTGCTTTTATTCGCTAATTATCACCTTTTGACGGCAGTCAACTTTCTTGTGCATAAGCCATTGAGCGTCTTTTCGGCAGCGGAGAATCGCCTTCCTGGTCGTCGCGGCGTGGATGTTAACTTCCTGTTAACGCTAATTTCCTTGTCACCCCGAGAGAATCGGCGATAATGACGGCATTTCGCCGATTTCGGCTGTTTTATCGACATAATGGTCGGAGAGACAATGAACGCGTTCAACCCGCTGCCGTCATTTGAATTCGATGACAAGATTCTCATGCAGGGTGCGGAGATTTCACGCAAGCTCGATCAACTGCGCCTGGAGAATTTCCCTCCGAACGCAAAGAAGACCCTGCGATCATTTTCCGTCGCCGAGGTCGCACATTACCTGGGCATCACTCCGAGCAACCTGAAGCGCCTCTATCTCGAGGGCAAGGGTCCGGTCCCGACGACGATGTCGGGCAATCGCAAGTACTACACCGCCGAACAGATGCTCGAGCTCCGCTTCTTTCTCGATAAGACGGGCAAGAGCGAGGCGAAAAAGTACGTGCCGCATCGCAAGGCGGGCGACAAGCTGCAGGTTATCGCCGTCGTCAACTTCAAGGGCGGCTCCGGCAAGACGACGACATCGGCGCATCTTGCCCAGCACCTGGCCCTTACCGGGCATCGCGTACTGGCGGTCGATCTCGATCCGCAGGCATCCTTATCCGCCCTGCACGGCTTTCAGCCCGAGCTCGATCGGAATCCGTCCCTTTACGATTCCATTCGCTACGACGACGCGCGAAAGCCCATCGCGGACGTCATATTGCAGACGAACTTTCCCGGGCTCGACATCATCCCGGCGAATCTCGAGCTCCAGGAGTACGAGTACGACACGCCGCTAGCTATTCAAGCGGGCGCGGATGGCCGGCGGTTCTACACACGCTTCGGCAAGGCTCTCGAGGATGTCGATGATCGATACGACGTCGTCATCGTCGATTGTCCGCCGCAGCTCGGATATCTCACCCTGACCGCCCTTACGGCCTCGACATCCATGCTGATCACCGTCCATCCGCAGATGCTCGATCTGATGTCGATGTCGCAGTTTCTGCTGATGCTCGGCAACATCACCAAGACGATCAAGAAGGCCGGCGCCAATGTGCGCATGGATTGGCTGCGCTACCTGATCACGCGCTTCGAACCGACGGACGTGCCCCAGGTACAGATGCTCGGCTTCATGCAGTCGATGCTTGCCGAGGAAATGCTCAAAAGCCCCATGGTGAAGACCACGGCGATCTCGGACGCCGGCCTGACAAAACGAACGCTGTACGAACTCGACCGATCGGCCTTTACGCGCGAGACCTACGATCGCGCCATGGAATGCATGGATGCGGTAAATTTCGAGATCCAGGGGCTGATTCACAGGGCATGGGGGAGGATGTGATGTTGACGGCCGTCAAAAGGGCAACTTCCTTCCGAAAAAACAACGCAGTATCGGATTTGAAAGGCTGAAGATATGGCTCGGAAAAATCCCTTTATGAATGTCATGGGTGAAGCAGCTTCGGACGTCAGCCGGCCAGCACTCGATTACGCGATGAAGGGGGCATCGAAGTCGCTCCTGAGCTCGATCGACGAGATTTCCGCACGCGCCGACAAGCTCCTCGAGGGGGAGACGGTCGTCGAGCTCGATCCGGATCTGGTCGACAGCTCCTTCGTCCGGGATCGGCTGGAGGAGGACGACCAGGAATTCGAGGAGCTTCTCGCCGCCATTCGCGAACGCGGTCAGGACAGTCCGATTCTGGTCAGGCCGCATCCACGATCATCCGGCCGCTATATGGTGGTGTTCGGTCATAGGCGACTGCGTGTCGCTAAGGCGCTCGGACGCAAGGTTCGCGTGGTCGTTAAGGAGCTCAGCGACAGCGATCATCTCGTCGCCCAGGGCCAGGAGAACTCCGCCCGTTCGAACCTCTCCTTTCTGGAAAAGGCGATGTTCGCGAGCCACATCGCGCATCTTCATTTCGACAACGACAATCGCGTCGTCATGTCCGCCCTTTCTCTCGACAAGGCCACATTGTCGAAGATGCTGGCGGTCGCAGGCATGCCCCCCGAACTTTTGGGCGCCGTGGGTGCTGCCAAGGGGATTGGCCGTGACCGCTGGTACGAGCTGAAGACGCTGTTGGAAAAGCCCGCCAATCTCGAGCGGGCTCGGGCATATATCCAGACGGAAGAGTTTGCCGCCAAGAACGGCGACGAGCGCTTTAATGCGTTGCTTGCCTTTGTCAAGTCGAGCGGTCGACCGACGAAGGCCAAACAGATCCGCGCCGGGAAGTGGACGTCGGACGACAAGCAGGTTGACGTCGAGACGAAGAACGACGGCAAGTCATACATGCTTGCTTTGAAGGCGAAGGACGCGGTCGGCTTCGGAGAGTTCATCTCTGAAAGGCTGGCCGAGCTCTACAGCGCTTATCGAAGCCGGAAAGGTAACGAAGGAGAGTAGACCGCAAAAGAAAAAGGCCCCCAAACGACCAGGTCGTGGAAGCCTTCCTCTGATTTGTAGCAAGATCGAGAATCGCATTTCCACGAATCACAGTCAAGAGTCCTTGAGCGTCATTTTGGCGAGCTGACTTCTTTTGCCTTTGAAAAGGTGAAGGACGATGGAGAGTGGAAGTGTGACGACGCCCTTTGGGCGGCGGCCGATGACGCTTGGCATGCTCGCAGCTCAAAAGCGTGCCGAGGAAATCGAGCCGGGGACAAGACGCAACAAATGGAAGCTCTTTCGAGCGATCTGCGAGGCTCGAGCGGCCCTTGGCGTGACCGACAGGGCGCTGACGGTGCTTGATGCGCTGCTGACTTTCTATCCGGACGACGAAATTTCCGAAGAGCGCGGACTCATCGTGTTTCCGTCCAATGCGCAGCTGTCGATCAGGGCGCGCGGCATGACGCCTGCTACGCTGCGGCGCCATCTCGCGGTTTTGGTCGAAGCGGGGCTGATCTCGCGCAAGGACAGCCCGAACGGCAAGCGGTATGCACGTCGGGGGAGGGAAGGGGAGATCGATGATGCCTTCGGCTTCAGCCTTGCAACACTTCTGGCGCGTGCATCGGAGATCGAGGATCTGGCCGCTCAGGCAAATGCGGAACGCGAGCTGTTGCGCGTCACCAAGGAACGCCTGACCGTCTGCCGGCGTGACATTGCCAAGCTGATTACAACGGCGATCGACGAGGCTGTCCCAGGCGATTGGGGTGGGATTCAGGCGATGTACCGCATGCTTGTCGAACGGATCCCACGGTCTGCGACACTCGACAATCTACCGCCGATCCTCGAAGAGATGGACATGCTGCGTGAAGAGATCGTCAACCAACTGGAATTAACAATAGAAACGCAAAAATTGAGCGCCAATGAGTCCCATTTTGAGCGTCACAAACAGAATTCAAACCCCGACTCCATTTCTGAATTTGAACCAAGCTTCGAAACGAAGCAGGGCGCGAAGCCGGAGGAAGGAGGCGCGCCACCGGCCGAGCCGCACTTTGGCAAGAGGGGAAGGGACGCGGTCAGTCCGACCGCGAAAATTGGTGGCGCGGTGTCTCGACCGGGCGCGGTGCTGAAATCCTTCCCGCTTGGCCTCGTCCTGCAGGCATGCCCGCAGATCGGCGATTATGGCCCCGGCGGCAAGATCGGCAATTGGCGGGACCTCATGTCGGCCGCCGTTGTCGTCCGCTCGATGCTGGGCGTCAGTCCGTCGGCCTATGAGGAAGCGAGCTCCGTCATGGGGCCGGAAAATGCCGCGACAGTCATGGCCTGCATCCTGGAAAGGGGAGGGCATATCAATTCGGCTGGCGGCTATCTTCGCGACCTGACAAGGCGAGCCGAACGCGGCGAATTTGCGATTGGACCCATGCTGATGGCGCTCCTGCGTGCAAATATCCCCTCGGCGAAGCAGGTCAGTTGAGGTGGCACGTGCGACCGTCGTGGTCGGCAACCGAGGTTCGTGGGTGCTGTTCATTGCCGGGGTTGTCCATCGGAAATGCGCGGAAAACCCTGACAGCTGTCAGGGTTTTACAGCGATCATCAACGTGACGGTGAGCTTCAACAAGGCCTCTCTTTGGCGCGATCCGGAAGGTTCTTGACCGACGAAGGCGTCCAGTTGCTTCTGCCGTGCGCCGCATGTCATGCAATTGATCTCCGGCGCGGGATCGTCTTATTCCGCCGAACGCCGTGGGGCATGATGGCCGGGACACTACGACGCTGGCGAGATCCGATGTCGGCCGCTCGACACTGAGCGTCAGTCTGTCGCAATACGAGGAAGCGATGAGCGGCATGGGCCTGGAAAATCATGGCCTGCACTGTGGAGAGGGCAGAGCGTATCAATTGGGCCAGCGGTTATCTGTCCGGCTGACAAGACGAGAAGGCGACGAGTTCGCCGATGCATCCATTCGCAAGGCGCTCTTGGGAACGAATGCCCCACGACAAGCGCGTTAGCTGAACGGTGGTGTGAGATGGGCGAGAGAGAACCGAGGTGGCGCTCATATGAAATTCGTGCTCCTCCGTCTTATATTCATTTTTTAGCTTGAGCGGCAGCTACGGAAGCAATAGCGCCATTGACTTCCGTTTACCAAAAATTAGTCAGCAACGTTTGGGAGTTATTTACCACGTGAAGAGCCTGAAATCGCGTCAACGAAGCAAATCTCCGGGCGAACTCCTCGAAGATCAGGCAATCGCGGGATTGTCGCGTGTTTTGCGAACCGGAGTGCTCCCACAGCGAAATCTGCTGAACGCTTGAAAGGCGATTGATTCCGCAACAGCAATCACCTAAGGCGCTGCGACGTGTCTCCAGTCGCACAGGTTTTAAGAGAGCGGTGGATTCTGTTCGCATCGAAGTTCATGAGAGGTCCGATCCACCGGGAGCCCAGCAGATTAGCGAGGGACTACTTTCCGATGTGATTGCGAAAGCGGGTGGTTGGCCACGCATCCCCTTGACCATTCTTCCAAAAGATAACACCGGAGAGGTGCGCGGCGGCATTAGGGCAATGCTGACCTTGTGCTGGTTGCAAGTCGATCGTTTCTGGATAGATGAGACCCTTCGCGGTCAGGGGCACGGAAGCACTCTCCTTGTCCGTGCCGAAATGAAGCGCGAGCCAAAGGGGCTATTGGTGCGCAGCTAACAACTTCCACCTTCCAGGCCATCGGGTTCTATGTGAAGCACGGTTATGTCGAGATCGGCCGCCTGCGCGACCGCCCGCCCGGACAAGGATCGTGTATGGATGGCGAAGAGGTGGGCGTAATGGGTTGAGCTCGGTAAATGAATAGTCTTGCTACTGCAGCGCCCGTTTGGCCTTACTGAGCAGCGTCACTGCTTCGGTGGTGATGATGGCAAGTCCCGGAGAAAGTGAAGCCGACACGCAAAATCAGCCAATCAAGACGAGATGCGATAGCCGCCCAAGTTGATTTCCCTTCGTTCGGCCACCATGATGCTGTCTTGCATTGGAGCGGATAGGATGGACAATGAAAGGAGCCCTTGTAGCAGCGATGATGCTTGCCTTGTGTACGACCGCATCCGCACGGACAGCTGCCGATGCAGGCGGTCACGAAAGTGGCAATGGAGGCGGTGGCCCTATCGCAAATTCCGCCGTGTTTCATGCTGAGCATATTAAAGCCGTGACCGCGGTCACCGAGGTGTTCGGCCGTGGCCAAAGGACGACCGCGGCCATCGTCGAATACGACCAGCCGATCAAGAACAGCAGCCTCACGGACGCGACCTTTGCCGTCAGCGGACGAACCATCACGAGGGTCTATGCCAACGACCATGCGGTCAAGGCGGCGGAAGGCGGGGATGGCCGGTTCGTGATCATCGAGCTCGATCCGAACGACGACAGCGCCATCACTTTCGCGCCCCAGATCGACACTGCCGCGACGATCGTCGTGAGCCAAGCCGCCACCGTCGAGACAGCCACCGGCAGGACCTATCAGCCAACCAACACTCCGGTCATCAACACGCGACTATCGAACTTGATCGTGGACGAATTCCAGCAGCTCCGGTTCTTGGATCCTGTTACCGGACTCTCTCTTGCCTATAATCTCTACATCCCAAAGGATTACGATTCGAGCCGCGAATATCCGCTGGTCTTGTTCATGCATGACTATGGGGTGACGGGTACCAACCCCTTTCGCACGCTCGTGCAGGGGCTCGGCGCAGTCTCCTTCGCCAGCCCTGAAGATCAGGCCAGGCATCCTGCCTTCGTGCTAGCGCCGCAATATCCGGCGGCGCTCGCAAATGATGGTTCTCAGGTCAGCGAATATCCCGACATCACTGTCCGCCTGATCAAGGAACTGGCCTCGACCTACAGCATTGACGAAAACCGACTTTATGCGACCGGGCAATCAGGTGGATGCATGGCATCGATTGCCCTCAACATCAAATACCCGGACCTTTTTGCCGCATCGCTCCTTGTGGCCGGCCAGTGGGATCCCGCGCAGGTCGCTCCAATGGCAAAGAACAAGCTGTGGGTGGTTGTATCGCAGGACGACAGCAAGGCTTATCCGGGAATGAACGCGATCATGGACGAGCTGGAAACCAATGGGGCGAAGATCACCCGAGGTGTTTGGAACGGCAGGGCCAGCGAAACGCAGTTCAGCGACGACGTCGCAGCCATGCTGAAGCAAGGCCCCGACAGCAATGTCTTCTATGTCGCCTTCGAGAAAGGTACGGTCATCCCTGAAGGAGTGACTGCCAATCCTGGGGCAGGGCACGTCTATACCTGGTCGGTTGCCTATACGATAGCCGGATTGCGAGACTGGCTGTTCCAACAAAGAAAGTAGGCGCTGCATACTGCGTTCTGCCGGACCTCTGCGGGGGCCTTTCCAGTTCAAGTCGTCATCATTCGTCCATTGATCCAGGCGTATGTTCGCTTTCGAAATGACCGACGGGCACGGATTCAGCTATGTTCGAGCACCGATGAGGCAGGACCAGAGGTGCTCATGTTCCACGAAATGCCGTATTCGAGGAAGGCTTGCGCAGTTGGCGGTCGGCGGAGTGCCGTGACCCGCCGGTTCTTCGCCGGCATCGCGACGAGCCTTGCGCTGCTCGCAAGCCTGCTGCCCGTTTGGGCCGACGAGCTCCACATAGTCGAAATCTCGCTGGTCGACGGTGTGGCGCACGGTGAAGGTCTGTCAGCACCCGCGGGCGGGGCACCCACGCTTGTGCTTGCAGAAGGCGATAGCGTGGACCTCCGGTGGACGAGCGATCGCGACATGGTGCTGCATTTTCACGGCTACGACTTGGAGGCGCGGGTCGGACCGGAACGCGACGCAACTATGGTCTTTGAAGCACGCGCGGCAGGGCGCTTCCCGGTTGAAACACACGACGCCGACGGCCGTCACAGGGCCGTGCTCTATATAGAGATTTATCCGAAGTGAATGGCCGCTGGCGTCTACGGGCGTATTCGAACTCGTCACCTCGCACACCAATGTTCACGCACTCCCACCTCCAGGGTTCTTCTGGTCGACGCCCTGGATGCCTTGTTCGTAGGCGATGTCGTCCGGTGATCCCCAGAACCTCGAGGGGCGCATTCAGTGAGCACAGGTGCATGCGTTTGGCTGCTCAGGTCATGGACGCTGCACATGTCCGTGACCTGCATCCGTCTCCATCGCCTGGTAGTGCTGTTTGAGCAGGTCTCTGCCGTAGTCGTTGCCGTTGGGTGTGCGCACGACAGTATGGACGTGATTACGCGTCGGCTCCGATCCCTCAAGCGCGATGGGACCCTGGTGATCGAACTCGATGAAGATGACCGGGCTTTGTATGCGATAGTAGTAGACACTGTCGGCATCCGTTCCGCCCCTCCACGCGAAATGGGTCTCGTCGATGTGCTCCAACACCTCGTTCATTTTCAGTTCGGCATGACCGGGAGGAAGGTTCTCGACATAGAGCGTAATGAGGTCGATCAGCACCCGGCGGCTTGCTTCGCTCAGTCGGTTGGCGGCAAGGCCTTCGTAGGGCACGACGATGTTGTCCTTGAAGAGCTCGCCTAGGGCAGACGAACGGCCCTGCTTCCGGCCGATGATGGCCTCCTCGCGCTGACTTTCCGACAGAGACATCATGAAGGCGAGCCCGGCGTCCTGCACATCCTGTAGCACCTCTGTGCCGGCATACTTGCCGCTCTCGGCGCGCACCGGCTCCGACCCCATGAAGGTTGGCGTCATTACGAGCTGATCGCCAAGGAGAAAGTAGTTGATCACCAGATGGTGGCCCTCGAACTGCCATCCCCACGGCTCGTCCGAGGAGGGATCGCTGAACATCGTCACCCAATACTTGTGCTCTCCATACTGCTCGAAGTTGTTCACGAGCTCGGCCAGATGACTGTTGAGGCGCATGATGTCGCGGGAGGTCTCATAACCTTTCGCGCTCAGGGAGGCGCGCAGAAGGTCGTAGGCTGCCTGCCGCTGCGTGTCGGTCATCTCCTCGATCATCACTCCCGCGCGACCAGGAAACTGGTGAAAGTTCGACCAATGGCGCCACTGCTCGCTGTCGATTGGAAACACCGTCTCGCTGCGTTGTCGTTCCGAAAGCGATTCCAGGAAAGCGCGGGCAGCTTTGCGCACCGGCTCCATGGAGGGCCTGGGCGGTTTGATCACGAACAGATCCGGTTCTGGCGTGCCGTCGGTCGTTACTCCGACGAACGGCTCCTGCAAAGCCTTTCTTGCCATTTCGGCGGGAGAGAATCCGCCGTCTTGGGTCAAGGCCGGTCCGACATGAACCAAACAGAAGATGCAGAGCGAGGTCGTGAATGTAAGTCGCATCGTGGCTCCCCCAGGCTTATGCGATTCTTATCGACATGCGGGCCGCCCGCACGCGACGCACAGAGCACTCTAGCAGACTTCATCCGGCTGTTCGGCTTCGTTTCATTCAACTTGCTGTCAGTTCGACGGTCGATCACAGTCACACATTCGTTAACGGCCTGACTCGTGGACGTCGTTTTTCGCGCAGGCTGTGGCAAACCAGGAGACCATGAGACATCCTTTGCGGGAGAGGAGGCGCCGCTGCACGATCATATTCCCCGTTTGTCGCCGGTATCCGCTCATATGCCTGGTGCGGCGGCTATCCTTGCCTTGCTCGCGATCGTTTTGCCGGCTTCTGGTGACGAACGGCGCATGGCCAAAATGCCGGATGGATGGCGTGCCGCGCGCGCGGGGGCTCTTCGTGATCGAACCGTACGAGGCGGACGGTCGTCATCGAGCCGTTCTGCGTATCAAGCGGCATCCGGATTGAAGAGCGCCTGCCGCCTTGCCTGCCTTTTCGTACTCGCCACCTCCGAGGCCGATGCTCATGCATTCGCCCAGCGTTATGATCTGCCATTACCGCTCTGGCACTATATCGTCGGCGCCGGCGCGGCGGTGCTTCTCTCCTTCCTGGTCACCGCAGTCGTTGTCGGGGGCGGCGACGGTCTGCGTGCGAACCGACGGCTCCCTCTGCCGCGGTGGTTGGTGAACGGTGTGCGACGCGTGCTCGGCGGGCTCGCTCTTGCCGTGTTCCTCCTGCTTCTGCTTGCCGGCTTCTTCGGCGCACAGGAGGACTGGGACAGCAACCTGCTGCCGGTCAGTGTCTGGGTCGTCTGGTGGGTCGGGGTAACCTATGTCAGTGCGCTGGTCGGCGGGGTTTGGCCGTTGATCGATCCCTGGCGTGCCGCTGCAAGAATATTCCCGAGACCCCGGGCACCGCTCGTCTGGCCTGGCCGCGTCGGCGCGTGGCCGGCCGTCTTCCTCTTTCTGGCATTCGCGTGGTGCGAGCTCGCCTGGACCGAGAACGCGGTACCAGGAAAACTCGCGACGCTTATTCTGGCCTATTCGCTCCTGACCTGGATGGGTATGGCACTCTTCAGCGTCAAGGAATGGTGCGCCAACGCCGATCCCTTTGCCGTCTTCTTCGGCCTGATCGGGCGGTTTGCTGCGTTTGACGTTAAGAACGGCGCCCTCGTCATCCGCCCGTTCGGCGCCGGCCTGAGCATGGCAAGGCCACCGACCGCGGCCACGGCAGCGTTCGTGATCGTAGCACTTGCCACGGTCTCGTTCGACGGCATTCGTGAGACACCTTTTTGGGACAACGTCGTCGGCCTCATCATGCGCCTCTTCTACGACAGCGGAATCATTGCGGGCATCGGCTACACCGCGGCAGACAGCGTCGTCAAAACCCTCGGCCTCTTGGTGACGCCGCTCGTGTTCGCTATGGTCTATCTCGGCACCTGTGCCCTCGTCGGACGGATCGCCGGCGAACCTTTGGACCATACCGCGCGGCGCTATGTGCTCTCGTTCGTGCCGATCGCACTCGGCTACCACCTTGCGCACTACCTCTCGTATCTGCTGATCCAAGGACAGGCGGTATGGCCGCTCCTATCCGATCCGCTCAATCTCGGTTGGGACTTGTTCGGCACTCGCCACTCCACGATCGACATCGGCGTGATCGGAATGCGTTTTGTCTGGTTGTTTGCGGTGCTTGCCATTGTCCTGGGACATGTCGCTGCGGTGATGCTCGCGCATCAGGAGGCTCTGCGGAAGGCACCGAGCCGGGTGACTGCAGTCACAAGCCAAGCGCCGATGGTCGTGCTCATGGTCGCCTATACGATGCTCAGCCTATGGATATTGTCGCAGCCGGTGGTTGAGGTATGATCGCGTGTCCGCCATCGATATGGGAGACGTCAATGCTGAAGAGTTTCATCGCGGTCGGCTTCGCCGTCGGCATGAGCGCCACCGCTTGGGCGCAAGCCGACCCGGGTCCCGGCAGCTGGGGTCGCAGAGCATCACTCCTTGAGCCGAACTCCGAGTTCACGCTGACAAGCACCGGGGGCAAGATCTATGTACTGGGCGGCTATCCGGCCGGCCGGGTCAGCGTGAAGACCGTCCAGATCTACGACATTGCCACAGACACCTGGACGCGCGGCCCTGATCTGCCCGAGGTCAACAACCACGGGATGGCGGCAGCCTATGAGGATGTCATATACCTCTTCGGTGGTCAGACCGATCCGCAGACGGCCTATGTCGATACCGTCTATAGTCTCGACACGCGGAAAGGAGCGAATGCTCGCTGGGAGGAGCGGTCGCGCATGCCGACCAAGCGCAGTGCCGGAGCGGCGGTGGTCCACGAGGGGAAGATCTACGTGGTCGGTGGCCGCCCGCCGCGCGGTCACGATTTCGCGGTCTACGACCCGCGCGCGGACAGCTGGGAAACGCTGCCTGATCTGCCGAGCCAGCGTAACCACATTGCCGCACAGGTGATCGACGGCAAGATCCACGTCTTTGGCGGACGACTTGGCGGCGGTTTCATGAGCGACAAGACCGCCGCCCATGAAGTTTACGATCCGGGCACGCGGCAGTGGACCGTGGCCGCGCCGATGCTGAAGCCGCGCAGCGGCATCAATAGCGCTATCGCCTATGGCTGCGTGCACGTCTGGGGCGGCGAGGAGGAAGCCGGCGTCTTTCCCGATCACGACATTTATAACCCGCGTCGTGACTCTTGGTCGAAGCTGCCCAACATGCCCATCCCGGTGCACGGCGTGACCGGCGCCACGTTCGCCGAAGGCCTGATCTATGTCACCGGCGGCGGCACTGAGGTCGGTGGCAACAGCGGCAGCCTGCTAAACCAAGTCTATCGGCCGGAGGTGAAATGCGAATGAAAAGTGCCGTCGAACCGGCGCCTCCGACTCCGGCGCAGCGTCTCGGCGATCGGTGACCACTCAGCACCGCAAAAGACTGTGCGCTTACGTATTCTCGCGGCGCGGCGGTCGGCCCCCGCAAGCCGCTGCGACAATCTCCAAGACAGCAAAGCCTCGTGTGGTGAGGTCGCTTGCGGCGGCGGCTTCTGAGGAAGAGGGGTGGTATCGTTCTGCGGAATTGGCGGCACCGCCTGAAAGGCAGCCGCCCGCTACAAGGCAGTTACGATTTTGCCCCTTCGCCAGTAAAACCTTAAGCTGAATTTAAGCAATCGGCATGAAGATCTGATTCGATCCAGCTGAACTTGCCACCGCAGATCGTATCTTCGCGGTATGACGCCGCCCGAATTTCTTAACAATCTGATCCAAGCTGTCCTCGCACGGCGTCAAATCCCATGAGGTTTCTCCATGAAGCGTCCGAATATTAAGACCGCGATGGTCGCCATCTTCACCACTGTTGCTGTACTGTTTGGTGCTACCGGCTACATCGCCATCAGCGGGCTGGAGATGTTCAATGAGAACACCGAAAGATTTGCGACCAGCATTCAGCCGGGCATCTCAAAAGCCAAGGACATACAGCTTGCCCGCTACTCCCTTCGCGGCTCCTATGCCGATTACGCAATGGGAAGGACCTCCGGGGATATCGGCGCGCTCGAGGCAAAGATAAAGGAGCGGGAGGCCAAGCTTCGAAAGACGGTTCTCGCCTACCAGGATCTGGTGGATTCGGATGTCGAGCGAAAGGCCTTCGCCGAGATGGACGCTTCCTCGGCCAAGTATCTCGAGGAGGGCCAGAAGATGATGGCCGTCATGAGGGCCGGCAAGAGGCAGGAGGCGATCGACGCATTCGACAATGATCTGGGGCCGGTTGCCGATGATCTTGCCGCCAATGTCGACATCCTCGTGGAATTCAATCAGAAGGCAGCCGATGCTGGCCTTGTCAGCAGCCGCAGCGAATATTCCCGCACTCTGACACTGATCTATGCCATCCTGGGCCTCAGCGCCGTTCTGGTCTGCGGCGCATCCTATTTCGGAATTGCGGGGATCGCCATGCCGATCGTCCGGATCACCCGGGCAATGCGCGGC
Source organism: Sinorhizobium sp. CB7 (assembly GCF_041357635.1). Lineage (NCBI taxonomy): Bacteria > Pseudomonadati > Pseudomonadota > Alphaproteobacteria > Hyphomicrobiales > Rhizobiaceae > Sinorhizobium > Sinorhizobium sp. CB7. The sequence continues at coordinate 392,884 of NZ_JAULLL010000003.1, forward strand.
CTGGCGAATGGTGATACGGCGTCGGAAATATCCGGCAAGGACCGGAGAGACGAAATCGGCGAAATGGCCAACGCGGTCGAGATCTTCCGACAGGCCGCCATCCAGAACAAGGAACTGGAAGCTGAAGCTGAAGCCAATCGCGCCAGAGCGGAAGGCGAACGCGCAAAACTGGCGTCCGAAGCCGAAGCGGCAGCCCAGGCGCGCCTTGAGGAGGCGACCGCTGGTTTTGCGGCCGGCCTTCGCCGGCTTGCCGCCGGCGACCTGACGTTCCAGCTTACGGATCCGTTTGCGCCCGAATTCGAGACGTTGCGCCATGATCTGAACGCTGCGGTTGCGCAGCTTGCAGAAACGCTGGGCCAGGTCGCCGTCGCGGCCGGTACGATCGATGGCGGAACGCGCGAGATCAGCCAGGGCGCGGAGGATCTTTCCCGGCGCACGGAACAGCAGGCCGCGTCTTTGGAGGAGACCGCAGCTGCGCTCGACCAGATCACGGTTAACGTGACGAACTCGTCCAAGCGCGTCGACGAGGCCCGACGGGTCGCAATTCGCGCGAACGACAGTGCCTCTCAGTCGGAGAAGGTCGTCGCCGACGCCGTCGAGGCCATGCGCAGGATAGAGCAGTCGTCCGACCAGATCTCCAGCATTATCGGTGTCATCGACGAAATTGCCTTCCAGACCAATCTGCTCGCCTTGAACGCGGGCGTCGAGGCGGCCCGTGCAGGCGAAGCCGGTAAGGGATTTGCCGTCGTCGCGCAGGAAGTCCGCGAACTCGCGCAGCGTTCGGCGCAAGCGGCAAAGCAGATCAAGGAATTGATCGGCAATTCTTCGGTTGAGGTGGAAAGCGGGGTCAAACTTGTTCGCGAGACCGGCGAGGCTTTGAAGGCCATCGGCAGCCTCGTGGTGACGATCAACCAGCACATGGAGGCGATTGCAACGTCGGCGCAGGAACAGTCGACGGGGCTTTCGCAGGTGAACACGGCCGTCAATCAGATGGACCAGGTCACCCAGCAGAACGCTGCCATGGTGGAGGAGACCAATGCCGCCGGCGCAACGCTTGCGACCGAGGCCAGCCGCATGAAGGAACTGGTTGCGCGCTTCCAGCTGAATGGTGCAAACGTCGAAGGCACGCCATCCGGTGCCTTGCGTCAGATGGCGGCGACGATGGCATCTCCCTCGCACAGAAGAACGGCTGCCGGTCTCGCGCCTGCGACACATGGCAATGCTGCGCTCAAACAGGAATGGTCGGAGTTCTGATCGTTCAGAGGCAATGTTCGCGTTGAGCCGGCAAAAAATGGAAGATGAAGATCGTCCCGATCGGCAAACCGGGGGTTCGGTTGGCCCTGAACGTGGAGATCGACACCCGAACGGCAGAAGCGGACGTTTTGTGCGGAGGCCGAGACTGCGATCGCGGGCCCAAAGATGGTTACGAATGTCACCCGATGGCACTTGTGTCGGGGGACCAGATCGACGGCGGTCAATAGAAGTCCAGATGGCTTCTTGCCGCCCGCGCGAATCTCCCGTTCAATCCCGGTGCTTGCGAGAAAATGTCGAGTCATCCGACGTCCAGCCAAAAACAAGCGTTTCGTCAAACTCGAGCTACGACGGCTGCGCTGGACTTGCTTCAGCCATAGGACAAGACGAGCCCGGACCATCTAGCGCGGCGCCGCGGATCGCCTTTGTGTGAAAAGCGGACAATGCCCTCACGCTAATGATCCAATACCACGCAATCGCCCGATCGGCTCAACCTCCTCTGCTATGTGTTTGCACACGGACGGAATCTGAAATAGAGAGCCAGGGAATTGATTGGATCTGGGCTCTCGCATGACGGATGACGCGCTCAAGGGATTATTCCTTGCGCATAGGCGCGAGCTCCAGGCGTATCTGACGAAGAAACTGCGCGATTCGGATGCGGCGGCCGATCTCACACAGGAAACGTTTCTGCGCTATGCCGAGCTTGGCTCTTCGGCAGGAGCAACGGTTTCCAACGAGCGCTCCTATCTCTATCGGATGGCACATAATCTGGCGGTCGATCATGCTCGCCAGCGCCTGCGCCGAAAAACCGATGTCACCTCTGACGAGGACCTGACTCATATCGCGGACGACAGGCCGACACTGGAAGACGAGACGGACGCGCGCCAGCGGCTTGAACGGCTGCGGCAGATTGTCGACGAACTGCCTGAACTGACGCGTACGATCTTCATCCTCAACCGGATCGATGGGCTGACCTATTCGCAGGTGGCGGCAAACCTCGGAATTTCGGACAGCAGCGTCCAAAAGCATCTCGCCAAGGCTCTGCTTCACGTCACGCGGCGGCTTCCAAAGTCAACTCCAAGATAAATTAGGCCCCGCTTACCGAACAGGGCACGGCAAAACGTCCTATAATCGAGATGTTCGAGTTGCGGCAAAAGGAATAATACGAGATCGGACGTGGCACACTCGGAAGAAGCGCAGGAAAAGATAGAGGCGGAGGCGGCCGAATGGGTCATCCGCCTGGGCGGGGAACATGTAACGGCGGCTGACCGACACCGTTTCGAGCGCTGGCTTACAAGCGACCCGCGACATCGCGATGCCTTCGACTTCGCCTCCCGGACGTGGGACGAACTGGCGGGTCTGAAAGCGATCATCGAGCCGGCAGCGCCAATGGTACCGGCAATGCCGTTTCATGCCGCCGGCAACCATCCGGTGAGGGTAAAGTCACGCTATCTGCCGACGCTGTCGCTCGCCGCGAGCCTCGTCGTCGCTGCTGGTCTTGGTCTCTTCTGGTTCGGAAATCCGTTGATCCGGATGTCGGCGGACTATGTGACTGCGCCCGGTGAGCAGCAGTCCGTCACGCTGTCGGACGGAACGGTTGTCGATCTCGGCTCGGATTCGGCACTGGCAGTCGAATTCGATGACCGGGAGCGGGGTGTGGAGTTGCTTTCGGGATTGGCCTATTTCACGGCTGCTCCGAAAGCGGGGAGCGAAACGCGCCCGTTTGTCGTCAAAAGCAGTGTCGGAACTGCCCGAGCGCTGGGCACGCAGTTCGTTGTCGACAAGTTCGATGGAGCAGTCGAGGTGACGGTCGCCGAACATCAGGTCAACGTTGAGGTGAACGGGCCAACTCAGTCCCGCGACGCGCTCCTGTCGTCGGGTCAGGCGGTTCGATATTCGTCTGACGGCGTTCTCGGCAAAGTGGAGGAAAGGGACGTGGACCAGGCGACGTCCTGGCGACGGGGAAAATTGATCTTCAATGACGTGCCGTTATCCAAAGTCGTGGCCGAACTGAACAGATATCGCCGCGGCCGGATCGTGATTGCCAGAGATTCCTTGGCGCGCTTGCATGTCAGCGGGGTCTTCGACACGAAGGATGTGGGCAATGCGCTTGGTCGCATTGCCGCCGAGCTTCGCGTTCGCACGGCTTCCGTTCCGCCGCTGGTCACCGTTCTTTATTGATTTCACTGCGTCGATAGCGCCGATCAAAAAACCGAAAAACCTTTACTGAAAAACATGACTGAGTTCGTCTTATTTTACGAAGCGTCCGTGGGGGACGCCGGATAGACGGATTCAGGGGCATTTCATGGACGTGAAGGGGAAGGGCCAAACTCACTCGGTTTTGGTCCGGTTTGCAAGTGCGATCAGCGCAACGGCGCTGCTGATGGGCCTTTCGACTTTACCGGACGACGCGTCTGCTCAGGGCACGACCAGCAGGGTTTCTTCACCGGCAGCGACGGTTGCACTCGACATTCCCGCGCAAAACCTCAATGGGGCCATATTGTCCTTTGCCGACAAGGCCGGAATCCAGGTCTTTTACGACACGGCACGCGTTCAGGGTCTGAGAAGCCCGGGAGTGCAGGGGAGCTTCACGCCACAGGAAGCGCTTGCGCGTATTCTCGCGGGAACGGGGTTGGCCTATCGGTTTACTGGACCGAACACCGCGACGATCGGCACGCCATCCTCCGAAACCGGATTGCCCGCCGATGGCGCTACAACGCTTGCGCCCATCGTCGTCCAGGCTCAGACGGCGTGGGGCCCTGTCGAAGGTTTCGTCGCCACCCGCTCGGCGACCGGAAGCAAGACCGACACGCCGATCATCGAGATCCCGCAGTCGGTATCCGTCGTGTCTACGGCCAAGGGCTCGCCAGCGTCGGCGGCGTTCCAACTGATTGGCGGACGTTGAAGCGGGGCACATACCATTCGATCGAAGAAATGGGTGCGTTCACGGTCGACAACCAGCTTCAGGCGGAGTTCGATACGGCGGCAATCGCGCATACGCTGCTGCTGGGCCTGGACTACCAGCATGTCGATTCCGATGTGAGGATCGGCTACGGAACGGCGCCGACGGTCGATGTCTTCGATCCGGTCTACAAGCTGACGATCGTCCCGCCGACGCTAACGCAGGATATCGACCAGACCAGGGATCAGATCGGCATCTACGTTCAGGATCAGTTGAAATGGGACCGTCTCGTCGTTTCCCTCGGCGGTCGCTATGACTGGGCCTCAAGCGAGACGACGACCCGATCGCTGACGTCATCGGCTCCGGCGAGCACGGTCAAGCAAGACGACGGCGCCTTCACGGGCCGTATCGGGGCCATCTATCTCTTCGATAATGGTATCGCGCCCTATGCCAGCTATTCGACGTCTTTCGAACCGCTGGCTGGTGTCACGATCGAAGGAAATCCGTTCGAGCCCACGACAGCCGAACAATTCGAGATCGGTGTGCGATATCAGCCGCCTGGATCGGAAAGTCTCGTCTCGCTGGCTGCCTTCGACATTACCCAGGAGAACTTGCGCACGGCAGTAACGGATCTGCCTGGTCAATATCGTCAGCTTGGCGAAGTCCGCTCCCGTGGTTTCGAGGCTGAAGCCAAACTCAATCTGTCGGCCGGCTTCAATGTCATCGGCTCTTATACCTATCAGGACGTCGAGACCGTGAAGGACACACCTTCCACGGCAGGTGGAACGAGCCTTGAGGGCAAAGTTCCCTATAACGTTCCGCGGCAGATGGGTTCGATCTGGCTCGATTACGAAGTGCAGACGGGACCGCTTGAAGGTCTCGGTCTTGGCGTTGGCGTGCGCTATGTCGGTTCGAGCTGGGCCGACAGTACCAATACGACGAAGGTACCATCTTACACCCTGGTCGATCTCGGGCTGCGATATGACTTCGGCAAGAAGTCGCCCGACCTCGACGGACTGCACCTCGACCTCAACCTGAAGAACCTGTTCGACGAGGAATATGTGTCGGGATGCGCCGGCCGCTTGACCTCCTGCTATTGGGGCAATGGGCGAACGGCATTGGCGACGCTGACCTATCGGTGGTGAGCGATGAGACATCTCCGCCGCCGCGATCTGTTGAAATTCGTACCCGCAGTTCTTACCGCGGGTATGCGTCCACGATCGGCGTTCGGTGGAAATCCGCCTGATCGTATTGCGGCGCTTGAATGGGCCTCGGCGGAGACCCTTATCGCCCTGAAGGCTCCGCCGATCGGATTGGCCGATGTGGAAGGCTATCGCCGCTGGGTGGTGGAGCCGGCGCCGCCACCCGACGTCGTGGATCTCGGTCTGCGGACCGAACCCAATCTCGAACTCCTGCAGTGGCTCGCTCCCGACCTCATCACGATGGTTCCCGGATATTCAGCCGATCGCGCACGACTGGAGCGCATCGCACCCTCGATGTCACTGGAGATCTACACCGAACAACGTGCTCCCTTTGAAGCCGCCCGCCGCGAGACGCTGCGCCTCGCGCAGACGCTTGGACGAACGGATGAGGCCGAAATGGTGATCCGAGAAGCGGCCGAAGCAATCGAAGCAGCGCGATCACGCCTGAAGGCGTCACGGATCCAGCCGATCTATCTCATCAATCTCATCGATCCGCGCCATGTCTCGGTCTTCGGTCGAAACAGCATGTTCGACGACGTTTTGCGACTTCTTGGTCTGCGCAATGCATGGACCGGCAAGACGAATTTCTGGGGGTGGGCGACGGGAGTCGGTCTCGAGAACCTGACCGCCTCCGATGCGCGGCTTGTGTATTTTCGGCCGCGCTCACGCCTCATCGAGGATGAACTGGCGCAGAACCGACTCTGGAACAGCCTTCCGTTCGCGAAGACGGGCAGGATCACGCGGGTCGAGCCGGTTTGGTACTTCGGCGGACTCGTTGCAGCCGCGCGTTTTGCGCGCCTCTTGACTGACGCTCTCCTGGAAGAAGGGCGTCGAGCATGATGATAGGAAGCACTGTCAAAGAAAGCTCTACAAAGCTCCGGTCCATTGCGGCCCTTGTGGTTATTGTGATCATGCCGGTTTCGGTCGCCGAGGGAGTTCACCACCTGTTGCCCGCGCAACTCTGGTGGTCCGCACTGGTTTCTCCCGACCCTTCGGATGTTCGCCAGATCATCGTGCATGACAGTTTCCTCCCCCGTGTGGCAGTCAGCCTTCTGGCGGGCGCGCTGCTGGCGCTTTCCGGTACTGTCATGCAACAGGTATTGAACAATCCGCTTGCCGAGCCGGGGACGCTTGGAACGTCAGCCGGAGCACACCTTGCGCTGGTCGTCGCCTCCGTTGCTGCTCCGGAGCTACCTGCCTGGATGCGCGAGTGGGTAGCTGTCCTGGGTTCTGCCATTGCCACGTTTGCCGTGATCGGCTTTGCCGCCGTCCGGACCTTCTCGCCCATTACGCTGATCCTGGCCGGCCTTGTCGTCGGTCTTCTTTGCGGCTCCCTTAGCACCGTGCTGGTCCTCTTCAATCATGAAGGCCTGACGGATATTTTCGTATGGAGCACAGGGTCGCTGGTACAGAGCGACTGGTGGGCGGCCTATCAGTTCGTTTTGCGGCTGCTTCCCGCATGGCTCCTGCTTGCCCTGTTGGCCCGCCACCTCACATTGCTCTCGCTCGGCGATGACATGGCGCGTGGTCTTGGCCTTTCCCCGGCCAAGACCCGGCTGGCCGCACTCTTCATCGCCGTTGCGTTGAGCGCCTCTGTCGTCAGCTGTGTCGGGGTTGTCGGTTTCATCGGATTCGCGGCGCCGCTGATTGCCCGAGCGGTGGGAGCGAGGACGTTCATGGCGCGGATATGGGCTGCTCCTTTCGTCGGCGCCATCCTTCTTTACTTCGCCGACCGGTTCGTGCTTCTGGCACAGCTCTGGATTGGAACAATTCCGACCGGCGCGCTAACCGCCTTGCTGGCGGCTCCATTCATGATGTTCCTGCTGCCGCGCCTGCGGGCAACCGATCCCGCAGTTGAGCAGATGCCGGTTTCAAGAGCTAGGTCGAACCAAACGATTGTTTTTGTATGCGGCAGTCTCCTGCTCACTGCGGCCGTCATAGTCGCATTGTCATTGGGGCGCCTGCCGGTTGGCTGGTATTGGGCGAGTGGGGCCGCTTTCGAATTGCTGCTTGACTGGCGCGGCCCTCGCGTTCTGGCGGCGCTGGCCAGCGGTGCTCTGTTGGCCATGGCTGGAACGGTCGTCCAGCGTTTGTCGGGAAACGGAATGGCAAGCCCCGAGTCGCTGGGAATAAGCTCGGGCGCCGCCTTCGGTACGATTGTCCTGCTGCTGGCTTATCCCGGTTTTGATCGATGGTCGCAGCTGATTGCTTCATTCATCGGCGCCTTGACGGCGATCGTCGGCATGCTGGGAGTGAGCCGACGATGCGGTTTCTCGCCGGAGCGCACCATTCTTGCGGGCGTCATGCTCTCTACCCTCTTTGGGGCACTTGCATCGGTCCTCGTTGCAAGCGGCGACCCGCGCCTGCCGGGTCTGCTGAGCTGGATGGCCGGGTCGACTTATCGCGTCACCATGGATGAGGCGCTGGTTGCCTGTGGCGCGATGGTCATTCTCATGGCTGCAATACCTGCGATGTCCCGCTGGCTCACGATCCTGCCCTTGGGAGAAGCGGCGGCTCGGGAACTCGGCATGGCCATTTCTGCGGCCCGGATGGTGGTCCTTGCTTTTGCCGCAGTTGCAACCGGTGCGGCGACACTGGTCGTCGGTCCGTTGAGCTTCGTCGGTCTAATGGCCCCCCACATGGCGCGGCTTGCCGGATTGAGGAGCGCCGTATCGCAAACGATCGGCGCAGCGCTTTTTGGCGCCTTGCTCATGGTGGTCGCAGACTGGCTGGGCCGCAATCTGCTCTTTCCCCGCCAGGTCCCTGCGGGACTTCTCGCGAGCATGCTCGGCTCGCCCTACCTGATCTGGCTCCTTTGGCGCGGAAACAAGATGAAAGGGATCTGATTTGACGAGTACTCAATTCAAGTCGCCCGGTGCACCTCGGATGTCCGGTTTCCAGGTATTGGAAGTGCTTCGCGTCAGAGATGTCGCGCCGTGGCTCAGGCGTGTCACCTTCGGCGGCGAAGAGTTTTCAAGGATGAACCTTGATCCGAACCTCATGGGGCCGCATGTGAAGGTACTTCTTCCCCCTTATGATATCGGTGCACCGGAATGGCCGGCGAGGGTCGACGGACGTATCATCTGGCCGGCCCAGGAGCGTCGGCCGGCGATGCGAACCTATAGCGTGCGGCGGTTCGATACGGTCGCCGGTGAGCTGGACATCGAGTTCGTGATGCATGGCGATGAAGGGATTGCTTCCCGCTGGGCGGCCAACGTCCGACCAGGCGAGATTGCCGGAATCTGGGGACCAGGCGGCCAGGCGCCGGGGTCGCCGGTCGACTGGTACCTGCTTGGTGGTGATCTCACGGCCGTTCCGGCAATCGCCTACGTTCTCGAGAACCTGCCGCAAGGCGCGGCCGGACATGTGGTGATCGAGCCCAACTCGGCGGACCAGTTTCTGCCGCTGAAGGCGCCGTCGGGCGTCGAGATCCGCTGGGTGGCGCGCGAGGGCAAATCGTCCCGTCTTCACGAGCTGATGACGGCGATCCGTCCGCCTCGTGACGCCAGGCCATTCGTCTGGGGCGGTGCCGAGGCCTCGATCGCTCGCGAGCTCAGAGCGCATTTTCGCAAGGCCGAAGGCTTCGACCGGCGAAACTGCTATATCCTCAACTACTGGAAGCAGGGCGTGGCCGAAGGAAGCTTCGGTTGTTCGGAATAGACCACGCTCCGTCAAGCGCTCGGACTGACGAAAGCCTACCGCAAGCTCAGCTCGCCATCTCCTCTTGTCACTATCTCTGCGATAGGCGCGACGACGATACCGGCAGACCTGAAATACCGCCACTCGCCGACCGGGGATTACACCGGATTGACGGCCCTCCCGTCGGAAGCGGACGCGTTGCCGGCAGCCATGCAAGCTCTATGACCCTCAGCAGTCTCTCCCAACCGATCGGACTGATATGTTTCGCGCCGAGGGACGACGAGCGAGAGGCTTCTCGCTCGTCACCAGCGTTCAAGGCACCAGGTCAACGACCTTCGAGAAATCGAGGTTGGCGGGAGGGATCCATGCCGGAGCTTGTGCCGGTTCCATGTACGGTTTTGCGGTGAGAGCATGGCTATCATCCACGACCGACAAAGAAAACTCGCGCGACCAAACGGTACCCGTCCCCTTAAGGAAGAACCCAAATTGCATTGAGACCCCCTCGTTTGGTACGTCAATGACGACTTTCCGCTGGATCCAGCTACTATCGCCAAAAAGCCACCCCATGTCAGGGCACTCCTTCAGGTTGTCAAAGGCCAGAATGTTGCCAGGAGACCTGTCTACCCGCACCCAGATCGTGGCCCCATGCGACACTCCCTCGGTCGCAAGGTCGGCGCGAACTTCCAAACGCCTTCCACGGAACGGAACGGCTGACACGGTTTGTGCGAGCGTTCCAAAGACGCGTTTGACGTCTCGATAGCGAGTCGGCCTCCTTCCGCTGTACCTTATCATCGCGGCGCGGCGGCCTGATCCGCGGGCGTTGTGATCGACGCCGTAATCAAATTCCGTCGGATGCTGTCCCACGAAATCCCACGCAAGCAATGCCTGCAATCGTCTGGCCTCTGCAGCGTCGGCCTGTTTGATGAGGGCTGAAAGCGTGTTCCAGTTGTTGAGCCCGAATTGCTTCGCTACGAGGTCGAGACTTTCACCGTGAGAAATGTCGACCTTTCTCTCACGCAATACGGCTTCGAGTACTTTTGCCATGCTCTTGGCGTCTCGGCAGGTGTGCATAATTTTTCCCGTGATGGATGGGACCATTCGGCCAGTGCTCACATTGCTGACGGACCGATCTCTCGCGAGAAATTGATGGTCAATCTGATGCTTTCACCATCCTCGACGGGTGTGAGCGGCCGGCAGCATCAACCTTGATCCACAATTTGAAACGAGCTCTGATTCTCGTCAAGTACGTCCACGCACTATCATGGCTGTTGTCGGTGACTTGCAGTCAGTCATCAGAGATGACTTTTGACAGCGGGCTCCCAATTTGATTGTGCCGCCAAATCTATCCCCATCGATCTTGAGTACGGAGAGCAGATTTGTGAAAGAGGCCAATGAATCTTGGCGGTCTTGTTGAGGAACTGCGAGGCAAGATCGTCCGGCAGAAGAATTTGCCGCCTCAGCCACCGTTCGACCAGCTGGCATAAAAGAAGGCAATGTAGCCACAAAAGCTGATGGGAAGGCTCGCAAATCCGCACCATCGTCCGAGCGGGCGCCAACGAATTGAAATCATTGGCACGAAATCCCCGCAAACAGATGCCAAACGACAGCGCTCTCAACTGACCGTTTGCTCGACCTGTCGGGTCCGTCCGAGTAAGCTGGCACGGATTTTCTCAGCCTTGCTCAGGGCCGCCGGGGCACAGATCGGCTCCGTTTTGGCACCACCAGCTTCGACGGCGGTTCGTTTCAGATTTAGAAAGCGCTGCTGCGCGACAAGCCGATCTTCAGCCGAAAGCGGCCCGAGAGGTTTGCCATCGATGTCATGGCGCATTGAGTCGGGTTGGGCGCTCGCAAAATAGTAACGTTTCGCATGGAGGTACGCCCCAGTTGCGCGTCGCAGCGCGGTAGATCCGGCATCAGGCTTCAGCAGAGGACGGATTTCGTTCCAGAGGCCGATCGCGAAAGGTCGGATAGGATCGCCAGCTTTGACCGGAAGAATACCGATCGGGCGGACCAACAGAGTGTTGATCGCCTGCGCCTTTAGAACATCGAGCTCGGTTGCCGCAATCGGTCCACGACTGACCGTCCAGGGTCTATCCATCAATTATACCTCTCTCTTCAACCACTATGGGCTGATTATGAATTGAATTTGACATGAGGCGTTGAAGACTAAGCTCTGCGTGCCACAACATAGACGCTTTATCGGAGACTCTTAAACGAATCGACGCCGCGTATCAGTCTCGTTTCTCGCGCCCAGCTTCGTCGAACAGCCACTTGCAAAACTGATCTGCGTCGCCTCTGTCCGGATTCCGGTTCAGGACGTAATAATACTCGCGCTTCAGAGGCCGGATGCCGGGGATGCGCAGTAACGAACCGTTTTCCAGATGGGCATTAACCAATGGATATCCAGCGAGCGCAACGCCCTGACCCTCAATCGCGGCTTGAACCATATTTGAGTACGTGTTGACTTGGATGCCGGACCGTTCGGCTGGCACCTTCAGGCCTTGGCTGCGAAACCAGTTGTCCCATCGCGCTTCAGCCCGATAGCTTCCGGACAGTAGCAGGAGGCATTCTGCCAGAAGGTCTTGCGGAGCCGACATGGCCGTTCTGGCATCATACTTGGGGCTGTATACCGGAAATATTTCCTCTTGCATCAACGGCCGCCAATCCATGCCACTCGCCGGAACCGGCATGTAGCGAATAGCGATATCAATGTCCTCTGATGCCAGGTCGAGATAGTGGTCCGAGACAACGACGTTAATACCCAAGTCTGGGAACTTCGAGCCAAACGAAGCCAGCCGAGGCATCAGCCAATATGTCGCAAACGCCGTCGTTACCGTGACCGACAGTCTCTTAGCCGCAGGACCGCGCCTTTGTTTCGCCAAAGCTTCGGATATCGCGCGAAGGGCAGGATCGATGGCCAGTGCAAGCGCCTCGCCCGCCGCAGTGAGGGTGACGTTTCGGTGATTGCGGACAAAGAGCTTTTGTCCAAGGTTCATTTCAAGGTCGGCGATCTGGCGACTCACCGCTACCCGGGTGAGACCCATCTCCTCGGCCGCACGTGTAAAGTTATCGAGACGGGAGGCAGCCTCGAACGCGATCAGATTCTTAATGAGAGGAAGGTCTTTGCGGAAGCTTGCCATATAGCGGAGGTTAACGATTTGCAGGCTCTTTGGCAACTTCAAGGGAGGCGCGCGATGAAAGGACATGACTGGCGGGAAACCAGTAGGCACAATTGATCTCGACAGGAAGTGGCGCCAGTTCCTCAAAATAGGAAAGACGGCGCCATCCGCTAATGCGCGTCGGGGAGGGGACGCAATGTGCGCCCTTCCACCTCACGCCGTGTCGATGATCTTGTCCTGCGAGGGATACGAGTGTCGCGACGCCTGCGTGCCGCCAACGTGCACCCTTGTGTAAACCGGGTCAGCCGAGCAGGCTCCCGCACACCCCTGCGACCTTACGACGTGATTTCATGGGAGATAGCTGAAGGCCCATTCGTTATAGCTTCCCTGACCGCGATACCACAGAACCTTTTCGCCCGGCTCTTCGTCGTGGTTCCAGCGCGTCGGCGTTCCGATCTTGGTCGCCTCGCGCACGAGCAGTCGGCGGGCCTGGCTGAGGAGAATGTCGGCCGTCAGCTCTCTTTCATTCCACTTTTCGCGGACGATAGTCTGGAGGCGGTCTTCCGCGTCGGCGTGGTCCGTAGTGCCCGAGAGATTGCGTCGCTCGTGCGGGTCCGTTTCGAGGTCGTAGAGAAGATTGCCGTCGTGGGATGACGAAATCAGCTTGTAGCGACCCTGGCGGACCATAAACATCGGCACCGGTGTGGCTTCGGCCAGGTATTCAGCGAAGACCGTCCGCTTGGGAGGTCCCATTTCCGCGTCAAGAAGACCAGTCAGATCGACGCCCTCAAGAAGCTCCGTATCGGACCGCCAAGGGCTCCCGGTCGCCAGGCCCATGAAGGTGGGAAGCAAATCAACGAGTGACGCAAGCTCCGAAACCCTTTGAGGTTTGATCCAAGGGGCATTCAACAATAGGGGCACCCGCAGGGCAGGTTCGAAGAAGTGCTTCTTGAACCACATACCGCGCTCGCCCAGCATTTCTCCGTGATCGGAAGCGAAGACGATGGCGGTATTTTGTCTGGCCCCGATGGCGTCCAGCGTCTCGAGGATCTTCCCGATCATGCTGTCGATATAGCTGATCGAGCCATAGTATGCCCGGCGCGCGCGCAGGATGTCTTCGTCCGCAAACCTCACGTCGAGCATGCCGAAGTCTTTCAGCAGCCTGACGGAGTGGGGATCATGTTCCTGTTCCGACATGGCGTCGACCGCAGGCATTGGAATTTCGACCCGCGCATACAGGTCCCAGAATTCCCGCCGGCAAAGATACGGTTCGTGAGGATGCGTATAGGAAACCTGAAGGAAAAACGGTCGTTTGTCCTCGGAGCGGGCGATGTTGTAGAGGTGCTGGATCGCCTGGAACGTCACGTTTTCGTCGAAATCGATCTGGACGCTGCGCTCGCAGACCCCCGAAATCAGCACCCCTCGCGCATCGTTTGTGTCTCTCTTGCCCTCGTTTCTCCAGTTCGGGACCCAGCTGAAATCCGCAGGGTAAAGGTCCGGCGTAAGACGTTTTTCGAAACCGTGATATTGGTCCGGGCCGATGAAGTGCATTTTTCCCGACAATGCCGTCTGGTATCCCGCAGCCCTCAGGTAGTGGGCGTAGGTCGGGATCGATGCAGGCATTTCGGCGGCATTGTCGTATGCGCCGATCGTGGAGCACAACTGCCCACCGGCCATGGAAAAGCGCGAAGGTGCACAAAGCGGGAAATTGCAGTATGCCGTTTCGAACACGACCCCGGTATCCGCCAAGTGGTCGATGTACGGCGAATGGCAAACGAGGTCGCCGTAGGCCTTCAGTGAACCCGCCGTAAGCTGGTCGACTTGAATGAACAGTATATTGGGCTGGCTCGACACAATCACTTCCTTCCGAAAATCCCGAGCATGAGCCCCGCAGGCCCGGTCTCGTACCATTTCTTGTGCCCGCGATCACGGGCCGACGTTCCAAAACTCTGCGAGATGCGGTCGATGACGATCGCAAGAAACACGATGCCGAGGCCGCCGACGGTTGCGAGGCCCATGTCAAGTCGCCCGATTCCCCGTAGGACCATTTGGCCGAGACCCGTGACGGATATCATCGAAGAGACGACGCTCATCGACAGTGCAAGCATCACGGTCTGGTTGACCCCGGCCATGATCGTCGGCATCGCCAACGGCAGTTCGACTTTCATCAGGGTCTGAAGTTTGCTCGCGCCGAAGGCGTTGGACGCCTCGACCATATCGGGGCGCACCTGTCGGATGCCCAGATTCGTGAGCCGGACCACCGGGGACAGTGCGTAGATGCAAGTCACGATCACGCCCGACACGTTGCCGATCGAGAAAAGCATGACGATCGGCACAAGGTAGACGAACGATGGAATCGTCTGCATCAAATCGAGGATCGGGCGGAGGATCATCCAGAACCAGTCGTTCTTGGCCGCGGCGATGCCCAGGGGAATGCCCACGAGCGCACAGAAGATCACGCAGGTCAGAACGATCGAAAGGGTGGTCATCGCCGGCTCCCATGCGCCCATGAGGCCGATCCCGAGCAGCGCCGCCGCGCAGAGGCCGGCCAGCTTGCGCCCGCCGCTTTGCCACGCCGCCAGAACGATCACGGCATAGACCAGCAAGTCCGGAGCGCCGGTCAAAGTTTGTTGCAGGGCCCGCAGCACCACGTCGAACGGAAACTTGATTGCCTGGAATATGAACCGGTATTCGACAACGACCCACTGAAGAATCAGGTCCACCCAAGTGCCGACCGGTACCCATTCCTTGTCGAAGATATTATACAAATTCATATGCTTCGCCTTAGCCACGTAGCGCGCGGAGCGCGGCAGATATCGTTATTTGCCCGATGGGGATGCCGTCGCGGTCCACCACCGTCACCGGGGACTGGTCATCGACGAACTCGTTCAGGACGCTGCCGAGTTCGAGGTCCTGAGAAATGCGGCGTTGGCCGGCCACAGGGTAGTCGACCGTGTTCATGATGGTTTTGGCGCGAATGAGATTAGACTTGGGAACCCCTTTCACAAACTCACGCACGTAATCGTCCGCCGGGTTCAGAACGATCTCTTCCGGACTGCCGATCTGAACGATGACACCGTCGTTCATGATCGCGATTTTGTGGCCGATCCTGATCGCCTCGTCCAAGTCGTGAGTGATGAAAATCGTCGTCTTTTGCAGTTGGCAGGACAATTGCAGGAACTGATCCTGCAACTGTCGCCTAATCAGTGGATCCAATGCCGAGAACGGCTCATCCATGAGCAGAATCTCCGGGTCGGCGGCAAGAGCTCGCGCGATCCCGACCCGTTGCTGCATGCCCCCGGAAAGCTGATCCGGGTAGTGATTGGACCATCCATCGAGGCCCATGGCAGCAAGTGCCCGTTCGGCGACCTGCCGGCGCTTGGCCTTCGGAACCGAGCGACATTCGAGGCCGTACCCCACGTTGTCCGCAAGGTTTCGATGCGGCCACAGCGCCATATGCTGGAACACCATCCCGATGGACTCGGATCGCAGCCTGCGCAGGGACTTGTCATCCATGGTGTCCACGCGGACACCGCCGACCTGGATTTCTCCCGAAGTGGGTTCGATCAGACGGTTTATGTGCCGAACCAGGGTCGATTTACCGGATCCAGAAAGGCCCATGATGCAGAAAATCTCACCGCGTCTGACGGAGAAGCTTGCGTCGCGCACCCCCACGATGCATCCGAACCGATCCCGGACGTCAAGTTTGCTGAGCTGCTCTTCTCGGACGGCCCGCGCAGCCTCCTTGGCGCGCGCGCCGTAGATTTTCCAGAGATTGCGGCATTCGATCTGAATGTCGTCCATGCTGCTTCTTTCAATTTTTTCGCGACGGAACTGCGCGATCGCAGGAAAAATCAATGAGAGGCCTTTGCCGCCTCAGCTACCCAGTGATCAAATTCGGCTTGGTGCGCCGCCACCCAGCCTTCGGCCTGCTTGCGGATTTCCTCAACTTTGACATTTCCCTGCTTTAAGCTCACCTGCGCTGCGTTCACATCGGCAATCGGGATGGTGACAAGCTCAAGGAAACGCTTCGCCGATGGATTTTTTGCCAAGAATTGATTATTCGCAACGATGTACACATCACCGGTGATGAACCCGTAGTTGGTGCCGTCCGCGTTCTGAGTATCCATGCCGGGCAGCGAGGAAGGGACCTGAAGGCGGATAACGTCTTTACCTTCGACGAGCTCATCGGCGATCCAGTTCGGCGTCCAGGTGTAGTAGAGTACAGGGTTTCCCTGTTTATAGCGGGAGATCACATCAGCCATGATGGCGAAGTAACTGCCCTGGTCGTGTTGAACGCGATCGCGCAGTTTATAGTAATCCAAATGCTTTTCGATCATACCCTCACAACCCCATCCCGGGTTGCATCCGGCCAAGTTCGCTTTCTCATCTCCGTCCGTGTCGAACAGCTTGGCGACTTTCGGATCCTTGAGCTGGTCGATGTTTGTTATGTGATAGGCGTCAGCGGTTTTCTTGTCGATATAGTATCCCTCGGTGGTCCCCGAGATGATCACGTGCAGCCGTGTCATGACGGCGTCGCCTCCTGCCTTCTCGTAGAACGCGGAATGGGTCGGTTTCCAACTCCCTGCGGTGTAGTCGGCGTCACCGGAAGCCACGGCCAGATGGACGGCCGGGAAATCCGCCTCCTGCGTCTCCGCTACGGTGTAGCCAAGCCTCTCCAAGCCGATCTGGACGATGAGGTGTTGGAACCAGGCGTTTGCGGGTGTGCCTTTGATCGGTCGAACTGTAACGCCTTCTCCCGGAAGACTGGCTGAAAAGCTGGGCGGTGCCAGCGAAAGTGTGAAGCAAATTGCGGCGACGACGGCTTTCGATAAAAGAATGCGCATTGGAAACTCCCCTCGATCCGAGTTGTTTTTTCGAAAGTTCGCAATAACGCCTGTTGATGTAAAGCCGGGAATTTATTTGCGGATTGATAACCTGAAGTATACGCAAGGACCTTTAGTCCTGCGATACGCATTGTCACTTACGGTCATTGAATCGGGCGCGCTGTATTGATCGAGGTTCGGCATTAATATCTGCTACGACACCAATTTTCCCGAACGATGCGTCGGCTCCGCCAAAATCCGTGGGTGCAAGTCCCCGAAGAGAATGGATTTACGGCGTCGACACGCATGCTCGGCGAATTGCCACCGACCCGCGGAGATCAAGCGTGGTCGTGGCGCAAATCAGTGGATCACGTGACAATTCTAGTCAATGTGTCAACAAGGCGAACGAAATCATAAAAATGGTTGTATGCTGCCGCGGACAGCCGGAGCCAGACCGATCGGCCGAAGTTTCGCAGTTCCCATGGCCGTCATCGAGAATGAGATGTGGTTGGGTAATGACAGGCTTTTCATGGCAGGGGCATGGCTAAGGGACGCTGCCCTGCGATGAATTCGAGCCTTGTTTCTTGGATCACCGTACGGAACCAATCAGCGCTAGATGATGGAGCAGGGCTGTACCCGCACCGCCGAGCAGTACAATTGGTACCGGGAGTCTTGGCAACAGGACGACAGCGGCCGCGGAAGAAAACGCAATCATCAGTGTCAGCGGGCCGCCGTCCGCCAATTGCACGATGGCAATAACGCTGCTGATCACGAGCCCGGTCCCGACCGGCGCCAGACCATGGCGAAAGGCACGGTGCCAAGCCTTTTGCCGATGAGCGTTCGACAGACGGAACGCAGCGTAGCAAACAAGAGAGGACGGCAGGAAGAAAGCAAGCGTCGCAACGGCGGCGCCCATCCAGCCGGAGACCCGCCAGCCGATGAGCGTGGCAATCATCGTACCAGGGCCCGGCGAAGCCCGGGAGATGGCGAAGAGCTGTACGAAGTCCTGGGCGGAGATCCATCCACGCACCGCGACGATTTCGTGCTGGATCCCCGAGAGGACACCGATACCGCCCCCGATCGAAATCAGCGAAAATGGCGCGAAAACGGACACCAGTCCGATCAGGTGATCGTCATCACGCATTCCTGCCTCCCCGCCGCCATGCGATCACGATACTAATCGGAGCGACAATTAATGTGACGAGGAGGAGAGGCAGCTTGAGAATGCCTGCACCAAGCACCACGGCGGCGATGACCACGAGCATCGCAGGATGGTTTCTTTCCCGCCTCACGCCGCGCCAGCATAGATTGAACAGAAAGCCGACCGCGGCGGCCGCGGCACCTCCCAAGGCGACGTCGAGGGTCTCAGCCTGGGGAATGGCGCCGACAATGCCTGCCATGAGAATGACGGAGAAGAAGGGGCCGACGAGCAGGCCGAAAACTGCTACGGCCGCACCGAGCGGACCGCGCAGCTGTTCCCCAAGGCAGATAACCAGATTGGCAACGTTGCCACCGGGCAACATCTGGCCCATGGCAAAGCTGCTCGCAAAGTCTTCATCACTGATCCAGCCGCGGCGCAGGACGAAATCCTGGTATACCCAACCGGACAGTCCGCCGCCGAAGCTTAGCAGCCCCAGTTTAAGGCAGGCGAGAAACAGGGTCAGCAGATTAACGCCGACGACGGGTTCATCGACACGCGTGGTCATGGCGAAGGTCTCCGCCGTGCTGAGAATATTTTAGTCACTCGAATCTCGACCAGATTTTTTCGATCGCTGCAAACTGTGCGGCGTCGAGCGGTCCAGCGGACGACGCGGCTGCCGCCACATTAATTTGATCGGCTGCAGAGAACCCGCCGATCAGCGTGCTGACGCCAGAATCGCTAAGGATGAATCGATAGGCGAGTTCGGCGAGCCGCATGTCGTTGGCCTGCGCGATCTCTTGGAAACGGCGGGCACGTGCGAGTTCGCCTTTCGCCTCCAGCTTTCCGATATCCTTCCGGCGAGCGAGCGGATGGGTTTGTTGTCCCGCCACTAGATTGTCGGTCAGCAAGCCGCCTGCAAGCGGGCTGAAGACCGCAATCCCGGCACCAGCGGCCTGCGCTGCGCCGATGACGTTGCCGTAATCGGGCGCCGGCCGCGGACAGGGTCCAAAGCGGCCTGCGGTAGGATTAAGCAGTGTGTAGGGAAGGTTGATCAGGTGAAAAAGCCCGGTTTTCAGCAGAGTTCCTACCTCGGAGGAATCGTTGCCCCGGCAGATGAAACCGGCGTGGCGAGCCTTACCGCTTTCCAAAATGCGGCGCACTCCCTCGATAGCCCCGCCCGGTCTTAGGTAGTCCTCCAGCCAGAGTGTTCCGTAATAGGCTCCCTCCATCACACGGGGCTGCGCCACCGGCCCGTTGTGTATCTGCAGGATGTCGATGGTGTCGACCTGAAGCCGGCGCAAACTGTCTTCGACCGAGCGGACAATATGGTTGGAGATGTCTTCAAGATTTTCGGCGCGGATTTCCACCTTGGTGGTGATGACCGGCCTGGCCCCCAATTCCTTCAATGCCAGTCCGAGATTCTCCTCGGCTTTGCCATCTCCATAATCGGGCGCATTATCGAAATATGTGATGCCCCGTTCCAGCGCCTGGGCGATAACACGCACCTGCTCGGCGGCCTCGCCACTTACCATCAATCCGGCATTCCCCCCGCAGCCGAAGCCGATTTCGGAGATCGAAAGATCGGTGGCGCCAATACGTCGTTGTCTCATAGAAGGTCCAATCACTTGATGACGGGCGGCAATCCAAGGCCGCAGCGGAATGCTCGAGCGTCCAAGAACATACGCCCGCTGCTGCAAGCCATGCCCCCCGACGTCGGGGCGGCATCGGTCGATGAATTCCTGCTCATGCGGAAAAAGAGACGGCGGAGCTGCCGTCACATTTCGATCACTCGGGCCGAATGGAGGCTGGGACTGTCAAGCCCGTTATCGGTGCGTATTATGCATAACACGCTGCGGTTGTGAGCGACCGTGATGCGCGCAATCACCTCGTCGCCGACAACCGGTGCCGACGGCGAGAGGACAATGGACTCGACGTCCATGGTCGGCACCTGGTCGATCAGTTCCTTGACTACGCCGTCAATCGCGTCGTGAATGGCCGACATGATCAGACGCTTTCGACCGATCTCGTTTCGGCCTCGCGTGCCAGATGATATTCCTCGATCCGCCGGTGCAGCGCCTTGACCTCCTCGATGAGCGGGCCGTACCGATCCGCATCGTCATTGGCGAAGCCCTTGTGGTAGTATTTGCGGAAAGCGTGTTTGTGGAACGACTCGGCCTTGCCTGCGGTCGGCTGAAGCATATCCGGGCTCTTGGCGAAGGTGTTCATCGGTTCGAGACCCAGCTCTACGCGCTTGATCTGCTCGTCGAGCTGGCGGCGCAGAACAACGATCGGGATGTCGGTGCGGCCCAACAGCTCTGTTGTGCGGTCCGCAATCGGGCCCTGCGCAACCCACACGATCGCATCCTGCGCCAGCACGTAATCAAGAATGGCGTTGCCGTTTTCGTCGTACTGGGGCGGTGCGTAATAGGGCACGACGTCCTGCTTGGGTACTTCGACCCCTTCGGGGGCAGCATAACACTGATAGCAGATGTGGTAGGTATGGGTATCGTCGATCGGCACCCGGATCTGGTATTCCGACCGCGGCGCGCCGCTTCGGCCAGTCTGGGTGTAGAATGGGAAGATCACCGCCGAGTGCTCTTGATCCTTGTCCTCGTCCGCTCCCAGCGCCTTGGAATAGCGGATCCCCTTGCGGAAGCCGAACTCACTCTGCTCGGCGTAGAGTTCCTTGATGCCGATGCCGACCTTCTTGCGCTGGTGCAGGGTGTGGAGCTGATCGGCGCTGTGATGCTCAAAGCCTTTCTGGCGGCTGAGCGCGTATTCGAACAAGTGGCCATGCGCCCATGCACTGTGGGCCGGATCGCCGGTGTTTTCCTGGCATTGAAGCCAATTGCAGTCGAGAACCGTGATGCCGATCTGGCGGATGGCGTTCGGCAGAACGAATAGGTCCCAGCGCGGCAGGTCGGGCGCCGGCAGCGGCCCCATGTAGGTGAAGACGAGCCCACCCAGTTCCCGCACCGGATAGCCTTTGAGCTTCTGCTTGATCTCCGCCTGTGGCGCGCCCTCCATTGGGCGTTCGACGCATTTGCCGGTCTCGTCGAACAGCCAACCGTGATAGGGACACCGAAGCCCGCATTTGTCCGGAATCCCATACTGAAGATCGACGTTTCGGTGAAGGCAGCGATCGCCGATGAGACCAAGGCCGCCGCTGGTATCCTTGTAGAGGATGAGATCTTCGCCAAGGATACGGACCTTGCGAACCGGATTCTCCAGAAGCTGTGCATAGGGCGCGATTGGTATCCAATATCGGCGCATAAGCTCGCCGCATGGTGTGCCGGGCCCAACCCGGGTCAAGCGATCGTTCTGTTCCTTGCTGAGCATTTGCTTCTCCCAAAATTGCGAACGCCGGAAATCGATATCCCGGGGCGGATCCTTCAACGTTCGATACGTTGTTCCGCGCGTGGAAAGCCACGCCGCGCGCATGCTATGCCGTTGCTGAAATCAAGGCGTCGTGCCTTGGCCGACATACTATTAGCGAAGAAAATCGTTCTGTCAAGCAGACCAAATTCTGCTAGACGGAATAGCGAGGAAGTGGTAAATGAAAAAAATGGACACTGTAAACGAAGAGAGCGATGTAGGCAGGGAGCGGGTCGAGGCCGTCGAGCGCGCCATCGCTTTGCTGCAATGCTTTTCGGAGCCGGGAGAAAGCCTGACACTATCGGCGCTTGCCCAACGGTCAGGCTTTTACAAGAGCACGATCCTCAGGCTTGCCGGTTCGTTGCTCCATACCGGCTTCCTCGATCGCAGCAGCGACGGGCGCTACCAGCTCGGGCCAGAACTCCGGCGGCTGGGCGAGCTATGCCGTTCGAACTTCACGCTCGAGGGTGTCATCCGGCCCGTGCTGCAGCACCTAAGCGCAATCACGCAGGAAACTGCATCCTTCTACGTTCCGGATGGCGACGAGCGCGTCTGCCTGTATCGGGTAAATTCGCCGCGCAGCGCCCGGCATCACCTGGAGGAAGGGACCCGTCATCCACTCGGCTCCGGCGCGGCTGGCGTCCTACTGACCTGGTTCGGCGACGAGTCCGATAATCCGAGCGCGGTCGAACTGCGCGAGACGGGCTCAATTGTCTCGAAGGGCGGACGCGACGAGGATCTGGCAGCGGTCGCCGTGCCGATCACCAATATGTCCGGAGAGCTGATCGGATCACTTTCGGTCTCCGGCCTCATCGGCCGGTTCACCGATGAGCGGATCGCCACGGCGCGGGCATTGCTCAAGGACGCCGCCGACGGGCTGAGACCCCGTCTGCCCCGTCTCGAGCAGATCAACCTGCGCCGATCGAACGAGTAATCAGACAGCGCCGGCGCGCGAGGATGCGAGCAGCCTCCAATGGACGCCAACAGGGAGAGAGAATTGGAAATAGCAGTGACGAAAACGGTCGAGATGCGGCTTACCGCGATCCGCTATCTCGCGCACGAAACCAACCTATTCGAGTTCGAAACCCTCGACGGCGGGGAGGTACCGACCGCCAAGGCCGGCGCCCATATCGCGGTCAATCTGCCCAATGACATGGTCCGGCTGTATTCCCTCGTCAACCCCGTCGAGCATGGCAATCGTTATACGATCGGCGTCAAGCGCGACCAAAGCGGTCGTGGCGGTTCGGTGTGCCTCCACGATGCCGTCCGCGTCGGCTCGGTGTTGAAGATCCGCGCGCCGCGCAACAATTTCACCCTCGACGAGAATGCCGGCCACAGCGTTCTGATCGCCGGGGGCATTGGAATCACACCGATCTGGTCGATGGCCCAGCGGCTCACCGAGCTCGGACGCAGCTTCGAGCTCCACTACGCCTGTCGCGACCGGCGCGACGTCGCCTTCGCCGAGCTGATCGGCAAGCTTGCAAATGCCAACATCCATATCGATTCGGAGGCCGCATGCTTTCTCGACATTGGCAGCATCATCGAAAATGCCCCGGCCGGTTCGCATTTCTACTGTTGCGGTCCCGGGCCGATGTTGGACACGTTCGAGGACCGAACGAGCCACCTTCCGCCCGAACAGGTCCATCTCGAACGTTTCGCTCCTGCGCAGCAGGCCGCCCTCGACGGCGGTTTCGTCGTGGCGCTGGAAGACAGCGGTCAAGAGTTTGACATCCCCAAGGGACAGTCCATCCTCGGCGTCCTGCGCGACGCCGGCTTCAATCTGGATTTCTCCTGTGAGATGGGCATTTGCGGCGCCTGCCAGGTCAAGGTGTTGGACGGTATCCCCGACCACCAGGACATGGTTTTGAGTGACGAAGAGAAGGCGCGCGGGGACACGATGATGATCTGCTGCTCGGGCTCAAAAACCGCGCGCCTGACCCTCGCGCTGTGAAACCGTTATCCGTTATCCGAATTGTTCTCGAGTAGACGAAGCAAATGCACGAACAGATCAAACAGCGGCTGATCGAAGCCGGCCTTATCCTCGGCCTCGCCGACCTGGGCGATTTCACCAGGGGTCACGTTTCCATTCGCGATCCGGGCGACCCGTCCCGCTTTTTCATGAAGCCGCACAGCCTGGGTTTCGAGGAAATCACCCCGGAAAACATAGTGGTGTGCGATCTTGAGGGCCAGAAGATCGGCGGCGGCGGGAGGCGCCATAGCGAGGTTTTCATCCATTCGGAAATCTATAGGGCGCGGCCGGATCTCGGTTCAGTCATCCATACCCATCCCAAGTACGCAACGATCTGGTGTTCCGGTGAGCGGCCATGGCGGATCGTGTCGCAGGCCTGTGTGCTCTTCGCCGACGGGCTTGGTTATTATCACGACACCGTCAATTTGATCCGGTCACCACAAACCGGTCGGGCTGTCGCCGAGGCGCTCGGTCATCACAAGGTGGTCATGATGCGCGGCCATGGCGTGACAGTTACCGGTGTATCGGTTGAAGAGGCGGTGATACGCACGCTGACGCTGGAAAATGCCTGCCACGATCAGGTTCTCTGTCTTGCTATGGGCGGAGATATCGTGGAGTTTGAGGAGAGCGACATAGCAAGTCTGGCGGCCAACCTCGATAATCGGGAGCAGTATGTCGTCAATTTTGACTATTTGGCGAGAAAGGCCAAACGCCGCGTCTTGTGAGGCAGGCAGGTAAGAGGAGGCCTCGCCATTAATCTAAAGCAGATCAATAATTTTCTCCGGGCGGTTGAAGCCGGCAATATGACAAAGGCGGCTGAGCAGCTTCACGTCTCTCAGACAGCGCTCGGCTTACAGATCCGCAACCTCGAAGCTATGCTTGGGGTTGAATTGCTGGTTCGTCACTCGCGTGGCATTTCAATGACGGAACCAGGGCGCTTGCTGTATGAGCGTGGTGCAGAGATTATGCGCCTCGTCGAAGAAGCTCGACGTGACATCTCCGCGTTCAGAAAAACGGGCGATCGCACTGTCTCAATAGGACTGACTCCGAGCACGATGAGGATGGTCGGCACCGATTTTCTCGTAACGGCGACATCCGACCTGCCTGGCATCACCCTTCGATTGGTCGAAGAATTGAGTTTCGTGCTCATGGACCTCCTCCAGCGCGAGGAGATCGATTTCGCCTTGGCCTATGATAGCTCCAGCAATCAAGGGTCAATGAGAACCGCACTCATGCAGGAAACCTTGTTTTTCATCACGGCTCCTGCTTCATCCTTTGACCCCGGCCCGGTTCCCTTCAATGAAGTCGTCGCATCGAACTTGGCCCTGCCAGGTGACAGAGATAATGTCTGGCACGCAGTTCATCGTGCCGCCAAGACGTCAACTCTACCGGTAAATGTTCGCTTTACCGTGCAATCGCTTGAGGCGATAAAGACTCTCGTTGAGCGAGGTCTTGCTACCAGCATCGTCCCATACGGGGCGGTTAAAGATAAGGTCGAGGAAGGCACTGTAGTGGCGCATCGGATCGTTGATCCTGAATTGAAACGTACGCTTTATCTTTTTGAACCGCCGAGCCGCTTGCCGGCCGCGCAGGACAAGATCTTGAAATCATTTATTGATGAACTTGTAGCGACATTGGCGCTCAGGATCGGAGATGGGGCGCAGGTTATCGGGCACTGTGGCGACGAGCCGTTGTGATCACAGAAAAGCGGGCTTCAGCCCGCTTTTCATTCCTCTTAACTGCGGGCTTAGTTCGGATTGCCCTGTATGATGATGCGATCGTACAGTGGTTCCCATTTTTTCGCACTGTCGAGCTTATCCGTCGGATCGGAAATCTCAATCTTGACACCCTTGAGCGGCGACTCGACTTTGGTCGACGTCGGGACGTAACCCAAATCGACAAAAGCTTTTTGTCCTTCCGAAAGCAAGTAATCCACAAACAGTGCCGCTGCATTGGGGTGAGGAGAGGTCTTGACCACACCGACCCCGTTCGAACGCGCGATCGCCGGCTCGAGTGCGAACCAATCAATTGGCGCTCCGTCTCTTTTCGCCTGTGCTGGCATGTAGTTATAAAGCGTGAGGCCCATCGGGACTTCGCCTGCGACGACAAGATTGTTCAGCAGCGAGTGCCCTTTTCGGATTGAGAGGCCGTTAACCCGGACGAGATCTCGAAAATACTGGAGCCCCTTTTCCTCGCCCATCGTTTTGGCGACTGTCGAAAACCAATCAATATCCTCCAACTCGAACCCCAGTTTGCCTTTCCACTTGGGATCGAGCAAGTCCTGATAGTTCTTCGGCAGTTCATCCTGCGAGATCAAATCGGTATTATAAGCTTGCACCCAAACTGACAGCAGCGTGCTCACCCATTCCTTGTGTGGTGGGATAGCTCCAGGCAGCAGATCAGCAAAATACGGTGATTCAACCTTCTGGAGCACACCTTCTCGATGCAGGGCTTCCATTTCCGGCGCGCTGATGTGAATTGCATCGACAGTCGCTCGCTCCGCCTTCTGCTCCTGCACGGTTCGTTGCAAAACGTCGTCGCCACTGGCGCGCCAAACCGTCACTTTGATCCCATATTTCTTTTCAAAGGGTTCGATGAGCGGCTGTACATCTTTCTGCGCGATAGAGGTGTAAAGCATCAACTCGCCTTCTGCCTTCGCCGCCGCTTCCAGTCTCGATGCCCGGTCGGGCGATGTGGACGTCAAGATCGAGTTATCTGCGGCGGCCGTGGTCATGCAACCAGCTGCGATGACGCTCGTCACGGTCGCAACTCTAATCAGTCCTCTACGAAAAAGCATTTTCTCCTCCTCACGTGGTCGCGCATTCGCTGCGCCATCGTCAATGGGTCTCAAGTCCTGACTGCAACCCGTCAGTGGATCACAGGTTCTTCCTCACCCCTCGAACGGTACACAGACGATGATCCTGCCAAAACAGCAAAAAACTGCGATCTGACCCATGAAAAATCTCGTGGTCATGTGGATGACCTTTATTTTATCAAACCTTAAAGGCGAGCGAAGAGCGGCTCGCACCCAAGAGGAATTGCAGGGAGCAAGCGGCCATGGCGGATTTGCGGCTAACGATGGGATGTTGGGATTACGATCGCACACGAGCGATCATGGACGGCTCCATAAAGCCGGACGGCATCGATCTGACATGTCTCAGTTTGCCGGTAGAGGAAACATTTTTCCGGATGCTGCGGTACCGGGAATTTGACATTGCTGAAATGTCTTTGTCTTCCTATGTCGTTTCGCTGTTCAAACCTGAACGATCGTTCATTGCAATCCCGTTCTTTCCGTCGCGCTTTTTCCGCCATTCATCGATTTACGTAAACACCGCATCGGGTATCAGCGAGCCAAAGGACCTGATCGGCAAGCGCGTCGGATGTCCGGAATATCAGATGACGGCCCCGGTTTGGATCCGTGGTATCCTGTCGGATGAATACGGCGTCCCGGTCGATAGCGTGACCTATTACACGGGCGGTGAAGAAGCGCCCAATCGATCCGAGAAATTGAAGCTGCAACTGCCGGAAAATATCAGGGTGCACCCAATAGGGCCCGAGAAGACGTTGGCAACAATGTTGCGCGACGGCGAAATCGACGCCCTTTACACCGCGCGAAAGCCGTCCACGTTTTCCTGCAAGGCCGGCAACGTTAGACGCTTGTTCGATGACTACGTTGGCGTCGAGCGAGCCTATTTCGCTCGAACGGGCATTTTTCCGATAATGCACACGGTCGTCATCAGACGCGAAGTCTATGAACGTAATCGATGGATCGCGCGTTCGATCTTCAAGGCGTTGCAGCAGTCGCAGCGAAAGACCTACCAGGATCTCAGCGAAACGGCGGCCCTGAAGACCATGTTGCCGTGGGCGATGGCCCACTACGAGGAGGCCGAAGGCGATATGGGGAAGGATTTCTGGCCGAACGGCTTCGAGAAAAATCGAAAAGTGCTGAATACCTTCCTTCGTTACTCCTATGAGCAGGGCCTTTCGCAAAGGCAGCTGGATGCCGAGGAGATCTTCGCTCCGGAGATACTAGAGGAATTCGTCATCTGAGGGCCGCGCGCCCCAAGCGAGTTGATAGACAAAGAGCCGCGTGAACCGCGCGGTCGTCCACTGGGAGGAGGGCGAAATGGCAGTTTTTACCCCTGAGAACGAGCGCATCCGCTCTTCATTTTCCATGCCAACTTGGCTCAACGCAAAGGGCATTGTCATAGCCGTCGCGATGTTGATCGTTTTCTGGCTTGCAGTTATCCCGCTCGGCTTCCTTTTGTGGCAAAGCTTCCATTCGACCGGGACCTTGCAAACGCCCTCGGTACTAACGCTCGAAAATTATGCGACCGTTTTTGAGAGTGCCGAGTCGCTGGTCTTGATGGGAAACTCATTGCAGTTCGCCCTTTTCACGGCAGCGTTCGCTCTCGTCTTGGGTACATTCTTCGCGTGGGTGAATGAGCGTACAAACACGCCCTTCAAATCGCTGTTTTTTGCGATGTCGATTATCCCTTTGATCATACCGGGCATCTTGTTCACGGTGTCCTGGATCATGTTGGCGAGCCCAAAGATCGGGATATTGAACAAAATCCTCGGCAACTGGTTTGACATCTATTCCATGGCGGGGATGGTGTGGGTCGATGGCTTGCACTACGCGCCCGTTGCTTTTCTCCTGGTGACCGCAGCTTTCCGCTCAATGGATCCCTCACTGGAGGAGTCAGCCATGATGAGCGGTGCATCGATCGCTCAGACTGCATTCAAGGTGACCCTCAAGCTTGCTTGGCCCGCCGTTCTCGCCGCCTTCATTATTCTATTCATTCGGGCTATCGAATCCTTCGAGGTGCCCGCTCTGTTGGGATTGCCAATAGGTCTGCAGGTTTACACGTCTGCAATTTACGACGCCGTTCATAGCTATCCAAGCAATATAGGTTTGGCATCAACCTATGCGGTCGTACTGCTTCTTATCACGTCGATAGGGATTTATTACCAGTCGCGGCTGTCGAGCCAGGGAAGCAAGTATTCGACCGTTACAGGAAAGGGCTTCCGTCCAAGGGTCGCTGACATCGGGCGCTGGCGCTATGTTACGGGAGGGGTTTTTATCCTCTATGTGACGCTGGTTGTCGGTCTTCCCTTCCTCGTCCTTCTATGGGCTTCGCTTCAACGTTACTATTCGGCGCCCTCCTGGGCTGCAGTTCAGCGTTTGTCGTTCGGTGCATATCAAAAGGTACTTGAGTATCCTGGTTTCTATACGGCCGTGTGGAATAGCGTAAAGCTCGCGCTCGGCGGAGCAACCGTTGTCATGTTGCTAACGTCCGTCATCTGTTGGATCACCGTCCGGACCAAAATACCCGGCCGTTGGCTGCTGGACGTGCTGGCTTCGCTGCCGCTCGTGTTTCCGGGCATCGTGCTTGGACTTGCGCTCATGGTGTTTTACCTCAACGTCGACATTGGCATCTACGGTACGCTTTGGATCATGCTCATGTCGTATGTTATCAAGTTCATGCCTTATGGAATGCGATACAACGCGACCTCCATGGTGCAGATCCACAAGGAGCTTGAAGAGTCCGCAGAAATGTGCGGTGCCTCGTGGCTCATGACCTTCAGAAGTGTTGTTCTCCCTCTCCTGAAGCCGGGATTCGTAGCCGGGTGGATCTATATTATCGTCGTGTCCGTGCGAGAACTATCAAGTTCCATTCTTCTGTATAGTCCGGGCAATGAAGTCATTTCCATCATGATCTGGGAGTTCTGGCAGAACGGTCAGTATACAGAGTTGTCCGCTTTTGGCGTCATGATGATTACGGTGCTTTTCTGCTTCGTCATGCTTGTCCAACTCGTGTCAAAGCGCCTTGGTGTAAAGGGAATTTAGGGAGGAACCTATGCTTACGATCGAAAACCTCAGCACCATCTATCAGGCGCCGTCGTCAAAGCCTGTGCTCGCAGCAAGCGATATCAGCTTCTCTGTTCCCAAAGGCCGCCTATTCACATTGCTTGGCCCCAGCGGTTGCGGCAAGACGACGACGCTCCGTTCCATTGCCGGATTGGAGCGGCCCACCGAGGGCCGAATTACGGCCGGAGGGCGTGTGATGTTCTCTGGAACCTCCAACATATTTGTCGCGCCTAATCAACGGCAGTTCGGCATGGTTTTTCAATCTTACGCGATCTGGCCGCACATGACTGTCTTCGAGAATGCTGCTTTTCCGCTGCGGGTGCGATCGCAGCGACTATCAGCCAAGGATATCAAGGACAAGGTGATGCGAATGCTAAACGCCGTGTCGCTTGATTATCTGGCCGATCGAGCTGCGACTCGACTCTCGGGTGGGCAGCAACAACGTCTTGCTCTGGCAAGAGCACTTGTGATGGAACCCGAGTTGCTGCTTCTTGACGAGCCGCTTTCAAACCTTGATGCGAAGTTGCGTGAGAAGATGCGGTTCGAGCTGAAAAAGATACAGCGCGAATTGGGCATCACGACGATATATGTCACTCATGACCAAAGCGAAGCTCTCGCACTTTCTCACGAGATCGCCGTCATGAACCAGGGGAAAATCGTTCAGATTGGCTCGCCGCGAGACATTTACGACCGCCCGGCAACTAGTTTCGTCGCCGACTTTATCGGGAATACCAATTTCGTCGAAGGTAATGTACGAAGCGCAATGGGTGATTGCCTCATGATCGACAGCGCCATCGGTACCCTGAGTGCGGTTAAAAAAGAAGGTTTACCCGACGGATCCCGTGTCTTCCTGTCCATTCGTCCCGAGGATCTACGGCTTTCTGAGACCGAACCAACGGCGAGCAATCATACTATGCTTATCGGGACCGTGCGCGCTAAGGTTTTCCTCGGGGAATGCGTTGACTTCAAGGTAGAGATCAACGGCGTCGAGCTAATGGCGCGTAGCCACCCATCCGTCCGGACGCATGTTGATGAGACGATTTTCATTTCGGTCGATCCGTCAAAGTGCACTGTTCTTTCGGATGTCCCTCCGATTGGAGAGCGAATGCACTGATTAGACGGCGCGCGGTGAACGCATCGGAGTTACACGGTGCGCTACGCATTGCTGTCGAGTGTGCTACTCCACTATGAAGATCGGATGTCTCAAAGAGAGACCGACGCGTCCTCATATTGGCGAAGTGATAGAGCAGAAGCTATTTCAATCGCAAGCGATTGATTTCGCTACCCGCACCGGCATCACGATCCGGTGGAAGGAAGCTTCGGATCAACACTCATGCTCACCCTCATATCCTCTCAATCTCGTGCTGACGCGTGCGCTCTGAGGATCGCGTCAGCGTGGAGCGTGGTTATTTGAGACGGCTAGCGATTGCCGGCTCGGCCTGCAGTTGGAGGATCGTCCGGTAGAGTTTGATTCTCTTCATCGTCTCCTTGGCGTTTGTGAAGACGGATGCGTGGATCGATTGTCTGACCGGCGGCGTCATTGACGAGATCGTTCTTATGAAAAACCTCCTGCAGAGGAAGGTGATTTCACTTGGTGAAGTACAGGGCCGACATCAAGCTTGGCGGTTGGACGTCATCGGTCGCTTGGCAAGCGTGGTGGAAATTTTGCAATTGGATTGGAAATGTTTCCCTGAGGCGCACAAAGTACCGTCGACAACTGGTGCCGGGGGAGATGTCGTCAGCGAGCAGGAATTCCTAGAGGGCAGGGGCTGGAAGGACTTCTGGCGCCTGGATCCCTCTCTTTATCTGCCGATATTTCAGGATTCGGCGGCTGGGTGCTGCATCGCCACATTTCCAAAGAACGAAGTTTAGGTCTTTACCAGTTGCGCCGGGAGCAAAGCTCTTCGTGAGCAATCCGGCGTATTGCTCCGGTGGCTCAGTGCAATCGATATAAGGTTGCAGTTTGTTGATTGGGCTTACGCAGGATTGTCAATACCGTAGTTTCCGAAGTTGTCCCCCCGCGCAGCTAGAAGTAGGGTGTAATTCTCAACTTTAGTTTTTTACCCGATAGGATCTAAAGTTCTCCTGGGAGGCACGATGGAGGAAAGCCGAAGCGTCGTCGCCGTGTTTCTGCAGCACCGAGCAAACCTCATCGAATATGCAGCTGCAAGGGCGGGGCGAGAACACGCCGAAGACGTTGTGCAGGAAGCATTTGTTCGGCTCTCGGCGATCCGGGCAGATGGCACGGATTGGGCCTATGGCCCGCGCGGAGAAATTCGCAGCCTGAATGGCTATCTCTTCGGGATCGTGCGCAATCTCTGCGCCGATCGATTGCGCATATTGGCACAGGATCGGTCGCGCCACTCACCCGAGGACGCCCTCGAAAACGTGGCCCAGCAGGATCTGTCGCCCGAAGAGACTGTATCGGTTCGACAGCAACTTGAATTGGTGAAGCAGGCGATCGAAGCTTTGCCACCTCGCATAGCGACGGCGTTCAAGATGCGATGGATTGAGGGGGCTTCCTTCAAGCACATCGCGGCGAAACTGGGCGTCTCGGTCGCCCGGGCCGATCAGCTTGTCCGACAGGCGGAGATCAGGCTTGCGCAGCAATTGCCGGACTTCACTCCTCGTTATAAATGATATTTTATGTCGGCCCGGAAGTGCTGTTCATTTCTGAATGGGGTAGCGTTTACGTTCGGGCGAAATCTGCGTTTATACGGTGAAAAGCAGGAATGGTGAATTTGACCGATGAGCTCTCGGAGCAGGATTGGAGTGATGCCCGAACCTGGATTGACCGACTGAAGGCGGATCCGGATAACGAGGGTCTGCTGGTGGAATTCGAGGAGTGGTTGGGCGAAATCCCCTCCAGAGCGGGGGCCTATCGGAAGATACTTGATACGCTTGAAGCATTGCCACTGCTCAAGGAGCACTCGAAACATCAGAGCGGCGACCGCTGGCCCGGGGCGGGACCTGGATCCGAGGGAGGTTGATGGCTTGCGGAGTCAAGGGTGTTACTCGACAAGCTTGATCACGCTCAGCTGATCCCGTTGGATTTCCGCATCTGTAAAGGGTCGCCTCGGCAATATCTTCGCCAAGAAGGTGACGGTCTGATCAGCGTAGTGCGGAGAGTTCCTGTCCGATGATTGCCCGTAGGTGAGAAGGGCAAGCGCGACCGGACCGTCCTGATCCCAGCTCACGACCTGAATGTAACTCGAACCGCCCATCAACTGCGTTGAATAACCTTGCGACCCAAGCGGTCCGAGCGCCATCAGGTTCAGCACACCTTCCGCGCCGGTGCCGCCGTTCAGGGGTATTCTCCCAATAGCGCTGGGACGCGCCTGGGTAACGCCAAGCGGTACGTCGACTTCGAATCCCATGCGCTGCAACTCATCGACCGTATCTGCAATGGCTTGGAGAAGGGCATCTCTCACATCCGATTTCTCCCAGGCAATTCCTCGAGGGGTGGTGAGCGGATTCGATGGATCGAAGGGGTACCTCCATAGGTCAAGTTGGGACAATCCGCTGACGCGCCGCCAAAGTTCCCTGAACAGAACGGCGCCTTGACTACTGGCGTCGTCGCGTCTGTCCCACCGGCGCAGCGCCGCGCACCCGATCAGTGCCGATGGGGCTGCCACCGGCGCGGCGTCGTCGCAGAGATGATCGATATCGTCGAGGACCATCTCGGCTGCGTAATTGCGATCCCTCAAAAGCATCTGCCGCAGGTCGGTTGTCTCGAGCCTGCCTTTCTTTTCGGAAATCAGCTCGCGAAGCTGAAGATATCCCATCCTTGTGCGAAGATTTTGCTGCTCATTCACCCCTCCGATGATCGGTGGGTAATCCGTGAGCGGATGCTCGGCATTGGCAAGCCAATAGGAGTCGTTGCTGTTCAGCACATAGTCGCCGCGCTCGAGGACGGGCATCCGTTCCGCCGGAACGATCCCTGGCTGTGGAGATCCCTCCACCGTCTCCCAATCACATGCGGCTTGGGAACCGTCAAGGACAACCCTGTTGAAACGCGCTGCGGTTTGTCTTGCCTTTTCCGACGGCCGGCAGCTGCTGTATTGCTTTTCGGAAATGTTCGGAACGATGGACATGTCTGCGTAGAGGGTGTTGCCGAACCGGTCTGCGGCGATCGTGTTCACCCACGGTGTCCCGTGGAGCCGCACCAGTGCAGCGCGAAGCTCGGCAATGCTTCGTGCGCCGTCGATGCCGAGCCACTGATCCAAGGCTCGGCTGTTTTCCAGCATTGCATCGCGAACGGCATAGGCATGTTTGCGATCCCAGGTCAGGCCGCCATCGGCATCCTGGATGATCGGGCCAAAACGGCTCCAATATGTCGTGCGCATCACCGTCTGGATCGTGCCATCCGGCAGGAGCACATCGATCGGGACTTGCTTGGTCCGTATCTTTTCGGGTTGGCCGCCGTAGAAATACGACATGACATCATCAGGATGGAGCGTCAGTTCATAAAAGGTTCTGCGCTGGCCGGTAGAGACGGTATGGGTCCAGGCGACGTCCTTGTTGAAGCCGATAAGGATAGCCGGGAAGGGAAGGATGGAAGCGCCCATGACATCCAGTTGCCCCGGGATCGTCAGATGCATTTCATAGAACCGATCTGGACCATCCCAAGGGAAGTGGGGATTGGCGACAAGAATTCCGGTGCCTCCCGCAACCACATCCCGGCCCAACGCGTAGCCGTTGCTTCCAGGAGGAGATGGCTCAGCCTCGCCCGAAGATGCGGGGGAAGCTTCGAGCGAACCCGCGCCAGCCGGTGGCGGAACGGCAGCCGTGATCTCCTCCTTCAAGCTGGCCACGCTGCCTTCGATCATCTTGTCAGCCATCAGCAGAAGGATATCGTTCTCGGTCGCTGGCGTTACCCAATCGCTATTGCGGCAACTTGTTGGCCGCGATGGCGATGGCGTGTCGGACAGGTAACGATTGTATCCCGCGGCATAGCCGGCCACCAATTCTGCGGCATCCTGGCTGATGCCGGCGTAAAGCCGAGAGATTTGGTCAGGCTCGAGGTAAGAGCGGTAAAACGCATCACTTGCGAGATTGGCTGGCCCACCCCACGATGGCCGGCCTTCTGCGCCGAAATAGCGTGATCGTTGCCCGCGCACGGTGACAAGCATTTCAGCGATGAGGCAGAGATTGTCCTGCGCATAGGCATATGCCACCCCGTAGCCAAGGCTTCGGAAGTCCGAAGCCCTGATATGCGGTATGCCAAAGGTCGTCCGTGTGATCTGAACGTCGATCGCGCGGGCTTTCTCTCCGCCGGCATATGCCAGGTGTACCGGGACCAGGGCGACCATCAACGCGCTGCGAAGGAGCAGCGATACCCATTTGAAGGCTACTGGGCGAAGTTGGCGCTTTGTCATCTGGGATCCCCGTTTCGTCATCGGCCGATGAGGCGAGAAGCAATCGCCTCCCAGGGACGACGAAAGCGTGGCCAACTTTTCAAGGGCTCGTTTCTATTCGCCTTGATTCCGTGCGCCGAGATTCGCTGGCGCCAAAAAAGTTTCCATGCACCCCTAGAAAACCTTTCCGCAGCTCCGTCTTCCCACCGTTCGCCCGAGGCAACGACATCCTTGGGCCGCCGATGAACTGATTCCGGTGCCGCATTTGCGCATCATTTCGCGCGGCAAGGATCGAAGTGGGAGCGTTTCACATGAGTTGGGGTGACGAAAGCACTGACTTCACCGTAGTGGTCAATCACGAAGAGCAATATTCTATCTGGCCGACCTACAAGACGATTCCGGACGGATGGCGCGCCGCTGGAAAGACCGGAAATAAGGCGGAATGCCTCGCCTATATCGAAGAGGTATGGACGGACATGCGTCCGCTGTCCCTGAGAAAGGCGCTTGCCGAGCGTCAAGCGGCCGAAAGCGCATCGGCCTGAAGGGTGCGAAAATGCCGGGGCTCAATCTCCTTTGCATTCCTTATGCCGGCGGCACCGCGACGATCTATCGGAGCTGGAACAACGCACTGCCGCCATGGACAAAGGTCCATGCCTTTGACCTGCCTGGTCACGGAGCGCGTCGGCTGGAGCCGCTGGTCTCGGACTGGTCGTCGCTTACCGGATGGCTGCTGCGGCAGGTCGAGGACATCGTGCATGAGCCCTGCGCGATTTTCGGGCACAGCATGGGCGCCCTGCTTGCTCTCGAGCTTGCCCACGCGCTCAGGGCGCGCGGAAGTGAGCCGAAATGGCTGGGCATCAGTGCGTGCCGCGCGCCCGGTTACCGCGATAAGGAGCTCCAGTGGCTGGGCTGCCCCGAGCAGGAGGTTCTGAGTGAACTCAGATCGCTGGGCGGCACACCGGCAGAGCTTCTGGAAAGCCGAGAATTGCTGGACCTTGTCGTTCCGGTCATTCGCAACGACTTCCATCTGTGCGGCACTTACGCCCGGCCCGAACGGGAGCGGCTCAAATGCCCCATCACGGTCTTTGGGGGCACGCATGACGAAGACGTCTCGCACCCGCGCATTCATCTTACCGCATGGCAGAACGAAACATCGGGCCCCTGCTTTCTCACAATGATCGATGGTGATCACTTCTTCATCGAGTCACGCCGAGCAGAGGTCCTGACAGCGATCAGGAAAACGCTCTCCGAACTGAGGGCAGCAATGGGGTTCGTCGATGCCTGCTGAGCGCGTCTCACCAAAAGCGATGCTATTGACAGAACGAGCGGCGAGGGAAAAAAACGATCCGTCGCCGGCGGCGAATGCCCTGCTGTCGGCGGAACCAACGACGATACTGACCGCTCCCGGGGAGGTTCATCTCTGGATTTTCGATGTCGCCCAACTGAGCGCATCAACGAGCGAATTTTGCAGACGCTATCTTTCTCCCGATGAGCTGGAGCGGGCCCGACGATTTCGCTTCGCAGAAGACCAGATCAGATTTGCGATCGGTCGGGGCTTCATCCGCAAAATCCTGTCTTTCTACGTTGATCGGCCGCCATCTGACATCAGGTTCGATCTTGGCCGCCATGGCAAGCCCGTTCTTTGCGATGCCGATCTCAATGTCAATTGGAGCCACAGTGGCTCCATGTGGTCGCTGGCCGTATCAGGAGGCGGACGCGTCGGCATCGACATAGAGGCTGAAGCACGCGCTGCGGACTGGGCCGGCCCCGCATCGATCGCCTTCGGCCCGGATGAGATCGAATACATCATCCACGAACGGGATCCAGACCGGCGGAAACGCCAGTTCCTGCAGTTGTGGACCCGCAAGGAGGCTCTTCTAAAGGCCATTGGCAAAGGTCTACACGATAAGATGGCGGCTATCTCCGTCATCGGTCGGCATGGGGCGCCGGCAGACGTGCTCGATCTTGGTATCGATGGCCGTTGGTGGCTCAACCCATTTGCGACCGGGCCATTGTTTTGCGGCGCGCTGGTTACGGATTTTGAGGCCGCCGGCATTCGGGTCCTGGATGGCCAGGTGCTGATCGAAGGGCCGGCAGGCATCAACCCGCCTCCAACTCCGGCACGGCACTGTCTTGCCTCACACAAAGTGGAGCCATTGCCATGAGAGCATTGCAGCCCAATCCTGCGACAGCAATCGATGTCGCCGACACATGGAAGCATAAAGGAACGGAAGTCGTCCTCGTCCGTGGCGGGCGTGACGATATTCTCGCAGAGCATGCCGACGAGATAAAGGCCCTGGTCGACCGGCACCTGTGCCGAGAGGGCGCGATCCTCTTCCGCGGGTTCCGCAAAGTCGACGTGCCGGGCTTCAACGCCTTCGCCAGAAGCTTTGGGAACGAGCTCGCTTCCTATGAGTTCGCCTCGACGCCGCGCAGCAAGATCGATACGGGTGTCTATTCGTCGACGGAATATCCGGCGCACCAGTGGATTCCCCAGCATAACGAGCAGGCATACACACTGCGCTGGCCCCTTAAGATCTGGTTCTATTGCGACATCCCGGCGGAGGAAGGTGGAGCAACGCCACTCATGGACAGCCGCGAAGTCTACCGCAGGCTTCGGCCGGAGCTGCGCCGCACGTTTGCCGACAAGGGGCTGATGTATGTTCGCAATTACGGCAACGGCCTTGATCTCCCATGGCAGCAAGTATTCCAGACCGAAGACCGATCTGTCGTCGAAAAATTTTGCCGCCAGCAAGATATTCGCTGGGAGTGGTTGCCGGACGGGCAGCTGCGTACCCGGCAGGTCTGCCAGGCTGTCGCCAAGCATCCGGTGACCGGGGAGGACCTCTGGTTCAACCAGGCGCATCTCTTCCATGTTTCCGGCCTGGAACCGTCGGTACGAGAATCGCTGCTGGACGTCGTCGACGAGCAGGACCTTCCCCGCAATGTCTACTTCGGCGATGGCAGCCGCATCGACGATGCCCTGCTTGACGAAGTGCGCGACGTCTATCTCGACGGCCTTTTCAGCTTCCCCTGGGAGGAAGGCGACGTCCTGATGCTCGACAACATGCTGGTCACCCACGGACGCGCGCCGTTCAAGGGCAAACGGCGGGTGCTTGTCGCCATGGCCGAAACCTATCCGAACTGAAACCACCTTCGTCAAAGCGCGGTCCTTTACCGCTTCAACCCCGCAAAGGAGCTCCCGATGTCGGCGAACCCCGAAAGGCTTTTTGATTTTTCTCCGTATCTTGAACACCTCGATTTCTACCGCGACCTGGTGAAACAGTTTGCGGCTCATGACGCGTTTCGAAGCGCCGAGGTCGAGGAACTCGAACTTGACGAGGATTTTTACCGCCGCCCGCTTCGCCCGGAAGATCTGGACTACATCAAGTTCAAACGCGCGGTGACGCCCGACCGGATCAGCCTGCTTCCGTCATTGGCGGGCCAGCGGATGCTGCTTTGCATCAACGAGCTCGACGTCGCGCGCCTGCCGAAGGAAGGCAGCGAGAAAAGCTTCGAGGAGTTTCATCGCTTCTATGGCGGGGATGGCCGCATCTTGGCAGCCCGCATCAGGCCGTTCCTGGAGAACTACGTCTTCAGCCATCTGGCCGAGCCGTTCGAAGCCGCAGATATCGATGGGTATGTTTCGCAGCTTGCCGATCACCTGCGGAGCGAGGCGACAGAATGGAACAAGCTCTTCGAGCTTCTGCAGTACCGTGACTACGTAGAGGAAGGGCTTCGCTTCATTTTCATCCAGCGATGGAGCCTGTTGCCTGCTAAACGCGCTGCTCTGGCTAAGGCCGCAGCGGCGGGCTATTTCGACATTCTTCCTGAACCCGTCCGGCCGACGTTTTCGGTTGCCGGTTTTGATGACGCGCTGATGCGCAAGCTGGCCGACCGGGTCGGTGTGACCAAGCGGGAGCACTCCTACTGGCAGTTCTACCTGTCGACCAGCCTGGCCGGCGGCAATCTGCTGCATTCGTTCGCCGCCCGCCCAGACCGCGCCTTATCATTGTACGGGGCGGCGTTTGCCGCGGAAGCGGAATTCATCGCTTTCGGCTGCGTTGTCGGACAAGGGCTTGCACGCCTTAGCATGATGTCGGGCGACCAATTCGGTCTTGAGCTTCCCGCCACCATCGAGAGCATTACGCAACGCTTCAGGACTGTGCTGATTGAAGTCGAGCGGCTCTATGGAGCGCGTGGCGTTGCAGAGGTCGCCCAGGGCTTTGTCGCAGCCCGCAGGCTCGCCGCCTGCGCGTGGGATGACCTTCTTGAGCAGATGCGCTGGATCTCGGCGGTCGAACAGTATCGCGACATCGCCAAGTCGATCAGCGAGCGCATCGAGGCCGAACGTCCCGACATCGACAGGGAAACATTCATCGAGCCGCGCGAAATGTGCTCGACGACACATGTCCATAACGATCATCGCCTGGTCGTCATCCAGTCCGGCGACATGGTCTTCTGGGCAAATCTCGGCATGAAGCTGCGCATGAAGCCCGGCGAAATGGTCTTCGTCCCGAAGGGCCGGCTGCATGGATCCTCGATCGAATCGGACGAATGCACCTACCACCAGCCGATCATTCCTCCGGAGTGGATCGAACCGCTGGTGAACGAAGTCCAGCAACGCAAGGCGGCCGCCGAGTAGCGGCCTCTCACTCTGCCTGCCGTCGCACGGGGAAGCGGACATGTCGAACGAGCAAGAACGAGCCAAGTCGCCTGTCGAGGAGACGGCAACTTGGGAGGCAAGGATTATCCTGGGGGATCGGCACGGCAATGTCCTCCCGCCGGACTGGGTAGTTTCGGCCTATGACCGATTCCGCGCAGATGTCATGCATCCGAAGTTTCCGTGCTTCTTCGGCACGCAGGCGGAGCGGCGCGGCGAGATGTTCTACTCCTTCGTCAATGGGGCGGATCTGACGGATCTGCCCCGGACGATGGCCAAGTTTTCGGAGCTTTCGGCCGCAAGGGAGCATGAGAAGAATAATTTCGCGCTCTTCTTCGAACCGGATCCCGTCCCGCTCGGCCACGACGAATATCGCAAGCGCTTCTGGCACGTGCTGCAGTATCTGCACGACCACGATCCGACAATCACACATGACAGCGAGCTTCTCGAGCCGGACCATCCCGACTGGGAGTTCGAATTCGCCGGTGTCCAGATGTTCGTTGTCGGCTGCACGCCTTCCTATCAAAGGCGGCGCAGCCGCAATCTCGGCCCCGGAATGATCATGCTCTTCCAGCCGCGAAGCGTGTTCGTCGACGCGATTACACAAAAGGCCATCGGGCCCCAAGCCCGTGATCAGGTACGCAAGCGCCTGCTGGAATGGGACGGCATTTCCCACCATCCGGACCTCGGGGTCTACGGAGATCCGGAAAATCGCGAGTGGAAGCAATATTTTCTGCCCGACGACGACGACCCGAGCGCAGGACGGTGCCCGTTCCTCTCGCGCAAGCGCGAGCTGGAAAGGGAAGCTCTTCTTTCCATCCGTACTCTCAATTCAGTCACTGATCCCATCTTAACCGGATCGTCGGACAGCATCATCGATCGCCTCGCGCGATATGCGCGCGACATGCCCGATCAAGTCGCGATCCGCTTCCTGGTCGACGGTGAAAGCCTCGAGGAGGTCCTCACCTATCGGGAGCTTGATGTTCAGGCACGTCGGCTGGCCCATCGGCTGCGGGAAAGGGCTGAGTCGGGAGATCGCGCCGTGCTCCTGATGCCTTCCGGACTTAACTACGTCGTTAGCCTGTTCGCCTGCTTTTACGCCGGCATGATCGCTGTTCCGGCGTTTCCGCCGGAGGCGCAGCATCAGCAGAACCTCGACAGGCTTCGGTCGATGCTATCGGACAGCGAACCCAGCCTCCTCCTGACTGATGCAGAGCACTATCAGGACACCGCCTCCTTTGCACAGGAAGAGATCCTCGGGCAGTCGGTCCTTTTCCGGGTGGACAGGCATGCAGATTCCCCTCTGCTTTCCCTCAGCGGCGTTGAGCCGGAAGCGGTCGCCTTCCTGCAATACACGTCGGGATCGACCTCGACACCAAAGGGCGTCATGGTCACCCATTCAAACATCGCGGCGAATGAGGTTCT
The DNA here is from genome assembly GCF_041357635.1 of Sinorhizobium sp. CB7. Lineage (NCBI taxonomy): Bacteria > Pseudomonadati > Pseudomonadota > Alphaproteobacteria > Hyphomicrobiales > Rhizobiaceae > Sinorhizobium > Sinorhizobium sp. CB7. Next base: position 433,625 of record NZ_JAULLL010000003.1, read on the forward strand.
CATCGGCGAGGCCATGCAATTCGGCCCTCGCGACGTGATGGTGAGCTGGGCGCCGCTCTACCACGACATGGGTCTGATCGGAGGGCTTTTTGCGCCGATCTATCATGGCTTTCCGCTCGTGCTGATGACGCCGCAAGCCTTTCTTGAGCGACCCTCCCGCTGGTTGAAGGCGATTTCGAAGCATCGTGGCACGGCTGGCGGAGGGCCGGATTTTGCCTTCCAACTGTGCATCGATCGCGTTCGCGAAAGCCAGTTGCAGGAGCTCGACCTGTCGAGCTGGAGGGTCGCTTATTGCGGTGCCGAGCCGATACGGCCGGAAACCGTGACAAGTTTCGGTAATTATTTCGCATCGGCCGGCTTCCGGCCTCAAGCGCTCTACCCCTGCTATGGGCTGGCGGAAGGGACGCTGATGGCATCGGGTGGCCAGCCGCTATCGGGTGCGACGGCACGTTTCTTCGACCCCGAGGCGCTGGCGCGTGGGCGTGCGGTCGCCGCCGCGTCCGGGACCGGAATCATCGACTGCGGAGTGACCCAGAGGTGCCATGATATACGCATCCTCGATCCTCAGAGCCTCCTGCCTTGCCCTGATGGACATATCGGCGAGATTTGCCTTGCCGGGCCTAGCATCGCCAAAGGCTATTGGAAGAACCGCAAAGCCACCCGCGAAATCTTCATTACCGATCCCGATGGCAGGGTCAGTCTGCGCACGGGTGACTTGGGCTTTCTTCTTGAGGGCCGTCTCTTCGTCAGCGGCAGGCTCAAGGACCTCATCATCATCCGAGGGCAGAACAGCTATCCGCAGGACATCGAGAGGGCGATTGGCGATCATGTCGATGCCCTTCGCAAAGGTCGGATTTCAGCCTTTCCGATCACTGCCGGCGGTCACGAAGCCATCGGCATCGCGGCGGAGGTGTCGCCGGCAAAATTCGAACGGCTTGGCAGCGAAGCGATCCTTCATGCCGTACGCTCGGCGGTCTCCTCATCGCACGGAGAGGTGCCCGGGCTTGTGCTCCTCCTGAGGCCTGGCGATCTCCCACGGACATCGAGCGGCAAGCTCCGGCGCAGCGCCTGCCTGCCGGAATGGCTGAGCGGTTCGATTTCTCCCTTGGCCCACTACCATGCCGACGATCGCCAGCTTTTGGGACGCCCGCCATATTCCGCGCCGATCAGCGATGACGAGAAAACCATAGCATCCGTTTGGGAAGAGACTTTGGATATCGCCCGCATCGGCCGCGATGACGACTTCATTTCCCTCGGGGGCCAGTCGATCCTTGCAGCGCAGCTTGCTGCGCGTCTGGGCGAGATTTTCGCTGTCTCCGTTTCTCCCGCGATCGCCTTCAGTGCTCCGACGGTCGTCGAGCAGGCAGAAATCATCCGCTTGCTCAAAGACCGGCCTGGTCCGGTCGCAAGCCTGCCTCGAAGAGGACGATTTGTGCCTCTGACGCATGAACAGGAAGCGCTCTGGTTTCAATGGCAGCTGGAACCGCAGAGCGTTGCTTACAATGTGGTTCAGGTGCTCAGGATAGAGGGTGAAATCAGCGAGCAGGCGATGCTCGAAAGCCTCGGCGTGCTCTTGCAACGGCATGAAGCGTTAAGGGCGCGTTTTGTCGAGATCGACGGCATCCCCCATCAGGAATTTGGGCTCGAGCCGGCATTCGACTGGGCGCGCGACGATGTCTCAATCCTGTCTTCAGACAATAGGCTGGATGCGGCGCGCTCGATCCTGGCCGACGACATCGCCAGACCATTCGACCTGACACGCGACCCCCTGCTGCGCGTTCGCTGCGTGGCTGTTGGCGACGGCGCCTGCCTGGTCCAGTTTGTCACCCACCACATCGTGGCTGATGCTCGCTCGGCGGAAATTTTCCTCTCTGAACTTGCGGTGATCTACACGGCTGCCTGCAATGGAGAAAGGCGGCCGCTGCCGCTCCCCGCTTTTACCTATGGCGATTACTGCGTCTCGCAACGCGCGCATGAGGACCTTGGCGGCGCGTATGAGCGGCAACTTGCCTATTGGCGATCCTATCTAGGAACGGGCGACATCGTAGCGACGCTTCCCCCCGATGCCCGATCAACGGCTGAATATCGTGGGATCGGCAAAACGCTGGAAAGGGGGCTGGGACGATCGGCGTCGGAACGTGTCGGCGAGCTTGCGCAACAGTGGCGAACGACACCTTTCGCGGTCATGCTTTCGGCCCTTCTCCTGCTTGTCGGGCGCTATGGCGGCCAGACGACCGTTCAGGTCGGCGTGCCGATTGCCGGACGCGATTATCCCGGCACACGCGAGCTTGTTGGCGATTTCGTCAAGATGCTGGTCGTGCGCGGCGACGTTACCGGCAGCAAGACGATCGGCTCCTTCATTCGCGAGGTGCATCAAGGTCTGATCGTCGGGCAGCTCAACCAAAACATTCCTTTTACAAAGCTCGTCGAAGCGCTGCGCCCGGAGCGCGATGCGTCTGCGTCGCCTCTGTTCAATATCACCTTCAACCTCAGGAATCATGGAAACGGGACGAGCCTGCTTCTGGGCGATGCAATCGCTCGCCATCAAACGCAAATCATTCGGCCGGTCGCTTTCGACCTGATGATCGACGTGGATGAATTCGATCACGGCTTCTCGCTCTCGTGGTCCTATCGTCCTGATGTGTTCCATGCTGCTACCATTGATCGTCTTTCCGCCCATTACGGCGAGCTGCTCACCCAGATCGCCGCTGCCGGCGAGGAGACCCGACTTGCCGCGCTGACGCTGACTGTGCCGGTCGATCATGGCGAGCCGGCGAGCTACCCGTTCGTTCCCGTGACGGAGCGGATCGCCCGGCAGGCGTCTCTTGCGCCTCAGGCCGAGGCTGTCGTGTGCGAGGGCGAGCGTCTTTCCTATGGCGCGCTCGAGGCCTGGTCCAACCGCATCGCAAGGCGGCTGCAGTCCCTCGGGGTTGGTCCCGACGAGCGCGT